>JBOIAD010000104.1:0-3303 GCA_050738795.1 Steroidobacteraceae bacterium
GAGGGAGACATCGCCAACTGGATGATTCCGGGCAAGATGGTCAAGGGCATGGGCGGGGCGATGGACCTCGTTGCCGGGGCGCAGCGCATCGTCGTCGTCATGGAGCACTGCTCCAAGGACGGCGAATCCAAAATACGGCGCAAGTGTACGCTGCCGGTCACGGGACTGCGCGTCGTGAATCGGATCATCACCGACATGGCAGTAATTGATGTGACATCCACGGGGCTCGAGCTGGTCGAGCGCGCGCCGGGAATTACCGTGGACGAGATCAAAAAGCGATCCGATGCGCCCCTGAAGGCGGCAGCTGACGTGCGCGAAATGAAGCTGTAGGCAGGGCGGGCGCTGCCGCATCTCAAAGATGACGGAGCAAGTGAATCGCCAGGGCGACTGCCACTGCCACGGCTCCGCAGGCTGCCACCAGGACGGCAGCCGCGGCGCAATCCTTGACGATCTGAATCTGTGGGTGATTTTCGGGATGCAAATGATCGGCAAGATGCTCGACCGCGGTATTGACGAGTTCCGCTGAGATGACCGCGGAACTGGCCAGTGCGACAATCGCCCACCAGATCGGCTCGAGGCGCAAGACACTCAACACGCAAATGACGACTGCCAGGGCAACCGCTTGATATCTGAGACTGTGCTCCGACCGCAATCCCGCGCTCAATCCCGCGATCGCAAATCGAAGTCGCATCAGGAACCGTTGATTTTTATCTGCGCGCATTTCCCTGAGTGTGTTTCGCACAGCGATCACGGACGCTCGGCCTGAGCATCAGGTTACGTGACACAAATGCAGAAAGCCATTTGGATCGTCTCGGTGAGCGCATGCAGTGTCTTGCTATCACCGCATACGTGCCGTGCCGAGAGCTTAAGTCCCGGGGACCTATTGACCGATGCAAAGCTGTACTTCACGGCGCCGCTGCGCTGGGACGCTGCGGACTGGCTCTACTTCGGTGGAGCTCTCGCCGCAATCGGCGCGGCTCACGAGTACGACGGCAATGTTCGGAATCATTTCGCTACAGGTGATCGTGCTGTGCTTGACGGGAGTGACAGGAATAGTGTTCGCGACGCACTTCCCGCTGCAGCGGTTGCTGTGGGCACCTGGGCGGCCGCATCGCTCATCGACGATTCCGCCGGACGTGTGGAGGCCTACACGATGCTCGAGGCCGCAGGTTTCAGCGTCGTGACTGCGACCGGATTGAAGTACGCGGCTGGCAGGGCAAGACCGGACCAAAGCATTCGAGTCGATGACTGGCGCACAGGGGGAAGCTCTTTTCCCTCCTTGCATACCAGCGCAGCCTTTGCCGTCGGCACCGTATTGGCGGAGTCCGGCGGGGAGGACTACCGTTGGATTCGGAGGTTTTTGGGGTATGGCATGGCTGCCGCGACCGCCTACGTGCGATTGCACGACAATGCGCACTGGCTATCCGACACGGTTGCCGGGGCGGCAATCGGCATCACCACGGCCCGTTTCACGATGAACCGTCGCGAGGACCGCGTGCACCGATTGGATGTCTCCGTAGCACCCGCGCCGGGCGGAGGTGCCACAATATCTTTCAACATTGCCTTGCCATAAGGGCTGCCATTGCTACAACCGCAGCAGCCCCCGCTTTGCGATGCAAGCCAGCGCCATGCCCACAATGAATGCCAGACCGACATTCCACATCGCAAAGGCCGCGGTGGCCAGTGTAATGAATCGCTCACCCTTGTTCTTGCTGAAGTCGCAGGAGCCCAGGGCAAGTTGCGCACCCGTCAGAAACAGGATCACGCCCAGCACGGCGCGCGGGAGCACGTCGAATATGGCCTCGATGGAGTCACTGAAGCCGAATGCAAGGCAGAGCAGGATGAGGCCGAGGATGATCGGTGCGCCTCCTGTGCGCGCTCCGAAGGCAACGTGGCCTGCCATACCACCCGCACCGTGGCACATGGGCACTCCCCCGAAAACGGCGCCCGCGATATTCATCAATCCCGTTGAGGTCGCGACCGTTCTCTCCGTTACCGCGTGGCGGGGAAAGAGACGGTTGTTTTCCTCGCGGATGGCGATCAACGCATTGCCGAGCGTCAGCGGAATCTGTGGGAGCGCGAGAAACAGCGAGCCGACCCAGAAGTCATACGAGGTCACGCTGGTCAGGGCAAAACGCGGTGTGTGCAGCTCAAACCTCACCGCCAGCAGCGCCTTCAGGGCTTCGTGATCTGCAATGACACCCCACCCTGCCCCGAAGAGAAGCAGAAGGAACATCGCCGGGATGGCCCGATTGGTCAGTAGCAGCAGGGTTCCCACGAGACCGATGGCAGCGGGAAGCCATTCGCCGCTCATCATCCTGATACCCTCGACCATGAAGCCCAGGCCGAGGCCCAGAACGATCCCGATCACGACGAACCGGGGTACCCACTTTGCAACATGGGTGGCCGCTCCGGTCAGCCCCAGGATCAGCCAGACCAGGCCGGTAACCAAACTCGCGCTGTACACCGCCGCCTGCGTGATCACAGCCGTCTGCGCCGCCTGGGTGGTAGCGACCGCGCCGATGGCTTTCATCGGCTGAACGGGAAAAGGCGTCCGGTAGTAGAGGCCGCAAATCACCATGGCGGCCCCGAAGGAAAACAGGATGCCAAACGGTTCGACTTTCAGAACGGCGATGTATGCGACCACGAATGGAACCAGGGTGCCGAGATCGCCGAACGCCCCCGCCCATTCCATTCGATCGAACCGGTTGCCGGTGTTGGCGTCGGCCATGGCTCAGGGTTTTTCGAGGAGCTTCACCAGAGTGAACAGCGCGAAGTTCACGGGCGTGGGCACTCCAAGCTCGGCGCCTCGACTCGCAATGTATCCGTTCAACGAATCAATCTCGGTCTGTTTGCGCCGGCTGATGTCCTGCGCGGTCGATGAGCGTGCCTGCGGCATCTGCGTAGCGATTTGCATGGCGCTGGCCAGGGCATCCTGTGGATGCTCGAGACCCGGAAGTTCTATGCGCGCGGCACGGGCGACCGCGAATACCTCTTCGACGAGGGTCTGGACGAGCCTGCGTGCGTCATTACTCTCGGCAATTTCGCCATAGCGCGCTTGACCGAGAGCGGAAATGGCGTTCAGGGCGCAATTCGAGATCAGCTTGGCCCATAGCTCGCCCTCGATGTTGCCGGAAATCCGGCAAGGTATTCCCGCCTGGGCGAAGGTTTCCGCAATATCTCGAGTGCCGTCGCACTCGGGACCCAGGATCAGGTCGCCACGTCCGACGTGTTTCACATGTGCCGGGCCCGGTTTCGATGCCGCAACGTACACGACTGCCGACAGCACCGTCGCCTTTACAG
>JBOIAD010000105.1:0-22462 GCA_050738795.1 Steroidobacteraceae bacterium
CCGGTATTTGCGGTCGGTCAGGTTCGTGCCTCCCAGTTCCGCGCTCCAGCGGTTCCCGATGGGCCGGAAGATCAGTCGCGCATCCACGAGGCCGTAAGCCGGTTGCCCCTCGTCAGGGTAGTTGGGCCATTGAAACCGCCGCTGCGAAAGCCGCGCGAGATCGACGCGTAGCCGAACAGTTCCGGCGTGAACCGATATTCGAGGCCAAGCCGCGGCGATACGTTGTTCCAATGATCGGACACCTCGCCGGGAGCGCGAGTGAAGGCGCCAGACAGATAGCTGTCGAGCGCCTTCCGTTCCCACGTGACCCGCGCGCCCGCGGTTGCGGAGAGTTGGTCGGTGAAGTGATACGTGGCCTGCCCGTACCCCGCGTAACTGTCCGTGACCTGCGAGATGAAACTGACGAAACTGAAGCCGCCTGGCACCCTGACGAAGTCACCGGAACCGGTGGCGACGACAGGCTGGAAGAACGGCACATTCTCGAGGTCGGAGGCACTCTCGCGGAAGTAGAAAAGCCCACCAATCCAGTCGAGGCGACTGGCGAAGGACGTGCCTGAGAGCTGCAGCTCCTGCGACCACTGGCTCTGATGGAGGTTCAACTCCTGCTCCGCGACCGGGTAAGGGGAGGGCAGGAAGCTATAACCCGTGTGAGCCTGGAGGCGGCGGTATGCCGTAATGCTCCGCAGGTTGGTGCTGCCGAAGTTCCAGTCGAGCGTGAGGGCGGTACCGCGATTATCGTCGTCGTCGCGATTGCGCTCGCCGCCCCAGGTGTCGTGAGGGTTCGGGGTGATCCAGCGGCCATCGACCGGGGCCAGACCCTGGCTTGTCAGCAGACTGTTATAGAACGCAAGTGGAGGATCGGTCGGGTTGACGTCGACGAGCGTCTCGAGACCCCCATGGCCGCGCTTGTGCGATGCATCGATGGTCAGGTCGGCTGTCAGCGTGTCTGAAATTGTTCCGTGCAACTGCAGCCGCCCCGCGAGCGTCTGGTGATTCGCGCCGTCAGTCCCGTCTGCGAGCCGTTCGCCGTAGCCTCCTTGATTCAGGCTTGCGATATTGAGACGCGCGACATATCGGCCCAATCCGAGCGGCACGTTGACGGAGGCCTTGACGTCCCCGCGGTCAAAGCTTCCAGTGGTAACCTCGGCGCTCGTCGTCAGATGATCATCGACCGGCTTGCTGATGATCTGAACCGCCCCGGCGGTGGTGTTGCGCCCGAATAGTGTGCCCTGCGGGCCACGCAGTACTTCGATGCGCTGCACATCCAACAGGTCGAGCGCTGCACCGAGTGATCGCGGATAGTAGACCCCATCGACGTACAGCCCCACGCTCTGATCCGTCGTCAGGATGAAGTCCGATTGCCCGACACCGCGAATGGAGATCTGTGTCTGCGAAGTACCGCCACCCTGTCCGCTGATGATCGACAGGTTCGCGACGTGAGAGCCGAGGTCGGTGACGGTATCGATACCCAGTTTCTGGAGGGTTGCTTCCGTCAATGCGGTGACGGCCACGGGTGTAATTGACAGATTCTCTTCCCGCTTGCGCGCTGTGACGACGATCTCTTCGAGGACCTCGCCGGAGTTGGGCGTGGCGGTCGCCGCCCCTACCGCCGCCGATGATGCCCCTACAGCCGCCGATGATGCCCCCGCCGCCGCCGGTGATGCCCCCGCCGGTGATGCCCCCGCAGCCGGTGATGTCACCGCTGCCGCTGCCGGCGCGCTTGGCAAGAGAACGACCGCGAGTGCGAGCGCCGCAGATCGGAAGAACGTACGCGCCGTGTTCATGTGTGCCCCCTAATTCTTGCTTGAGCCGACCTGCCCGGATCTGCTCTCGAGCCCTATCTGCCCAGGGCGCGCTCGACGACGACGTGCTGGTGCCGGATGGCGATCTCCTGGTCGGACAGCACCATCGTCTCGATCACGCCGCTCTCGAGGCCCTCCTGAGTCGACTCGAGGGTCGAGAGGTCCTCGGCCACGCCCTCGCGCAGGAAGATGATCGACAGCTCCTGTCCGATCCGCTGGCCCCAGGACTGCGCCGGCAGCGCGTAGCTCTTGAAAATGAAGTGCGTCTCGTTGACCGAGATCGGCCAGAACTCGTAGGTGAAGTAGTACCCGTCACCGACGTCGATGAACGTGCCGGGAAAGACGATGTTGATGTCGAAGGAGAAATTCGGCACGTTGTAGGGATTCGTGCCAGGGAACCGACCGGCTTTGGTTGGATCGACGGCATTCTGCGACATGCCACTCGTCAGCGTGCTGCTGAGCACGTGGACAGGGAACATCGTGAAGTTCGGAGCAATCGGCAACGTCATTGACCGGTGCGGACCGTGGAAGCGGAAGTGAACGAGCCGGCTCGTGAAGATGTTCGGCGCCCCGACCGCGTGCACGGTTGGTACGTGGTAGGCTTCCTGAAATGCATTGACGCCGACCTTCCAGTTCGTGCGCAACGTGGCACTGTGGTGGCTCAACGGCACCATCGATGAGAACGGATACGGGTCGAGGGCATCTGCGAGGCTCCCGAGGTACTCGCGAAGCCCCTTGGCGGGCGCCGCGGCGGCGTTGATGAATACGAAGCCGTTCCAGAGGTCCATCGTGTACCGCTGCAAGCCGTGCTCCTTCCTATCCACCCCGGGGAACCGGTCCGATTCCGGAATGCCGCGCAGCCGGCCGTCGAGTGCGTACGTCCAGCCGTGAAAGCGGCATAAGAACGCCTTCTTGTGTCCGTAGCCCTGTTGGCACACGACCTTGTTGCCGCGGTGTTTGCACACGTTGTAAAACGCGCGCACGCGCTGATCAGTGCCGCGCACGATGACGACGGAGGACCGGAACAGCGGAATTTCCTTGACGAGGAAGTCTCCCGGCTCCGGGATCTCGGATTCATGGCAGGCCAGAAGCCACGCGTCACCGAAGATTCGCTCCCTTTCGAGCTGGAAATAGGCAGCCGATATGTAGGGCGCGACCGGCACGGGCCCGGTGCAGAGCTCCGGGTGCTCCGGCGCATAAAACCGATCGAGCAGCGTGGAGAGTTCGTCAGCGGCCATCAGTCGTCCTCCGGTTGCCGGCATCGAGCAGCGGCGTGATATGCCAACGGTGACGCGGCACTTGGTCGGCCTCCTCGGGCTGCCCCACGACCTCCACTGCCCATGCGGCCTCCATGTACATCTGCGCAAGCCGGAAAAGGCGCAGCTCCGCTGGCGGCAACGGCGCGTTGATGGGGAGCGGATTGAGGTGTGCGGCAATCGCAGGAACAAGAGGTCCGACGAGATCGTAGAAGGCCCGGATTTCCGCCATCGAGGCCGTCGCGCGCCTCTCGCGTCGCTCGGTTTCACAGGCTGGTGCCCACGTTTCGGGGATTGCATCGAGGACCGCGAAGTCGGGCGGGGTACTGTCACTGGCCGTTGCATGCTCTGGCATGGTTCAAATTCTCCTTGCTGATAGGTGTGAGGGATGACAAGTCAGCGGACTGATGTTCGCCGCTGTCACCACGCCGGCATCCGCAATCGCGCTGTGGGGTGTGCCCGTATGCGTCGTCAGTTCCTCGTGGCGGCGGCGCGCTTCATGGCGGTCGCCTCGTCGATATGACCCGGAGCCACGACCTCCATCTCGCAGAGCCAGTCTTCGCCCACCTGCCGGAACGCTGCGATGTAGTGCGCGTGGGAAACGGCGCCGCCGCCCGGAGCCCGGCGAATCGTGTTGCACAACTGGTATACGACCCCCGAAGGCTCACCCCACAGACAAAGCGGGTAGACCTTCACTTCGCCGATCTGCGTCTTGATTCGCTCGAAAAACTCGCCGATCTCGCCTCTCCCCTGCAGTATCTGGAGTCGGGGAGTCAGGTAGTAAGCGTCTTGCGTATAGAGCTCGCGCACGGCGCTTTGCATATCGCCGTTACGAAACATGACCTCGCCCCGGGCATATTTCTCATCGAGCAGCCGCTTGATGTCCTGGAGATCAAACCTTTTCATGGATCATTTACCCCCATCCCACCGCGACCTCTCCGCCATCCAGTGCGCATGATTCGGGCACACGCCCGTCGCCCTGGTCCGCCGTGAACGAACCGTAAGCGCTTCGGAAGAAGGCGAGCGGTCTGGCAGCAGGCCCGACCCGGACCGACCGGACACCCGCAACGACAATCACGTGGTCGCCGGCGAGGTGTTCGACTTCGCGTACACATTGGAAGACCGCGAGTGCATGCGCGATCACCAGGCACCCGCCCGAGGTTTCTCGCAGCGGCATGCCATCCCACCGGCAGCTGCTCGGGCGCGCGAAGTTCGATGCAACGAGCTGATCGTCATGGCGGAGCACGCTCACGGCGAGTGACTCACACTCACGAAAGACCGCAAGACAACGGGCCTGCGTCGCCAGACTGAACGAGACCAGGGGAGGGTCGAGCGAGACCGACACGAAGCTGTTGACCGTGACGGCCGTACACTCGCCCGAAGTGCTGCGCGCCGTCGCGACGGCGACGCCGGTCGTGAACTGGCTGAAAGCCTCGCGAAGCGTCCGGCTCGAGAGACGGGCACCGGCGGCCGATTCAATGGTCATCGATTGACTCCGGCAAGCGCGTAGTCGGCCGAGGTCGAGTACGTCTCCATATACTTGTCGACGAGCGCCGTTACCTGGTCCCAGTCGCAGGTGCGATAAGCATGCCCCCTGGTAACCATCGCAGCACCGGCGTAAAACATCTCGTACTGCAGGTGCCGGGAAGCGAACTCCGATCCCACCGCATCCCACGCGAGCTTCATCAGCTTCACGCGCCCAACCGCGTCCGTCGCGGGCGAACTTTGCGTCCGCGCGACGATGTCGGACGTTTCCTCGCTCGTCAGGTCCTCAACAGAGGACGGAACCATGATGAGCCCCCCGCCGGCGAGCTCGCGGATCGTGCCGGTGAACCTCGGATACAACTGTTGAGTCAGCACTTGCGCCGCGTAGAGCATCTGCCGGTTCGGCACCCAGTAGGGCCCATAATGGTAGCCGCCTGCTTCCATGCCGCAGACGAGTCCTTCGACCATCGCAACCTCGGCAGCGAGTTGCCCGAGGGTCTCGCGCACGGCCGGGATCCCCAGGACGCCGTTGGTTTCCGCGATCTTCCGCGCGAGGCCCAACAGGAACCGGAGCTTCACCCCGAGGCGAACCTGGCACTGGTAGTTCTGGTACACGTGCGTCGGTATCGAATGCCACTGCTCCTGTGCCATCTTCACGTCGCCATGGACGAACACGCGCTCCCACGGCACCCGCACCTCATCGAAATAGAGCACGCAGTCGTTCTCGTCGAATCGGGACGCGAGGGGGTTGTCGAAGACGTGGCGGCTGGCGGCCTCATAGGACTTTCGCGAAAGCAGGCGCAGGCCGGAGGCGTTGAGCGGCACCATGGCCGTGACGCTATAGCGCTCCTCGCCTGGCTTGAGCGGCTGGATGGCGGCCACCATGACTTCGTTCGCCATCGGGATCGCGGTGCCGAGCATCTTCGCGCCCTTGAGCGTGATCCCTTGCGAATCCTCGTCGCACACCCCGCACACGAGAAAGGGATCCGCCTGCTCCGCCGCTCCCTTGGAGCGATCGGCCTGGGGACTGACGATGACGTAGGTGAGATACAGGTCGCGATCCCGGGCGTACGCGAAGTAGTCCCTCAGCGCGCCCGCCCGTGCCGGATCGTAACGCTCGAAGAGATCCATCCCCATGAAGAGGCCCGCCAGCACAGACGCAACATGATCGGGGGAGCGGCCAAGCATTCCGCACGTATGCGTCGCGATCGTTTCGAGGACCGTGCGCCGCTCGCGCAGCTCCTCAGCCGACCGCGGGAGCTGCCAGATGCGGCTGACCCGTGCGCCCGTCGTCGGTGATTCGAAAGTCATCCGCTGACGCTGGTCCTCGCGGCAATGCAGGTCGTATAGCCCCGCCGCCGTGCGGACGGCATTCCGAAACGCAGGATGTTCGGTGTGGTCACCGAGCCGCCGGCCGTCGATGTACATAGCCCGGCCGTCGCGCAGGGAAAGCAGATGCTCCGGTCCGTCCTTCATTTGCCGCACTGACGTAACTGACAGGTTGGTTCACGGCAATATAGGCCCGCGCCGGGCTGATTCAGCGTGGGAGAGACCAACCGGAGACGCCCGAACAAGAATCCTGGCCGCGCGCGCAATTGCGCGATCATCACCAGAGGTACGGCAAAGTCGGCAGGGGCAAGCGGGGTCCGCGCGCCGTCCTTAACGATGGAGGCGTCTGTAGCGGGCCGGAGTCGACCCCATTTCCCTGGCGAAAGCCTTGTTGAACGCGCTTTCCGATCTGTATCCGACGGAGGCCGCGATTTGAGCAATCGAGCGATCACCCCTCTTGAGGTCGGCGGCCGCGGCATGCAGCCGGAGGCGGCGCAGATGTTGGTGGGGTGGCTCGCCGGTCAGTCGGCCGAAACGCTCGACGAATGCGGCACGGCTCATGCCCACCTGACGGGCAAGATCGCGAAGGCTCCAGTCGCGCCCCGGATTCCGGTGCATCGCGGAGATCGCCTGTGCGATCTGGGGATCAGCCAGGCCACCAAGCCATGTCGTATCGCCTGGCGCCAGGCGCGGTAGCGCGAAGCGGATCAGTTCGATGACGACGAGCTCGACAAGGCGTCTGAGAACGGCGTCCTTCCCGGGCCGGTTGGCGCCGTGTTCCAGCTCGATGAGGCGAATGACGCGGTCCAGGAACCCGTGCGCGAGCCGCTCGGAGGATGGAATCGCGACGAGCTTCGGATAGATCGGAACGAACCGGTTGGAGTCGCGCGGCGCGGACATCACGAGGAGCCGGGTTACGTTGTGGCGCGGCTGCGATCGAAGGCGCTTCGATCGAACCGCGGCGATGGCGTCCGAGAAAGACTTTGCCGTCGGCCGAACCGGGGTGTCCGGACAGTCGCGCCAGACCTGAGGTTGCCCAGCGACCAGCGACACGACATCGCCCGCACCTAGCTGGAGCGGCGCGTCCGTGTCGTCGGTCTGCAGACAGCAGGTGCCGTGCCGAACGACGTAGCAGAACGAGTCATTCGTAGCCGGGATCGAGACGCACCAGGGCGCAGCCAGCTCGACTTCCAGGATCATCGAATGCGAGACGCTCGCATCGTCAAAGATGCTCAGGCGGCCCATACACTCCATCGACTTCTGCGACTGGGCATAAGGATAGCGTCATCTTAACGCACAGCTCTCCTGCCGAGCGCAAGATGGCCGCCGCCGGCTGCGTCCGAACCCCTACGAGCCTCCGGCCCGGCACCGAAACAAGATCGAGGTGTCGGATCGGGAGTGGTTCGTTCGTCTTTAGGCAAGAGGTACCCATACATGAGCAAATTCCCTGTCCAAAAGATCGTGCCGCGGCCCAACGTCGTCTCGCAGGAGGACTGGGTCGCCGCACGCGAGGCACTTCTGGCAAGGGAGAAAGAGCTCACCCGTGCACGGGATGCACTCGCCGCGCAACGGCGCCGATTGCCAATGGTCCGAATCGAGAAGTCGTACACATTCGAGGGGCCCGGCGGCAAGGTCGGCCTCCTGGATCTGTTCGAGGGCCGGCGGCAGCTCCTGCTCTATCACTTCATGTTCGCACCAAGCGTCGATGGATGGCCGGCGGCTGGCTGCGCGGGCTGCTCGATGTTCACTGACAACATCGGTCAGTTCACACCAGTGCACCTGCATGCACGCGGCGTATCGCTCGCGCTCGTCTCGCTCGCGCCGACTGCAAATATTGAAACCTACCGCAAGCGCATGTCCTGGCCGCATCGCTGGGTCTCCTCGGCCAACAGCCCCTTCAATGCCGATCTTGGGATGACGACCGCTGCTGGCGAGCGCCACGGCTTGAGTGTATTCCTGCGTGATGGGGATGCTGCCTTTCGCACCTACTTCACGTCCGCGCGAGGCTCAGAAGCGTTGGGCAATGTGTGGGGATTTCTCGATGCGACGCCGTATGGCCGGCAGGAAGCCTGGGAAGATTCGCCGCCGGGCTGGCCGCAGAGTCCCCCGTATCAGTGGTGGCGGCGACACGACGAATACGACGTCGGTGAGTGATGCGCTCACTGCACTGACGCAGCCCGCGCACTTCCTTGCCACCGAGGCGACCCAGCAACCCCCCTAATTTGCGTACGCTTTTGGAAAGCAAGGGCTTTTTGCACCGGAGGTGTAAAGTCGAGCATTGCAGCGAGCGTGGCGTTGCGGCACACTCGCCGCACCACAAAAATCTGTAAGATCTGGCGGTTAGCCAGCAGCTTCACGGGGGCTACGATTCCTTTGCGCCAGGATTACTGCTGCGGCATGCGTGATTGCAAGCTGCGGACACGCCGAGAGTGCGCTCGTCATGGTTAATGGTTCGGCTGCGCAATTGATGAGCACGCTGGATGACGACGCGTGGGACGACTTGCTCAGCTTCATCGAGGAGCGCCGCGTTATCCCCATCGTGGGGCCCGAGCTTCTCATGGTGTCAACCGACCAGGGCCCGCGCCTGCTGTTCGACTGGGTGGCGGAGAAACTGGCCCGCCGCCTCAACGTCAACGTGTCGGAATTGCCGCAGCCTTACACGCTCAACGATGTGGTCTGCGTGTTCCTCGCGGCGCGCGGCCGCCGCGAGGAAGCTTATGTGCGCCTGCGCAGCATCATCAAGGATGCGAATTTCGAGCCGCCGCTGGCGCTGCGCCGCCTTGCGGCCATCACGGACTTCGATCTGTTCGTCTCGACGACATTCGATTCCTTGCTCGAGGCCGCCATCAATCTGGAGCGGTTCGCTGGCGCAACCTCGACGGACGTGCTGTCGTACTCGCCCAATCGGGTCGTTGATCTGCCGGCGGAACGTGATCGCCTGCAGCGTCCGGTCGTTTATCACCTGTTTGGCAAGCTGTCGGCCTCGCCGACCTACGTCATCTCGGACGAGGACCTGCTCGAGTTCATCTGCGCGTTGCAGAGCGAGCACCTGGTGCCGGAAAAGCTGTTTTACGAGCTCGAGCACAACCACCTGCTCTTCATTGGCAGCAATTTCACGAACTGGCTCGCGCGGCTGTTCCTGCGCATGGCGAAGCGGCAGCGGCTATCCGACCCGCGCGACGTCGGCGAAGTGCTCGCGGACGATCACAGCAGCCAGGACGATCGGTTGATGGCCTTTCTGCAGCAAGTCAGTGTCCGCACAAGGATTTACATGGGTGCTGAGCGGTTCGTGGAGGAACTGCACCGCCGCTGGCAGGCGCGGCACAAGCCGGCCCCGGTTTCGGCCAGCGCCGCGCCGGCGCGCTTCATGCCGCCCGAGCGCGAGATGCCCGACAATGCCGTGTTCATCAGCTACGCGCGCGAGGACCTTCCGGCAGTCCAGCAGATCAAGGCGGGGCTGGAGGCCGCCGGCGTCACGACGTGGTTCGACATCGATCGTCTGGAGGGCGGTGACGACTATGATCGCAAGATCCAGCGCAACATCGCGCGCTGCTCGTATTTCATCCCGGTCGTCTCCGCGGCCACCCAGCGCCGCCTCGAGGGTTACTTTCGGCGCGAATGGAGTTATGCGATGGATCGGGCGCGCAACATGGCCGACGGCGCGCTTTTCATTCTGCCCGTGAGCATCGATGCCACGAGTGCCGCCGAGGCGCTGGTGCCCGACAGGTTCAAGGCTTTGCATTTCTCGCAACTTGCCGGCGGGGTGGTTCCACCTGAATTCGCGCGCCGTCTGGCGGACTTCATGCGGGCCCGGTCCGCATGAGTGCTGCAGCCGTCCAGCTCGCGGCTGCGGATCTGACCGACCCGGTCGATGCGAGTAATCCGTGGCTCGGGCTGGCCTCCTTCACGGAGGAGACGCGCGCGTACTTCTTCGGCCGCGAGGAGGAGGTCGCCGAGCTCGCGCGGCGCGTGCAGCGTAAGCTGCTCACGGTGCTCTTCGGTCAATCGGGCCTGGGCAAGACTTCGATACTGCGTGCCGGGCTCGCACCCCGTCTACGCGCCCAGGGATACTGCCCGATCTACGTGCGCATCGATTACGGCCGAGAGACTCCGGAACCAGCCGAGCAGATCAAGCAGGTCATCAAGCAAGCCGCACAGCGCGCCGGTAGCTGGACGCAAGCGGGCGTGGCGGTCGAGGGCGAATCGCTCTGGGAGTTCCTGCACCATCGCGATGATGTGCTGCGCGACAACGCAGGCGCCACACTCATTCCCCTGCTGATCTTCGATCAGTTCGAGGAGATCTTCACGCTTGCGCAGAGCGACGAATTCGGTCGCGCCCGGGCGGCGCGCTTCGTGTCCGAGCTGGCAGACCTGGTCGAGAATCGGCCGCCGAAGGAGCTCGAGGCGAAGCTCGACGAGGACGAGTCCGCCGCTGAGCACTTCGACTTTGCACGCAGTGACTATCGTGTACTGATCGCGCTTCGCGAGGATTATCTCGCGCCGCTCGAGGGCCTGAAGAAGGCGATCCCCAGCATTTCGCAGAATCGTCTGCGGCTCGCACCGATGACAGGCACGCAGGCGCTGGCCGCGGTGCTGCAGCCGGGCAAGGGACTCGTGTCCGAAGAGGTGGCCGCTGCAATCGTGCGCTTCGTGGCCGGTGGGGCGGAACTGGCGAACGCCGAAGTCGAGCCGTCGCTTCTGAGCCTCATCTGCCGCGAGCTGAACGATGCACGGATCGCTCAAGGTCGCAGCGAGATTTCCCTCGACCTGCTGGCGGGCTCGCACGCAACCATTCTCAGTAACTTCTATGAGCGCGCGCTGGCCGACCAGCCGCAAGCCGTGCGTCACATCATCGAGGACGATCTTCTGACGGCTTCGGGCTTTCGCGAGAACGTGGCCGAGGAGCGCCTGTTGAGCCGCTTTGCGGCGGCTGGCGCCACGCCCGGAACCCTTGCACAGCTCGTTAACCGGCGGCTGCTGCGGATTGAAGAGCGCCTCGATATCCGGCGCGTCGAGCTGACGCACGACGTGCTCTGCAGTGTCGTCAAGGCCAGTCGTGATCAACGCCATGAGCGCGAGGCGCGCGAGGCTACGGAGCGGCTGCTTGCGGAGCAGCATGCCCGCGAGCTCGCGGCCCGGCGCGCGTTGGTGCGCGCACGACAGATAGCAAGTGCCTGTACGGTTCTGGCGGTCGTGGCGATTGCTGCGGCGGCCGCCGCTTTCTTCAGCAGCCAGCGAGCCCACCGGGCCGAGCGGGAGGCCCAGGAGACACGGGCCATGGCCGAGCAGGCGCGGGCCCAGGCCGAGCAGCTCCTGGGCTACCTGGCCGATGATTTCGCGCGAGAGCTGGAGAGCTCCGGACGGCTCAACACCGTGGCGGAATTCTCCCAGCGCCAGATTGATTACTTTCACGCCCTGCCGGCTCCCCTCAAAGGCATCGAGACGACCCGCAATGGCGCACTCGCCCTGATACACCACGCCCGGGCGATGCGGCAATTGGGCGACCTGAACATCGGCAGTGCGAACGTTGCGGAAGCCGTGCAACTGCTGCTGCAGTTGCGCGCTCGAGGCGACCAGTCGCAGGCGACCACGATCGCTCTGGCGCGCGGCTACGCCATTCAGGCCACGATACTGGACAATCGCAATGATCCTGCTGGCCCGGCTTCGGCCAAGCGCGCGGCAGATCTCTTGCGGCCCCTTGCATTGGCACCCAAGGCGTCGATCGCTGCACGGCGCGCTTACCTGGAGACGCTGGTTCGCATCGGATTTGAGCAGACGAACGCCAATCAGAACGAAAACGCGGCTCGTACCGAGGAGCAGGCCCGGCGCCTCGCCTGGGATCTGGGTGCGCACGATCTGAGTAGTCTCGAGATGGGCGCCAATTATGCAGAAGCGAGTGCGTGGCTCGTGGGTGCGCTCATAGGCCAGAGTAACAACGATGAAGCGCGCCGCATTGGCGAAGACGCGGTGCAACTGGCGGACAAGGTTCTCGAGCAGCGACCCGGCTTCCGGTTGGCCCTGCATGCACAGCAGGTCATCCTGAGCAATCTTGCCATCGTGGCCGAGAACGATCTGGATCCGATCGGGGCCGCGCGTATCAGTGAGCGCGGCGAGCAGGTCTCACTGACGCTCCTGAAGCTCGATCCCAGGAACACTGTGTCGCTCAACAATCTTGGATCCGCGCGCCAGACCACCGCGGATTGCCTGTGGTATGCGGGCCGACTGCGTGAAGCCGTCACCTCCTATCTGAAGTCACTCGATGACTTCGGACGGGCGACCGCTGGCGGCACCGCGTTCTTCATCGTGCGTGCCTACGACATGGCGATCACGGCTGTCCGCCAGGCACAGCTCGGTGACAGTGCCGCGGCTGCAGCTACTGTAGCGGCCGGCGAGCCTTTCCTGACGACCCTGAAGCAGCACGAGCAGCCGGGGAGCATAGCTCTGGTGATCGCTGAGGCCATGGCAGAGCTTCCGTCGGCCGAGATGGCATTCGAGCGCGACGACTTACCGACGACCTCGCGGATTGCTGCTGACGCCGCGAAGCGGTTGCAGGGTGCCAGGCCGCACGGTGACTTCCAGGAACAGCAACGGAGCGTCAGCCTGTTTGTCGCGTCGCACCTCGAGGGCCGAACCCGATATCGACTCGGCGATTTCGCAGCCGCTGAGCAGGCAGAGCGTGTCGCCCTGGCGAACCACAAGGTGTGGGGCGCCGTGACCATTCCCGATCGGCGCGATCTGGGCGAAATCTCCATGTGGCTCTCGATGGCTGTGGCCCGCCAGGGTCGATTGGCCGAAGCGGCACAGGTCATTGCTCCAGTAGTCCGGTTCCAGCGGGAGCTTGCGCGCAAGAACCATGGCGATCAGTGGCTGCCGGTGGAACTGGCAGCTGCGCTCTACGCCCAGTCTCTCACCGACACCAAGGCGAGAGCCGCATTGCTGCAGGAGGCAGCGAGCCTGCTGAATGGCGTGGCACCCGCGCTGCGCCCACTGCACGACGTGGCGCTATGGCGCGAGCTCATACAACAGGCACGGCACAGCGCAACCGCGCAAACCAGTCTTTCCACGGTGAGGCGGAGCCCGGGGTGAGCGCCGGCCCGGTGCCGCTGTTTCGCTCGAGCGCGCAACGCGGGTACTCGAGCCAGGTCAGCACCGACCCCCGAAGAGTGCTCGCGCGAAAGCTCATACAGGAAGTCCAGGTGCGGTTCACGCCGGTCTCCTGCACCGTGCAAACTCATGAAGGCCTCGTGCACGCGAACCCTGGAGATGCGATTCTGACGGGTACCGAGGGCGAGCACTGGCGCGTTTCGCGCGCGCGCTTCGCCGAAAAATACCGGCCAGTACCGCCGACCAGTGCCGGTGAAGCAGGGCGGTACGTCAGTCTGCCGAATCGCATCATGGGCGTGAAGATGACGGAAGCCTTCGAGGTTGTGCTGGCCGATGGTGTATCACGCCTGAGCGGCCGTGCCGGTGACTGGCTGGTCGACTATGGCGATGGCAGCCTGGGCATCGTCTCGCAAGCCATCTTCGCCACGACCTACGAGATCATCGGCTGACCCGTTCATGGCGCTGCACCAGGCAATTCAGCGGCTGCTGCTGGTTGGAGCACGGCTGGAGGCGGTGGTGCCACCCCCGCTGACTCCACCGCCGCGGTCACTCATGCCCCTGATCGAGTCGATTGCGCCTGAGCACAAGCGCTTTGACCAGCGCGCGTTGCACTATGGAAATCGTTATCGCAGCGGCTTCTGGGCCATCTATCTGCTGAGCGCCATTGCCGTGCTGTTTGCAGTCCTGCCGCTGGCACTCGGCTGGGATAGTCCGAGGCACCAGCTACATTCGTACGGGGCCTTCTGGGCGCTAGGCGAGGTGCTCGTAATCGGTACGGTCAGCGCGATCTATTGGCAAGGTCATCGGCATCACTGGCAGGAACAATGGCTGCGCGCACGCACGACGGCCGAGCTGGCGTGGTATCTGCCCTTGCTCGCCCCGTTGCTTGATTTCGCGGCTCCGCCCACCGAACCCAACTGGTATGTTCGCGTGTTCGATCCGGATCAGCACGTGCGCGCGGCGGATGATGTCGCGGCGCTCTGCGCGCGCAATGAGCCGATGATCCGTCAACTTCTCGCAAACGCGTGGTCTGATCCGGATTTCGTCGCAAGCTACATCCAGTGGACCATCAGCATTCTGACCCAACAGGTGCAGTACCACCATGGCGTCGCGGCCAGACAGCACGCGCTGCTGCATCGGGTGCATGCCCTGAGCACCTGGCTGTTCGGCCTGACAGCTCTCGGGGCGCTGCTTCACCTGGTGATCCATACACTGTGGCTGACCCTGCTGACGACCTTCTTTCCTGCGCTGGGCGCCTCGCTTCACGGCGCACTCGCGCAATCCGAAGCCTATCGATTGGGCAACACCTCCGAACAGCTCGCCGTGCGGCTGCGGGGGTCGATCGAGCGCATTCGCGAGGCCAGCGCGGCGGGCGGCTCGCAACGCAATGCGTCCATACTCAGGGAATCGATCGAGGCGGCGATCGCACTGATTCTGGAGGAGCACCAGGGCTGGCATCTGCTCGTGCGCCCACACCAGTTGCCGCTCGGGTGAGGCAGGCAAAATTGCCGATAATTACCCGGCTGACGCGCTCCAGGAGACAGGTTATGCTGCTCCTGACAATCCAACCCGATCCCTGGATTGATGCGAGTGCGAGGTCATTGCTTCGCCGGGCGCAGCTGACATGTCGGCGATGCCTGCCCTGATTCGGGTCGATTCATCACCGGCTGGAATTATGGAGTCATGCCCCCTAGTATCGGCCTGTTCCGCCAGTCGCCAATAGAAGGGAACCCATGACAGTGCGTCGGGAGGTCGCAATCAAGGCCCACAAAGCTTTGCCGAAATTCGCCGCGCCGAACCTCGGCAGGCGGATCCGGCAGATCCGTCAGACTCGGAATCTGAGCCTCCGTGAGCTGGCCGGCATGACGGGTATCCCGATCTCCACGCTCTCGAAGGCACAAAACAATCTAGCCACCCTGAGTTATGTCCAGCTGGCAAAGCTCGCTGCCGGACTGGGCCTCGAGCTCAGTGAGCTTTTCACAGCGAATGCGGTCGATGTTCGCACGGGGCGCCGCGCGGTTACGCGCAAAGGCGAAGGTCCCAAAGGTATCACGGCGAGGTATGACTTCGAGATGCTGTGCGGCGAGCTCGCCAACAAAAAGATGAATGTGGGCATCATGGAAATCACGGCTCGCACTCGGGAGCAAGCCGGCGGGTTGATCGCTCACGAAGGGGAGGAGTTCGCGTTCGTTTTGTCCGGCTCCATCGAGGTGCATACCGAAGACTATCGCCCCACTCGATTGGATGCGGGCGACTGCATCTATATGGACAGCACATCAGGTCATGTCTATGTGAATGCCGGTGCGGAGCCAGTTGCGCGCGTCCTGGCGCTTACCACCCATGTTTTCGTCGACCCGGACCAGGTGAAAGCTGCAAGCTCCAGCGGCGGTTCACGATGACGGCCTCGCGTGTTGCATTCCTCGCTAGCGCATTTCTTTGAGTCTTTCCGGTCGGCGGACCGGTCTTGCCGGACATGGGAGCTCGGATCGCTCAGGTGACCGCCGCTCGTACTGCAAAGCGCGGCGCGCGCCAGAGCTCTTCCTCCAGAACCCCGCGCAGCTTCTGAGCAGCAATCCAGGCGTCCTCGAAGCGGGTATACAAGGGTGTAAACCCGAATCGGATGATATCCGGAGCACGGAAATCACCTATCACCGACTCGCTGATCAGCGCCTGCATGATCTCGTAGCCGTGAGGATGGGTGTATGACAGATGGCTGCCGCGCTGTTCCGCCCGGAGCGGGCTGACACATTTGAGCCCGTAGTCCTCGCACCAAGCTGCCGCCAGCGTGAGGAAGAAATCGCTCAGTCGCTGCGATTTGGCGCTGATGCGCTCGATTCCTGCTTCCAGGACCAGGTCGATGCCGACCTCGAGCGCACAGTTGGCGAGAATCGACGGCGTGCCGGCCAGGAAACGCCGGATACCGCTTGCCGCAACGTATTCATCCGTAAAATCGAAGGGCCGGGCGTGGCCAAGCCAGCCGCAGATCGCGTTCTGGGCGCGTGGCAGGTGCTTGCGGGAGACATACAGAAACGCGGGTGCACCCGGGCCGCCGTTCAGGTACTTGTAGCCACAGCCGACCGCGAAGTCGGCGCCGGCGCCGTTGAGATCAACGGGCACGGCACCTGCGCTGTGACTCAGATCCCACAGCACGAGAGCTCCGCGAGACTGGGCAACCCGCGTGATTTCCGCCATGTCATGGACTTCACTGGTCTTGTAGTGAATATGGGTCAACATGACGAGTGCGGTGGAATCGCTGATCGCGTCCAGCAGTCGGGAACGCGGCATCAAGCGCAGACTTCGGCCGCGACCGAAGATGCCTGTCGCCCCCTCGCAGGCGTAAAGGTCAGTTGGAAAGCTGCCGGTCTCCGAGAGCACTTGCGTCCGTCGCGGCTGCAGCTGCAGCGCGGTCAATACCAGTCGCGCGAGGTTGACTGACGTCGAATCGGTCACCACGACTTCGTCAGGCTGAGCGCCGATGATGCGCGCAACTTTCTTCCCCAGGTTGGTGGCCGAATTGATCCAGTCACACGAGTTCCAACTCCGCACCAGACCACAGCCCCACTCCTGCTGAATGACCCCACCGATGCGATCGATCACTGCGCGGGGCAGGGCACCGAGAGAATTGCCGTCCAGGTAGATTAATCCCGGCGGCAGAAGAAACTTTTCCCGGAACCTGCCGAGCGGGTCGTTCGCGTCCAACGCGCGTGCCGCTGCAAGGGACAAATCGGCCGTGTGCATGTGCTTCAGGTTCTCCCTTGCCGCGCGATCCTGGATGTGGTGCCGTTGCTGAGCTTAGCGAAGGTGATCCCATATAGAAAACATTTTCTAATCTACGCGATGCTGCCAGGAGCCATTAACGCCTCGAGACCGCGGAAAAGCTGGGTCCGCGGCGCGAACGACGCCTACTATATCCATTCAACCAATTGAATAGAATAGTATTATCTGGAAATGACGTCGCCTTGAACCGCCCTTCCCGATTGGAATGCGATCAGCGCGAAGCCTGAATGGAGACTCCATTCGTTCATTTTCAGGAAATATGTTCCCAATTGCGAACACGCATGATAGAAGAGAACCCGCGTGGCTCAACTGATAAATGAGGCCGAAGTACAAGAAATCCGGATGGGGGAGCGCCAAATGATCGTTCACAAGACCGCCGCTGCTGCCATTGCCGTAGCAATCACGCTGCTGCTCTCGGCCCCTGTGATGGCCCAGATTGCACGCCAAACCGACGCGCTCGACGAGATCGTGGTCACGGCGCAGAAACGCGAACAGAACCCGCAGGATGTCGGGCTATCGATCACGGCGTTTTCCGCAGCGGACATCCGCGATCTGGGCATCACGAATGCCCAGGACCTGACCAAACAAACGCCGGGCCTGAGTTTCAATCAAAACGCCAACGATGATGTGTCCATGACGTTCGCGCTGCGGGGAGTCGGGCTGAACGACTTCTCCGCGTTCAACGAGGCGCCCGTGGCCATGTACTTCGACGGCGTCTATCAAGCCACTCTGGCCGGCAACAACGGCCAGTTGTTCGACATCGAGCGAGTCGAAGTACTGAAAGGGCCGCAGGGCACCCTGTACGGCCGCAACACTACCGGTGGCCTGGTCCATTTCATCAGCCGCAAGCCCACTGATCAGCTGGAGGCCTACGGCGAAGTATCGCTGGGTGAGTTCGACTTGCGGCGCTTCGAAGGCGCGGTATCGGGGCCCGTGAACGAGTGGCTGAAGGTTCGGCTCTCCGCGGTGAGCCTGGAGAATAACGGCTACGTGACGGAGCACTTCCCCGGCGTCGCCGCTGCAGGCAGCGGCAATGAATACGGCGTGCGCCTGCAAATGCAGGCGACGGTCAACGACCAGGGCTCCTTGCTGTTCAGTGTCTACTACAATGACGCGAAATTCATACCTACGCCCTACAAACATGGTTCCGTCTTTCTGGCGCCCGACGGACATACGGTCGAGTTCCTTCCGGGCAATGCGGTCAATCCCCTCTGCCCGGGCACTCCCGGAGCGGACTGCCTCGGCTACGTTGACCGTGATCCGAACCCGTGGTCGATCGATAACAACCGGCAGGGGCTGTCCGATCTGCAGAAATTTGGCGCCACCGTGACGTTCGAGCAAAAATTCACGGGATTCAACTTTACCTCGATCACGGCATTCCAGAACGTCAACAAGCTGTATCAGGAGGATTCCGATGCCGGCCCGGTTGCCGGAATACAGGTGGACGATCTGGCCAATAGCCAGCAATGGAGCCAGGAACTGCGCCTCGATGGCGGCACCGCGCCCTTGCGCTGGACTTCAGGCTTGTATTACTACGGCCGCATCGTGCGCTCCGGACCGAAGGTCGACTTGACGGGAGTCGGCTTCATAACGGGGCAGGCCTTTGTGCGCGACGATACGCAATCGGGCGCCGCCTTCGGTCAGCTCGAGTACGATTTCGCCCCTCAGTGGACCGCCATCGCGGGGCTGCGCTACACGCACGACAAGCGCACGTTCGACCTCATCGCCGACGACGAAAGCGGCCTTGCGGTACAGTTCGGATTCCCTCCGAACCCCATCATCGATTTCTCGCCCGCGACTGTCGGGGACCTGGCGGTCCATGACAACAACAGCGTTTCGGGTCGCGCCGAGCTGCAGTGGCGACCGACGGAACTGTGGATGCTGTACGGTTCCTGGGCCCGCGGCATCAAGAGCGCGGGCTTCAACCAGGATCCGGGATTGAACGGCCCGCGGGATCCCACCACCATTCCAGTGGGGCAGGAAGTCCTGACGGCGTACGAATTGGGATTCAAATCGACGCAATGGAACGGCAAGGCTCGCGTGAATTCAGCCGTTTTCTACTACGACTACAAGGGCTTTCAGGCGTTCTCGTTCGAGAATCTTCTCAACGAGTTATCCAATAAGAATGCGCAGATTTACGGCTTCGAGACGCAACTGCAGGCGCGCCCCACCGAACAGTTCGATGTGCGCCTCGGCCTCGAGCTGCTGCACACGAATCTGGTAGGGTTGACTGCACAGGACAGTTTCACCGGCGCCACCGTTGAGCTCGGCGACCGGCAAATGGCGTTGGCGCCCCACGCGCAACTCAACGGCATGGCGCGTTATCAGTGGCCGCTCTGGCACGGGCACCTGTCAGTGCAGGGCGAATTCACCTACCTGACCAGGCAGTTTCTGCAAATTGACAACAATCCGACCTCGGCCGAAGGCGCGTACGGAGTCATCGATGGGCGGCTGGCCTACACGACCGATAACGACCGGTATTCCATCTCGGTCTGGGGTAAGAACATCGCGAACCGCGAATATCGGACGTTCAATGGGCCGATTGCCGGCAACGGCTATACGTTGCAGCAATACGGCCGACCGCGCTGGGTCGGTGCAACCCTGCGCGTCAGTTTCTAGCTTCCGACGCCTTCCGGGTTCAGACTGACGGTCGCGAATTCTCCACTACCTCGGATAACTCTGTGCGGCACCTCAATCGGCGAGATTTTATCGCTGTCGCAGCAGTCACCGGGCTGACGTCGCTGGCTCACCGGTCGTTCGCGCTCGGCCAGACATTGCGGGGAGCCTCCCTTGCGCCCGATCTCGCACCGCAGTCCGGTTGTGCCTTGTGTGCGGTGGCAAACGGAACCGCGGGGTCCGCTCGTTTTGGAAGCGCCAGTAGGCCAATACTGGAATCGCCGCTGCTCGCTGTTAACGATCCCCGGGTTTTTGCTCAGCGCGATGAAGACATCAGGCGACCCCGGAACCGGAGCAGGACGACCGTTATCGAGCCCAGTTGGGTCATCGTGCCTGATGGCGGCAGACTCAAAATGTTGCACGACTTCGAGGTTGTCGTGCAGGACGATCGCATCGAGGTAATCCGCCCGCATCGCCGCAGCAACGATTCACGCGTCGCAGCTCGAGGCCAGATCCTGCTGGCGGGGTTCATTTCGGGCCATACGCATAGCGCCGCTGGAACGATGACGCGCGGATTCATCGAGGAAAACTCGTTCGCTTCGGTCCGCTCCGATGATAGCGCGATTCCAAGTCGCTCGCTGCTGCGTCCCATGCAGTTGATGGAAGATCTGAGTGACGCCCAGCTCGACGATCTGACGGCATTGAATCTGGCGGAGATGCTCCGCAGCGGCTGCACGAGTCAGGTCGAAATGTCGCTCAGCCTCAAGCAGATGAAGTCCTACGTTCGCGTCGCGGGCCGATTCGGCATCCGGGGGTTTCCCGGCGGCATGGTTCCAGGAATGAAGCGCCTGCTGCCCATCTGGGGCCGCGCCGATGACCAGGTCCTGACCGACTCGGAAGCCGCTACGTTGGCTGAAATTCAAGCCAACCTGGCGTACGCGCTGCAAGTCAACGGTACGGAAAGCGGCCGCATTCGCCCGATGATGGCGCCAGCGGTGACTTCCGTGCACACGCGTGCGACGTTTGCGGCAATTCGGGCCGCCGCACGGCAGATTGGCAACGGCATCCATATTCATATCCAGAACGATTGGGAAGAGAAGGATCGCAAGGCGCTGCTGCGCCTCTGGGGCAAACTCGAGATTCCCGTTCTGCAGGAGCTCGGTCTGCTGAGTGCCCCGACCTTCGGAGCCCATCTGCTCGGCATCGATCTGGCCAACGACCTGCCGGTGCTGGCGCGCAATAGATTTACGTTTGCGTATTGTCCCTCCGCCGCCGGCGCCAGCGTGCTGCCCTCCAGCCAACCCTATCCCGAAGCGCTGGCCGCGGGTGTGAATACGTGCATCGGCCTGGACACGCATTCCAACGACTATCTCGAAAACATCAAACTGGGCGTCATGCAGGGCCGGGCCAGGGCGCAATTACTCGGCGCCACGAGCCCTGTACCGATGAAAGAGCCGACGATCTGGAATGCTCTGGAGAGTGCCGCTCTGGGCGGTGCGCGAGGTTTGGGACGTAACGATCTGGGGCGAATCGAAGCGGGCGCCAAGGCCGACCTCTGCACGGTCGATGTCAGTGGACTGCTGGTCGGCAATGGCACGTTGCCTCGCGAACCTTACAACAATCTGCTCTACGCCAATGGCCTGTCCGTGCGCAACGTCATGACCGATGGCAACTGGCAGCTCAGAGACGGCAGGATCCTGGTCGGTGAAGAATCGAAAATCGTAGCCCGCGCCGCGGCTGTTATTCAGGAGGTGTGGGCGAAGCTGGAGAAGGAAGGCTTTTTCGTACCGATGCCGCGCTGAGCATTACCGCTCCGCGTGCGCCGGCGTGGCGCGAAATCCATGGACAGTGCAGCTGAAGGGACAGCCAGGATCGAAGTACGTCCCGACCACCTCGCCGCGCGAATTGATCGCGCCGACGCTCTGGGCCGCTCCAGGCAGCGGCAGTCGGACGTACTTGCCGCGTTGAAAAACGAAGGCGTTCGTATTGAACGGAGCGGGCACTGCCGGGTCCTCGTAGGTCCCTGCAACTGTGCCCGCGTCATTCAGCGCGCTGGGCAGGGTATTTGAGCCTCCTGGGAAATCTACGCTGGTGTATTGTCTGCGAGTGAACAGGAAGCCGCGTTGCACGAGTACTCCGGCGCTCGACAACATCGAATAGTTGCCGGCCAGGTCACCGGACTTGTTGATCGCAACGGGACTCGTGTCGAGCCCGCCGGGCACGTCGAGGCGAGTGAAGGTGCCGCGCGTGTCCAGGAAGCCGTGCAGACCCGTGGCGTTGTCATAACTTCCGGTGATCTGACCACTGTTATTGATGGCCTTGGCGGCCACGTCCACGAAATCTGTCGGCACGGCGGGCACACTCAATTTCAATCCGCTGTACTCGAACATGCGGATCACGCCGCTGTCGGTCTGAAAGAACCCAACGACATCACCCCGGTCATTCAAACCGCCGAGGAGGGACAGATTGCTGGAGCTCGGAACACGGATGAGCTGCAGCAACAGCCCGCCACGGATCACAAACACGGCCCGGTGCTGAACGTCGTCCGAGAATTCGCCTGCAATATCTCCAAGAGAATTGATGGCCAGCGGCGTTGTGTCACAGACCGCGGTCTTGCAGGCCGGGCTGGGCAGCCATGAGTAGATCCCGAGGAGCTCGATGAAACCGCGGGTTTGCTGCGAACTCGAAGTAACCCCGCCAATGATAGCCCCGGCGTTATTGTTCCCGGTCACCATCGTGGTGCCCCCGGAGCCCGGGAAGTCGATTGGCGTGACGGTGTACTGCACGGACTGGCGCGGTTTGGCCTGGATTCCCTGCGCGGCCCACAGCAATCCGATCCCGATGATCATTGAATAGCTGCGCATTGATGCTCCCTCGCCAGCCGATTGATTGTTTGCCGAGTGCCAGCTCTCGTGTCACTTTATCACACAGGCGAACATCGAAAACCAATCTCACCGGGTCGACTACTATCTTGGCCGGCGTCTTCGCAGCGTACTCGGTTGAATCGCAGACTTGCGCTCATACTGGACCCAGAGCCTGTCTTGATCGCCATACCGCCGAGCTCAACGGTGTCGCGAGCGGTGCAGTTTCTGC
>JBOIAD010000106.1:0-1978 GCA_050738795.1 Steroidobacteraceae bacterium
AGGTCTTGCGCAAATGATTGACATTCGTAGCGATACCGTCACGCGCCCGACGCCAGCCATGCTGGATGCGATGATGCAGGCAAGCGTCGGCGACGACGTCTACGGTGAGGACGAGAGCGTCAACACCTTACAGACCAAGGCGGCCGAACTGTTCGGCATGGAAGCCGCACTGTTTTGTCCTACAGGCACCATGACCAATCAGATAGCCATCAAAGTCCATACGCAACCGGGCGACGAGGTCATCTGCGACGAGCTGGCGCACATCTATCTGAACGAAGGCGGCGGCATTGCCGCAAATTGCGGTGCCTCGGTGCGGCTGCTCAAAGGCGATAACGGGCGATTTACGGCAGAGCAGGTCCGCGACCATATCAATCCACGCGATGACTCTCATTTGCCGTGGACTCGCCTGGTGGCCATCGAGAATACCGTCAACAAGGGCGGGGGCGCCTGTTGGGACCTCCGGCAGATCGAGCGCATTCGCGCGGTTTGCGATGAGGATGGGCTGGCATTGCATCTGGATGGCGCGCGCCTGTTCAATGCCCTGATCGCCCGAGGCGAGTCGCCGCGACAATACGGGCGGCTGTTCCATACCATCTCAATCTGTCTGTCCAAGGGGCTCGGCACGCCGGCAGGCTCATTGCTGATCGGTTCCAGGCCGCTGATCATGAAGGCCCATCGTTACCGGAAGGTCATGGGCGGTGGAATGCGTCAGGCGGGCTATCTGGCCGCGGCGGGATTGTATGCGCTCGAGCATCACGTGAACCGCCTTCACGAGGACCATGCGAAAGCGAAGGCTCTGGAGAAGGAATTGCGGACCCTGCCGTACATATCGGCGGTCCTTCCCGTGGAGACGAACATCGTGATTTTCCGGCTCCAGGACTGCGTCGATACGCAAGAATTCCTGCAGAAGCTGAAAAGCCAGCACATTCAGGCTCTCAGCGTGGACAAACAGACGATTCGGTTCGTATTTCACTTGAACGTCCGCGACGAGCAGCTGGACACGCTGATTGGTGCGCTGCGCGCTATCGGATAGGCATCATTTGCAAACGACGGTGCGGCTGCCGGAGGGCAGGATGACATCCAATTCCGCTGTCTCCGGAAGGAATCTGGATACGCCGCGGCCAAGCTGGCCACGAATTGCGGTCGTCGGGGCGGGAGCGGTTGGCGGCTACTTCGGCGGCTTGCTCGCGCTGGCCGGCGCGCCGGTCGTGATGATCGGCCGCCAAGCATTCGTGGACGCTGTCGCAACCAGCGGGCTGCTGCTCGACACGCTGCAGTTTCAGAAGACCGTGCGCGTTGAAGTCTCGACTGAGATGGCCGCGGTCCGCGGGGCGGATCTTGTCCTGTTCTGCGTGAAAACGGCGGACACCCTCACCACCGCCCGCCAGTTGGCGCCGTTTCTGGGACCCGAAGCAGTGGTACTCAGCCTGCAGAACGGGGTAGGCAATGCCGAGCAGATTGCTACGGCTGTAAAGGTGAACGTGCTGTCGGCAGTCGTCTACGTTGCGGCATCGAAACCCGCCCCGGCACATGTGAAACACGTCGGACGTGGCGACCTGATCCTGGGTCCCGAGTGCGACGACACTCGAGATATTGCGGAAACCTTCGCCCACGCGGGAATATCTTGCCGGATTTCCGGCAACATCGAGGGCGAACTATGGGTCAAGCTGATCTCCAATTGCGCCCTGAATGCCATTTCCGCTCTCGGTCAGGCGCGCTATGGCGAGATTGCCGAGAGTAGTGACGCACGCAGGCTCGTCCAGACCCTCGTCGAAGAGGTATTCGCGGTCGCCCGGGCCGCCCGAATAGAGCTTCCAGGTCTCGAGCACCCACCGGATGCCCTGGCCAGCGCCATGCAAATCGCTACGCAGATGCCGCAGGCACGATCATCGACCGCGCAGGACATCAGCCGGCGCAAACAAACCGAGATTGATTCGTTGAACGGATACATTGCGAGTCGAGGCGCCGAGCTTGGAGT
>JBOIAD010000107.1:0-30948 GCA_050738795.1 Steroidobacteraceae bacterium
GCTGTGCGCCAAGGGCAAGGCCAAACAGAAGGTCGTCACGGCGGTGGGTCGGGAGCTGCTGGGATTTATCTGGGCCATCGGTGTGCAGATCGAACGATCGATGAGTGCGAGCCCGAAAAAGCGGCGCACCGCGTAAACTGAGCGAACGCAGGTTCAACAGTGAAGCAGAGCGGACAGCGGCTGAGCGGGTACACGGAAAGGAGAATCCTGGTGCGCTCCTATGTGACAGGCCCCCAGGGCCCAACTCACGCCCCTAGTCCGAGGCAGCTCCCGACGAATCACGATTATGACGGCGGGCTTGTCCCGATCCGCGAATATCAGGGTGATCAACCGTCGCATTTGCTCGCCTCGGCCGCTGTCTGTTCTGCTTCACCAACGAAGGGGAGGGGCAGAGGTGCCACATTCAACGCTTGACCGGTCGTTCCATATCAGGAGCCTGTCGGGCTTAATTGGTCGAAGTAGGCGATAATCATGAGCGGTCACCTCGTTAGCGGAACTGAGAAAGCATGAGCAACTTTCGACCGATCAACCGCCATACCGGATTCCTGTTGCCACCCTCGGTGGATGAGTGGTTGCCGCAGCGACACCTGGCGCGGTTCGTAGTGGAAGTCATTGATGGACTGGATCTGTCGGATCTGGTGAAAGCCTACCGCGGATCGGGCTCGGCCTCGTATCACCCGGCGATGTTGCTGGGGCTGATGGTCTACGGGTACGCGACGAAGGTATTTTCCAGCCGGGCCATCGAGCGTGCGACTCACGACTCGGTCGCATTTCGCTTCATTGCTGGCAACGAGCATCCTGATCACGGTACGCTCTCAGAGGTGGTCTAGAAAATTCGGAGCGGACCGATTGCCTAAAGCGAAACGGATGCGCAGATCGGAGCGAAGTGAGCGCACTATGCTTTCCTGGCTGATGAGAGCCGTTGCAGGCAATCTAATAACAGCGCGATTCCTAATACGAAGGCGCCAAAGCTGACGGGAACTCCCAGTTCGCCGAGGTGCTCGGTTACGCAGCGCGACCCGAATACGACGAAGAGCAAAAGCATGCTGCTCGAAAAGGCTTCGCCGATCGCAGCGCAAACTTGAGGGGTCCTAGACACGGGCGCACGCCACGTTGCTTGCTTCGATCAGCAAAGGCTCTGCGCAAGCCCGAATAGGCGTTGCGCATTGCCGCGGAGAATTCGCTCGACATCCACCCGAGGAATCTCAGCCGTCTCTATGTATGTAAACGCGCGCCCGTACGGCTGGTGAAAGAGCAGGAAGGGAAAATCACTTCCTGGGACTAGGCGCTCGCTTCCCAACGCATCGCAAGCGCATCGCAGCGCCGCTGCTGATCCATGCGAGACCGTGTCGTACCAGAAGCGCCGCGCGGTAGCGCTCGGGGGTTCGATAAGATCCGGGTGCACTTTGGGCAGTTGATTATCCAGACGTTCGAGCAGCATGGGGAGCATTCCACCCAAGTGCGGGACAATGATCCGGATATTTGGATATCGGTATGGGATGCGTCTGACGATCATGTGAAGCACCGCCAGTGTGTCCTCGACCGAGGTACCGACCGCCTCGGCCAGATGATAATCATTTACCAGCGCGGAGCAGATTCCATTGCGACAGGGATGCAGGAACAATATCGTCCCGCGACGATTCAACTCTTCGTAAATCAGATCGAATTCGGGGGCAGCCACCGACTTGCCTAAAATCGAACAATGCAGTGTTACTCCGACCATCCCGGGCATCGCAATGGCGCGTTCCAATTCGAGAAGCGATGCCTCGATGTGCGGCAGGGGCAGCGAGATATATGCGGCCAACCTTTTCGGGAACTTTTCAGCGAGGCACGAAAACGTGTTATTGATGATTTGCGCGGCTGCACACGAATTGGCGCAGTCTTCGAAGTAATGAACGGTCCCGGGCGAGAGGATCTGCAGGCGCACGCCAGCTGCATCCATCAGCCGCATTCGCTCGTCGATGTGCTCGCCCGTATCGGTCCAGGGCACCTGCGGCGCAACCGTACCTTTGCCGAAACGCTCCATGAAGGCATTAAGCGTCTTCGGTTGATAATGTGCGTGCACGTCGATGACGCTGTCGTTCATCATCGTCTCATTTACGGAGATTGAAATCGGTTCATAAATGTTGCCGCCCGCGTCAACCAGGCGCCCGGTGCCTTCCCGGCATGATAGCTGGCGCCAAAGTGATCGCAATCCGACAGTACGATGATCTCCGTCGTGTTACCCGCGTCCTGCAACGCCTGAAGCATGGCGACGGCCTGAGCTTTGAGATGTGGAAAGTCGTGATCGCCGTAGGCCAGCAGAAAAGGTGTCCGATCCACGATCTGCGAGATTGGGCTGGCGGCGCCTTCCGCATCGCCCGTCCCAAGGAAGCGGGGGCGAACCGACAGTCCTGAACCTTCGCCAAAGCGATAAACTGCAGATATTGGCAGGCAACCCCTCAGCGGATTCTCGAAGAGTCCATGGCGGCGCCACCAGTCCTGCTGGACCGCCAGCAAGGAGGCGTAGTGACCACCGGCAGAATGACCGCCAACAAAGAGCGGTGCACACCCTGTCAGTTCGCGCGTGAGTATCAGGCCGTCGGCACAATCCTCGAGACCGGCTGGAAACAGGTGCGCAGGTGCGAGCCGATAGCCGATCGAAACGAACGTAGTGCCCGTCCCGGTTACAGCCGATGCCATGAATGCCATCCATTCCTTGTAGCCATTAGTCCAGCCACCACCATGAATGAAACCAAGAACCGCACCGGTGGGTCTGAACGCCCGGTAGATTAGCAGGCGCTGATACGGATCTTTGCCGTAGGCAACCTCCTCCCCTTCAGCCGCCCGTGCACCGAGCTCCATGACGCGATCGTGGTACGCCTGAGCCGCCGGGGAAAACGGCTCCTGAGGCGGATAATCGGCGATGCTGATCACTGGCCCACGATCGCAGCTGCGTCCTATCGAGTCAGCGATGTACGCGCGGCACGATCATTTCGGGGTCAATGACACGGCCTTCGTTGATGATGATTCGACCGTCAAGCGCGACAGTGCAACCGCGCATCGGCACATCGTAATGACCGCGGGTGTTGCGCTTGCCACCGCCTTGTGTGTTAGGACCAGTCGAGAACAGAAAGTTGCCAGGAAAACTTCGCGCCGCGGCGCGGCTGCGCTCGGGAGCATCCCCGTAGAGCGCGATGGAATCCCACCGGCACTGCGGGTTAAGCCCCCACCCGAGATGGGACACCGCGTAGGGATCGCGGTCGCCCTCGAACGCTTCACCTTCCTTTAGCCACTCGCGCATTAGCGCGGCATCCAGACCCCCTTCGATGCGAGTGATATGTCCGCCCTCGATCTGAAGTCGTACTTCGTCTTGGACGTAGCGGCAATACGGCAGGATGATCACATCGCCAGCCTGAAACACTACGCAGCCATGCGAAGTACCCTCATTCGGGAATGTATGAATCAAACCCGCGCCCCAGTGATCGAAGCGACCAGGCTCGTCAGCCATGCCGTATTGACTCATGACCGGATAGTCGCCGCACTCATACGTGAGCTCGGTGCCTGCCCTGCTCGTCACGCGCACCGATTTCGTCTGCCGATAGAGCGACTCGGAATGCAGAATGGCCTCTTTCAGACCCGGCGGCGACTGCAACTGCTCCAGATCGTCCGGGGCATCAATGATCATCTGCACGCGAACTTTATTGTCTCTGACTTGCTTCAGCCATGCGGAGAACAGCGGTACATGAAAGATCACAATCATGTCGCACAGCAGCAACGCTTCGATTGTGCCTTTGCATCTGCCGACCGTCGGTGAGCCAACCTTGGTCCAAGTGGGCAAGGCGTTCACGCACATCTCGTAAATATCGACTCTTAGTTCGTCTGCCGCGGCGAAGGCCGCGTGAATGTAATCGCGCCGTGTCGAAATATCGCTGACGATTGCCACGGTCTCACCCGCCTTGACCCTGCAGAGCTCGAATTGCTGTCGAAACAGCCGGGCCAGTTTCGCCGGATTGACCTCTTGACTGCGCACCGCGCCGGGTAACATTGCACACTCTCCTTTTCTGCGTAGTACCGGCCACCGGACCGATCCTTGATCGGCTGGGCTACATCCTCATTCGCAGAGTGACTCCAAACCAGGAAGGCGCGACGAAATGACCGTCGAACACGTGCAGCGACGGATCGTTCGCCTCGGTTTCGCTCAACACGAAGATCGACTGATTGGCCGCAAGACTGGTGAAATGCCGGTTGGTGACATTCTTTCCCCACAGCACTACTTCCCACCGATCGGTCTGTGATGTCCAGGTAGCGTGGAGGTTGACCACCCCGCGCCATGCGGTCCGAGTCAGAACGTCCTGAGGTGTGTTATTGGCGACGGCAAGCTGCATCGGGCTACGATAGCTGTAGTCGCCGCCGAAGGCCACGCGACCGCGAAGTTCGGGCACATTGAAATGCAGGTCGAAATTCGCGGTGACGCGGTGCGGTGCGGCAAACGGAACTCTGTTGCCCGTGTACACCGTCGGAGCCATTCCCGGCCCATTGTCGACTACATAATTGGTGAACCGGGTGTTCAGGTAGTCGTATTTCAGTCCGAATGTGAGCCAATCGGCAGGCGCGACGCTCAGATCGCTTTCTATGCCATCGACATCGGCCTTGCCCGCGTTGTTTGTCACAAACGTCAGGTTGGCGCTATCGTACTCGATGATCTGCAAATCCGTGAATCGGTCAAGAAACCCGCTGACATCCGCTTGCAGACGATGGTCCAAGGCATCGAACTTGATGCCGGTTTCGTAGTTCATCACGAATTCGGAATTGAAGGGGACGCTCAACGCCGCATCGGTCGAGCCTTGCACGTTGAAGCCGCCACTCTGGAATCCCCTGGATATCGTTGCGTAGGTCAAGAGAGAATGGACCGGTTGATAGCTCAGTGTGACCTTTGGTGTAAACGCCGACCACGAGTTTGAATAGTCGCCACTGATGGCTGGGCCAACTACGATACCCGACAGGTTCACGAACGAGTGGCCGGACTTCTGTTCTCGCGTGTAACGGCCGCCGATGTCCAGCTTCCATTCGTTTGAAAGAGCAAGGGTCGCGTCCGCAAATCCCGCGTAGCTCACGGTGCGCGTGTCTTGATCAAGATGGTAAAGGGCCACCGACGGCGGGACCCCAGTGATTAGAGAGAGGAACGACCCGGGCAGTACGTCTATCGGCACGTCGAACTGGCGTGACCGGTTGGAGTGCAGAAAGTACACTCCGGCGACCCAGGCCAGCCGCTGATTGACCGGCGATGCCAGCCGTATTTCCTCGGTGATCTGCCGATCTCGTGAGGTGGTCTTCAGCTCTTCGACCACGAGTGGATCGCCGAGCTGGACGCTTTGGTCCTTTACGTACAAATGGCGATAGCCGCTGACCGAGGTGAGATCGCCAAGCCCGGTAGTCCAGTCCAGTCTCCCTGTGAGGCCCCATATCCTTTGGGTGTACCTCGAGGGAGTCCCTTGCGCGCTCTGCTGGGGATCGAATGTCAAGCCGGGATCGAGCGACGGCTGAAAGTTGCCGATTTCCCACTTGGCATCGGTGCCAATCCTTGATAAGTAATCAAATCCACCAACAAATCGCACGTTATCGGTGGGCGTAAACAGCAACTTGCCGCGCGCAGTCAGAGCGTCCTGGTTGCCGGCGAAATCGTGCGTCGTAATGTTCTTGATGTAACCATCGTTGGAGTGCCGACTCACGACCAGGCGGGCTGCAAGCTTGTCAGTGATAAGGGGCATGTTGAACATCCCCTTGAACTCAGCAAGGTTATAGCGGCCATAGGTGAGCTCGGCGGCGCCATCGGTGTTGAATGTGGGATCTTTTGTGTACATGGAGACGATCCCGCCAATGGCGTTGCGGCCGAATAAGGTTCCCTGCGGCCCCTTGAGCACCTCGACCCGATCCATATCGAACAGTTCCGGCTGCAGATCCGCAACGCTGACCCGAACCACGTCGTCAATAAACATACTGACGCCCTGATCCGTACCGGTCGAATCGTCGATGGTTGCGGCACCGCGGATTGCAAGATACGTCTCACTTCCGGAAACCGGAATATAGACCAGACTCGGAACCTGCTGCGCAACGTCCGTCATCGTTACGACACGATCGCGCTCGAGGTCCGCGCCCGATATCGCGGTCAGTGAAATTGGTGTGTCCTGCAGGAGAGTTTTCCGCTTCGTGGCGGTCACCACAATCTCCTCAAGGGCCCCGCCCTGGCCGGCACCCCTTGCAAGCGCCGCCGATGCGGCAATGGCAGGCGTGTCGCCCGGTGCAACGTCGGCATCCGCGGCATTGCACAACATGCAAAGCGACGCGCCAATCGACAAGGGCAATGCCGCTATTTGCAAACGATCGTGTAGCGGATATCCAGCGTGCGCCAGGCGACCAGGATCGGTCTTCTTATTCTTCAGCTTCATGACTGTTCCCTCATTGCGGCGATCCGCTTCAATTCAGGAGGCCGAGCGCAGACGCGGTCAAGCCTAATGTCCGAGGCGATCCAACACAGCCAGTGTCATTGCGGTCACGCCCGTGCGAATGGTCGGCTCCGGCACAGGTGCATAGAGCGGCGAATGGTTTGGCTCGAGGCGCGGTCCGCCGGCTTCGGCTTCGGCCACACGCCTGGGGTCATAGATGCCGATGATGAAGTACACCGACGGCACGCCGGCTTTGATGTATTCGTAGAAGTCATCACCCGCCGCAAAGCGCTGGGTTTCCTTGAGTTTGTCGCCGAAAGCGGTCTTGAAGACCGCTAGCGTGCGATCCATTAGGGCATCGTCATTGACGACCGAAGAGGCATAAGGAGTGATGATGACCTCCGGGGGCGACGCGCCAGCCAACTCGGCAGTTGCCGCGGCGATCCGTTGCACGCCTGCGATCAGCTTGTCGCGAACCACAGGATCATAGGTGCGGATCGTCCCCAGTAGCCGCGCAGTGTCCGGAATGACGTTTCCCACGGTGCCTCCCTGGACCGATCCGATTCCAATGACCCCGAATTTGAATGGATCCTTTTCGCGAGCGGTGAGCCCTTGCTCGGCAACCATGAAGTTTGCCGCCTGCATGAGCGGATCGATCACGCCTTCGCTTTGGTTCGAGGCCTGGCCGCCCCGACCCTTGAACGTTATCGCAAGGCCGTCTGTCGTAGAGGTGATCGCGCCACGGTGGTAGCGCACCTCACCATAGGCAAACGCAGTCGTGTGAAGGGCGAAACCGTAATCCGGCTTGCCGAAGCGCGTAAACAAGCCATCGTCGAGCATCGCTTTAGCTCCGCTCCCGCCTTCCTCCGCCGGCTGACCGACGAACATCAATGTTCCCTTCCAAGTGCCCTTCATCGCCAAAAGGGCTTGCGCGGTTCCAACCCAGGATGCCATGTGGATGTCGTGCCCACAGCTATGCGCAATGGCGGTCTGCTTTCCGTTCCACACCGTAGTCGCATGACTGCTGTACGGAAGGCCGGTTTTCTCTTCCATGGGAAGTGCGTCGAGCTCCGTGCGCACCATGACCGTGGGCCCGGGTCCATTGTGGTAGATTGCGACGAGGCCCGTTTTGCCGACCCGCTCCGTCACTTCGAAACCTAACGCGCGCATTTCGGCGGCGAGCTTCGCGGCGGTCTTTACTTCCTGGTACTGAATTTCCGGGTGGCTGTGAATATCCTTGTACAACGTATCCAGATGGGGATAGTCGCGATCCAGGACTGCCCCGACGGCGGCTTTGTCGGCAAGCACATCGCGCGCAATGGCCGGAGTAATCGCGATCAGACTGCCGGCCGCTGCGACCAGCACCACAGATCGAGAGACATGGCGATATTCAGGACAGCGCATTTGGTGCCTCCGCGCGTGGCAAGATGGACCGACTTTTCGGAAACCGCCCCTATCAATCAATGGGGTGTAGCTGAAACCAAGGGCGCACTTGGATACCGCTCCAAGCGTCCCTGCACGGCCATTGCCCCCATTCCCCTTTTGTCGAGTAAAACAGAACGGCATTCCTTTTTCAATACCGCATCGTATTCGCTTTATAAATCGCCATGGCGCAGGTAAAGAAACCCGAGATTCGAGCAAGTATCCTCGCGGCGGCGGGCGTCCTGTTCACTGAGCGCGGCTACTCTCGGGCAACGATCAATCAGATCGCGAGCGCCGCCGGTATCGCGCCGTCGAATGTCTACGTCTATTTCGAATCAAAGCTCAAAATAATGTTTGCGATCTATGAGCCCTGGTTCAGGCAGCACCTGGAGCAGCTGGAGCAAGAAGTCGCCGCGTTGCCGACCCCGGAGGCTAAAGTGTTTCGAATCGTGCAGAAGCTGTGGCGCGACATCCCGGCCGATCGCAACGCCTTCTCCAACAATCTCATCCAGGCGATCTCCGTGGCGACGCCGGAAGATCGCTACGATCCCACATTACTGCACTGGACCGAACAGAAGATTGCAAGTCTGCTGGCTGGCGCCCTGCCGCCCGGACGAGCGGCTGAAGTCGATTGCATGCCTTTTGCCCATGTGCTGATGATGGCTTTCGATGGCTTTGCAGTGAACTCACGGATCAATCGCTCGATCTCCTGCGACAACAACGTGATCGAGCATATGTGTAGCGGAATTCTGGGAACGGATCGGCGCTCGTCAGCGCGGACGCGTCGCAGGAGGACCATGCGGCGTTAAGCATTGCGCACCTGTCCGAGTAGAGGAGGGCCGATCCGACAGGACCGACCCTCCCACCGGGTCGCCAGGAGCGTCGAACTGCCCCCGGCTCCCACAGAACGTAGCGTGCCGATTCCCGGCACTACGCTCGTCAGAAGGCGATGTGGATTTCACAGCACAGCGCATGCTTGCATCTCCCGATAGGTCAGGTAGATCGTTGGACGCTGCAACGGAGACAGGTCTCTCAACCGATGAAAGACCTCCCACGTAATCTTCGCCGCCCAACTCCGACTGCAGAGCATCTTGTGCCAGTACCGTTCCACAAAGCGATATACCCTGCGGAGGGATCGCAAGTATCCCGCGAGCCCATAGTACGCGTAGTGGCCACGAAGGGATTGATTGAGCCGACAGACCTGATCCTTCAGAGACCAGTGCCGAATGTCAACACCTGACGCAGAATGTCACTGTCACTGCCGCAGGACAATCGTGAGCATTCAATCGATCATCTCATCCGCACCCGGAGCTCCTCCCGGCGCTTCGCGCCGGGAGTCTCCATCGCGTTGAAGGACGTGAAATGAAGACGGAATCAAGCATGTACGATCCCGTTCCGGCAGAAGCGAGGAGCATGGCCTGGTAACACCGCTAATGAGGCACCCGGTAACAAAATTAACGGCTCTTGTTATCGACAAACGACCTGACTAGAACGTTCAGTTGACTAGCACTTGCCATTGTCACGCTCCCTGCGGTTTGCAGTATCGCAGAATCCTCTGTGCTCAAGGCACAGCCAGCTGTCACCGTCTTCGCTCTAAAGGTTCCGGAAAAAGCGATTGCGTGAATCGCAGGGAAGCGAGGTGATAGACTGGCGCAAAATTCGCCTAGCTTGACGAAGTTTTAATTTTGTTGTATACTAAGTGGCGCGCCTGGAGAGATTCGAACTCCCGACCCCTTGGTTCGTAGCCAAGTACTCTATCCAACTGAGCTACAGGCGCGCATAAACGTGGATCATGGCCTTCGGTGCCAGGGGACTATGCGAGTCAGACCGGGGCCTTCCGTCCGTGGCGGACGACTCCAAAAGGCGCAGGATCGGCTACCTGCCCCCCGAGGGCGCGCGATCTTACCACATCCCGCGCGCGCCAAGGCCCATGCCCGACCATGTCCGCTGGATCAGCGGCACCGCGCTCATCGGCGCCATCGCTGGCTTGGCACGGACCGGAACAAATTCGCGGCTCAGGCGTTTTGGAGGTTCGCTGGCGTTGAAGGAGACTCACGCATGCGGTACCACGGAACGTGTCATTGCGGTAACGTGGCCTTCGACGTGGAAGGGGACATCAAGGAAGCAATGGCCTGCAATTGCTCCATGTGCGTCCGCAAGGGATCGTTGCTCTGGTTCGTGCCGCGCTCGAAGTTTCAGCTGCGTACCACCGATGATGCGATGACGACGTACACATTCAACAAGCACGTCATCCAGCATCGGTTCTGCAAGGCTTGCGGGATACATGCGTTCGCGGAAGCGGTCGGCCCGAACGGCACCCCCATGGCAGCCATCAACATCCGCGCGCTGGAAGGCGTCGATCTCGATTCGATTCCGGTAAAACACTTCGACGGGCGCTCCCGGTAACTGCCCGGCGGGACGCATTCACAGCCAGGCGGTGAGCAACATCTCACAACGGCGGACGAAGCGATCCGACCCGAACCTTCCCGCCGATAGAATCAGGGCGCCAATGCCGGCGCACACCCTGCCTGCGAGCGACGGAGCGACAGCCGCCAGCGCAGGCACCATCTCCAGCGAGAATCCGAGCGCCACGAATACGCCTCCAACCAGATAGAGGCAGTATCGCGCCCGCCGCGCAGCGCGGTCCTCAGGCATGGGATTCGCCGATATGAGTGCCGCTGACGAAAGTGGTCAAGGAGCGAATGAGGTCCCGAACCTTTTCCCAGACGATAGCACGCCGCGGGAAACACGGCCCCATAAGGCGAAGACCGATGGCCGCACGTCCCGCTGAGCTCCTGCCATCCGCGGCACAGCCCGCGGCGTAGCGGCTCATGACAGACATCTCCCACAAGCGAAATCGACTTGCCCCGACTGCTTCGCGCCGCAATCGCGGGGATACTCCACGCCGAGTCGCTATTACATCAGCTACATTCGAATCTGGAGGTTCCACCATGGGAATGAGCGCAGCAGGCTCCGACGCGATCCGCGCCAAGACCGTCATCGGCACGAACGTGAAGGATGCGACGGGTGACAAGATCGGGCAGATCGAGGACATCGTGCTCGACAAGCTCTCCAACAACATCGTGTTTGCCATCGTAGGCTTCGGCGGGTTTCTCGGAATGGGCGAGAAGTATCACCCCATTCCGTGGTCGTCACTTAAGTACGACGAACGCGAAGACGGCTACGTCATCAACTACTCGAAGGAGCAGTTGAAGGCAGCCCCGGCGGACTCGATCGACGCGCTGGTGGCGGGCAACGCGATAGCGTACCGGGATCGAACGTACGACTACTATAAGGCGCCGCGATACTGGTAGGCGTTCAAGCGCCGTAGAGCAGGCGTTTTAGGCGGCAGACGCGAGCCCTGCGGGGCTCGCGTCTCGCCTGCGAGCCGATCACCCGATCATGCCTTGGATGGCCTTCCCGGATTTCCTACCGGGCGGCTGGGGCATGTAACGCCAAGGTGATGGCTTCGCGCCACTCATTCATCATACGTGCGTAGTGTGCGTGGTCCAGGAAGTGGGCAATGAAGTCCCGTCCCGCCTCGCTCAACGCGGTCAGCGTATATCGCACTGCGACATCGGTGCCCCCGTCGAGCGATTCCATACAAGTCACCTCTACCAGTCCAATATTCGAATCCTGAACGAGCCTTGCATACGCGACCCGCCAGTCCGGGGCGGAATTCAGTCACGATCCACATCACGCGCGTACCGTCATGAGCACGCGTAACGAATGCCGAGCCGCGCTGCTCTGCCCCACTCAAAATGCGCGGCTCCCAGCCCCGGGCCCAGGTTCGCTCGCCGAGCGCCGTGAACATGGGAAACACTCGTGCGAGCGGCGAATCGAGATGAAACGTTCCCACCTGCGTTGCGGGCGCCGCAGCCATGGCGGTCGTGCTCCAGAAGGACAGACAGCAAGCGGCGAAGGCCACGATTCCGAAGCGCGCCGAGCGAGCGCCATCGTCTTTGGTATATTGATACATTAGTACCACGATACCAATATCCCACGAACGACGCAAACATGCGATCCTCCGGGATTCACCGTATCCGGAGCTCTCCCATGCCACCCAGGTCAGTCAGGCGAGCGGCCGGACGCGAGATCGAGCGAGTCCAGACCGGCGTGCGGCTGGAAAAGCGCCTGCTGAAGGTTCTCAAGGCGCTGGCGGAGTGTCTGGACCTCTCGCTCGGCGATCTGCTCGAAGGCATCGCGCTGCATGCGCTGGAGAACAAGCCGCCGTTCAAGCCGGCGACCCTCGAAAGGATCGTTCAACTGAAAGCGATTTACGGCCTCGATCTGCGGGCGGAGGACAGTCATCGGCTGCGGGAAAACTAGTTTGATTCCGATGCGGCCCGGCGATGGGCACACCGTCCTGGCAGCTTTTCAGTCGAGGCAGCTCGAAGTCGCGCTACCCGATATCGGCACGCCGGTCGGATTCGTCCCACAATCGAATGCGCCGCAGTCGCATTGCGGGAACGGTGTCGGCTCCCCTAAAGTACGAACTGTCGATTCGGAACCTGTCTCACGACTCCCTGCCGAATCCAGGAAGGGCCGCGGAAGTGGCCCTTCTTGCTTGCCCAAGCTCTTATCCCCCAAGCGCGACCGGCGTGCTGCCCCGTGCGAAGTTGTGACGCGGGCACCCTTACGCACGGCAGGCCGTCTGGCTTGCTGTGACTCCAAAGGCGGCGCGCACTCAGCAACACACCGCTCAACCCATCGCACTGGCCGCGAAGAACGCAACCGTCGCCACTGCCATCAGAGCGGTCGCCGCCCAGCCGAGCACCGCCCAGGTTCTGGGGATGCGGAACTGACCCATGATGCGATGGCTGCTCGCCATCAACATCAACAGCACCATGACCGGCACGGCCACCACACCGTTGATGACTGCCGCCCATACGAGCGCCGTCACAGGACTCAGCGACAGCACGTTCGCCAACGCGCCGAGGAGCGTCGCAAGTGCGATCGCTCCGTAGAAGGCCTTCGCCTGCAGCGGTTGCCTTTCCAGGCCGACAGGCCAGCCTCGCGCCTCTCCGACCGCATACCCCGCCGAACCCGCCAGTACGGGAACCGACAGCAGCCCCGTGCCGACGATCCCCAATGCGAACAACGCCGACGCAAATTGACCCGCAAGCGGCTTAAGCGCCGCCGCCGCCTGGGCGGCGCTCGTGACATCATGCACACCGGCCGGAGGCAGGGTCGCGGCAGAAGTCATCAATATCGCGAGCGCCACCAGATTCGACAGCCCCATTCCGACCAGCGTATCCAACTGGATCCGGGCCAGTGCGGAGGGGCCCTGGCGGGGCGCTTCGCGCAGCGGCTCCCGCTCGGGTATCGCTTTGGTGTCTTCGACTTCCTGGGAAGCCTGCCAGAAGAACAGGTACGGACTGATGGTCGTGCCGAAAATCGCGACGACCATCAGCCAGAAGGCGCGGTCGGCCCGCAGGTGCGGCACCAGCAGGCCCCGCAGAAAATCCGCCCACGGCACTTTCACGACACACAGCACGGCAAAGTAAGCCACTAGCGACAGCGTCAGCCATTTGAGGATGGCAACGTACCGTGTGTGCTTGAACAGGATTTGCCCAGCCGTGCAGATCACGCTGAAAGCAAGGATATAGCCCCAGGCGGGGGCCGCGGGCAGCAGCAACCGGGTGGCTTCCGCCATCGCTCCCAGATCGGCGCCGATGTTGAGTGTATTCGCAACGAACAGCAGCGCAACCACGGTCTGCAAGAGCCAGTTCGGGAAGTGCTCGCGCAGGTTTCCGGCTATGCCGCGTCCGGTGGTTCGTCCGATGCGCGCGCTGATGGCCTGCACGACCACCATCAGCGGGTAGGTCAGAACCAGCGTCCAGGCGAGCTGAAACCCGAATCGAGCACCGGCCTGCGAATACGTCGCGATGCCGCTTGGATCATCGTCAGAAGCCCCAGTGATCAATCCCGGGCCCAGGACGCTCCACAGGCGCGGCTTGCTTGGACCGATGACGGCGCTGTGAGTCTTCTTTCGGTTTCTATTCAGGCGTACGCCTATCTTTCTTTGGCGGTGCCGCGCGCCCTACGGTGTCGGCAGCGTACGCCCCGCGTTGACCCAGCGGCTTCTGAGGACCTTCTGTCGTGTCGCGCCGCGTCTGGCGTTCCATTTCCGCGTTGATCTCGGCACCCAGCACGATGGTGAAGCTCGACAGATAGAACCACATTAACAGGGCGATGACTCCCCCGAGGGCGCCGTATGTTTGCCCATAGGTCCCGAACGTGCGCACGTACACTGAGAATAGGACACTCCCAATCAGCCACAGAGTCGCCGCGACAGCCGACCCCCAAGTCACCCACGCCCATCTCGCACGCCTTCGTGCCGGAGCGTATCGGTAAATCACCGACAGGCCCCCAATAGCGACCAGCCACAACAACAACCAGCGCAAGATGCCGACTACGGCCTTGGCTCCTTCGCTGACGCCGATCGCCTTGACAGCCAGCGGTGTCGCGACTCCGAGGAGGAGCATGATGAGGAACCCCAATATGCCGCCTCCGGTGAAGGCAATCGAGACCAGGATCTGACGAATGAAACCGCGCTTCTCGCGCTCGGAATAGGCAATGTTCGCGGCTGTCATCAGGGAAGCCATTCCGGAGCGCGCGCTCCAGAGCGACACCACCAGTGCGATCGCTGCGGTCACCGTCAGCGTGCCACCGGCATGGCTCGCGACGTTCTGCAATTGCCTGGCGAACAGATCCCACGCCCCCGGGGGCAGAATCCCGACAAAGGGGTTCATATCCCTGATCACGTCGGCAGGGCTTGCAAATATTCCATAGATGGACACCACGGTGGCCAGCGAAGGAAACACTGCGAGCAGTCCATACATTGCCAATCCCGCGGAAACCAGCGAAACGTTGTCCTGCCCGAGGGCCGCTCGCACCCGACTGAGAATGTCTCGCCAGCCTGCTTTCGGAATCTCTTCGGGCTGCCGGGCCTCGCGTCCATGCGGCTGCCGATCTCCGGCCGCTCCAGGAGTTGACGCAGCTTCATTGACCGACGTGCTCATACCGGCGGCCCAGCAAGAATCGATCTCGCAGCCGGCGGACATCGCTGCAGACGGGAATCGGATCACCGTCACGCCCATGTTCAAGCTCCGTGGGCGGCAAACTCCTTTCGGGTGGGTGCGACGCCATGTGGCACAAGTGCGCTGTGCTGCGGGATGCGGATGTGGCGCAATTCCGACGCAAGGTTGGGAGTTGCGCCTACGTCAATTCGACCTGATGCGTGCCAACGTCGCGGGACGCGTATAACCCGTCACCCGCAGGACACTCACATGGCAACCGCGAAGCGCAAGTCGGCCAAATCCAGATCCGCAACCGGAAAATCAGCGCACAAAACGCGTACGGATGCGATTTCCCTGCTGATGGCCGACCATCGGCAGGTCGAGGGGTGGTTCGCGGAATTCGCGCATTCGCGCTCGGCCAACAAGAAGCAACAGCTCGCCGCACAGATCTGTTCGGCCCTGCGTGTGCACACCAGCATCGAGGGGGAGATCTTCTATCCGGCCTTCTTGAGTGCCACGCGCGACAAGGACATCCATCACGAGGCGATCGTCGAGCACGACGGCGCGAAGAAGCTGATCGTCGAGATCGAGAAATCGGATCCAGGGGACGATTACTTCGACGCCAAGGTGACAGTGCTGTCCGAGATGATCAAGCACCACGTGAAGGAGGAAGAGCAGCCGAAAGGCATGTTTGCCGAGGCCAAGGCCTCGAAGATGGATCTCGAAGAGCTCGGCAGGCAGCTGCTGCAGCGCAAACAGGAGCTGTCCGGCGAGATGGGCGGCAAACCCAACCCCTGATAGACTGTTCCATACTGGGAACTTTCCTCCGAGAATTTCGGGCTGCACCCGGGGCCGGGCATCCGGGCGCCGCTTTCGCCGTCCGGTACTCGTGAGAGTTGCCCTGGGCATCGGCGGTCCGACCGGTATCTGCCGGAACGGGGTTCGCATACGTGACGTCTAATGCACTGAAGGACGGCGCTTGCCGCCGCCCGAACGCACAGCTGCATCCTCAATCGAAGACCAAGGGGAATTTACGATGAATGCGATCACGATGGTCCGCACTGCGGTCATCCTTCTCGCCGTGGGCGCCCTCGGCGGCGTCGTCATGGCAATCGTTCGCCTCTTCCGGAACATCAATCCGCCCAGCTGGCTGGCGATGCTGCATGGGCTGCTGGCCGCTGCAGGCATCACCCTCCTGCTGTATGCGGCATGCACGGCAGGAATTCCTCAACTTGCGAACGCTGGGTTGGTGTTGCTCGTGCTCGCCGCGCTCGGCGGCCTGGTGCTCAATCTGAAGTATCATGCGCAGAATGCGCTGCTGCCGCGCGGCCTGCTGGTGGGTCACGCGCTGCTCGCGGTAATCGGCTTCCTGCTGGTGCTGCTGCCTGCCTGGAGCGGTTGGTAAAGCGCAGCTTCTCAGGTCGGCGCCTGCGCACCCTCAGCTCGGTTCGCGCGCCACTGCAGGCGCGAGACGCAACTGAACATCCAGGGGTTGAGAGCGATCGACAGCAGCGCGCCGGCCACGATGAGATCCTGGCCGCTTTTGGGTAAGAGACCGAGACTCATTCCGAGGCCGACCAGGATGAAGGAGAACTCGCCGATCTGCGCGAGTGCCGCGGAGACGGTGAGAGCCGTGGCCACACCGCGCTTCAGCAGCAGCACGATCAGGAATGCGGCCACCGATTTGCCGATCATGATGATCGCCAGCACGGCGAGAACCTGAAGCGGCTCCCGGAGCAGTATACCGGGATCGAACAGCATGCCGACGCTGACAAAGAAAAGCGCCGCAAACAGATCCTGTACCGGTTCCAGATCCTTCGCCGCACGGTGGCTGACATCGGACTGATGCACGACGATACCGGCGAAAAATGCGCCAAGCGCGAACGACAGCCCGAACAATTGCGCAGCTCCGTAGGCAAGTCCCAGGGCAAGCGCTGCAACTGCGACGATGAACAGATCGCGAGATCCTGTGCGCTCCACGCGTTCGAGCGGCCATGGAAACAGCCTGGCGCCAAGCAGCAGCATGAGAGCCACGAACACGCCAAGCTTTCCGAGCGTCAGGCCTACGGAGACCCACACGTTAGAACCCGCCGATGCAGTGTGAGCGTCTGCTGCCCCGCCGAGCTTCACGGCAACGGACGGAAGCACCACCAGGACCAGAACCGTAATCACGTCTTCCACGATCAGCCAACCGACTGCGATGCGACCGTCGGGGCCCGTCAGCAGGTTGCGGGCCTCGAGCGCACGCAGCAGCACGACCGTGCTCGCCACCGACAGAGCCAGACCAAAGATGATTCCCGCGCCGACGGGCCATCCCCACAAGTGGGCGACACCTGCGCCCAGGGCCGTCGCGACGGCAATTTGTACTATGGCACCCGGCAATGCGACCCGGCGCGACTCCCACAGCTCGCGCAGGGAAAAATGCATTCCGACACCGAACATCAACAGGATCACGCCAATCTCTGCCAGCTGGGGCGCGAGATGCCGGTCGGCGACAAAGCCGGGCGTGAAGGGCCCCACCGCTATTCCCGCGAGCAGGTATCCGACCAGCGGCGGCAGATTGAGGCGTACGGCGATGTACCCGCCCGCCAGGGCGAACACGAGCCCCACCGCGACGGTGGATAACAGGGCGAATTCAGGATGCATACGAGGAACCCACCGCGATCTCAATCGCGCAGATTGCTCGTGCGGCGGATGAAGCTCGCGACGTTCCCGTGCAGCAACTGCAGCGATGCTTCGTTGGCATACACCATGTGGCCCGACTCATAGAACCTGTATTCGATGTTGCTCTGCAGCTCAGGTGGAATCGGCAGGTGATGCATTTCGTAGACGCCCTCGTAGAAAGGCGTCGCCAGGTCGAAATAGCCCGCGTTCAGTTGCACCTTGAGCTTCGGATTCAACTTCATCGCGTTCGCAAGATCGGGCAGCACGTTGGTGCCCTCGAGCTGCGAGGAAAGCGACTGAGTCTCCCCGGGCTGCTGGTGCTGGAAAGTCCAGACGCCGTAGATGTGCGCGCTCGGCTTGAAGGTCCTCCCGGCGCCGTAATGCAGATCCTTGCGCACGTAGTCGTTGAATGCCGTGACATAGGCCGAGCCGAGCGCCGCGGATTGCGGATCGTACTCGGCCCGCTGGCTCAAGGGATCCGCATCCGGTCCGGAGAAGCGGCTGTCGAGCCGGCCGATCGCCATGCCAGCGTCGGACCGCAGGTTCTGCCGAAATTCCCCACCGTCGATGCGCAGGTTCGCCTTGAGAATGTAGTCGACGGGAAGGCCGGTGTATTCATGCAGTTTCTCGGCGACCGCGGCGCGCTGCGTCGCGCCGAGCTCGGATCCGGCCGCCAGCGCGCGCGCATAGTCTCCCATCGCAAACTGCTCCACCTCGGCAAGCAGCGCGTCAAGACTCTTACGCTCACCCGCGAGCTTGTGGTGATACCAGGCAGTTGCGGCATAGGTCGGCAGCACCGTCTCGTAGGGAAGCTCGATGCCGGGATTGCGCGTTGGCTGATCGGGAGTCGCATCGAAAATGAGCACCTGGGAGAGCATGATCACGCCATTGAAATCGATCGAGCGCTCATCCTCGAGCTGATTGATGAGTACCGCGGAGCGCGGGGTGCCGTAGCTTTCGCCAAACAGGTATTTGGGCGAATTCCAGCGGCCGTATTTCGTCAGGAATTGCGAGATGAATTCGCTGAATGCATGGGCATCCGCATCGACGCCGTAGAATGCCTTCTCCTTGTCCTTGCCGGCGATGCGGCTGAAGCCGGCGCCGGGCGCGTCGATGAAGACCAGATCGCTCGCATCGAGGAGGCTCGAGCTATTGTTGACGAGTGAGTACGGCGCGGCCGGGGTATGCGAATCGTTCGCCGTGACGATGCGGCGCGGCCCGAACGCGCCCAAATGCAGCCAGATCGTTGCAGAGCCGGGTCCGCCATTGTAGATGAATGTCACGGGGCGAACACCGCCGCCGTTCCTGAAATAGGCGACATAGAACATCGAGGCTTCGGCGGTCGGATTCCCGGCTTCTGCGCCGTCTTCCTGCGTCGTAGCGTGTGCTTTCTCGGATTTCGGATCCCGCCGGACATCGTCCCAACCCTTTGGATGAACGACGATCGTGCCCGCGACCGCCTCGTAGGCGAGCGCCTTGCCACCGATCGTGACGGTGCCGGTGCTGCTCACCGCTTCGGGTGTGAAGGGTTCAAACCCGCTGCCGGCCGGAATCTGCGCTTCGTGCTGCAACGTCCTGTCTTGAGAGCTCGGCGTACCGGTCCTCGCGACCGAAGGTGCGGACGAAGCCAATGCGAAGACCGTGACCACACCCGCCCCGAACCCGAATCGACTCATTTATCGTCCTCCCAAGGCAATTCACTCCATCAGCCGTTGCCAGTGTAACGGACTTGCATCCCATTGCCGCCGGTCCTGCCTGCAGTGGGCACCGGTACAGAACGGCCTTGAGAGATCGCACAGTGACGCGTACCTTCCTTCGGCCCTGCCGCCAGGTGTCCCGATGAAAACAAGCCTACTGTGTGCGTGCTCGATGCTGCTGGCGCTGCTTGCGACAGGCACGGCGGTTCCTCAGGAAACTCCTGCGCAGAAGAGCTCGAAATCGCTTGTGCGCATGGAGAACGCCTACGCGGATTTCAATGATGCTGCCGGCGCGGTCGCGCTGATCGACTCCGACCCCGGCAGCTATCCGAACCGCAGTTATGCCGGCACAAGCCGCAGTGCCTGGCAGCGAATCTATGTTGAAAAACGCTTGGAACTCATGAGCGGTCTGCACGGGTTGCCCAATCGCGGCCTGCCCGCGGCAGATGCGAGAGCGATCCGGGTGATGCGCGCTGCTGTGGAGGACTCCTCCGCCAAGCCCGATTCACTGGCGCCCGTGGGCCACTGCCGGGATGCGCAACGGCAAGACCTGCAGCTGAACGCCTTGCAGCAGGCGCTCTACGCCTGTTTCGCCGAGCTGGCCAACAATCTTCGCTTCGAGAACGGCACAGTCACGCGGGTGGCGGCATTCGATCTGCTTACGCGGATGGCAGAACCGCAGCGGCGCAAATCGCTGTTCCTGGCCTTCGTGCCGCTGTGGCAATCGCTCAACGGAGCTGATGAGGCGCAGAGTCCGTACCGCCGCATGATCAGGATGGCTGCGGCACAGGCGCGAAAAAAGGGATCGCCCATCGATGCCGCTGCGCGCACGGTCGGCGTATCGAACGCCGACACCGAACGTTGGCTCGAACGGATCCTCGAGACGTGGCGCGAGGTTAGCGGCGATGCTGCGGTGGAGCCCTGGGACTATCGCTTTCAGGATGGCGCGGCCGAACGTGAGCTCGGCGAGGCCATTCCCCGCGAAGCGTTGCAGCCGTTGAATCAGCGCTACTACCTGGATCTGGGACTGGATCTGGCAACGTCGCAGGTGATTTACGATCTGGAACCGCGGCCCGGCAAGGCGCCGCTTGCGTACACTGAATACATACGCCGCGGCCGACTGCGCAACGGCACCTGGCAGCCGACCCTCGTGCGCGTCTCGGCAAGCTACGAGCGCGGCGGCCTCGGTCCGCTCAACGAACTGGTCCACGAGAACGGTCACGCAGCCCACATGCTGGCGCTGCGCACGCGGCCCGCGTTCATGGATCTGGGCGATCCGATCTTCTTCGAGGCTTTCGCGGACGTGCCTTCATGGAGCGTGTACGAGCCGGCCTGGCAGCAGAAGTATCTCGGCCGGAGCGTTTCCGAATCTGCTTCGCTGCAAGCCCTGTACTCAGGCGTCATGCTCGATGTTGCGTGGGCGCTCTTCGACCTGCGCATGCTGCGCGATCCCGACGCCGATCCCAACTCGATATGGACGGACATCACCAGTCGCTACCTGCATATCAAACCGCATCCGCAGCTTGCATGGTGGGCGGTGCGAGTTCAGCTCGTCGATGCGCCGGGCTACATGGTGAACTACGGTCTCGGCGCCGTGATCACGGCGGATATCAGGCAGCGCATTGCGCAACAGTTAGGGCCCTTCCAGACCGGGGATGCCCGCTGGTATAGCTGGCTCTGCGAGCACTTGCTCAAGACGGGGGAAGAGCAGGAGACGGCGCAACTGCTGCGCCAGTTCCTGGGCAGGCCGGTCTCTCCCCAGGCGCTGCTCGCCGAGTTGCGCAGGATGGCCGCAGCACAGAAAAAATAAGCTCCCGGATCGGCGGATTTTCGCGCCTCAAAATCGCTTTCTGAACATTGTCTGACAATTATCTTTACTGCCTTTGATACTTGGAATAATCTGCGTAAAGGCCGGCCGCACGCCGCCGCCCGGTCGGTTGCAGTCGCCTCGCAGTGGTTTCGCGGCAGGGCCGGTCAACCGTGTAGTGACCGGACAAGGCGCGATTACCCGGCAATGGTCGGCATGGAAGCCGTGTTTTGGTCTAGGGAGGTCGGTACGTGACAAAATTCCGGCTCAATGGCACATCGGTCGAAGTTTCCGATATCGCCGAAGACGCGCCTCTTCTGTGGGTCATCCGCGAACACCTGAAGCTCACGGGTACCAAGTTCGGATGCGGCCGCGGCATTTGCGGCGCCTGCACCGTCCATCTGAACGGCCGTGCCATCCGGTCTTGTGTCACGCCGATACAGGCCGTCGCCGGGGAGCAGGTCACGACTATCGAAGGCCTTGCTCCCAAGGCAAGTCACCCGCTGCAGCGCGCCTGGATCGACGAGCAGGTGCCTCAATGCGGTTACTGCCAATCTGGACAGATCATGCAGGCGGCTGCTTTACTGGCTCAAACGCCGCATCCCACGGACGATGAGATCGTGGCAGCGATGGACGGCAATCTCTGCCGATGCGGCACGTATCAACGGATCAAGCGCGCAATAAAGCGGGCCGCAAATGAGAGTTGACTTCCCCGTGGATCGTGACAGCTTGCAGCTCTCAACGGTCCGTATATCCCGTCGGACGTTCATAGTGCAGTCGGGAGTCGTTACCTGCGGCGTCGTATTCGCGCTGACGGGATGCAGTGAGCATGCAGGCCCCGACGTAGCGATCGAGCGCAAGCAGGCCTCCTTGACGCCAAATCCTTGGGTAACACTGTATCCGGATGGAGCAATCGATATCATGGCGCCCGGGATAGAGCTCGGCCAAGGTGCAATGACGACGCTCCCGCGATTTGTCGCAGAAGAGCTCGATGCAGACTGGGCGAAGGTGCGCGTCATTCCAGCACCTTCCGATGAAAAGAAATACGGCAACCCGCTCTTCTGGGACATGCAGATTACTGCGGGCTCGCGCACCTGCCTCGGATATTTCGATGTCCTGCGAATCGCCGGAGCGCAAGCAAGATACGTTCTACTAACCACTGCCGCAGACAAGTGGAACGTGAGCATCGCAGAACTTGCGAGCGCGAACAGTGTCGTCACGCACCCCAGTTCCGGGCGCCGCACAACCTACGCCGAGCTGGTCGGAACCGCGCGTGTCCCCCGGCAGTTTCCGGATTTCGTGGCCCCCGAGGATCAGCCGCAACAGATCGATGACTTCTTTGGCGATCCTCCCCCCTCGCTTCTCGCGCCGGGTGCGAACAAGCACGCTGCCATCAGGCTGAAATCACGGCGCCAATACAAACTCATCGGTGTCGACGCACCCCGTCTGGACATACCGCCGAAGGTTAACGGAACAGCCCAATTTGGAATTGACGTCCAGTTGCCCGACATGGTTTACGCGATGGTCGAGACAGGGCCAGTGCAAGGCGGCATCCCAGACAAAATCGATGATACGGCTACCCGCGCCGTTCGTGGGATACTCGACGTCATCCGGCTGCCGTACGGCGTCGCGGTGGTCGGGGTGAGCTTTCTCGCCGCTCGTCAGGGTCGCGCGCAATTGAAAGTCACTTGGCAACCTGGTGCAAAGGCTCGGGCGTACGACAGTGACAGGACTCTTGAAGAGTTCTCTCGCATAGCCGCGGACAACAAGGGGCACACCGGTGGGCGAGCGTTCGAGCGCGGCGATCCGGCTGCAGCGGCCGCCGCTCTTGCTGCAAGTCATAGCGTGATCACGTTCGCCACGACGTCGGAGCTCGTATATCACGCGCCTATCGAGCCGCAGAATGCGACCGTACGGATTTCCGGGGATGGGAAATCTGCCGAAGCCTGGCTCGGGACGCAATGGCCGAAGCTGGAGCAGGACTTTGTCTCCAGGATTCTCAACATCAAGCCGGAAAGCGTCAAGGTCCATACGCTGTTCACGGGCGGCTCCTTCGGGCGGCGCCAGGAACCCGGCGCAATCGTCGACGCGACGCATATCGCCCGCGCCGTCCGCAAACCGGTGAAGGTAATCTGGACGCGCGAGGACGATATCAAACGCAATCCATTCAGGCAGGCACTGGCATGTAGAATTGAGGCGGTGGTAAGTCCCGAGGGGCGAATTCTCGCGATGCGACATCGAGTCGTGGCGGACTCATGGTTCGCGCGCATGTTCCCCGACTGGTTCAAGCAGTACCACGACTCTGATCCCGGCAACTGGGTTGGCGCGATTCACCTTTACGATGTTCCGTTGCAATTGGTGGATGCCATCACCGAGCGGCGCGAAGTCGACGTGTGCTACATGCGTGGCGTCGGGGTGACACAGACGAAGTTCGCCCAGGAATCCCTCATCGATCAGATTGCAATCCGGCATCGTAAGGATCCTATCGAGTTTCGCCTGCAGATGCTGCAATCTGCCCCGCGAGGGGTAAAAGTCCTACAGACCGTCGCACACATGTCGGATTGGAAACGCAAGCGCAACGGCCGCGCACTGGGCGTCGCCTATACCCCCTACTCCAACAGTCACGCTGCGCTGGTTGCTGAGGTCTCCGTGGATCATGCCAGCGGTACCATCCGCGTACATCAGGTTTGGTGCGCCGTAGACGTCGGATTCGCTGTGCAGCCCGCTATTGTTGCCTCGCAGATCGAGGGCGGGATCCTGCAGGGTCTGAGCATGGCCCTGTTCGAGCGTGTAAGTATCAAAGAAGGCGTGGTTCAGCAATCGAACTTCGACCAGTACCGCATCCTGCGCATGTCGGAGACCCCCGAAGTAACCGTGCAGGTATTGTCGACCGACAACGCGGTGACCGGGGCCGCGGAGATCGGCGTGATGCAAATTGCGCCTGCGGTCAATAATGCTGTTGCGCAACTCATCGGCAAGCACTTGACGAGCATGCCGATGGTTCCCGAAAACGTCATGAATGCCATGCGCTCCTCATAGCGGAACCCTGCGGCCGTTTACTCAGGCGAGTTTAACCATGCAAACTGCAACGTCCGATTCCGAGCCCGCCACACGGCTGCGGGACAGGACCGATCTCATGGACCTTGTGAACGAGGAAAGGGCTCACGTCTCGCGCCGCGTGTATGTCGATCCTGAAATTTACGAGTTGGAACAGGAACGCATCTTCAGGCGCACATGGCTTTTCCTCGCGCACGAATCGGAATTGCCGCAAAAAGGCGACTACGTGGCGCGTAATCTTGCCGGCGAGCCGGTGGTGCTGATACGCGCAGATGACGGCGTCGTGCGCGGGTTCCTCAATTCCTGTCGGCACAGGGGCATGCGCCTGTGCCGGGCGGACAAGGGCCGGATAGCCGTCATACGCTGCTCTTATCACGGCTGGACTTACTCCAAGACCGGCATGCTCGTGTCGGTTTTCGCAAAGGAGCTGTACGATTCCACGCGTTTGCGCAAGGAGGAACTGGGGCTGATACCCATCACGCAACTCGATTCGTACAAGGGGATGATCTTCGGCAGCTGGAGCTCGGAGGTTGCGCCGTTGCCGGAATTCCTCGGCCATATGCGGTTCTACCTGGACCTGTACCTGGGGCGAACCGATGCGGGCACCGAGGTGGTGGGAGTGCCGCAAGTGTGGGATGTGGCCTCGAACTGGAAATTTCCGACGGATAATTTCACGGGAGACAACTTTCATCTGTACAGCACTCACGGCTCGATCGTCGAGCTTGGCTTGGTGCCCCCCGATCCGATGTCTCTTTCGTACGGTCATCTCATTCGAGCAGAAGGGGGGCACGTGCTACATGTCGTGCCCGGACCGCCGGATCCGAGCTTCGAGTACTTTGGGCTACCCAAAGAGCTCGTTCCGCATCTGAAGCGCAATCTCACCGAGGCGCAGTTGAACGTCGCGAAAAAGTACGCCTATAGCGTGGGGACGGTATTTCCGAACCTGTCATTTCTGCAAGTGATGATTCAGGGTGATGCCGATACGCCGCCGACTCCGTTCTTGAGCTTTCGATACTGGGAGCCCACCGGCCCGACGACGACCCGCGTGTGGTCGTTCCTGCTTATCGACAAGGAAGCATCGCCCGAGTATCGGAAGGCGAGCTACGAGACCTACGCACGAACATTCGGGCCATCGGGCATATTCGAGCAGGACGATTTGGAGAACTGGGAAGAGTGCACGCGCGTCAACAAAGGCCGGATCGCGCAACGATATGGTCTACACCACGGCATGGGTGTACACCTGGCCCCGGATCGCACCTTTCCTGGACCCGGTGATGCGTGGTCTGGCAGTTATGGCGAGCGAACCCAGCTCGCCTTCTACGGCGAGTGGCAACGCTGGCTTACCCACCAGACCCCCTGGATACGCAAATGAGCCTGGCAGCTGCTGGCACGATGACTTCCGTGCCAATGGGCACGTCACAATACTCGGAAGTTGCCGAGTGGTTGTATCGCGAAGCACTGCTGCTCGATCGAAGCGACTTCCTGGCTTGGCTTTCGCTAATGTCTCAAGACGTTCAGTATGACATGCCGACGCGCAGCTCCGTCATGCCCAAGGAAGGGTCCGGATTTCATCCTGAGCTAGGATTGTTTGTCGAAAACCACGCCTCGTTGACCGCCAGAGTGAAGCGTCTGCAGACCGACCAGGCGTGGGCAGAGCAACCGCGTTCGCGTACACGGCATTTTGTCTCAAACGTGCTGGTCGATCGCGCCGCAAATGGTGAGCTGCACGTAACCTGTGCGTTCCTGCTGATCAGGTTGCGCTCCAACCGGCCAGCGGATCTGTTTTGTGGCGAGCGACAGGATACTCTTCGGCGCCAGGACAGCGCGCTCAAACTCGCCCGGCGCCGGATTTTGCTGGATCAGACCGTCCTTGAGAGCCACAATCTCAGCATATTTTTCTGAAAATCTGCAGGCATGACGCGCGAGCTCGAATTCGTCCGCATCCCCGTAGCTTCGGGTCGCTCGCGAGAGCTGGTCAGAGCCATCGAAGCTGCCCGCGACGGTTACCTTGCTTTACCAGCATGCACGCGTGTGGAACTCATGATCAGTGATGGCGGCGACGAGGTCGCCGCCATCATCACCTGGACCTCCGCGCGGGCACATGCAAATGCTCTGAAGGACCCGCGGGCTGCCCAATTCTTCGAAATCATCGCGACTTTCGCAATCGCAGCGCCTGAGGTGAGAAAATATCTTCCTGCAGATTACGTTGCGTAAGGACCTGGTCGCCTCGCTGCAGGCGGCGCAACGGGTCAGGCGGCGTCGTAAGTGGGATCCCGGCTGAGCCTCGACCAAAGATAGCTGATGAATCCGGCAATCGGCGCCTCATGAGGGTGCAGTGGACTTTGACGCCCCAAGCCGCTGCGGGCGGCGCGCTGGATGCTCTCCAGCCGTCGGCGATCCTCAGCGTTCACGGCCTCCGTTAGCGTCAAGTAGTAGAGATTAGGGTGACTCGGATCCGGCGTCTCTCCCTCTGGAATGGCGAAAGGCCCGCCCACCCCGTAGTCCACAAAGACCTCATCGACGCCGTTCGGCTGCAATGAAAGCCAGAAGACCGCATCCCACGTCACCGAAAACAGGTGGGTGGGAAACACCCCGCCGATGTAGGCAACCTGCTTGGCATCATCGGTCAAGTCCTCGTTGGGAATCCCGATTCGCTCATCCAGTGGTAGTGGCTTGAAGTCATCGACCATCCTGTGCCTGTGGAAATGGTAGCCGTCTGCCCGCGGCAATATGGTGACTCCCGCAGGAGTCGCAAAGGGCGCGAGCGTGGTCGTGTGGGTAGCATTCAGGTGGTAGGGCTCGAGGAAGTTCTCCACGAGCACTTTCCAGTTGGTTCGCCACACATGCCGCTCGTGTTTGAGGGTGCGCATGCGCTCGACGTGGTATGGCGCAAGAATCGTCGCCAGGCCCCGCAGCCGGCTGGCAAGCGGTTGGGCGCTGACATCCAGATTCACATAAACGAAACCGTTCCACTGTTCCACAGGTAACCTTAAGAGCGAGCGCGCCGATCGGTCAAAACTCTCAGGCATTCGCGGCGCGGCAATCAGTCTTCCATCCAGATCATATGTCCAGCCGTGATATGGGCAGGCGAATCCTCGGGCAATACCCGTCCCCTCGGCGATAATCGCCATCCGATGCAGACAGACCGCGGACATTGCCGTGAGCTCTCTCTCGCCTTTGCGCACCACCAGGATCGGCGCGCCATCGATCTCCGTTGCGCGATAGCTTCCTACCGATGGAATCTCATCCGCGCGTCCAATGCAGATCCATTCGTTACGGAAGATCTGCTGCCGCTCGATCGCCAACCAATCCGAATTGGTATAGAACTCCGACGCAAGCGTCGTCGCAGAATCATCCGGCAGGGCCGCAAGCCTTGCGAGCTCCGCATATAGGTGAGCCACGCTCATGCAGAGCCAGCATGACGCAGAGTCTGAGCCCCCTCACCGGTCAAAACCACCAGCAGGACCCCGACGCAGATGAGCAGCAAACCCAACCAATGATAAGAGAGCACCGGCTGACCGAGGAACACGTAGCAGAACGCCACGCCGAACAATGGCTGCGTGTAAAGTGACATCCCCGTGAGGTTGGCGCCGTTGCGCACGACACTGCGATTCCACAAGACGTAGGCAGCCGCGCTCGCAACCACGCCGATATAGAGAATCCCCTGCCAATGTCTGACGATCCTCTCCCAGCTGGCCGCTGAATCCGCTTCGGCAATAGCCCACGGCAGCAGCATGAGTGCTCCGAGCAGCGCCGTAATTGCCATGAACTCAAGCGGCGGCAGTGCCGAGGGCCGTCGCTTCAATATCACCGTGTAGGTAGCCATCGACACATTTGCCAGCAATATCAACGCTTCTCCATGACCAAAGTGCGCTATCCGCAGCTGGTCGATTTCGCCTGCCACGCCGATCCATACCGCTCCGGCAAGCGTGAACACGACCCCCACTGACTGGATCGCGCCAAGGCGTTCGCCAAGGAACAGCGCGGCCGCGGCGGCTATCATGACGGGTAACGTCGCAGTAAGCACCGCGACATTGACGGGATTTGCTGACAGCAGTCCATCGAACCAGAATGCCTGAAATGCCGCCACTCCCGTCAGCGCCGAAATCGCTAGAAGCCATATTTCGTGCCTGAGGGTCGCTGCATGGGAACGCAGTCGTTGAAATGTCGCGCCAACCAGGACCACTGCGGCCACCGCCCATGTGATACAGGCGAGAGCGACTGGACCGACGTCCGTCAGGACCGAGACGCCCACCACGACGAGGCTCGCCCAGATCGCTGCGGGCAACAGCAGCAGGGCGAAATCGGTGGAGCGGTTCATGTCGCGAATCGCATGCCCTACCTACTCGAACCGATAGTTGATCGACACGCCGTATGTACGCGGATCGCCATGCACCGCGATATCAAGGCCAAAGTTGCTGAGATCGAGGGCATCGGTTGAGTAGTGCCGGTTCGTCGCATTCCTCACCCATGCGCTTATGTCGTAGTTTCTCCGAATGTCTTCCAGGCGCAGCGCGAAATTCACCAGGCTGTACCCCGCCTGGGACAAAATCGCATTGTTCGAGGAATCGAAATAAATTGTGCTGTTGTGAACGAACTCCCCGCGAGGAACCAGCCTGAATGTGCTGCTGAGATCGATCCCGTATTCAATGGCCCCATTGACGTGCAGCGCTGGTGCGCCGACGAGCCTGTTACCCGAATACGAAATCGCCGGCGTGCCTGCCACGCTATCGGCCTGCTGTACAGTGTAGTTCTCGTATCTGGCATTGAGGTATGACGCTCCAAGCTCGATATCGAGCGCCCGCGCCGGTCGTGCGTGCAACTCAACCTCTACACCCTTGATCTTCGCTGCAGCTGCATTATCCAAAAAAGCCGTCGGCACGCCGGTGACCGGATCGGGTACAAACCGAAACACCTGCAAGTCCTTATAATCGTTGTAAAATGCCGCCAGGTTGATCATCAATCGATCGCCGAACCACTGCGTCTTGGTGCCGAGCTCGAACGCGTTGACGTGCTCCGGGTTTACCGCCCGAACTGTGGACGGGTCGAAGATGGGTGATCCGTTATACGCGCCGGCCTTAAAGCCACGATTGAAACTCGCGTAAACCATGGCTTGCTTGGAGAACGCGTACTCGATCGAGGCGCTCTCCGTGATGTCGTGCCACGAATTCTCAAGATTCACGTCGATCAGCGGGACCGTCCCAATGCTCGTGGGCTCATACTGAAACGTATGGTAGTCGATGGATTTGTGATCCTGCGTCCAGCGCAAACCCGCTGTGGCCTTCCACGCGCTGGAAATCTGATAGGTCGTAGATCCGAAAACAGCGAAACTGTGCGTCGGCTGACTCCAGTGCTGAACGTAATTGGCCGGTGCCGAAGCGTCGCTTGGATTCGGAGGCTCATTGAATAGACTGCGCGCGAACTCTGCAATGTCGAAGGTGTTGTTCGAGGTAATGAAATCCCGGTAGAAGTACGCACCTGCGATCCAGGACAGAGGCGATTGGCCGGTCGACGCCAAGCGTAATTCCTGGCTCGCCATCCAGCTCTTGTCCGCGTAGACCACATCCACGTAGTCGAGCGGGCTGGCATCGGAGTCGTAGCGCACATAGGCATTGACCGTCTCGTATGCGCTGATGCTGGTAAGGCTTGCAAAGCCGAAATCGATGACCCCACTTACCGCGCCCCCGACGTTATCCACCCGTTCGGATTGCGGCAGATCCCAACTTCCGCTCCACCATCCACCTTTCTCGGTGTATGGCGGCGTCACGCCGATCAATGGGAGCACGGACTCCGGGAAGGCGCCATTGTTCACAGGTATGTAATGGTATCGGGGGCCGTCCCCGTCATAGCGCGCGGCGTGCAGATTAAGGCTCCAGGTCTGAGCACTCGTTGGCGTCCAACGGGTGATATCTCGCAGGGCGTACGTATCGAAGCGACGCACGTGCTTGTTATCGAAAGCATTGACAGTATCGCCGTCCGAAGACCGGTATACGCCCGCAATTCGCGAAGATAGCTGATCGCTCAATGGAAACTGCACCGCTCCGGACAAATCGAGCTCGCCAAAACGCCCGTAAGTGATGCCAAAGTCACCATTCGTCGTGCCGTCGGGTTGGCGCGAAATGAAATTGATGGCACCACCGGTGGTGTTCCGTCCGTACAACGTACCCTGAGGTCCACGCAGAACCTCGACGCGCTCTAGATCGAACATCTGGAACAGCTGAGCAGACGGCAAACCCTGGTAGACCTGGTCGTTGTAGAATCCAACCGCGTTCGACGCCGTCGCATTGAAGTCGTTATTGCCGACTCCTCGCAGGAACACATTTGGCTTGCTTTGGCCCTGAGTGCCCTTGATTTCCAGACTGGGAGTCTGCGCGGCCACCGCAGTCGGGTCGGCAAAGCCAAACTTTTCGAGATCAGCCTGGCTGAACGCGGTGACAGCAACCGGCACGTCCTGCAGGCTCTCGGTACGATGCTGTGCGGTAATCACGACCTCCTCCAGGGCCCCGGAATCGCTCGTGTCGGCCGCGTAACCCACGGTTGCAATGAGCGGTGTCAGACATGTCACTGCGAGACTCGAATTGCAGCGACGGGGAAATCGATCGCCTCGGACATGGAAGCGTGCACCCACGCGCGTGGACTGGACCGTACTTTTCATGGCCGTTACCTTGCTTTTGGGCGCGAACCGCCTGGATGAGTGGCGAGTCGGGCATGCCCCCATAGCATGGTGCCAGAGATCACTTTGTCTGACAATCACCAGAAGCGAATAAGATTTGCAGACGTGCTCGCACTGCGCACCCTACCCAACCATTTTGCGCGGCGGCGCATCCAACGCAGCGCCCTGGTCCATCCGGTGG
>JBOIAD010000108.1:0-46879 GCA_050738795.1 Steroidobacteraceae bacterium
AACAAGACGACTAACGATGAGATCGGAGTCGTCGTCGACGCCTTCAACAGCATGTTGGACGAAGTGCAATCGAGGGCTCGCGCGCTGGAACAGTCGAACGTGACCCTCAAGAAAGAGGTGCAAATCCGCCAGGCTGCCGAGGCGGCTCTCGGACGCGCGAATGCGCGGCTCGAAAATACCATGGAAGCCTTGCGCGAAGCTGACCGCCGCAAGGACGAATTCCTGGCGACACTTGCGCATGAGCTGCGTAATCCGCTTGCGCCGATCACACATGCCGTGAAGCTCATGGATACGCCAGCGGCGGATGAGACGCAGCGGCAGTGGGGGCGGGGCGTCATCGCGCGCCAGGTTCAGCGCATGGCATTGCTTCTGGATGATCTTCTTGACGTGTCCCGAATCACTCGCGGGCGCCTCGAAATGAGGAGGGACCAGGTCGACCTGCAATCGCTGGTGGGATCCGCAGTCGAAACCGCACGTCCCTTGATCGACGCCAAACACCACACATTGACGATCAGCTTGCCCAGCGAGCCGGTCGAGTTGGATGTGGACCCGTTGCGGGTGTCCCAGGCTCTGTCCAACCTGCTCACCAATGCCGCCAAATATACCGACGAGCATGGCCAGATCACGCTGACGGCGGCCCTGGAGGCGCAGGGACTGGCGATCCGGGTCACGGATACCGGGATCGGCATCGACCCCGCGGTGATCCCCGGATTGTTCGAGATGTTCTCGCAGATCGATTCCGCAATCGATCGGGCCGAAGGGGGCCTGGGGATCGGCTTGGCACTGGTGAAGGGCCTCGTCGGTCTGCATGGTGGCACGGTTAGAGCTGCGAGCGCGGGCCTCGGGCGTGGCAGCGAATTCACCGTCACTCTGCCCCGAGCCGTGGTGGCCGAGCGGCGGGCACGTATCGCCGCCGAACCGGCCACTGATCTGGAACCGGTGGGTCCGCGGTGCAAAGTGCTCGTTGCGGACGACAATCGCGACGCCGCCGATAGCCTCAGGATCCTGCTGGAGCTTTCAGGATACGAGACCCTGGTCGCCTATAACGGCCAGGGCGCTCTCGATCTGGGGATGCGGGACCGGCCGAGCGCTTTCATCCTCGATGTCGGCATGCCCGACATGACCGGCTACGAGGCGGCCCGCCGTATTCGCCAGCAGGCCTGGGGCCGCCATGTGCTGCTGATTGCCGCGACCGGCTGGGGCCAGGACGATGACAAGGAGCGGGCCCGGGCGGCCGGCTTCGATGAGCACTTCACCAAGCCCGTGAGTCCCGAGCAGGTGGAGCGGGTGCTGTTGAGATTCCTGCGGGGCCGGCGCGCGGGTGAAGCGGCCGGCGGCACGGAGACGAAGGTGGGCTGAGGCGGATTACGTCGGGCGCTGTCCGCCTGTGTTGCTCAATGAAGCGTGGGCATGATTCGTTTCATGAACCCGTCGAAGAGTGGGACGGGATCCGTCGCGCTACACGCGCCAGCGGTGTTGCTCCTCTACCGGCAGATCGTAGCTGGCCAGTAACGCGGCGAGCCGCTGCCCCTCCAACGCGGTGTCGACATCTGGGCGGACGATGTGGCGGGGCGGCAGCGCCACGCCCCGGTGTCGCAGCAGCGAAGCCAGGCGGCGCCAGTGGAGCCCGTTGCCCGGCTCTCCGCGCAACCCGATGGCCACCACCGCATAGCCGTGGTGCGCATACTCCGCGACCTGATCGGCGATCACGGCGAGCAGCAGGCGATGCTCGCCTGGCGGGGGCAGCTGCAGCACACCGTAGCCGCTCGCCTCCAGCACGCCCAGCACGTCGGGCAGCGCCGCGCCGCCCCGGTGCGGCGGATTGACGAGTGTGTCGGGCACCAGCGCCATCCGCCAGCCGCGTGAATCGCCTTTCATGGCGCTGCCGAATCTGCGTCGGGCGGGCCCGCAGCGCTCTCGCGGCTGTCGAGGAACTGCTCCAGATCACGGCGCGAGCCAGCCTCATCGAAGCGGCCCATGTCCAGTGCCCAGCCCGTGGCCGGGAGGGGCGGCAGGCCCCGGCGCGCCAGCTCAGCCTCCAGCTCCTCGATCCATACGCCCCGGCGCGGCACGATCTCCCAGTCATCTTCGGGCCGGTTGGGCCGCCCGCCCCAATCGGGCCTGCTGGAGGTGAAGCGCACGCCGGTGGAGGGGCTGCCGTCGAGCCCGATCAGGATCACCTCGTCGCCATGGCGTAGATAGCGCTCGATCAGCGGCGCGATCGCCTGTGCCAGGCGCCGGCAGTGAGCTCGATAGGCCGGGGTGTCGTATTGCTCATAGACGGCCCACCAACGCCGCGCACCAGCGAAGGCCAGCTCGGGGCAGGGCAGCTGCAGCAGCAGGTAACCCCGGCTGCGCAGTGCTTCCACGACCGGACTGACCAGGCCGCGGTAGCGAGCACCCTCGCAGACCTTGGCGTTCTGGTTCAAGAGGCAGTTGGCAATCAGCGCAACCTTGCGCGGCGCATTCTGCTCCATTGGCTGATTCGCTCCCGCCGCCGACACGCCGGCCGTCGTCAACCCATGATGCCCGAATTCGAGGCGATATTGAGCATGAATGTGACCGTCACGGAGCATCCTTCAGCAGCGACGCTCTGTGTCTGTCACCGCCGGCCAGGTTTCTGTTGACATTGATGATGGCCGACGGTGCACACTTCGCGCGATCTCAGCGGGCCCAGCGATAGACAGCCCCGGGAAACGGCGGCTTCCACTGCTCGAATGCGCCAGTGACGAACACTACATTCGCTTGGAGCGGATCGAAGGCCACGTTCGTGACATAGGGGGTCGGCACACTTATGATGCGCACGAGCTTCCTGTCTTCATCCACGACGATCAACCGGCCAGACCCGTTCTGGGCAATGTAATAGTTTCCGTCCGGACCGAGCTTCAGGCCATCGGGACCGTTGTAGGCGTCCCCGTGCGGCGTTGGTGGCGCAAGATCCTGCAGCCGCGCCCAGACGGTGCGCTTGCCCAGCGTGCCGTCCGCTTCTATCGGGAACGAGAGCAGACGTCCCGCGAGCATCTCGGCGACCAGCAGGTGTCGGCGGTCCTTCGCCAGGGTGAGCCCATTGGGATAGTGCAGCGTGGTGGCGACCCGTGCGATCGTCCTTCCGTCCGCCCGCAGGTAAAGCACCGTGCCCGTGATCGGCGCCTTGATATCGTACGCACCCGAGGCAGAGAAATAGATCCCGCCCTGATCATCCGCAGCGAAGTCGTTCGGTCCGACGAACGGCCGGCCGCTGCTGTCCGCGCGCAGCACCCGGTCCTCTTGGCCGGAGGCATCGAGCTCCACCAGATAGTTACCGTCATAGCAGGCGATGAGCAGATCATCGCCGCGGGATATCAGGCCACTGGGACCGCAGCCATCCCTGTGCCAAAAGACGCCAGTGCGCGTGCCGTTCCAGGTCTTGATGTTGCTCGTGGAGTACTCGACGTAAAGGAGCTTGCCGTCGCGCCACAGCGGGCCCTCCGGGTAGTGCGCATCGCGATCGATAATCGTGATCTGCTCACACAGTGCGGGAGCCCCGGCCAGAGCCAGGAGGCACGTCACGAGAATTCCGCAGGAGCCCAAGGCGAACGAAAGCCGCTGGTGCAAAAACTGGTTCGCGCGCGCCAGACCGGTGCAAACGCTGGGACGCGTGCTTCGCAAGGTGTGTGAGGGAACGCCCCGCTCGCTTCGCATGCGTTGACCGGTCGGAATGCGTAGTTTAAGTTGTCAAAAGTATGCAGTGTGTCCGATCACCCTGCAACGACGGGGGGATTCGATCGACTGACACGCCCCGGCATTGGATCGCTCGGGTATCCGCTAGTCCATTCACCAAAGAATTACAAGGGGAGTGCCCGACCGATGAGCTCGAATCAGAAGTGCTCGCGCGCTGTCGCGGCCATCCTGGCGGCGCACGCCGGGGCGGCCTTCGCAGCGGCACCTGGCGATGAGACGGCCACGCCGACGGGCGGACTTACGGAAGTCGTCGTCACCGCACAACGGCGCAGCGAAAACATACAGGACGTACCGATCGCGATGCAGGCGCTCACCGGCGAAACGCTGCAGCAACTCAACGTCACGAATTTCGACGACTTCGTCAAATATCTGCCCAACGTGACGTCATCCTCTGCCGGGCCCGGACAATCCCAGATCTTCATGCGCGGCCTGAGCGTCGGCGATCAGGGAACCCAATCCGGAGGCTCGATCAACGGCTTTCCGAATGTCGCGATCTATCTCGACGACCAGTCGGGACAGCTCCCGGGCCGCAACCTGGATGTGTACGCCGCGGACCTGGAGCGCGTCGAAGTGCTGGAAGGCCCGCAGGGAACCTTGTTCGGCGCGGGGGCTCAGGCCGGCGTCATTCGCTATATCACCAACAAGCCCAGGCTCAATGTCACCGAAGCCAGCTTCAGCGCCGGCTACGGGGTCACCGCAGGCGGCGATCCGAACACCGATATGACCGCGGTCGTCAACCTGCCGCTGATCGCAGATACCCTGGCGGTTCGCGGTGTGATCTACAACGACCGCCGCGGCGGCTACATCAACAACGTGGCGTCCACCTTCACCCGCAAACCGAGCGACCTTGGCATCCACTACGCCAACTACCCGGACGGCTGCGGCTCTGACATCCTGCCTTGCCAGGTTCCGCCGGGGGCCGCCGCAATCAACAACTCCGCCATCGCGGGCAGGGCGATCAACCCGGTGACTTATCAGGGCGCGCGCGTCTCCGCCCTGTGGGACATCGATGATGATTGGAACGCTCTGGTTACCCAGAGCTACCAGAACATCGACGCCCAAGGGGTGTTCTATCAGATGCCGAAGAGCTCGGACGGCCTCCCATTACCCCCCCAGTCGGTCACGCTGTTCAACGACTCCTTCAGCAAGGACAAGTTCGAGAACACCGCGTGGACCGTCACTGGCCGGTTCGGCCGGCTCAAGGCTGTGTACACGGGAGCTTATCTCGTGCGCAACATCAGCGAGGTGCAGGACTACACCAATTACGCGCGCGGACTGTATGCCGATTATTACCAGTGCCACGGGGCGGAGCCTGCCAATGGCCTGGCGGCCACCTGCTTCTCCCCGAGCAGCACCTGGAACGAGACCGAGCGCAACACGCACCAGAGTCACGAGATCCGGCTCAACACGCCCGATGACTGGCGCCTGCGCGGCATCGTCGGTGCGTTCTGGGAGCGACTTGAGATCGAGGACCGGCTCAACTGGCTGTACAAGACCCTGCCGCCGTGCACCGCGAGCGTCACGGCGGGCTGTCTGACGAATGTCGCACCCGCACCCGGCTCGAGCGCGACCGACCCCAGCACACGCAATGACAACGTCTCCTTCTTCAATGACGTGCGGCGCGGCTACCGGCAGCTCGCATTTTTCACCTCGCTCGACTTCGACGTCATTCCCAAGGTGTTGACCGTCACCGCGGGCACGCGCTACTACCGTTTCGACAATAACGAGAAGGGCGCCGTCACCGGCAGCTTCGGCTGTTACGAGGCGGGGCCGGCCCCTTGCCTTGCCTCCGCGACGAATATCGACGCGGAGAACCTCCGGACGACCTATACAGGCTTCAAGAGCCGCGCGAATGTGACGTGGCACATCCTCCCGGATGTGCTCGCTTACTACACGTGGTCGCAAGGGTTCCGTCCCGGTGCTTTCAACCGCAACTTCGCCTGCTATATCCCGGACTCCCAGGGCATCGCCCAGTACTGCTCGCCGCTTGCTTTCGCCTCCGACAATCTCACCAACCACGAGCTCGGCTGGAAGACGGAATTCCTCGACCACCGCCTGCAGTGGAACGGCGCCCTCTACCAGGAAAACTGGAACGATGTACAGGTTGCCTTCTTCGATCCGGGCGTGCTGGGCAATGTCGGCTTCGGCACCAACGGACCCAATTACCGCATCCGCGGCCTCGAGACCTCGTTCATCGCGACGCTCGTCCCGGGCCTGACGGCCCAGGGCGCGGCCTCGTGGAACCACAGCGAGCAGACCAATTCACCGTACTTGATCGCGAACAATCCCGAGCTGCTGGCGAATCCGGCGAGCAAGGCGGCATACGGCCAGCCCATCCTCAGCGTGCAGAATCCTTACGGACCGATCGGTGGTCCGAGTGCCAACTCTCCGCCGATGCAGTTCAATGTGCGCTTGCGGTACCAGTGGGCGATCAGCTCGTACGACGCCTTCGTGCAGGCGGGCGCCACCCACACCGCACATTCGTTCACGCAGTCCAGCGCCAACCCCTCGCTGTCGGCGGGATCCAACGTGAGCACGACGCTGCTGCGGTTCGAGAATCCCCCGATCACGCAGTACGACGCATCCGCCGGGATCTCCAGGGATGCGTGGTCGGCGGAGTTCTTTGCCCAGAACCTGACGAATGTAATCAAGAGCACCTTCACCTCGACCAACCAGTTCGTGGTGGCGGAAGCCATCACCCGTCCGCGAGTGCTCGGGGTCAAGATCGGCTACAGGTTCTAATCGGACCCTGTCAGGCTCTGAGGCACGGGGTCGGCTCGCTAGTGGGTCGATTATGGGGGGATCTGAAGGGTGGGGAGCACTGCGATCGGCGTGACGAATTTGGGAGTGGCCTCCGTCCTCGTGCGCTGGTACGTGCTCGTCCTGACATGCCTCGTTTACACGATCAACATCGCCGATCGATACGTAGTGTCCACGGTGCTCGAGCCCATACGCATGGAGCTGCACCTGAACGACAAGGGCGCCGCATTTCTGACTGGCGTACCGCTCGGGCTGTTCTACGTGACCCTCGGGATTCCGATCTCGTGGCTCGCTGACCGGTCGAACCGGCGCAACATCCTCGGCGCCTGCGTGCTCATCTGGTCCGGCTTCACGGCGGCCTGCGGGCTCTCGCGCACCTACCTGCAGTTCCTGTTTGCACGGATCGGTGTCGGCACCGGGGAGGCGGGGGGCACGCCGACCTCCAACGCTCTGCTGGCAGATTACTTCCCCGCCGAGCGGCGGCCCATGGCATTCACCGTTCTCGCGCTTGGCGCGCCCTTGGGGGCTTGGCTGGGCGCGGACGTGGCCGGTGCTGTCGCCAACGCGTATGGTTGGCGGGCATCTTTTCTGGCACTCGGGGTGCCGGGAGTGCTGATCGGGTTGCTCGTGTTGCTGACGATTCGCGAGCCGGCGCGTGGACGACTGGACGCCGCGGCCGGGGCGCAGCGCGCCTCGCTCGTGGAGTCGCTGCGATTTCTGTGGCGACAGCGAGCCGCATTCCACATCATCATGGGAAGTGGAGTCTGCTCCCTCTGGGGTTGGGGACTCATCTGGTGGACGCCGACGTTCCTGATGCGCACCTACGGTCTAAACGTAGGGGAGGCCGGTGCCGTCACCGGACACATTCACCTCATCGGCGGCGTGCTCGCAAGTGTCGGCACGGCATGGCTGTTCGCGCGGCCGACGATGCTGGACCCGCGCCGTGTCTGTTGGGTCCTGGCTGGCGGGGTGGGCCTGGCGACGATTCCTTCCTTCGTCGCCTATTGGACGCATTCGCTCGTGCTCGCCCGCGTGATGTTCTGGCTGTTCATCCCGGCGATCTATTTCTACATCGGACCGTGCATGGCGCTCGTGCAGAATCTGGCCGCTTGCCACATGCGCTCCGTTTTTGCGGCCTGGTCGGGGCTGTGCGGGAACGTCTTCAACCTGATCGTGGCCCCGCAACTGGTGGGGATCCTGAGCGACGCATACGCCAGTGGGCACGCCACCGATGCAGCCTCGCTCAGATTCGGCCTGCTGCTCCTGGCTCCCACCGGGCTCTGGGCCGCGTATCATCTGTATCGGGCCAGCCGGACCATCGTCGAAGATCAACAGACCGCCAGCGCCTACGTGGGAATCCCAGCCCTGTGAACGCTCTCCGCGCAGCAAGTTGGCTGGTGGCGGTCTGTCTGGCGATGCCGGGACATGCCGCGCGCATCGAGATCCTCAACGACGACGTTCATTTCCCTGAGGGCCCCGTCTGGCACGCCGGTAAGCTCTACTACGTCGAATACGATCGCAACACCGTCACCGTCTGGGACGGCAAGAGCAACCGGATCTTCGCCTCTCAAAAGGGCTGCGGACCCTCGGCGGTGCTCGCCACCACGCGTGGCGATTTCCTCACCACGTGTTACGACAACGGAACCATCGGTCACCTGTCCGCTGACGGCAGCGCCCTCCCGGCCTACGATCACGACCGGGACGGAAACCCATTCGTCGGCCCCAATGATTTCGCGCCCGATCGCCTCGGTGGCATCTACTTCACCACCTCCGGTCATCCGGGAGCGGCCATCGATGGGAGGGTGTTCTACATAGCTGCCGATGGAGCTATCACGCTCGCGACCGCCGATCTGAACGCCGCCAACGGGCTGGCCGTCTCGCGCGACGGCGGGACTCTGTACGTGGTCGAGACCGAGGAGAATCGCCTGCTGCGCTTCAGGATCGGTCCGGCAGGACACCTGTCGGATCGGCGCATCTTCCTGAACCTGGACGAGCTGACCCATCACGTCGGTCACATCTGGCCCGATGGTGTGAAAATCGATTCCCATGGACGAATCTATATAGGACAGAATCCGCGGGATCCGCACGCGCCGCTCGCGGGCACGATCTTCGTCGTGGACTCTGACGGCCGCCTGTTGCGATCGATCAATCTGCCCTCACCGGGCGTTCCCAACATGGCCTTCAGCCCCGATGAAAAAACGCTGTACGTCACGGCGTTGGACCAGCTCGACAAGCCGCCTTTCCGCGGCAAGATCTACGCCGTACCCGACGAGTGACATGCGATCAACCGGCCAGCCATCCGCCATCCACCACGAGGTTCGCGCCCGTGATATAGGTGGCGCGATTGCTGCCGAGGAACACGGCTGCGTTGGCGATGTCCTGCGGGCGCCCCAACCGTGGCCACGGCGTGCGCCGGCGCGCATTCTCGACCAGAGCTGGATCCTGTCCGGCACCCGGTCGGCCGGTCACGATCTTTCCGGGGGAGATGCAATTGCACACGATCAGATGTTTGGCATAGTCGACGGCGATCTGCCGAGTGATATAGATCGCCCCGGCTTTGCTGACGCCGTAGGGCGTCTCGCCCGGACAGGTCACGATTCCCTGCTGCGATCCGAGGTTGATGATGCGGCCTCTGACCTCATCCCGCGGCTCCTGGCGGATCATCTGCTGGATCGCACGCTTGCATCCGTAAAAAATGCCCGTGAGATTCACGCGCATGACGTCGTCCCACTGCGCCTCGCTGGTTTCCAACAGTCCCGTTGCCGACGAGATCGCCGCGTTGTTGACCATAATATCGAGGCGGCCATAGCGTGCCACGGCGGCGCCGATCAAGCTATCAACCTGTTGCCACTGCCCCACGTCGACGCGCTCGAAGAAAGCCTCGCCTCCGGAGTGCAGGATCAGATCAAGAGTAGTCTCGCCACCTTCGAGGGGCGCGCTCACGAGATCCGCAAGAACCACCCGGGCGCCTTCGCTTGCGAAGGTCAGGGCGATCGCGCGGCCGATTCCCGAGCTTGCTCCGGTGACCACCGCGACGTTTCCCGCAAGCAACTTGAACATCCCGCACTCCGATAAGGTATCGGCGAACAGAGCGCAACGGCCACCGTCACCATCACCCCCCGACCATAGAGCAGATTTCCCGTGAAGGCCATCAGTTCCAACGCCGTGCACGTCGATCTTGACCTGGCCGAGACGCTGTTCGGGCAACTCGAGCGCGCCACCCGGCGTGGACGCGGTATCATGCGGGACAGTTACGGCCCCGGCGAGCAGGCCGCGCACGACGTCGTACGGGCCGCCGGCGAGCGGATCGGCCTTGAGGTCTCGATCGATGCGATCGGAAATCTCGCCATGACGCTGCCCGGGAAGGATCGGCGCACACCGCGCATTCTCATCGGCTCACATCTCGACAGCGTGCCGCAAGGGGGCAACTTCGATGGCGCCGCCGGCGTCGTCGCGGGACTGTGTGCCCTGGCCGCACTGCGCCAGTCGGGTTTCGTTCCGGCTTGCGACATCGGGGTCATGGCGATCCGCGCCGAGGAGTCTTCCTGGTTCGACGTTTCCTATCTCGGCAGCGCAGGTGCCCTCGGTTTGTTGGATCCGCAGTGCCTCTCGGTGCGGCGATCGGATAACGGCCGTACGCTCGAAGAGACTCTGCTGCAGCGCGGCTTCGACCCGGCACCCATACGGCAACGCCGCAGGCTCCTCGAGCCCGAGCAGGTGCGCGCTTACCTGGAGCTGCACATCGAGCAAGGCCCCCGGTTGATGGCCGAAGGCCTCCCCGCAGCGGTGGTGACGGGGATCAGGGGCTGCAAGCGCTTTCGCAATGCACGTTGCGTGGGGCAATACGGGCACTCGGGCGCGCTACCCCGTACTCTGAGACATGACGCGGTGGCGGCGACCGTCGCGTTCCTGCATCACATGGAGGGCGTATGGCTGCGCGCGGAAGGGCAGGGCGCGGATCTGTTGCTAACGAACGGCGAGCTGTATACCGACGTTGCCGCGCACGCTCCGAGCAAGGTCGCCGGGGAGACTCGTTTCGTGCTCGATCTGCGCAGCGTGTCCGAGGACGTCATGGAGGCGGTCGCCGCCGAGGCGCGGCGCGCTGCGGAGCAAATCGGCAGCCAGTATCGAGTCTCCTTCGATCTGGGCGCAGCAACCGATTCACCCCCGGCGCTGATGGATCCGCGCCTGAGGAGCTGTCTGATGAGCCTGCTCGAGCAGCCGCTGGAGATGCCGAGCGGGGCGGGGCACGATGCCGCCGTGTTTGCCAAGGCGGGGATCCCTTCGGCCATGATTTTCGTACGCAACGATCACGGCAGTCACAATCCGGAGGAGGCCATGGCGCTCGAAGACTTTGCGGTTGGCACCCGCGCGCTGCTCGGATTGCTACAGCAGTTTCCGCTGTGAAGCGGTGCATGCTTTCATGACCTTACTCGTTACCGGCGCGACCGGCTTCGTCATGAGCGTGCTTGCGCGGTACTGGCTCGAGACCGAGCCGCGAGAGCGGCTCGTGATCCTCGATGCTGCTGCGGCGGACGCGGCCGCCGCGCGCTATTTCGCTCCCGTCGCAGATCGCCTTTCGATCGTCGTTGCCGACATCACTCAGCCGCATAGCTGGCGTGAGGTGCTCGCACGACACGACATCACCCATATCGTCCACGGCGCCGCGATCACGCCGATATCGCGCGGCACGGCGCGCGAAGGCAGGAGGGAGCCGGAGGCGGACGATCCTGGCCGCATCGTCGATGTCAACTTGATGGGAACGGTCGCGCTGCTCGACTGGGCGCGCACCGTCCCGGGGCTGCAACGGTTCATCTACGTGAGCTCCGGTGCCGTCTACAAGCATCACGGTCCCGATCGCCCCGGCGAGCCGCTTCCGGAAGACGGGTATGTCATGCCCCGCACGCTCTACGGAGTCTCCAAGCTGGCTTCCGAGCTGATCACCGAGCGTTATGGGGAGCTGTTCGAATTCTCAACGACTTCCGTACGGCTCGCCTCGGTCTACGGAACCATGGACCGCCCAACGGCCAGCCGCACCTTCAGGCACGGCCCGAACAGGATCGCTCACATGGCTGTCGCAGGCGTGAAGCGCGTGCGAGTCAACACGCTCGAGGCCGTCGGCGACTACGTGCACGTAGAGGATGTCGCCCGCGCGATCATCGCCCTGCTGCGCCTCGAGCACGTGCGTTACAGCGCATACAACATCGCAATGGGGCACACGACACGCCTGGACGAACTTGTGCAGTGGGCGGCCGAGAGGTATCCGGGATTCCACGCCGAGATCACCTCCGCCGAAGAGGCGGATATTGTGCAGGATCCCGCCCGCGTCGATGGTATGTGGGGTGCCTACGATATCTCGCGGATCAGCGCGGAGACGGGCTGGAGGCCACGGCCGGTGAGGGAGGCTCTGCACGCCTACATGGACTGGATTGCGATCGAAGGCGACGTGGGGGTGCCCACTGGCGCGGGACGTGCGAAGTGAATCGAGCAGACACCTATCCGCGCGACCTGATTGGATACGCCGGTCATCCACCCGACCCACGCTGGCCTGGCAACTCGCGGATTGCGGTCTCGGTGGTCCTGAATTACGAGGAGGGCGGCGAGTACAACATTCTGCACGGCGACGCGCATTCCGAATTCGTACTGACCGACGTGGGAGGTGAGGCGCTGGCGAACGCGCGCAACCTCAATGTCGAGTCGAATTTCGAGTACGGCAGCCGGGTCGGCTTCTGGGAGATCATGCGGATCCTGCGCCAGCGGCGCGTCGCGGCGACGGTGTACGCCGTCGGCATGGCGCTGGAGCGCAATCCGCCGGCGGCAGCCGAGCTGGCCGCCAGCGGCTTCGAGGTCGCCTGTCACGGGCAGCGGTGGATCGACTATCAGTTTGTTCCCGAGGCGGTGGAGCGCACGGACATCCTCAGGAACGTCGAGGTCGTGACGCGCCTCATCGGGCGGCGGCCCGTCGGCTGGTACACGGGTCGACCCGGTCCGAACACGCGGCGGCTGGTCGCTGAGCTCGGGGGCTTCTTGTACGACAGCGATGCCTACAATGACGATCTGCCTTACTGGCTGCGCGTCGGGGAGGTCTTTCAGCTCATTCTTCCGTACTGCTTTGACAGCAACGACAGCCGTCTGCAGCGCGGAGGCGACTTCAGTACCGGAGAGGACTTCTTCCGTTATTGCCGCGACGCATTCGACTGGCTGTACCGCCGAGGCAGCGAAGGCAGCCCCCGGATGCTGACAATCGCCCTGCACGGCCGGATCGTCGGCCGCCCCGGGCGGATCGGTGCCCTCGAGCGCCTGCTCGACCACATCCAGCGGCATGAAGGCGTCTGGCTGTGCAACCGGGCGTCGATCGCGCAGCACTGGAGGGCGCTGCATCCTCCGTCGGCAACAGCGTGACCCAGGTACTGGCCGCGGCCGGGTATTGCGCGGGCCATCCGACCAGGTACACACAGGGCCATGACAGCCTGATCAGAATGATCGGTTATCCACCGGGCCACCGGACCCGTGTCAGAATACAAAATCTCACGGAATCAAGCCGCACGGCGGAGTGGGTCTCGCATGGATTACATCCGGTTCGGGCAGACGGGCCTCAAGGTGTCGCAGCTTTGCCTCGGAACGATGTCGATAGGCAGCTCCGCCTGGAAGGGCTGGGTGCTCGACGAGGACGATTCGATTCCCATCCTGCGGCGCGCCCTCGACCTCGGCATCACCTTCTTCGACATGGCCGACTGGTATTCCACCGGCCGCAACGAGGAGGTCGTCGGCCAGAACCTGCTCAAGATGAGCGCGCGCGAGCGCTTGGTGCTCGCGACCAAGGTCTACTACCCGATGAGCGACGACCCGAACGATCGTGGTCTGTCACGCAAGCACATCGCGGCCGCGATCCACCGGTCACTGGCGAGGATGGGTACAGACTACGTCGACCTCTACGTGATTCATGCCTTCGATGCGGGCACGCCCGTCGAGGAAACGATGGAGGCGCTGCACGACACGGTCCGTGCCGGCAAGGTGCGCTACCTCGGCGCGTCCACAATGTATGCGTGGCAGTTCGCGAAGATGAACCACGTGGCGGCGATGAACGGCTGGACGCCATTCATCAACATGCAGTGCCAGTACAACGTGCTCTATCGCGAGGAAGAGCGCGAGATGCTCCCCTACTGCCGGGACCGGGGCATCGCCGTCACCACCTTCAGTCCCCTCGCGCGCGGCTTCCTCGCACGCGACGCCGGGACCGCGCGCACGGTCCACGATGTCTACCAGGAATACTTCGGCGACGACATCGATCGCGAGATCGCACGCCGCGTGCGCGAGGTGGCCGCTCGCCGGGGCGTGAGCGCGGCACATGTCGCGATGGCCTGGGTCGCGGGCAGCCCCAACCACAACATTCCGATCGTGGGTGCTGCGAAGACGGCGCACCTCGACGTCGCAGTGGAGGCGCTGGTGCTGCGGCTCGATGACGGGGACAGGGCCTTCCTCGAGGCGCCCTACCGGCCGCGCGACGAGATCAACGACCAGAACCCGGTGCGACGTCCCCGCGCGCTGCATCCGGGCTGAGCCCGCAGACCCTCGCGTTGCCTACGGCGCAGGCCGCAAGAGTCGCGCCTCTTGCCAGCGATGTCCCTGAAATCGTCCCCGGGACGATTTCAGCCCATCAACCAACCGCTGTCCTGTCGAACTTCGATCAGGGTCGGACGATCCGCGACGAGGGCATCCCGCACGGATTTCGCCAGGTGTTCGGCGCTCCCGGCGCGAGCGGCATGACAGCCGAGGCTCTGCGCCAATCGCAGGAAGTCCGGGCTCCTGGGCTCCACGCCGATGCGCGGAATCTGCCGCCGGTCCATCTGGTCCACCATCTCCTTCAGGGCATCGTTGTTCCACACGATGACCGGAAGCGCGAGATGTTCTTCCGCCGCCGTGGCCAGCTCATTGACCATGAACATGATTCCGCCGTCGCCCGCGACGGCGATCACCGGCCGATGCGGCGCGCCGATCTTGGCGCCAATGGCCATCGGCAACGCTACACCCAGGGCACAATAAGTGCCGGAATAGTACCAGCAGCGCTCCATTTCCATCGGCATTGCGAAACAGCCGGTGTACACGATCTGCGAGGCGTCGCCCATCACGATCGCGTCCGCAGGAAGGGCTGAACGCAGTATCTTCCATACGCGCGCGTGCAGCGTTTCGACTTCGGTCATTTTCGCGGCATTGCGCGCGAGGACATCCCGGACTCGGCGCTCGCCTTCCGACCGCTGCGCCGCCGGCTTGCGGCTGGAGAGGGCGGACGACAGGGCGAGCATCGCGGCACGGGCGTCGGCCTGAATGGGCACCGCCGCGGAATACATCGATGTCAGTTCCGTTGGATCGATGTCGATCCGAACGATGTCGCCCGAAATTTCGAGTTTCGACAGGAAGTGATCGCCTGCGGCGACTTCCGAGCCAACCAGCAGCACCACGTCGGCATCGGCCAGTGCCTGCTGGCTCGCTTCCTGCAGGATCGAGCAGCCCAGGGATAAAGAGTGGGACTCCGGAAGTATCCCCTTGCCGGCATTCGTGGAAAGAACCGGTGCCCCGATACGCTCGGCGATGTCGGTCAGTGTCTTGCGCGTGCCGACCGCGCCGCCACCGACGAGAATCAGAGGGCGCTTTGCCTGCGCGAGGCGATCCGCGGCCTCTTCGATCGCCGCCGGATCGGGCATCGGCAAGGACGGAGCGCGGCGGGTCTTCCAGTCGGCCTCCACGGCTTCCGGGAGGACGTCCCGAGGCAGCGACAGATGAACCGGACGAGGCCGGCTGCCGCGAAACACCGCATAGGCACGAGCAATCAATTCCGGCACTTCTTCCGGATATCGGACCATGGCGCTGAACGCGGTGAACCCGGCTGTTACTGCGGCCTGGTCGTTGAGTTCATGGACCGCTCCCCAGCCTTTCCCCTGCGTACGCGTGGCGCACGCTCCGGACAGCACGAGCAAGGGTTGCGAATCGCAATAAGCCTGAGCGATGCCGGTCGCCGCGTTGGTAACGCCAGGGCCGGCAATGATCGTGCAAACACCGGGCTTGCCGGTCGCGCGCGCGTAGCCGTCGGCCATGAGGCTGGCGCCTTGCTCGTTGCGACACTGCACGTGGCGGATCCCTGAAAGTGCGATGCCGCGATACAGCTCGACGGTCATCGTCCCGGTCATGCCGAACACCGTGTCCACTTCGTAGGCCGAGAGTAACTTCATCACGGCCTCACCGCATGTCATGGCTTTCACGTGTTCCCGTCCTGTGTCCGGATGATTCGCATGGCTCGCCGGGCGTTCGCCGCGAGGCGCCGAACGTTATCACATGGGGTTCGGTTGCAGACGGACGCGCTGGCGCGTATTCGCAACCGTGTCCATGTCATTGACGAGGTCGGAGTCGAAACGAAGCGAAAATGGATCATTTCCGGCGTCCTCGCGTGCTGCCGAATTTTCGATACCCTCAAAGTTACCCACTCCCCAGTCGCGTCGCTTTGCGACGAGATGCAACATTGCGCGACTCCTGACGACAGTTTCGCATGGCATTCATTGAAGAGCTGGCATTATCCGTTTCATGAATCCATCGAATAGAGGCACGGTAAATGCCGTATCGCCATGCGACGGACTGTAGATCATCCCTTTCGCGATCAGGGCATTGCGAGTTGGCGCGACATTTGTGACCCTTCTTTTGAGCAACTGCGCTACATCCCCGGACCGATGGGGGCCCGGTCCCAACTCGGCCATCGCTCTCATGTATCGCTTTTCCGATGGCGTCAGGCGGTCAAAGCGTACGCGAAAGAAGCTCGCATCGAGTTCTGCGAGTGCCTGTTCCGTGGCGACTTCGGCATCTGCTGGCGTGATGGGCGATTTTTTTGCCACGTTCCAGCAATATTTTCCCCACTCTTGCAGAAAGTACGGGTAGCAGTGAGTTTGGTCCAAAATGACAGTGATCGCAGCGGTCCTGAATTTGACGCTCTCTTTTTCAGCAGGCACGCGCAGAGCAGTGATCGCCGCCTCCTTGTCGAGCTGGTCAATGGAAACGAATTCAAAGAGCCGTTCCGCGTAGGATTTGGCTCGACCGGTCTGCCCCAGAAGCTGCGGCAGCCCCGCGGCGACCATGGTCACAGGAAGCTGAGCCTGGTTAGCCGCGTGCAGGGCCGTAATGAGCGCAGCGAGCTGCTCCTCGGGCACGTATTGCAATTCGTCAATGAAGAGGACGATGGCTGTTTTCTTCTCTGTCGCCGCCTTGCCGACGGCAATCATCAATTCGCTTAAGTCGCTATTCAGATCACCGCTGTCCGCGAGACCCTTCTCGGGATCGACATCGAACGCCACTTCGATATCACCATGTTTCATTTTTAGAGCAGATACAAAGCCGGCGAGAGCACGTAGAGCCTTGCGCACTCCAGCAGTCGCTGCTTGTATTCGATCGAGACGGATCAGAGCTGCGCGAAGAGCCGGTGCCAGGAGGGCAGGGAGGGAGCGTTCTTCCGGCGCTTCCATATTTACCGTCACGATCTCTCGAGATTCCGCATCGATGCGGATTCGATTCAGAAGCACGGTCTTCCCTACACCACGCAGTCCATAGAGAATGAGACTTCGGGCGCTCCTTCCGGCGCGAATACGGTCCAGGGCAATTGCCGCACGCTCGATGATGCCATCGCGACCGGCAAGTTCCGGTGGAGGAGTGCCAGCCCCGGGGGCGTATGGATTTCGGCGTGGATCCATTTATGAACATCTTAGGGTAGTTTATAGAATTTCGATAATATGCCCAAGTTCGCTATAAACGGAAGTGAGCCTTTGTGATGGCCGACCCTGTAACCCTAATCTCTGTAGCCGCAGGTACCCGCCCCGACGCTTCGCTGTCAAGCTGCAACCTACCCATTTGGCGCAACCCCATGCAACGGGGTGCGCCTGGATGCGACGGTGTGAAACATGTGATTGGTGCCCGAGGTCGGAGTCGAACCGACACGCTTTTAAGGGCGGCGGATTTTCCTGCCACTTCGGCTTTCGCCGCCGCGAACCAACACCGTTCGCGTTCGTAGTCTGGAGCACGCCTTCACCATAGCCTTGCGGCCTTAGGTGCCCGCCGTCTGCTCTCTACACCTTCCCACGCTTCGCGAGGGCTTGGCTCGGCATTAGCTCGAGCACACAGTGCTCAGGGCCTTCACCGACTTTGACGGGCTTCACCTGGGGAATTTCTTCCCGAGGGCTCAAGTTCTCTTGTCTGAGTCCGCTGCGTCTACCAATTCCGCCACTCGGGCTGCGAGTGATGCATCTGTCTGCCGCATCCTAGCGATTCGGGGTCGCGATCCACAACCGAACGACCCTTTCCTCGTCCCCCATCCGTTTGACTCGTGGCCATGACCTCGACCTGCAGTCGCAAATCGCTGCGCATTCGCCCGAACTCATTGATCCCTCGGATTTTTTCGCAACGGCGTCGCTCGTGCCGGCAGTCGCAAACTGGCGGATCTCCAGTCCGGCGCTTCCCCCAGGCCGCCATCCCGTCACGGGAGGTGCGCAGTATAGTCGTGCCGGGCCGTCCGCCCAACCGCTGCCCGTGGTGCGACCTTTTGGCGGCCTGGGGCATCTAATATCCCTGTGGTCAGGCTCGTAGAGATCGTAATACCCCCCGAGACGCTCGCGCGCGCCTGCGGCGGCGAGGAATGCGCCCAGGCCGCCATCTATGCCGCCATCGCCCCTGCAACGTTCGCACTGATCCGCCGGATTGCGGGGAGCGCGTGCCTCGCTGAGGATCTGTTCCAGGACACCATGATGACGCTGTTTCAGCGGCTGTCCGCCTTCCGCGGGGAGGCGCCGCTCGGAGCGTGGGTGAGGCAGATCGCAGTCTCCAAGTGCCTGATGTATCTGCGTTCCCCCTGGCATCGAGCCCGGCTGCAACTGAGCGGCGACGGTGCTTTCGATGCGCAGTCGCATGAGGCCTTCCTGCCGGTGACTCCTGCTCCGAAAGCGGAGAGCTTCGATGTGGAGCGGGCTCTCGCCAGTCTCACTCCTACGGCGCGCGCGGTCGTGTGGCTTTTCGAGGTCGAGGGCTACTCGCACGAGGAGATCGCACGCTCCTTCGGACGTTCGGTCAGCTTCTCCAAGTCCCAGCTCAAGCGCGCGCGCATCAAATTGCGGGAGTGGTTCGACCCCCGTGTGGACCATCAGACATGCACAACGATATAGATCAGCAAACTACTGCTGTCGTCGGCAGCCTGCGGCAACTGCCCAGCGAGCTGTCGCCACCCTATGACTGGCACGAATTTCAGCGCCGCGCTCACAAGCGGCTGCCGGCGGCGAAGGCAGCTGTGAATTGGCGCCATGCTGCGCTCGCCGCTGTCCTCGTGATGATTGTGGTCGGCGTCGCCGTGTGGAACGGTATCGATACGTCCACTCCTTCGACTGCGCGCGCGACTCGCAGTGACCAAACAGCAACAGATGTAACGTCCGCTACTGACGACGCACGCGATCTTGCCGCAAGTAGTCAACATCTGGACGCGGCGTCGCGGGCTGCCCGCTCGCGAGCGATTGAAAGCTGGCTGGCAAGTTTGCCCCGGGAGCCGGTGGTCGTACGCGTTGGTACGCGTGCAGCCGTGGCGGGCCTCGAGGACCAGATCGCACAAGTCGACGACCTGTTGACCTCTGTCCGGTTGGATGGTTCGGGGGCGGAACGGGTCGCGCCGCTGCAGCGGGAGCGGGCGCGGCTGGTCGGCTCGCTCGCGCAGGTCCGCTATGCAGAAGTGGTGGCAGCCGAGTCGCCGTGAGGGGTCGGGTCGACAATGGCCGGTCGGGCAACCATGGCCGGTCGGGCAACCATGACGGGCCGGCTTAACGCCTAACAGACATTTGGTTGGAGAAGCACACGTGAAGAAGAGTCCGATTGTCCTCACAACGGCGGCGCTGCTGATGGCCAGCGTGTTGACGCCACGTGGCCTGCTGGCCGCTGCACCGGGAGCTGTTGCCGGAGGGCTTGCCGCAACTGCGCAACTTGCCGCCGCGGTCGAACCTCCTGCCGACAAACCTCCTGCCGGGAAGGCGCCGGATGAGCAAGGCGCCAGCGGCGCAACCGACAGCAAGACGAGTGACGACAACACCGACGATATCGAGGCGAAACTCGAGGCGGCGCGCGCCAGGCTGCAGCAAGCCGCGCACGAGGTCGCGGAGCTGTCGACCCAGATGAGCAAACCCTTCATGGACAAATTCTTCCTGTTGAGCGGGGAGGGTCCGCCACGCGTGGTCATCGGAGTGCAACTCGATACGGCCAGCGGCAAGGACGGCGCCCGTATTCAGGATGTCAGTCCAGGAGGTCCGGCGGCCGAGGCGGGCCTGCGCGCCGGTGATGTGATCGTGGGGATCAACGGCTCGGACGTGAAGGGCGAGGACACGGCGCGGCAGGTGTTGCGCCTGATGCACGACGTTGCGCCCGAGAGCAAGGTAAAGGTGCGAGCCTTGAGAGAGGGCAAGCCTCGGGAGTTCACGGTGACCGCGCGGCGCGGGATGGGTTTCATGAGCCGGCCGGCGCCGCCGCGCCCTCCGGGGTTCTCGGACCGGGATTTTCGGTTCGATTTGCCGCCGATGATTCATGGGCCGCTGGCGGACATGGAGCTCGCAACGCTCACACCGCAACTGGGCCGCTACTTCGGCACTGACAAGGGTGTGCTCGTCGTGCGGGCTCCGAAGGAACAGGGCTTCAAGCTCCAGGACGGCGACGTGATCCTCGCGATCGACGGCCGCGAGCCGACCAGCGGCTCCCACGCAACCCGGATCCTGAGCTCATACCAGCCCGGCGAAAAGATCTCGCTACGCCTCATGCGCGAGCACAAGACCATCAATGTCGAGACGACCTTGGACGAGCGGCAGGGGTCGCAGCGCAAGCTCGGGGCCATTCGCAAGGAGGGTGCGCCTACCTGAGGCCAAGGTGCCTGCGTAACGCGCAGGCGATTGCAATACCATGCGCGCGTGCGCCGCCATGATTTCGCCTACGAGCTGCCCCCGGAGCTGATCGCTCAGGCTCCGCTCCCCGAGCGGTCGGCGAGCCGCATGCTCGTGCTCGAGGGTCAAACCGGGGGTATTCGGGACCGGACGGTTCACGACCTGCCCGCTCTGTTGCGCCCGGGCGATCTGCTCGTCCTGAACGATACCAAGGTGGTCGCCGCGCGGCTCGTGGGCGCCAAGCCCACCGGCGGCCGAGTTGAGATCTTTCTCGAGCGGCCGCTGGGGCCCCGCGAGGTGCTCGCACAGTTGCGCGCGAGCAAGCCTATCCGTGAGGGTCTGGAAGTGACGACGCCGGGGGGCGCCGTGCGAATCCTCGGCCGCGATAACGACCTGTGGCGCGTCGGGATTCCGGGGCCCGCGCTCGAATTCTTCGAGCAATGGGGCGAAGTACCCCTGCCGCCTTACATTCATCGCGTCGCCGATGCGAGGGATCGCGAACGCTATCAGAGCATCTTTGCGCGCGAGCGCGGCGCAGTTGCGGCACCCACCGCCAGCCTGCATTTCGACTCAGCTCTCATGGCGGCGATCGAAGCACGGGGTGTCAATCGCGCCTTCGTGACGTTGCACGTCGGCGCCGGCACATTTCAGCCCATACGAACAGATGACGTGGAGTCGCATACCATGCATGCCGAACGTGTTTCGGTGAGCGCGGCGACGTGCGAGGCAATAGAAAACACGCGCACTGCCGGAGGACGCGTCGTTGCTGTGGGCACCACGGTCGTTCGCGCTCTCGAGTCCGCGGCGCTCGTATCTACGGCAGGCCCGTTTGAAGGCGCAATGGCGGATACATCCCAGTCGCACCGGCGTGCGGCGCGCCCGCCCGCGGCGGGCTGGTCCGGCGAGACCCGCCTATTCATCCGTCCCGGATTCCGCTTTCAGATGACCGATGCGCTGCTGACCAATTTCCACCTTCCCGAATCCACGCTGCTCATGCTTGTGTGCGCTTTCGCCGGCAAGGAGTCTGTTCTGGCCGCTTACCGGCATGCCGTGCAGGGGCGATACCGTTTCTTCAGCTATGGGGACTCCATGTTCCTGACACCCGCCGGGACAACCCATTGAGGCCGAATTTCGAGCTGCTGGCGACGGACGGCGCGGCCCGGCTGGGCCGCCTGACACTCGCCCACGGTGTCATCGAAACACCTGCTTTCATGCCGGTGGGCACGTACGGCACGGTCAAGGCTATGACACCCGAGGAGCTGGAGGGCCTGGGCGCGCAGATCGTGCTGGGCAACACCTTTCACCTGATGTTGCGTCCGGGAGCCGGCATCATCGATGCACACGGCGGATTGCATCGGTTCATGCACTGGGATCATCCAATCCTCACCGACTCGGGGGGCTTCCAAGTCTTCAGCCTGAAAAGTCTGCGCAAGATCACCGAAGAGGGCGTGTGTTTCCGCTCGCCGATCGACGGCAGTGCCGTGCGCCTGACTCCCGAGGACTCGATGGAAGTGCAGCTGAAGCTGCGCTCCGACATAGCCATGGCGCTGGACGACTGCACGCCGTATCCGGCAACTGAATCCCAGGCGCGCGAGTCGATGGAGCGCTCGATGCGGTGGGCCGCGCGCTGCCATGCTCATTACTACCGGCACGCGCCGCCGGGTGGATTGTTCGGGATCGTGCAAGGGGGGATGCACGCGGGCTTGCGCCTGGGGTCGCTGGAAGCGTTGATGCAGCTCGACTGGCCGGGCCTGGCGATCGGCGGCCTGGCCGTAGGCGAGCCGGAGGAAGAGCGGTTGCGGATCCTGGAAAACCTGGTTCCGCGGATGCCGGCCGACCGGCCACGGTATCTGATGGGGGTGGGCCGCCCGGAGGACATCGTGGCGGCGGTGTTGCGCGGCGTTGATATGTTCGATTGTGTGATGCCGACCCGGCATGGCCGCAACGGCCACCTGTTCACCGCGGCAGGTGTCATCAACATCCGCAATCGCGCCCATGCGCAGGATCTGGGGCCCCTAGACCCCGAGTGCTCCTGCTACACCTGCCGGCATTACACGCGCGCCTACCTGCGCCACCTGGACCGCTGCAACGAGATCCTGGGGTCGCGGCTGAACACGCTGCACAATCTGCACTTCTACCTGGAGTTGATGCGCTCGCTGCGGACCGCCATCTCGGCCGGAAAGCTGGCAGCCTGGGCGCAAGGGTACCTCGCGGGGCGCGCAGCCCTGCGGCCTACGCTATCCGACAAGTTGCTGCCGTGAATGGGGGAGTCGGGGAAGCGCAATCAGCAAGCCCACTGCGACGATCTGCACAATCGCACAGCCAGATGCGAGAGGCACCAGTCCCCGACCGAGAACAGGAGCAAGAAGCGCGGTGCCCCCGCCAGCAACGGCCATCGCCGCGAGGATTGTCAGCGAGGCCGCGCGCTCATCATCTCCCGAGCGGATAGTATTGCTCGAAGGAACCCCGGCGGGCCGCGAAGTCCCGGCCCGATATTCAAGGGGATCATCAAATAGATCAGCGCACCGGGTCGGTTACTTCATCCCGCCAACCCCAATACGGTGCCCGCAGCCAGAATCAGGAAGGTAGAAAGTGAACGGGTGGAGAGTGACGACTTCATCTGCGCGGCGTCCCGCTGCTCCCCGGGGACATTTCCTGGCAGGCAGCGCGCAGCTTTCGAGCCTCTGTCCTGTCGTGGGTGCCCAGTCCTTTGCGGTAGTATCTGCCTGCGGACTTCAGAAACACGCGCATGTGCCAGTGGCTCTCACCGAGATCTGCTCTCGGTACAACGTCACTCGGTGCTCACAAAATCGAGGTAGCTGGGTATGATCTGTGGTTGCACGTGGCCTACACGCACTCGTAAGTAATTGAATGCACAAGTATAAACGAATAGTGGCACAATGCCGCCCCTGCGCTGCGCCGGGCAGTTTCGCCGGGCGGGGTTCTTCCGACCAAGGTGATGCATGAACCTTTTGATTCCAGATGCCTGGGCACAGAGTGCGTCCGGGGGCGCCGGCGGCATCGCGCCGCTGCTGATGATGGTCGTCTTCATCGTCATCTTCTATTTCCTGCTCATCCGGCCACAGCAGAAGAAGGCCAAGGAGCATCAGGCGCTGGTCTCGAAGCTCTCCAGCGGCGATGAGGTCGTGACGACGGGCGGCCTCCTCGGCCGCGTCGTCGATGTCGGCGACAACTTCATCACGCTGGAGATCGCGGACGGGGTGCGGGTGAAGGTGCAGAAATTCCAGGTTTCCTCGCTGATGCCCAAGGGCACGCTGAAAAGCGCCTGAGCCATGCTCGAATACGCCCGCTGGAAATACATCCTCGTGGGGAGCGTCCTGCTGCTGGGCTTCCTGTTCGCGTTGCCCAACTTGTATGGCGATGATCCCGCGCTGCAGGTTGCCCGCAAGGATCGCGCACCCGTGTCGGCCGACGCGGCGCCGGCCGTGGAAGCGTTCCTCAAGGAACAGCACGTCACCTTCCAGAAGAGCTACATCGACGACGGCCGCCTGATGCTGCGCTTTCCCAACGTTCCGGAGCAGTTGAAAGCACGGGATGCGGTCAACGACCATTTCAAGGACACCTACGTCACGGCGCTGTCATTCGCCTCGCGTGCGCCTGCAGTGCTGCGCCGCATGGGTCTGAGGCCCATGCCGCTCGGCCTCGATTTGCGCGGTGGCCTGTATCTTCTGTACCAGGTGGACGTCAACGGGGCAGTCGGCCAGCTGTTGGACGGCTACGCCCAGGATGCGCGGCGCGCCCTTTCGGCCGCCAACATCCCCTATAAGGACGTCAGTGTCGCAACGGTCGGCAGCGACCATCCGAATGCCGTTCGGATCGTGTTTCCGCCAGACGCGGACACCAGCGCGGCGCGCTCCGCGCTCTCACAGGCCCTGCAGGGCGTACAGGTGACTACCGAAAGTCTGACGAGCGGCTCGGCCTTGGTGGCGACACTCACACCGGCACAGATCCGCGAGCGGCAGGATTACGCGATCCAGCAGAACATCACGACGCTGCGCAACCGTGTCAACGAGCTGGGTGTCTCCGAGCCGATCGTGCAGCGGCAGGGCCTGGACCGCATCAACGTGCAGCTGCCCGGCGTACAGAACTCCGCCGAGGTGAAGGACATCCTGGGCAAGGTCGCGACACTGGAATTCCGGCTCGAGGACATGCAGAACAGCGCATACGAGGCACAGGCAAGCGGGCATGCGCCGCTGGGCTCGAAGCTGTACACACATACCCGCATCGGGCGTCCGCTCCTGCTCAAGCGTGAAATCATCGCCACCGGCGACCAGCTCACCAATGCAACCAGCACGCAGACCCAGGAAGGCCCCGCGGTATCGATCAAGCTCGACGCACGAGCGGGGGAGGCGATGCTGAAGACCACGCGCGCGAATCTGAACAAGCGCATGGCCGTGGTGCTGATCGAGAAACGCCGCGAGACGACCGAGGTCGGCGGCAAGAAAGTCAGCCGCGACGTGACGGACGAGGAAGTGATCAACGACGCCACGATCCGCGGCATTTTCAGCAACAATTTCCAGATCACCGGATTGGCGGCCGGCGAGGCGCGGGAGCTGGCGCTGCTGCTGCGTTCCGGATCGCTCTCCACGGGGATCTACTCGATCGAGGAGCGGGCCGTAGGGCCGAGCCTCGGGCGGGACAATATCGACAAGGGTGTCCGCGCCCTGATCATCGGCATGTCGGGTGTGTTCATCTTCATGGCGATCTACTACCGGACATTCGGCCTCGTCGCCGATGCGGTGCTGCTCGCCAACGTCGTGCTGCTCGCGGCGCTGCTCTCGATGATGCGCGCGTCACTCTCCCTGCCGGGAATCGCCGGCATCATCCTGACCGTCGGTATGGCGGTTGACGCCAACGTGCTGATTTACGAGCGTATCCGCGAGGAAATCCGCAAGGGCGTCTCGCCGCAGGCCGCCATTCGCGCAGGCTTCGAGAAAGCGTTCTCCGCCATTGCCGACTCGAACGTGACGACACTCATTGCGGGCATCGTGTTGTGGGTGTTAGGCACTGGCCCGATTCGCGGCTTCGCCATCGTGCTGACTCTTGGTATCGCCACGTCGTTGTTCACATCGCTCATGGGAAGCCGTGCGCTCATCACACTGATGTACGGCGGCCGGCGCAAGCTCACCCGTCTGTCGATCTGAGGGACGCCGCGTGGAATTTTTCAAGAAGCAGACCAGCTTCCCATTCATGGCCACACGCAAGGTGTGGTATGGCCTGTCAGCCGTGCTGATGATCGCCTCCATCGCGTCGTTCGCGACGCGCGGACTGAATATGGCGATCGACTTTACCGGCGGTGTGAGCGCGGAAGCGACGTTCGCCCAGGCCGCGAATGTCGATGCCCTGCGTGCCAGGCTGGGGGCCGAAGGGTTCAAGGAGCCCGAGGTGCAGAATTTCGGCTCCTCGCGCGATGTTGCGATCCGCCTGCCACCCGATCCGGGTCAGAACGCGGCGGCCGTGCGCGCCAGACTCGAGACGGTGCTGAGGTCGGTCGACCCCAGCGCCCAGGTGCAGCAGCTGGTCGTCGTTGGACCGCAAGTCGGAAACGAGCTCCGGACCAGCGCGGCGTGGGCGTTGACCTTCACGCTGCTGCTCATCTTCATTTACATCGCATTCCGCTTCCACACGTGGCGGCTGTCCCTGGGCGCGATCCTCGCGGTCATCCACGATCCGGTCCTCGTGCTCGGCATCTTCTCGGTGACCCAGACCTCCTTCGACCTGGCCGTGGTCGCGGCGATCCTGGCGGTCATCGGGTATTCGCTGAACGACACCGTGGTCGTGTTCGACCGGATCCGCGAGCGCTTCGAGTCGAACCGGCGCCTTGCGCCGGCCATCGTGCTCGATCAGTCGATCAACCAGACTCTATCGCGGACGATCATGACGAAATTCGTGACCTCGATCGTGGTCGTCGCGCTGCTGTTCCTCGGCGGGCCCGTGCTGCAGGGATTCTCGGAAGCCCTGATGATCGGCATCATCGCCGGCACGTACTCCTCCATCTACATATCCAGCGCCATCGCTCTGGATTGCGGACTGACGGCCGAGCACGTGTTCCCGACGGCGAAGAAGACCGCGCTGGACCACCTGCCCTAGTCCCGGCCGCTCCAGATGCTCGCGCTGCTCGCCGATCCACAAGCCTGGTTGGCGTTCGTCACGCTCGCGCTGCTCGAGATCGTTCTGGGCATCGACAACCTCATCTTCATTGCCATCCTGGTCGGGCGCCTGCCGCAGGCCCGTCAGGAGACGGCACGCGTCACCGGACTGTCACTCGCAATGCTCACGCGCATCGCGCTGCTGTTCTCGATCGTGTGGCTCACGCGGCTGGTGCAGCCCTGGTTCCATATCGCGTCCCTGCCGGTAAGCGGACGCGATGTGATCTTGTTCGTCGGCGGGCTGTTCCTGTTGGTGAAGAGCGTGCTGGAGATTCATCAGACGATGGAGGGGGCCGCGCAGAGCGCGAAGCAGGCGCGGGTCGTCTATTCCGGTTTGCTGATGACGGTGATCCAGATAGCGGTTATCGACATCGTGTTCTCGCTTGATTCGGTGTTCACCGCGGTGGGCCTGGCGAAGGATCTGCCGATCATGGTCGCCGCCATCGTCGTCGCGATCCTGGTGATGATGTGGGTGTCGCGTGCTGTCGGCGCCTTCATCGAGCGTCATCCGACCATCAAGTTGCTCGCGCTGTCGTTCCTCATACTCATCGGCGCCGCATTGATCGCGGAGGCCGTGCACTCCGAGATCCCGAAGGGCTACCTGTACTTCGCGATGGCCTTCTCCGTCGCAGTGGAGATGGTGAATATCCGGCTGCGGCGGTTGCTGGATCAGCGCAAGAAATCGGACGACCAGCAGTGAGGTAGGTCAGCGCGTTGCGTTGGCCTCGCGTGCTGCGCGGTTCGTCGCATGCAGACGGCTGTGCCGGTATCCGTAGAACACGTAGATGATTACGCCAATGGCGGTCCACAACACCAGCCGCGCCCAGGTCGCCGCGCCCAGCGAGAGCATCATCACGCCGCACACGATTGCACCGGCGAGGCAGGTGAACCAGGGCCACGGTGTGCGGAACGGTCGCGGCAGGTCAGGCCGAGTCCGGCGCAACACCAGTATGCCGATGCAGACCGTGACGAACGCCGCCAGCGTGCCGATCGACACCAACTCGCCCAGAATTTTCACCGGGAACAGTCCGCCGACGATGGCGGCCGATACCCCGGTCACAACCGTGCCGGTCGAAGGCGTGCGGAACCGCGGATGTACCCGGCCGAAGAAAGGCGGCAGCAGTCCATCGCGGGCCATGGCGAAGAAAATGCGCGCTTGCGCGATTGTCATGACGAGCATTACGGAAGTCATCCCGCACACTGCGCCGAGCTTGACGGGAATTCCGAGCCAGTGCAGTCCCTCGTACTTGTCCAGAGCCAGGGCGACCGGGGCGGCAACGTCCAGCTCCTTGTAGCTCACCATGCCGGTCAGCACGGCCGCGACTACGACGTACAGAACTGTACAGATCACGAGACTCGCCAGGATGCCGATGGGCATGTCGCGTTGCGGGTTCTTGGTCTCCTGGGCCGCGGTCGAGACGGCGTCAAAGCCGATGTACGCGAAGAAAATGACGGCCGCGGCCTTGACGACGCCACTCCAGCCGAACGACCCGAAGTGACCGGTATTCGGCGGTATGAATGGGTGCAGGTTGGCGGTACCGATATAGCTGACGCCGAACAGGATGAAGAGCACGATCACCGTCACCTTGATGGCGACGATGACGGAGTTGAACGCGGCCGACTGCTTGATGCCGATGTAACAGATGGTGCCGATCGCGGCGATGATCAACATGGCCGGCAGGTTGATGATCGCCCCGGTGCGCACGATGTGCAACGACTCCCCGGGCTGGTCGAGCGGCGCCATGGAGAGAGCGGTCGGAATATGGATGTGCAGCTGCTCGAGGAGGCTGACCGCGTAACCGGACCATCCGACAGACACGGTGGCGACTGCAAACAGGTATTCCAGCACGAGATTCCAGCCGATGAACCAGGCGATGCCCTCGCCGAGCGTTGCGTACGAGTACGAGTAGGCGCTGCCGGAGACCGGGATCATCGCGGCGAATTCCGCATAGCAGAGTCCCGCAAACGTGCAGCCGAGTCCGGCGATGATGAATGACAGCGGGAGCGCAGGGCCGGCGTAATTGGCGGCGGCGGTGCCAGTGAGCACGAAAATGCCTGTGCCGATGATGCCGCCAATGCCCAGCAGCGTCAGTTGCGTGGCATTGAGTGCGCGCCGCAGCTGATTGCCGGAGGATTCCTGCTCGTGCAGCTCGGAAATGGATTGCGTCGCGAGAAGCTGATTGGCCATTGAGCCCCCTGAATTTTCCGCAGGACTGTACACAAGCGAGTTGGGGAAAGCGAGCAAGTGGGCCCCAGCGCAACGGGCAAAAGCCACGCCTTTTGCCCGCGGGTCTACGCAACGCGACGCGGTCTGGTCTGCTGCAATCGCCGCCTGAGCGACCGGCTTTTCGCGGGCAAAAGCCACGCCTTTTGCCCGCGAGTCTACGCAACGCGACGCGGTCTGGTCTGCTGCAATCGCCGCCTGAGCGACCGGCTTTTCGCTGGCAAAAGCCACGCCTTTTGCCCGCGAGTCTACGCAACGCGACGCGGTCTGGTCTGCTGAAATCGCCGCAGGCGATTTCAGCCCATTAACTAGTCCTCGCGCAATTCTTCCGGAATATGCGGCGCCAGCAATTCCAGCAGCGCCGCGTAGACCTTCGGCGTTCCCGCCAGGACGTTGCCGTTCTGACGAAATTCACCGCCCGTCAGTGTGCCGATGCGGCCGCCCGCTTCCTGGATGAGCAGAGTTCCCGCGGCGGTATCCCACGGGCTCAGCCCAATTTCCCAGAACGCGTCCGTGCGGCCCGCTGCGACATAAGCCATGTCGAGCGCCGCGGCCCCCGGCCGCCGCACTCCGGCCGTGGTCTGCATCACCGCCTTCAGCATGGCGAGATAAGAGTCGATGAAACGCGTGTTCGCCCGATAGGGGAAGCCCGTTCCGATGAGCGCGCCTTCGAGTCCGCGCTGCTTGCTCACGCGCAAGCGATGGTTGTCCAGGTGTGCGCCCGCCCCGCGACTCGCGCTGAAGATCTCCTGGCTGATCGGGTCGTAGACGACGGCATGCTCCAGGCGGCCTTTCTGCTGGCACGCGATCGACACCGCGAACACCGGGAAGCCATGCAGGAAATTCGTGGTTCCATCGAGCGGATCGATGATCCAGAGCGTATCGTGGTCGCCGGACTGGCCGCTTTCCTCCGCGAGAAACGCGTGATCCGGGTAGTGGCGCCTGATGAGCTTGATGATCTCGGCTTCGGCGGCGTGATCGACTTCGGTCACGAAATCGTTGCGGCCCTTGGACGTGATCTTGAGCGACTCGAGGCGATTGAGGCTGCGGATAATGACTTCGCCGGCACTTCGGGCGGCGCGTACCGCGATATTGAGAAGCGCGTGCACAGTGACTTAAGCTCCCACGAGAACCGGCATGCTTCAGCCTATGAAGCAAGCGTAACAGATTGATGTCCCCCAACATCCGCATCGTGCTCGTGGAACCCTCGCATCCGGGCAACGTCGGCGCCGTGGCGAGGGCCATGAAGAACATGGCCTTCGAGGATCTCGTGCTGGTGCGGCCGAAACTCTTTCCGCATAGCGAAGCGACGGCACGAGCCTCTGGCGCGGGCGACGTCCTGGCGCGCGCCCGCGTCGTGGATTCGGTAGCGGAGTCTCTCGCCGGCTGCGGCTTTGTCGCGGCTACCACATCGCGCGACCGCGATCAGAACTTCCGCATAGCCGACGTGCGCGAAGCCGCTGCGCGAATCGTGAGCGAGGCGCATCGCGCCCCTGCGGCGGTGCTGTTCGGTGCCGAACGGACCGGACTGACCAATGAGGATCTGGAAGCGGCCCACATACTCATCCGCATCCCGGCCAACGGCGCGTACGCCTCGCTCAATCTTGCGATGGCGGTGCAACTCGTGACCTACGAACTGTTCCGCGCCCAGGGCGCGAAGGTCGTGCCGTTGCCGAGCAGCGTGCCCCTGGCGAACCCCGACGAGATGGACAAGCTGTACATACACCTCGCAGAGGTGCTCGAGGAAATCGACTTTCGGGATCGCACGCAAAGCGGCACCAACCTGATGGCCCGCATCCGGCGATTCCTGCAGCGGGCGGAGCTCGATCAGAACGAGGTGAACATCCTGCGTGGAATGCTCACAGCCGTGCAGCATCGGCGCCGCAAAGCGGGAAACACGCCGCCGGCACCATGAGCCCGCCTTTCGCTGTCGTTTACCTGGACTACGCTGCCACGACGCCGGTGGATCCCGCGGTCGTGCAGGCGATGAGCGCCTGCCTTGGAACGGACGGCGACTTCGGCAATGCCGCCTCTGTCGCACATCCATTTGGCCGTCGTGCAGCGGCCCGCATCGAGACGGCGCGGGCGCAGGTGGCCGCGCTGATCCGCTGCACACCCGACGAGATCCTGTTCACCTCCGGTGCAACCGAGTCGGCCAACCTCGCGATGCTGGGAATCGCGCGCGCGAATGCGGATCGCGGCCGGCATCTGGTGACCTCGCGAATCGAGCACAAGGCGGTTCTCGATTCGTGCAGGCGCCTGGAGAAAGAGGGTTTCAGCGTCACCTACCTGGCCCCGGACCGCTTGGGGCGGGTCGCGTCGCAGTCAGTGCGTGCAGCGCTACGATCTGACACCGTACTGGTTTCGATCATGGTTGCGAATAACGAGATCGGCGTCCTGCAGGACGTCGAAGCAATAGGTGCGGTGTGCCGCGAGCGTGAAATAATGTTTCACACCGATGCGGCGCAGGCGGTCGGCAAGGTGCCGTTCAATGTGCGCGATCTGCCCATCGATGTAGCATCGTTTACGGCTCACAAGCTCTATGGGCCCAAGGGGGTAGGTGGACTGTACGTGCGGAGGGCTGCGCGAGCGCTTTTACAGCCGATTCATTTCGGCGGGGGCCAGGAGCGCGGCCTGAGGCCCGGCACACTCGCGACCCATCAGATCGTTGGATTCGGGGCCGCCTGCGAGCTTGCAGGCAGACTGCAGGCCGCGGAGGCCGAGCGTCTCGCCACCCTGCGCGATCTGCTGTGGGAAGGGATCGCCGCGCTCGGCGGTGTCCACCTGAATGGCGAGGGCGCCACCCGGCTTCCGGGAATCCTCAACGTTTCCTTCGAGGACGTTGAAGGCGAGAGCCTCGTGACGGGGCTCGTGGAAGTGGCCGCTTCCACCGGCTCGGCCTGCAACTCGGCCTCGAACGAGCCGTCCTACGTGTTGCGCGCCCTGGGTCGAGATAGCCAGCTTGCCCAGAGCTCCCTGCGCTTCAGCCTGGGCCGCTTCACCACGGCCGCGGACGTCGAGACCGCCGCGAAGGCTGTCCGACGCGAGGTCCGGCGCCTGAGGGCCGTGGCACCCGGCTGGGAGGGACCGGTCTCATCCGCCGGGAAGGCGGCGAACCCGGCGGCGGGCGAGCTTTTGGGCCCGCTGGCTCGGCAATACTTCCTCACACTGCCCCAAGCAGGCGTTTTCCCCGACCCGTCGGAGTCGGTGCAGCCCGAGGGTACTTCCCCGGAGGGTACTGCCAAGGTTCTGACCGGCGAGGCGGGCTCACAGGGGCAAGGCACGTGGCTGCGCTTTCATCTGCTCGTCGTGGACAACATTGTGAAAGACGCACGTTTTCAATCGTACGGATGCCCCCATACTCTGGCTGTAGCGGCCTGGTTGGCGGGCCAGCTGCCCGGCAGGCACTGCGAAGCGCTGGTCCCGGGCGTTCCGGCCGACTGGGCGCGGGTCCTCGAGGTGCCGATCGAGAAGCTGGGACGTCTGCTCGTGGTCGAAGATGCATTGCGTGCATGTCTTCGGCAGGGGCCGTGACGGGCGTAGAATCGTGGCAGGACTCATCACCTTTCATCCCCAAAGCGATGGCCATATCTCTTACAGAATCCGCAGCGACCCGCGTCAAGACTTTCCTGGTATCCCGGGGGCACGGCGTCGGCCTGCGCCTGGGCGTGCGCAAGACCGGCTGCTCCGGCTTTGCCTACGTGGTCAATTACGCCGACGAAGCGAGCCCGGGTGACCTCATGTTCGAGGACCGTGGCGTGAAGGTATTCGTCGATCCCGGCAGCCTCTCGCTCATCGACGGTACGATCGTCGACTTCGTGAAGCAGGGTCTGAACGAGGCATTCCGCTTCCGCAATCCCAATGTGAAGGGTGAGTGCGGATGCGGGGAGAGCTTCTCGATCTGACACGCAGCCTGCGTGCGCCACCCTGGCCGGGGCTCCCCGTGCGGGCCGTCCGGGCCTGCCTCCAAAATCCCTTACGAAATCAATACTTCCGCAGGTGAGCGCGCCGCCTGGCAAATTGCCCCCGGCGGCGCCTCCAAGGTAGACTGCCGGGCTGTCGGTTGCCGAAGCACACCTTGCGTGGCCATGCGGCGCAGCGATCCGAGGCGTGGCCGGTAATCGCCGGTTCCGCGGTCGCGCAAGCTTGCATTTCCCACAGCCTGAGAAACATGAGGATCAACGCGAATGGCGCTCGAGCGCACCCTGTCCATAGTCAAGCCCGACGGCATCCGCCGCAACCTCATCGGCGAGGTGTATCGCCGCTTCGAGACGGCCGGGCTGTCCATCATCGCCGCGCGGATGTTGCATCTGTCGCAGCGGGAAGCCGAAGGCTTCTATGAGGTGCATCGCGAGCGGCTGTTTTTCAAGGATCTCGTGCGCTACATGACTTCCGGTCCCGTCGCCGTGCAGGTGCTCGAGGGCGAGAACGCCATCGCGCGCAATCGCGAGATCATGGGCGCCACGGATCCGAAAAAGGCCGCGCCCGGCACGATCCGTGCCGATCACGCGCTGAGCATCGAGCAGAACGTCGTGCACGGCTCGGATGCTCCGCAGACCGCGGCGGTGGAGATCGCCTATTTTTTCCGCACGACGGAGCTGCACTCGCGCCGCTGACGCCGCGCGCGCCCTGACACAGTCCAGCGCATGAACCTTCCCGCCGAAAGCCGCACCAACCTGCTGGGCCTGCCGCGTCCCGCGCTGGAGGCGTTCGTCGCTGAGCTTGGCAGCAAGCCGTTTCGCGCGCGCCAACTCATGAACTGGGTTTACAAGCGCGGCGAGGGCTCGCTGCAGAAGATGACCGACCTGGCCAGGGACTTCCGCACGCTGCTCGGCGAGCGCGCGTGGATTGGCACTCCGGAAATCGTGACCCGGCACCGGTCCGCCGACGCTACCTGCAAGTGGGTGTTGCGCGCCGACTCGTCGCAGGCGTTCGAGATGGTGTTCATTCCAGAGCCGGACCGGGGCACGCTGTGCATTTCTTCGCAGGTGGGATGTGCCCTGGACTGCACGTTCTGCTCCACGGCGCAGCAGGGGTTCAACCGCAACCTGACGGCCGCGGAGATCGTCGGCCAGGTCTGGCTCGCCAAGCGCGAGCTGGGCGAGTTCGGGGCGCCGCCGGGTGCCGCCGGGGAGCGCCGGCGGGTCACGAACGTGGTGCTGATGGGCATGGGCGAGCCGCTCGCGAATTTCCGCAACGTGGTGCCCGCGTTGCACATTCTGCTCGATGATCTCGGATTCGATCTGTCCCGCCGCCGCGTCACGCTCTCCACGTCCGGCCTGGTGCCGCAGATCTACAAACTCGCCGCGGAAACCAACGTTGCGCTCGCCGTCTCGCTGCATGCGCCGGACGATGAGCTGCGCAGCGAGCTGGTGCCGATCAATCGCAAACACCCGATCGCAGAGCTGCTCGAGGCGTGCTGGCACTACATCGACGAACGCAACGGCCGCAGTGTCACGTTCGAATACGTCATGCTGGATGGCATCAACGATTCGCCGGCCCAGGCGCGCGCGCTCGCCCGGCTGCTCCGTGGCCACCCGGCCAAGGTCAACCTGATCCCGTTCAATCCGTTCCCGGGCACGCGCTACAGCCGCTCGCCCTTGCCCGTGATACAGCGGTTTCGCGATGAGTTGATTCAGCGTGGTGTGCTCGCTACGGTGCGGCGCACGCGCGGTGATGATATCGACGCCGCGTGCGGACAGCTCGCGGGCCGGGTAGTTGACCGAACCACCGCGCGGCTGGGCAACAAGGTATTTGGCGTGGCGGTCCGGACATGACGGCGGCGACTGCACCCATCTTGCGACGTTGCGGTGCGCTTCGCCTGGTGTTGGTTAGCGCTGCGGCACTGGGCCTGGCTGCGTGCGCATCCTCGCCGCGGGAAAAGAAGGTGCACGATGCCGCCAATTACAACATGCAACTGGGGATGGCTTATCTGAACCGCGGCGATCTCGGCCTGGCCAAGGAGAAGCTCGACCGGGCGATGGCCGAGAACCCCGAGGATCCCAACGTGCACAGCGCCATGGCGATGCTGCAGGACCGGCTCGGGCATCCCGACAAGGCCGACGCCGAGTTCAAGGCGGCCCTGCATCTGGGACCGCGTGATCCGGACATTCTCAACAACTACGCGGTGTACCTGTGCCGCACCGGCCGCACCGACGAAGGTGTGAAGACCTTCGAGGAAGCGGCGCACAACGCCTTGTATCGCACGCCGGAGGCCGCCTATACGAATGCGGGCGTATGTTTGCGCGCCGCGAAGCGAGACACGCAGGCCGCAATGAACTTCGCACGGGCACTGCAGATCAAGCCCAACTTCGCCGAAGCCGCCTATCAGCTCGCCGACCTGGACTTGGAGCGCGGCGAGGTAGCGGAAGCCAGGGAGCAGGTGGACCGCTTCCTGGGCGCGTTCGATGCCACCCCGGACCTGCTGCTGATCGGCGTACGCATCACGCAGAAGCAGGGCGACCGGCTGTCCGAAGAGCGTTTCGCGCGCAAGTTGCGTCTCGATTTCCCTGGCTCGGAGCAGGCGCGCGTGCTTGCCGAGCTCAGCCGCAACCCGGGCTGAATTCCATGACAGCGGAAATTGGCGGTATCGGCGCGCGCCTGCGAGCGGGCCGGGAGAAGCTCGGTCTGACGGTGCTGCAGGCCGCCGAGAAGCTGCACGTCGATGCGCGGATCCTCGAGTCGCTGGAGTCGGAGAATTTCGAGGCGCTGGGCGCGCAGGTGTTCGCACGGGGCCACCTGCGCCACTACGCGGAGCTCGTCGGCGAATCCGTTTCCCAACTCAACGAGCTGTATTCCCACGCGGCCGGCAGCGCGCAGCCCGACCTGACACGCATCGCCAAGGCGCCGTCGAGCGACTCCAGCAAGCTGATCTTCCCGGCGCTCGTGGTGCTTTCCGTGTTTGCCGTGGCGGGTGCGGTGTGGTGGGTGTTGTCGCTGTCTCCCAACAAGGCACAGACGAACGAGATAGGCCCGGTGGCGTCCACGCCGGACACGGATTCGGCCTCCGGCACCGATTTGACGTCGCCCGCCGAGGTCCCGCCCACACCGCCTGCGACAGTCGAGCGGGGTATCAGCCCGGCATCCAAAGGGCTGCCGGCCAAGGGTCCGGCATCCAAGAGTGTCGAGCCAAAGGGTCTCGCCGTTCCCGGCGGGCAGACGCAAAGCGGCGATACCGTGCAACCGCGGAACAGCATGCCCCCTACCCGATTCGCATCGGCGGCAGCGCCGGGCGCCGTGACCGATACGTCATCCGGAGCTGCCGCGCCCGCTGGCGCCACTGCGCACGCGGACCATGATGAGCAGATCACCTTACATTTTTCGGCGGACAGTTGGACCGAGGTATACGACGCTTCCGGAGCTCGACTGTTCTATGACGTGGGCGCGGCCGACACTATGCGTACATTGAAGGGGCGCGCTCCGCTGCGGATCGTGTTGGGTAACGCGGCGGGCGTCATGGTCGAAGTCAATGGCCACAGCACTCCGATCACGAAACTCTCGCAACCCGACGGCAGCGCGCAATTTCTGATCAACCGGACAGGTCGGGCTGTCCGTGCACACTCGGCGGCCGGCGGAGACTGATTTGGCCGAGCAGATCCAGCCCATTCGCGGAATGAACGACGTTCTGCCCGCCGAGGTCGGCGCCTGGCAGTATCTCGAGCGCTGCGTGCGCGAGCTCGTGACCGCCTATGGTTACGAGGAAATGCGCGTTCCCATCGTGGAGCACACCGCGCTGTTCAAACGGGCAATCGGTGAATTCACCGACGTCGTTGGCAAGGAGATGTATACCTTCGAGTCGCACGGCGGCGATAGCCTGACGCTGCGGCCCGAGGCGACCGCTGGCATGGTCCGCGCGGTCATCTCCAATCGCATGCTTCGCGGCCAACGGCACAAGCTCTGGTGCATCGGTCCGATGTTTCGCCACGAAACCCCGCAGGCGGGCCGATACCGTCAGTTCCACCAGCTGGATGTGGAAGCCATCGGCCATGCGGGCCCGGACGTGGATGCGGAGCTGATCGCACTCACGGCGCGGCTGTGGCAGATGCTTGGAATCGGGCACGTGCGGCTGCAGATCAACTCCCTCGGTACGCCGGAAGCGCGCCGGGCCTACCGCGAGCTGCTGGTGGCCTATTTTCGCGGCCATGAGGGGCGCCTCGATGCCGACAGCCGCCGCCGGCTGGAAGGCAACCCGCTGCGTATCCTGGACAGTAAGAATCCCGAGATGCAGGCCGTGGTGGCCGGGGCCCCCCTGCTCACCGAGCATCTCGACCCCGAATCCCGCGAGCATTTCGCGGCTTTCTGCGACACTCTGCGCGACATCGACGTGCCCTATGAAATCAACCCGCGGCTCGTGCGCGGGCTCGATTACTACACTCGCACGGTTTTCGAGTGGATTACGGAATCCTCGGGCGCCCAGAATGCCGTATGCTCCGGCGGCCGTTACGACGGGCTCATTGCCCAGCTCGGCGGAGAGCCGACGCCGGCGACAGGGTTCGCGATGGGTATGGAGCGCGTCGTCGCGCTGCTGGTGCAGGCACAACGGACACCACCGCCCGTGAAGCCCGATGTTTACGTGGTTCTGATGGGCGAGCGCGCTGCCGCCGCGGGCCTGGGTCTCGTGGAGCGGCTGCGCAACGAGCTGCCGCAACGCCGGTTCGAGATGAATCTCGGCGGGGGCAATTTCAAGACACAATTGCGGCGCGCGGACCGCAGCGCCGCGCCGCTGGCGTTGATCGTGGCGGACGATGAGCTGGCCCGCGGCGTCGTGGCGATGAAACCTTTGCGGCAGGAGTCGGGTCAGAGCGAGTGCCCGATTGCACAGCTCACGACCGGGATCGAAGCGGCGCTCGCGGGCTTGGGTGCCTGATAGCCGCTGCGGGTGGCGGGCCCTGCCGGCGCTGCGCGCCGCTGGGCAAACGGGGTCGCGGAATGGCGCGACCCGCTTGAAAGCTGGGCGAGGCCCATGAAAAGAGGGTTGCTTGGACGACTATCTGTCGGAAAAAGAACAGTGGGAAGCCATCAAGGACTGGCTGCGGGAGAACGGCCTGTGGATCGTCGCCGGCGTCGTGGTCGGCGCAGCCGTGCTCGGCGGCTACCGTTGGTACCAGGGGCACGTCGATCAGGTCTCCGTGCAGGCGAGCCTGAAATACGAGCAGCTCCTGCAGGCCTTCGGACGCGGCGACCGCACGCAGGCGCTCGTTCTGCTCGGCGAACTCGAGCGTGAGTACTCATCGTCGCCCTATCTCGAACAGGCAAGACTCACGACGGCACGCGCCTACGTGGAGTCGCGCGATCTGGACAGGGCGGCGAAAGAGTTGCTGGCCGTTGCGCAGCACTCCAAGGATTCGGAGCTTGCGCTGCTCGCCCGGCTACGCCTCGCGCGAGTCCAGATTGCCCAGGAGAAACCGGATGCGGCGCTGGCCACGTTGAACGGCTTGCAGCCCGGCGCCTTCGGCTGGCGCTACCACGAGGTGCGCGCAGATGCGTATTACGCCAAAGGTGACAAGGCCAACGCGCTCAAAGAGTACCTCAGCGCCAAGGCTCAGGACATCGGGAGCGGTCCGGATGGCTCGCTGCTGGATCTGAAGATCAGCGATCTGTCGGGCGATGCCACGCGCGCGGCGGTACGGACTCCTGCGCCTGCGGCAAGCGCCCCGGCCCGGAAGTAACAGGATGCGAGACGTCACCGCGGTGCGAGGTTGGACTGCCATGCGAAGCCCGGTAATGCTGCTGACCGCGGCCGCACTCCTGCTGCTCACGGCCTGCTCCAAAGACAAGGACATCGATCAACCAGCGCACCTCGTCGTATTCAATGCGACGATCCACGCTTCGAAGGCCTGGACGGCCAACGTCCCCGACAAGGGCGGCCAGCCGTTGCGTCTCGGTCTGAGCCTGGCTGTCGAAGGCAACCGCGTGTACGCAGCCGGACATCGCGGGGAGATTGCGGCATTCGATCTGCAGACCGGCCGCTCCCTGTGGCGGACGCGAACCAAGGAAGCGCTCTCGGGCGGTCCCGGTGCGGGCGGCGGCCTCGTCGTCGTGGGCTCGAGTCAAGGCGACATCGTCGCTCTGAACGCAGCCGATGGCGCCGTTCGCTGGAAGGTCCGTCTGAACGGCGAGGTGCTGGCCGCGCCCGCGGTTTCCGCGCGTCTCATCGCCGTGCGAACGGTGGACGGCAAACTGCGGGGCCTGTCTGCGAAGGACGGACACGAGCTGTGGACCCAGGAGGAACAGGTTCCCCGGCTGTCCCTGCGAGGCACGGCAAGGCCGGTGCTGCAGGGCGATCTCGTCCTGTGCGGCTTCGACAACGGCAAGGTGGCGGCCGTCAACATGAATGACGGGAGCATTCAGTGGTCGACGACGATCGCGCCGCCCCACGGCAAGACGGAACTGGAGCGCCTCGACGACGTCGATGCGGCAGTCAGGGTATCCGGATCGGATGTGTATGCGATCGGCTTCCAGGGTCGCATCGCGATGCTCGCGCTGGACACCGGCCAGATCTGGTGGTCGCACGAGGCTTCGAGTTATCGGGGTCTTGGCCTCGATGAGGGCGCTTTGTACGTCGCGACTGCTGACGGCGAGATCGTCGCGCTGAGGCGCCGCACCGGAACCGAGATCTGGCGGCAGAAAGCGCTGCTGCATCGCCGCCTGTCTGCCGTGGTCGAAACGGAAAACGCGATCGTGACCGCGGATTTCCAGGGCTACGTGCACTGGCTCGACAAAGCGACGGGTGCCATAGCGGCACGCGCATCGTCGGGTAAGGTGCGCGTCAGCAATCCGCCCATCGCTGTGGGCGACATGGTTCTCGTGGTCAACGATGCCGGGCGCATCACCGCTTTTCGCGCAACCCCGATCGGCGGCGTCCGGCCGGCAGCATCCGCTGCACCGCCAGAAACAGAGGCTGCCCCCCCAGAGACAGAGGCTGCACCAGCAGAAACAAAGACTGCACCCGGTCAGACAGGCGGTTCTGCAGCGCCCGTTGATTCCGGGGCGACCGGTGCGGAAAAACCGGCACCGACGCCTGCGCCACAGCCGACCCCTCCTGCCGCACCGTCAGGGCAACCGGCTACGCCGTCGCCCGAACCAACGCCGCCAACGCCGCCAACGCCGCCAACGCCGCCAGGAACACCACCGCCGCCACCGCCGGCGCAAACCACCCCGGACCCGACGCCGCCATTGCCACAGACACAACCGCAGCCGCCACCCTCGTAACGCTGACAACTGAAAACGAGGACCGGCACCGGCGCCCCATATGCTGCCTGTTATTGCACTTGTCGGGCGTCCCAATGTCGGCAAGTCAACGCTCTTCAACGTCCTGACGGGTACGCGCGACGCTATCGTCGCCGATGTGCCCGGGCTGACCCGCGATCGTCAGTACGGTTACGGCCGGCTGGGACCCATGCCCTATGTCGTGATCGATACCGGCGGCCTCGTGGAGAATCCAAGGGGCATCCAGGCCCAGATGCGCGCGCAGACCGAGCGTGCCGTCGAGGAAGCGGATCGCCTCATTTTTATTGCGGATGCGCGCGCCGGGCTGACTCCCCAGGACCACTACGTGGTGCGCGAGTTGCGGCGCTCCGGCAAGCCCGTCACGCTCGCCCTCAACAAGGCGGAAGGCCTCGACGCCGACGCCGTATCCGTGGACTTCCACTCGCTCGCCCTGGGAGATCCATTGACCCTGTCGGCAAGCCACGGCCAGGGTTGCGAAGAGCTGATGGAGCACGTGCTGGCCGGGCTCGAGCCGCCACCGCCTGAAGACGAACGGTCCGACGCCATCCGCATCGCCATCATCGGCCGGCCGAACGTCGGCAAGTCGACTCTGGTCAACCGCCTGTTGGGCGAGGAGCGGGTCATCGCGAGCGAGGAGCCGGGTACAACGCGCGACAGCATCCTCGTCCCATTCCAGCGTGACGGCCGCGAGTTCCTGCTCATCGATACCGCTGGCCTGCGGCGCCGCTCCAGGGTTGAAGGCATCGTGGAGCGCGCCAGTGTCGTGAAGACACTTCAGGCGATCGACGAAGCGCACGTGGTCGTGCTGGTGCTGGACGCACACGATACAGTGGCAGAGCAGGATGCCAGCGTGCTGGGTATCGCCCTGCAACGTGGCCGCGCTCTGCTCATTGCCGTCAACAAGTGGGACGGGATCCCCGCGGAGCAGCGCGAGGAGATTCACCGCCAACTGTCGCTCAAGCTGGATTTCGTGCCGTTTGCGCCGCTGCAGTTCATTTCGGCACGGCACGGCACTGGAGTAGGCGAGTTAATACAGTTGACAGTCCGGGCTTATGAAGCTGCGATGCGCGAGATGCCGACGCGCGAGCTGACGCGGACACTCGAGCGGGCATTGACGGTACATCAGCCGCCTATGGTGCGCGGCCGCCGCATCAAGCTGCGCTACGCGCATCAGGGCGGAAGAAATCCCCCTCGAATCGTCATCCACGGCAATCAAACCGCGTCGGTGCCCGATGCGTATAGCCGCTATCTTGCGAACGTATTTCGCAAGAAATTCGATCTGTTCGCAACCCCGGTGGCGATGGAGTTCCGCACCGACTCGAATCCCTATGACCAGGGCCGGGGCGAGAAGCGCCATCCGGGTAATCCGGGAGACAAGCCGACGCGGCGCGGCAAGTCCGGCCGTGGGAACGGCACCCGCGCCAATCCGGCAAAAGGCAGGCCCGCCCGCTTCAAGCCCTCCAGGAACAAGCGCTGATCAACCCGCAGGCGCCAGAAACAGTGCCGGGTCGACGAATGTCGAATTCAGCGCCACGCCCCAATGCAGGTGCGGGCCGGTCGCGCGCCCGGTCGCGCCGACCTTCCCCAGGACATCACCCCTCTTCACGAGCATTCCGGTTTTCACGCCGACCTGGCTCATGTGGCAGTACATCGTGACGAGGCCCTCGCCGTGATCCACGAACACGGTGTTACCGGTGAAAAAGAAACTTCCCGTCTCGATGACGCGTCCATCCGCCGCCGCCTTGATGGGAGTGCCCGTGGACGCGGCGATGTCCATCCCGGTGTGTGGATTGCGAGCCTCGTGATTGAACACGCGCCGCAAGCCGTACGAGCTCGAGCGTATGCCCGGCACTGGCTGCAGCAACCGCAGCGTGGCAGGCGGCCGGCTCGAGTAAGTGGCCAGCGCAGCGTGAATCCGCGGACTCTCTCTCTCGACGCGCGCGAGATTCTTCTTCGAGAGATTGACCTTGCCCGGCGCGACCTTGAGAGCCTGCACGGCATACTGCTTGTCCACTACATCGAAGCCGACAGCGGACTCGGGAGAGTCACCGGAACGTACCCGAAGCGTTGCATGGCCCGGTGCGGTCGCCAACGAAATTCCGACCACCGCCAACCACCGATCGTCCGACCGCAAGACCATGGCGCGCTTGCCATCGAACGTGACAATCGGCTGCCGATCGACAGCGCCATCGACCTGAACAATCAATACGCCTCCCGGCACCAGGCTGGCTTGAGGCAATTCCAGCGATTCAGCCTGCGCAGAACCGATCGAGCACGCCAGTAACACAGAGAGCATCGCGCTGCGCAGGCCTCGTGACCCCGCTGACTCTTCATACAGCCGCATCAGTGCCTCACTCCTTACCCGTCACGCGTGCCGTCAGTCTCCCGTGCGCAACCCGGGCTTCGATGTCTTCACCGATGGCCACGGAGTCCGCATCTGTAACCAGTTTACCGTCCGCGACACGCTTCACGACTGCAAATCCGCGCACCAGTGTCGCCAGGGGACTGACCGTGTCCAGCGTGCGGATGGCGATCTTCAACCGGTGGTCAGCCCGCGCGACGCATTCCTTCAACGCGTATTCGAGCCGGGCGGCCAGCGCGCCGTGCCGCAGCCGGATTTCCCGCACCGAGTGCTCCGGTGATTGATGCACGAGGCGGGTAAACATCTCGCTGATTCGAGTGCGGTCGCTATGCAGCGCTGATCGCATCGCGCCGGTAAGCCGCTGCTCGAGATCATCCAGACGCTGCTCCTGCTGCGCCAGCCGTACACCTGGATGTGTAAGCTTCAGACGCAAGCTCGCACCGTCAAACCGCGATGCAATCGCACGCACCTCGCGCCGCATGCAGGCACTCAGACGCTCAATCGTCCGCGCGAGGGCTTCGAGACATGCATTTCGGTCTGGCACCACCAATTCTGCCGCACCCGAAGGCGTCGGAGCGCGTGCGTCCGCCACAAAATCAGCGATGGTGAAATCGATTTCATGCCCGATACCGGAAACGATGGGGATGGTGGACGAGCGAATCGCACGTGCCACGCGCTCGTCATTGAAGCACCACAGATCCTCCAGCGAGCCGCCGCCGCGTGCGACGATCAGCACATCGCACTCTGCGCGCGCGGAGGCCAGCTCGAGGGCTGCCACGATGGGGGCGATGGCGGCTTCCCCTTGCACGGGAGTCGGGTAGATCAGTACCGCCGCAGGCGGGAAGCGGCGTGCCAGGATATGCAGAACGTCCCGAATCGCCGCGCCGGTCGGCGAGGTGATCACGCCGATACGCCGCGGAAAGCGCGGGAGGCTGCGCTTGCGCTCCGGCGCGAACAATCCTTCCGCGGCGAGTTTGGCCTTGAGCCGCTCGAACTCACGCTTCAAGGCACCGACGCCCGCTTCCTCCAGATGGTCGGCAATGAATTGGTAATCGCCCCGCGGCTCATAGACGCTGACGCGTCCGCGGGCGAGCACCTGCTGGCCCGCCTTCGGAATGAAACCGACCCCCGAATTGCGCTGGCGAAACATGGCGCAGCGAAGCTGCGCGTCGCGATCTTTCAGCGAGAAATACCAGTGACCGGAAGAAGGCACGGAGAGGTTCGACAATTCCCCCTCGACCCACACGACCCCCATCCCCCGCTCGAGGAGCGCCCGCACCTCGCGATTGAGTCGGGAGACGGTATAGACGTTGCGCTCGGGCTCGGCGCCCGCCTGGATGCTGGGCGGCATGAGCGGAACCTTACCACGGGTTTACCGCAGAGCGGTTCACGCGTACACTGGCGCGCTTTATCTTCACCATCCGACATTTGATGGTATCTGGCGGTCCATGCGTATCCTCGAAGAAGCTCTGACCTTCGATGATGTCCTCCTGGTTCCGGCTTATTCGGAAATCCTGCCACGCGAGGTCGACCTCTCCACGCGCGTCACGCGCCGGATCCGGCTGAATGTGCCGCTGCTTTCGGCGGCCATGGACACCGTAACCGAAGCGCGTCTGGCAATCACGATTGCCCAGGAAGGCGGCATCGGCGTCATCCACAAGAGCATGTCGATCGAGGCCCAGGCGCGTGAAGTCGGCCGTGTGAAGAAATTCGAGAGCGGTGTCATCAAGGACCCCATCACGGTCTCTCCCAATATGTCGATCCGCGAGGTGTTGGATCTCACACGCTCGCGCGGAATCTCCGGCGTGCCGGTCGTGGTTGGTAAGAAGGCCGTCGGCATCGTTACGCATCGCGACCTGCGCTTCGAAGAGAAACTCGACGCGGCCGTCTCGTCTGTCATGACACCCAAGGAACGCCTGATCACGGTTCGCGAGAACGCGCCCAAGCAGGACGTGCTCGCCCTCCTGCACAAGCACCGGATCGAGAAGGTGTTGGTGGTGAATGCCGATCACGAGCTGGTCGGCATGATCACGGTGAAGGATTTCCAGAAAGCGACGGAATTCCCGCGCGCTTGCAAGGACGATGGAGGCAGGTTGCGCGTTGGCGCCGCACTGGGCACGACTCCCGATACGATCGACCGCGTCGCTGCGCTGCGTGAAGCCGGTGTCGACCTCGTCGTGGTCGACACTGCGCACGGTCACTCGCGCGGCGTCATCACAATGGTGGAGCGGATCAAGGCCAAGTGGCCTGACCAGCAGGTCATTGCCGGCAACATCGCGACGCCGGAAGGCGCGCGTGCGCTGGTCGATGCGGGTGCCGATGCCGTCAAGGTGGGGATCGGGCCGGGGTCGATCTGCACGACCCGCATTGTTGCCGGGGTGGGGGTGCCCCAGATCTCTGCCGTGGCGAACGTGGCCGAGGCTCTTCACGATACCGACGTGCCGGTGATTTCCGATGGCGGCATCCGATTCTCGGGTGATATCGCCAAGGCGCTCGTGGCCGGCGCTCACGCCGTCATGATCGGCAGCCTGTTTGCCGGGACGGAGGAGTCGCCCGGTGATGTCGAGTTGTACCAGGGCGCCTCGTACAAGTCCTACCGCGGTATGGGATCCCTCGGGGCCATGGGTGAGCGGCACGGCTCGGCGGACCGGTACTTCCAGGATGCGGCCACGGAGCTCGAGAAGCTGGTGCCCGAGGGCGTGGAGGGGCGGGTGCCTTACAAGGGCAGCGTCGTGCAGATCCTGCAGCAACTTGCAGGGGGCTTGCGTGCTGCTATGGGCTATACCGGAAGCAAGGACATCAACGAGATGCGCACTCGTCCAGTGTTCGTGCGCATCACGAACGCGGGCATACGTGAAAGTCACGTGCATGATGTCAGCATCACCAAAGAGGCACCCAACTACCGGGTGTCGTGAATGGTACGTGCCGTCCAGCCAGATGCTTCTCCGGTTTCTCCGGACATCCACGCCCACCGCATCCTGATTTTTGACTTCGGGGCTCAATACACCCAGCTGATTGCGCGCCGCGTGCGCGAGCTGGGCGTCTACTGCGAGATCCATCCCTGGGATATTTCCGACGACGAAGTGAGGGCATTCAAGCCTCGCGGCGTCATCCTGTCCGGTGGCCCGGAGTCGGTGACCGACGCCCAGCCGCCCAAGGCGCCGCCGTCGGTGTTTACCCTTGGCGTGCCCGTCCTCGGTATCTGCTACGGCATGCAGACGATGGCGCAGCAGTTGGGTGGGCGAGTCGCCGCGTCGACCGAACGTGAGTTCGGCTATGCGGAAGTGACCGTAACTGGCGCCTCGCAGTTGCTGGATGACATTGAAGATCGACGCAACAAAAGCGGACGTGCGGTGCTCGATGTCTGGATGAGCCACGGAGATCGCGTCGACACGCTGCCGGAAGGATTCGTTGCGAACGCCTCGACTGAGTCGATCCCATACGCTGCGATGTGTGACGCGCGGCGCCGCTTCTACGGTGTGCAGTTCCACCCGGAAGTGACGCACACTCCCCAAGGTGCCCGCCTTTTAGAGCGGTTCGTGCGACAGATCTGCAAGTGCGATGCCTTGTGGAGCGTCGGAAACATCATCGAGGACGCTATCGATCGCGTCCGGGTGCAAGTCGGCGGCGGCAAGGTACTGCTGGGCCTGTCGGGCGGCGTGGATTCATCCGTCGTCGCGGCGCTGCTCCATCGCGCGATTGGCGGGCAGCTCGTGTGCGTGTTCGTCGATCACGGGCTGCTGCGCCTTGGCGAAGGCGACGAGGTCATGAGCACGTTTGCCGAGCACCTCGGCGTGCGAGTCATTCGTGTGAATGCGGAACAACGCTTTCTCAGCGCGCTCGTGGGCGTAGCCGATCCGGAGCAAAAGCGCAAGATCATCGGCCGTACGTTCGTAGAAGTCTTCGACGAGGAGGCTCACAGGCTGACAGGCATCGAATTCCTTGCACAGGGCACGATATACCCCGATGTCATCGAGTCCGCGGGGAGCCGTACGGGCAAGGCGCATGTCATCAAGTCCCACCACAATGTCGGGGGCCTGCCCGAGCAAATGAAGCTCAGACTCGTCGAGCCGCTGCGCGAGCTGTTCAAGGATGAAGTCAGGCGCCTCGGTATCGAGCTGGGCCTGCCACGCCAGATGGTCTACCGCCATCCCTTCCCGGGCCCCGGGCTGGGTGTGCGGATTCTGGGCGAGATCCGCAAGGAGTTTGCCGACCTGCTGCGGCGGGCGGACGCCATCTTCATCGACGAATTGCGGCGGCACGACTTGTATGACAGGACGAGCCAGGCCTTTGCGGTCTTTCTGCCCGTGCGCTCAGTCGGCGTCATGGGCGACGGCAGACGATACGACTACGTGGTCGCACTGCGCGCCGTGGAAACGGTGGATTTCATGACGGCGCACTGGGCACGACTGCCCTACGAATTCCTGGAACACGTGTCGCGGCGGATCGTGAATGAAGTGTCCGGCATCTCCCGCGT
>JBOIAD010000109.1:0-64317 GCA_050738795.1 Steroidobacteraceae bacterium
ATGGAAACTGCGGTGAATTCATCGAGTACCTGAACGCTGATGGCTCCAGATTTCTGAAGCAATTCCTCAACCCGATCCGCCTTGTCGGGTTCCGTGGAAAGGAGATACAGCAGAACGCTCGTGTCGAACAAACGAAAATGCTGCCCTGGCGACAAGTCCTGTGCTAATTGTTAGAACGGTCTTTCTCTTCATGTTCACCTCAGCGGTGTATTTCCGGAGCCGCCTTCACGGTCTCGAATCCTAGAGTGTCGGCAGAGTGTTGACTTGTCTGAAATCCGTCGATCAATCCCCCGGCAATCAGCGACTCACACAATGTGGCAAAGAATGGCGCCATCGCAGTGTCTTCGGGGGCCCTTGGCTGGAATTGCGTTAGTAGCCGCCGCGATCTTTGTGTCGTGAATTGTAACCACTCCCGATCAGTGTGTTTCTGGCGACCAAACTGGCATCCGGATCGGACTTGCGTCCACAGACCGAAATCGGGTTTGTCCGAAAGCACTCGACCGTAAGTCGCATGTGACCTGCGAGCTCCACATTGTTTCAAATGCGTCCGAATGAAAGACCATGGCTCGCTTCTGGAATGGATATACCCGCCGGAAATGCCCGCTTGCCGTCCTTCGCCGCGCACTCAGGTTAACCACGAGACGAGCCGTGTCCACGTCTGCGTGGCGGATATCCACCTTGCAAAGTAGTCATTCGTTATCACGAGCAGTCCGCCCGCGATGAAGGCCGGATGCAGACGCCGGTAACGGGTGACATCGACCGCGACACAGACGAGGGCCAGCAGGTTGCGCAGCGTTGCCGCGTCCACCGTCCAGGAGGTATAGGCGCTGATGAACCGCGCCAGCGCAGCATCGAGCAGCAGGATTGCAGCGAGAAGCATCAGGCGCTTGTGCCAGGCTGCCCGACGGCGCAGCCCGATGGCGGCACCGACCAATACGGCGAACGTGAGCAGATTGAATGACCCGAAAGCGAGAAACAGTGCCTTCGAGATCCCCGGAGGCATGTGCTTGCCCCCGAGGCGGGTCGCCACTAAAAGTGTGATCGCACCCACGACGACGACCAGCACGGCGATGGTCGCACCGAGGATGCCGATGCGCCGATGCAGGTCGACGTGACCGCGCGCCACCAGCGCAGTTTGCATGAAGAAGAGCCCAATCCAGCCGAACATTACCAGGGCATGGATGAGCACCAGGACACTCAGGCTCCGCAGATCGAACAGCAGCCCGTAATCGATGCTGAAGCCGGCAAGTACTACAACGCCAATACCGATGGCCGCAAGGACATAGAACCTGCGCTCAGCGTCGAAACGCGTGACGCTACTGTTCATAGGGCGCACTCCGCTCGTTGCAAGGGATTGCCGACGCCATAGCGCCACCGGGGCAATTGCAGCGCCGCTAAATGTATAAACCGGAACCGACTCGACATCCCGCCATCGAGTAAATTCACCGTGCGCGCCCCTCGCTTGCGGCCGGCGAGGGCGACTTCCCCGCGCTGAGACAAATAGATGCGTATCGCAGTGACGAAAAACTGCCGACCGATGGGTGGGATCACAGGTGCACTAGAAGTACGCGAACCCAGGGAGCACGGAGATCCGCGAGCTGCGACAACGGCGCGAAGCGAACGCGAGGTTAAGTCGGCATGTTCACCCGACACGAACGGTGCGTTTGAGCCTAGCGCGCGGAGTGCCCGAGCGTCCCTGTGATCTCCTCGCGAGCACTCACTGGTTCAGGGCTAAATCCCGGGGGTGTGTGGGAACCTGACGAGGCACTAATAGTCGTCAGGAGTTGCTTGACTCCAAAGCGAATCGCATCCTGTGCGCACCGGTCAATACGCGGGGTTTCGGTTTGGCCACCGAAGTGGACGTGGGCGTGGACGAAGGAGCGAGAATACCCGGCCTCTCGGACCTACAAAGGCTCGAGTGAGCACGCTCAGATACTGGTGAGCCCCTTGAACAACCGAGCCTGGCGTCGGGAGATCTCGACCTCGGGGCCATCGCGGAGTTGCGCGTGCAGTCGCCCGTTGAGGCCTGGCTCGACGCTCTCTATGAAACTCAGATTGATGATTTCGCGGCGGTTCGCGCGGAAGAATTGGGTCGGATCGAGGCGCAGTTCGACCGCTGCGAGGCTGCGTGCCAGCAGTGGACGGGTCTTACCCCAGTGCAGGCGCACGTAGTTGCCTTCCGAAGTCAGCAGCTGCACTTCGCGCATCGGTACGAACCAGCAGCGCGTGCCGTCCCGCACGAATAGCTGCGCGAGCGCCGGCCGAGCTGGCGTAGCCGCGCTTGACTCCCAGCTCTTGATCTTCCCCAGCGCGGCCGCTAAACGCCGTGGGTCTATTGGCTTCAGCAGGTAGTCCAAAGCATTGACTTCAAATGCCCGCACCGCGTGCTCATCGTGGGCAGTGGTAAAGATGACCCGAGGAAGGTGGTCCAGCCGCGCGAGCAGGTCGAAGCCCGACCCGCCTGGCATCTGAATGTCGAGGAACAGGAGGTCGGGACAAAGATCCTCGATCTGCACGTGCGCTTCACTGGCACTGCCCGCCTCGCCCACGATCTCGAGCCAGGGGAACTCCGCCAGCAGGCGCCGCATTTCTCGGCGGGCTGGCGGCTCGTCATCGACGATGAGGGCTCTCATTCCTGCGTCGGGATGCAGATTCGAGTCACGGCGACGTCTGCTTCTGACAGGTCCAGATCGATGCGGGCGGCTGGCCCGAAAAGCAGTCTCAGTCGCTCCGCCGCGTTGCGCAAGCCGGTACCGGGTCGCGGTTTGGGCGCGGCGCCAGGCGGTCGGGAATTGACTACTTCCAACTGAAGCATGCCGTCCTGCACGACGCCGCTGATCTCCAGACTTCCTCCCCGAGGCAACTCCGCAATACCGTGCTTGATCGCGTTCTCAACGACGGTTTGCAGCAGCATGACTGGAATCTGCACTGCGGCTGCTTCAGCGCTCACGCGGTAACGAATCGTCAATCGCGTCTCGAAACGTATGGACTCGATCTCCAGGTAATCCGCGATAATTTCCAGCTCGCGAGCCAGGGGCACCTTTTCTTCCTGGCCGGCGCTCAATGTATAGCGCAGCGTGTTGGCGAGTCGAGTCACGGCGCTCTGAGCCCGCTGCGGGTCATCCGCAATGAGAGAACGCACGGTATTGAGTGAGTTGAACAGGAAGTGAGGATTGAGTTGCGACTTCAGCAGCCGCAACTCAGCGTGCTGTAGAGCTCTTGCGAGCTCCGACTGCCGCAATTCGGCGGAGCGGCGCCGCCGCACAGAGACCATGACGAAGTAGATGACCAGCCAGACTGCAAACACCGCCGCCCAGTTGATCCAATGCAGCGCCACAGTGAGCATGGGCTCGAGGCGTTCGAGGCGGAAGTAGAAACTGGGCGCCAACGCTGGAAGCTGCCCCGGATCCTGCAGCAAGCGCACGGAGGTCAGAGGTGCAACCAGAGCGAGCGGCGCCGCCAATACGAAACCCGCCGCGATGATTCGTACCGGCAGGGAGCGGAGGTGGGAGGGATCCCAGTTCCGTTGCTTGATATAGGAGCGCAATCGATGTGTGAGGAACAGGCCCGCGCCGTTCAGCAGAATTATCTCGAGCGCGGCGCGCAGCCACGGTAAGTGGACAACGGATATTGCGCCGACAAACTGCACGATCGAATAGAATCCCCAGCCCATGAGCTGACAGACCCAATACGGCGTCCAGCGTGAAGAGCGGGCAGTCATCGACAAGCTATCCCGGACGGCTCACGCACGTTAAGTGGCGCAATGGTGACTGAGGTGCATTAGAGATTGATATGTTCGACGCTACGCCAGACTGCTCAGGAGTGGACATTCTCGCCGCTCGCTACGTTCCCTTCAACGCTGGGGCTAGAGGTGCGCGGACTGCCCGCAAGGCAGGAAACGACGCCCCTACCATTCCGATGACGCACGCCCAGAGGATCCCGACGGCTACGAGTCTGACGTTGACAACAACGGGGACGGAAAGCTGCGTCAGGCCCCCGCCATCCGTACTAATGGCGTGACCGCTGAAGAACAGCCACGCCAGACCGCCACCGAGTCCGCCGCCGAGGGCCGCAAGAGCGAGGGCCTCGGTGAATATCGAAGTCACTATCGACCCCGGCTCGAATCCCAGGACGCGTAGCGTCGCTATTTCAACGGCCCGTGCGCTGACGGCGGCGTACATCGTATTGAGCGCACCGAACACCGCGCCGATGGCCATGATGCTGCCGACCAGATAGGCGAGCAAAGTCAGCAGCTGAGTAAAAGCGCGAGACTGACGCAGATAGTAATCCGGTTCCCGCAGAACCTCGATGGCAAGTGTCGGATTACCTGCCAGCGACGCGCGAAAATCAGCGAACGATGCGGCCGAATCGAGCTGCGCGGTGACCGACTGAAAGGTATTGCGTTGAAAAGTGGACTGCAGTACTTCCAGTCCCGTCAGCATTTCCGACTCGTGGTGATCGCCACGGCCATCGAACGCCCCCACTACCGTCCACTCTGCGCCCCGCACCAGCAGCCGTCGGCCCACCTGCAGATCCCGGAACTGGCGTTGCGCGGTGCGCCCCACAATCAGCTCGCGCACCATTGGGTTGAACATGCGTCCTTCCACAACATGCAACTCAGGCCGCAGGGCAAATGCGGTCTGGCTTACCCCCCGAAGGGTCAGATTACCGCTGCCACCTGCTCGAAGCGGCAGGTGCACAAGGACCAACACTTCTGCGGATGCGAGCGGACGGTTGTTTGCGTCATGCTTGACTCCGCGAGCGTCGGCAATCGTCCGGGTGGCATCTCGTGAGAGATTGCTCAGGATTTCGTAGTTCGTACCGGTGCTCATGACTACGGCACGGTCCGGATGAGCGCTGCTGCTCGTGATCTGGGCCAGCCCGCTGGCCATGGCGAGAATACTGACCAGGACACCGACAACGCCTGCGATGCCGACCACGATCACGGAGGAGGCCCCGAGCCGTTGCGGCAGGCTTCGCGCGCTCATGAGCGAAATAGCGCCGGTCTGCTGGAGGAAGCCCATGAACGCCTCTAGCGGCCCGCCAATGCGTCGACGACCTGCAGCCGGCGCGCTCGCCAAGCGGGCGGCAGGCCGCTCATCAAGGCGAGGGCCACAGCAATCAGCAATCCAAGCGCAAAGACTTTTGGGGGCAAGGCGGTACCGGCTATTCCCAGGGCCGCGGTCAAGGGGAAGATGGCGGCCGCTGCGAGCAGGCCAATCAGGGCGGCGAGGGCACACAGCAGCATCGATTCCGTCAAAACCAGCAACGTCACAGAGCGATCGGCGAAGCCAATGGCCTTCAGAACGGCCAGCTCCGGAATTCGCTCCTGCACGGACTGCGCCATGGTATTTCCAGTCAGAAAGAGCAGCGTGAAGAACACGGCACCTACAATTGCGTTGACCAGGGAGCCGACATCACCCAGTTGGCGGATCTGTCCTTGGATATATTCCTTCTCGTCCTGAGTCAGGGTTTCGTCGGCCGAGTTCGCAAATTGCGCGTCGATGGCTGCGCAGATCCGCGCCGAGAGACTCGGATTGTCGATGCCGACGACGAAGGCGTGGACGGTTCCGCGCTCGAAGTGCCGCGCTTCATCTATGTACTCGTAGTTGGCAATGATGCGATCATCCTCGGACGGCTCGTCTGGCGAGTCGTAGACACCCACCACTTCGAAAGTCCAGTCGGTCGTCCCGTCGTTTTTCAAGACAGAGGTGCGGATCGGAATGACGTCGCCAACCTTCCAGCCGTACAGGCGAGCAAGGCGCGCACCCACGACCACCCCGGTGCGGCTCAGGATCAGTGCCTGCAGCTGGTTCGGCGGCACCTTCCATTCAGGGTAAAGACCAAACAGCGCCTTGGGGTCGGTAGCCAGGACCACTACCGCGTTGCTCGGCTGCTGGTAGGAACCCACGAGGGCTGCGATCTGGGAAACCTGATTCACTCCAGGGACCTGTGCGATACGACCCAGGTAGCCACTGGGCAACGGTTGAACCTGGCTGATGCGGCTCACCACATAGAGGCGACTGGTGCGGGATCCGGCGCCGAAGCCGCTGAGCCAGGTGGCGACCCCCTGCAGAACGCCAAAAAGAACAAACGCCGCGGCAATCGACAGGAGTGTGAAGACCGTCCTCGCGCGTTTACGCCACAGGCCGGCCCAGATGAGAGGAATGAACTTCATGCGGCCAATTCAGCGGTAGCGGCAGACAGGCGGCCCTTGTCCAGATGGAGTCGGCGGCTGGCCCGATCCGCAGCCAGGGGATCGTGGGTGACCATCACGATCGTCGTGCCCAGCTCGCGATTCACCATCTCGAGGAGATCCAGGATCTGGCCTGCCATCGTCCGATCCAGGTCGCCGGTGGGCTCGTCGCAGACGAGGAGCGTCGGATCGGCGACCAGAGCACGGGCGATGGCGACCCGCTGCTGTTGACCGCCCGAGAGCTCCGATGGTTTGTGGGTTTCGCGCTCGCTCATGTCGACCAGTTGCAAAGCCGCGCGAACGTTGGCCACACGCTGCGCCTTAGAGAGATTCGTCAGCAGGAGCGGCAACTCGACGTTCTGGTGCGCGGAGAGCGTCGGCATCAGATTATAGAACTGGAACACGAATCCAACATGAGCTGCGCGCCAGCGCGCCAGCCCACGCGAACCCAGCTTGTCGATGGATTCACCGGCAACGATCACCGCGCCCTGATCAGCGCGATCGATGCCCCCGATCAGATTCAGAAGCGTGGTCTTGCCGGATCCGGACGGTCCCATGAGAACCAGGAATTCGCCCGACTCAACTTCAAGATCCAGCGTCCGCAGGACTTCCACGCGCTGGGCGCCGCGAACGTAGTGTTTGGTAACCTTCTGAAGCGAGACGACCGCGGTCATGGTGCTTTCTCCAGGACTAGCCGTGTTAATCCAATGTCAATCCCTGGGAGGCAATATAGTCCGGCTGCAATTGGGGGCCGTGCTGAGATGTCGAGCGGTCGATCTGCCGTGTCGAACGGTCCGATCGCCTGGTCACTCGATACCCGGGGGTGTACACGCGGTCCACGTTGCCGAACGGTTCTAGCCCGATTCGCAGAAGCTACGATGTGGATCGAGAGGCAACCACAAGAGGTCACGGCGGAAGAGACCAAACCTCCATGAGCAAGGCCCCGCGTTGGGTATTAATGCCGTTGCCCCACCGGTAGCAGCAACATCGATAGGGGCAACGCAGGAGCCTCCAGGGGCGGATGGCCGTCTCATGTAAGCGGCCGCAATGAGGTCGCAAATACTCCTGGGTTTCAGTAAGAATACTGTGCTGGAAATCGTGAAACGAGACCATAGAATGGGGAATCATCGATGAACGCCATCGTTCGATCGCCACGTCGCTTTGACGGCCGGCTCTACCTGGGTGCCAGTCTCATCTTTCTTGCGCTGGTTTTCTGGACCTTCGCGCGTACCTTCTATCTACAGCCGTTCTTCGGTTCGCCTCCTTTGTCGGCGCTGCTTCACATCCACGGCGCGGTGATGACCGGATGGGTCGTGCTGCTCGTTGCTCAAACCAGTCTGATTGCCGTTCATCGAGTCCAGTGGCATCGGCGGCTCGGGGTATTTGGTGCCGTTTGGGCCGCGCTGGTCGTGCTTTACGGATCAATTACGACGCTGCACGCCGCGGCGCGCGAAGTGCGCGGTCACACGGATTTCGCTGCGAGTCAGGTCGTCATCACGAGTCTGGATTTGCTTCAGATGCTATTTTTTGCGGGGTTCGTCGCTATAGCGATCTGGCAACGCCAACGCCCCGATTACCATAAGCGGCTGATGCTGTTAACCATCGCTTGCATGCTACCGGACGCGCTCGCGCGGCTCCCCGTCAGCTTTATGACCGGAGCGACCGAGGCAGAACTTAACCTACGCATCATGGTGGGACTGGATGTGTTCGTATTGGTCTGTGTCGGACTCGACACGCTTAGGCATCGTCGATTGCACCCAGCTTTTGCATGGGGGGCTTTGCTGTTCGTTGGCGCATTTCACGTGGCGCTCTACATCACCAGGACGCCAGCATGGATTGCGTTTGGGAAATCGTTAGTCTCTTGACGGTCGTCATCCACGACCCAGTGCCAAATCCGGCGATCCAGGGAATTGCAGTGAACCCCCCGCTTCGCATCGATTCAGTAACTGACTGATCGGCCGCAAGCCGACGCGTGACACTGTGGTTGCTGCGGGACACGAGCCGAGTCGAGGATAGTCCGCGGCGCTCGAGTTCGTGCGAGCCTACTTGAGTAATTTGAAGGCGTGCGTCCACTGATTTCGTGAGAATCCCGGAATGCACCACAGCATGCACAACGGTTCGATCGCGCGTGCCGCTTCTACGCCGCCCATGTCTTCAGTCTCCCAGCCGAACTGATCCAGGATCTGGGCAACCATGTGTTTGGCATCACGGTCCTTGCCACAGATGAACATCGTGGGCTTCCCGCCGGCAAACTCCGGGTTGACCATCCGGCCAGAGCCCACGGAATTGAAGGCCTTGACCATCCGGGCATTCGGAAAGGCCTTCTGTAATTGCTCCAGCAACGACTCATCGAGATTGGTGAAGAACTTCAACACGCCGTTCGTCGGGGCGTCGTCCGTGATCGGATTCGTCGCATCGATGAGGGTCTTGCCGGCAAGCGCGCGCTCGCCGCAGTTTCGCAGGACTTGCAGCGCCGCGCTTCCTTTCACAGCCAAGACTATGAGTTCGCCGAACTCGGCCGTCTGCGAGACTCCACCTACCTGCGCTGCCGGCTTCTGACGGGTCCAGTCGTGCAGTTTCTCAGGGTCCCGCGTCCCCAACATGACCTCATGACCGTGTTTGAGAAACCCACCGGCCAAGGTCTTGGCAACGTCACCGGACCCGAGTACACCGATCTTCATGGCATTTTCCTCGTATCAAAAAAAGCACTAATGACTTCCGAACGCTTCAGCCCCACTGGGCACCGTTGCCTCGGCCGTGACCCATCCAGGACAGGACCCGGAGGCGGAATGGCCCTGACGCAGACGATACCACTGCTCGGCAATCCGTTGCCCGCGGTTAACGCCACTTCTGTGGGGGATGCTGGGAATCGTTGAGGTGATGGGTGCCATCGTGAGCCGAATTCAGCACGCCGATGAGGGAGTCGCAGACGTCGAATTCGCCGGAGGCGACGGACTTTCGCGCGTATCCCTCTGCGTTCCGGGCTTCCTCTTCACGAGTTCGCTGACGACGAATCTCGGCCTCGAGCGCGTCGCGAATGAACGCCGAGCGGGTGGCCTGCTGGCACGACTCAACTTGTCGACGAGCTTGAGGGGTCGGTCGTCGATGGTCATCTGAATAGTCTCATCTCTGTGGATGCTGATGTATATGCGGGCCCCCACACCACATTGGCGACCACAGCGCTGCAACTGAACGAACGTGCCTCGGCCCATAATGCCGGGGTCGAGGGATCGAGTCCGTCCATTTCAACCAATTAAAACAATGGTTTACGAAATCAGATGACCGCACTGCGAGATCTGGAAGCGCTGCAGGTGCGCGGCGAACGTCCGATGTTCGACAAAAACTACCGCAGAACTCAAGGCGAAGTGCTTTGTCGATTTCGAATCGACTATCTTAGCGGCACGTTGCAGTAGGAGCGTGCCCGTGTCCAAGTGCCGATTCCTGGAATTCGTCGTTGGTCTGTGTGCAACCAGTTTGGCGTTCGCAATCGAAGCGAAACCTCCGGCGCGCCCAGCCGTGGAGATGGACCGGGATCTCGTGGAGGTCACCATTCCGCAGCTGCATCGTTATTACACGCAGCATAAGTACACCGTCACGCAAGTCGTCGATTGGTATCTCGCCCGAATTGCTCGGTACAACGGCGTCTATAGAGCGATTGAACAAGTGTTTGATACCGACGCGCGGGCCGCAGCCGCACGCGAGGATGCTGAGGCAGGAGTTGCTGCGAAGCATGGTCCCCTGTGGGGAGTGCCCATTGTCATCAAGGCCAACACCAGCATCGGAGGCAAGGTGACGACCGACGGGTGGGAAGGGTACGTCGTGCCGGGCCATGAGCTGCTCGCACCGCGCGACGCGACGATGGTGTCGCGTCTGCGTGCAGCGGGAGCGATCGTTATCGGTCACACCAACATGCCGGACTTTGCGAACTCTGATACCAATCGCAGTAGCTCGTTCGGTCGCACTGGCAATGCGTACGACGTGCGGTTTTCTCCAGGCGGATCGTCCGGCGGGACGGTCACAGCCGTTACGGCAAATTTGGCGTTGCTCGGCACTGGCACCGACACCGGTAACTCAATTCGTATGCCGGCGGCGACGAGTGCGCTGATCGGAGTCTTCCCTACCCGCGGACTCGTCAGCACCGCCGGAATCGCGCCGCTTGATTGGCTGCTCGACAACACGGGACCAATCGCTCGCACGGTCTCTGATGCAGCCGTTGCGCTCGAGGTCATGGCGGGCGAAGACCCACTCGATCCCGTGACCAAAGGCTCGGCCGGCAAGGCGCAGCGCGGTCCATATCTGCAATATCTCAGGGCCGACGCATTGAATGGCAAGCGTTTCGGTGTACCCGCATTTATCCTGAAGGGGATCGGAATACCGTTTCACGGTATGCCGGCTGCAGTATCGGAGCTCGCCGCCGCGAAGCAGGCCGCCGAACAGTCGGTGGCTTTGGATCCGCGGACACGAGCGGCCTTTATGAGAGCTGTCGGGGAGCTGCGTGCGCGTGGCGCAACCGTAGTCGTAGACGACTCGTTGCTGCCCGAAAGTTTTGCCCGGACAGCGGCCCGTGTGAGCACGTACGCTTATGTTCGGGAAGGCACAGACTTGTTTCTGAAGGAATTCGGACCTGCGCAGTACCGTTCGGCCTCCGACTACGAAACAGTGATGGGTGCGCCGCTGGGGGCGCCGATCGTCGGTACCGAGCCGACCAACGCGCAGATCGGGGACATTAAGATCAGCCAGCGCATCCTCGAGCGCGACCCGGAGGCCGAGAGCAACTTCTTCGGCCCACGGCGGCGTACGCTCGAGCTATATCTTGAAACGATGGATCACCTGCGCCTGGACGGCTACGTGTACCCGGCAATCCAGATGCCACCGGTTGACGAGACAATGGCGCAGGATGGTCGAGTCAGCGAAGGACCTCATTCCGCTACGAGTTGGGTCAACATGTTGGGAGTCCCGGCCGTCGTCGTCGTGGGTGGTTTTTATGACAGCGGACTGCCGTTTGGCTTGGAGTTCTCGGGGCGGCCTTTCAGGGATGGAGACCTGCTTGGTTACGCCTATGCCTGGGAGCAGGGGACACATTACCGTCACCCTCCGGTGCTGGTCGACAAGGGGTTGCTGCCCGACGCACGCTGACGCCTTGGAGCGATCGTGGAATGATGGCGGTCGGCATAAACCTCGTAGCGATTACGAGTGTCCTGCAGGTCCGCTCGCTGGACGCCTGATCGTGGCAGTAATTGCAGGTGGCTGGGTCGGCTTTTGCACGGCGACCATTGTCGCTCGGCGCCATCCGACTGCGTCCAGTATTGCCGCGCACACTCGTGGTCCGCGTTCTCTCTCGTCATCACGTAGTTCGAATGCGTCAGGGATGACGGGCAGGCGAGCAACAGCAAAGTCCTCGCTCTCGCCCGCGGGACGCACGACCTGCGTGGCGGCGCTCGCGGCCGTGGTGGTATCGGCCCATTCGGCCACGCAGCCCGGTATATAGCGACTGCTCGCTGGGTCTCGAATGCGCGGTTGCGAAATGGTCTGTAATATCGTCGCAAGCGCTGTCGCGTTTTCCGCGGACGTCTTTTCGCGAGTCTGCTGGCGCGCCAACGCTGTTCCCTTGTGTTCAAATGCACGAGCTGCCGCGCAAAGCTTTCAACGAGCCGAACGATGCAGTCAGAGCTTCGAGGAAAAACCGCACTGGTTACTGGAGGCTCCCGCGGCATCGGTCGTGACATCGGAGCGGGAGGTGGATCTTTTTAGTGACCTTTCGCGGGTCGGAGTGTCGATGACGCGTGTTGGAATGAAGATGTCTTCCGTACCTGGAGGTCACACCAGATGACAGAACCGTGCGTGATCCTGCGCAAATGGACCGGCCGCATCAGAACTGCCGAGCGACAGGACTATGTGAACTATGTAGTTGAGACCGGAGCCGATGAATACGAGAAGACGGCCGGAAATTTGGGCTACCAGATTCTGTTACGCGACCTCGGTGATGGAACGACTGAAGTGACAACGCTCAGTTGGTGGCGATCTATGGATGCCATCCGCGCTTTCGCAGGGGCGGAGCCCGAAGTCGCTCGGTACTACCCGCAGGACGATCAGTACCTGCTCGATCGTCCCAGATGTGTCGAGCACCACATGGTGATGACCAGCCGCATCACTGTGGATCTGGGGCGAGCCGCTCGGTAGCAGCGCTACAGACTCGGCTGGTCGGCTTCACGTCCGCCGAAGCGAGCTGGTGGCGGATCAAAGCGCGAACCTCGACGAAGACGCGCAGGTTTTGCTGAGGCATCGGCAGATCGAGAAACGCGCAATCGATCAGAATCGCATTGGTACTCTGATCAAAGACCGTTTCCCCGAACGCTCTTCGGTAGTCCCGCCGCAAGCCCGCGCGCTCATGCTCGAAATGAGTTTCAAAAGGATGCCAGGCCGGGCCAAGGAAGTGTTGGATCAATCCGCAGAGCGCTGCGATCGTCAACTCGGCGTCCTGGTGCTTGTGCGAGATGCGGGCGTCGCAGATCCGGGATGCACGCGGTGCGCCAAACTGTTCAGTGCCAAATCCCCGGGACCGGTGGGGTTCGGAGGGGTCAGAAGTTCCAGTGCTCTCACCAAGGGCTGCGACCAGCAACAAGGATTCCGCCCGGAGCTAGGAGGATCGGCACGTGCATGTTATCGTAGCGCTCGTGCGAGAAAACCAACGAGATATCGGACTGGTCCGCGCAGTGGGACCATGGGCGTTCGCAGCCAGTATTGTTAGTATGATCGTCGGCGCCGGCATCTTTGTGGTGCCGGCAGCTCTCGCTGCGTGTGTTGGCCCGTATGCGCCTCTTGCCTTTCTGGCTTGTGGCTTTGCCGTCGGGGCGGTGGCCATTTGTTTTGCCGAGGGCGGCAGCCGGGTCCCCACCAGCGGCGGGGTCTACGGTGTCATCGAAGCCGCCTTTGGGCCACTAGCAGGTTATGTCTCCGGAACCCTGCTCTGGGTATGTTGCGTGCTCGCTTGCGGCGCCGTGGCCGCCGCTCTGGCCGATGTAGCAGCGAGCTTGTTCCCGCAGTCCTTCATGGGGCCAGTACGTGCTGCAGTCATCGTTGGCGTGATTGGCGGTATAGCGCTAGTCAACATCGGCGGGGTTATACGCGGCGCGCGACTGGTCAGCGCCACCACTGCCCTCAAATTAGCTCCGTTGGCGATCTTCATTGTCGCCGGCGCGAGTGCAATCCACGGTTCGAACTTCTCACTGACGGTGCAGCCCGACGCTCAGGGTCTCGGTCGCGCACTGATTCTGGCCGTGTTCGCACTCGTTGGTATGGAGACATCTCTGTGCGCAAGCGGTGAGGTGGCGCAGCCCAATCGCACGATTCCTCGCGCGCTGATCATAGCAGTCTTGTCAACGACGATTCTGTATGTGGCTATTCAGGTCATCGCACAGGGCATCCTGGGTTCATCGCTGGCCACGTCCAAGGCGCCGTTGGCCGATGCTATGGCGCACATCCATCCGGCGCTGCGCGCACTGATGCTCGCGGGCACCGCGCTATCGATGTTCGGTTGGCTGGGCAGCGACATTCTCGGCAGTCCGCGACAGCTATTCGCGTTCGCGCGGGATGGCCTGCTGCCGCGCGTCCTCGGGCGGCTCCACCCCCGTAGCCACGCCCCCTACATCGCAATTCTGTGCTATGCGACACTTGCCATCGTACTGGCGCTGACGGGAACCTTTGCCGAGCTGGTCGTGCTGTCAACACTGGCCATCGCCGCACTGTACATCGCTGGTTGTGCAGCGTCGTGGGTGCTTGCTCGCCGAGGCGTGGCGCTGTCCGGTACGCCGCTGAACTTCCGCTTCCTCGGGGCTGCGACCGTGATCGGCATCAGCAGCATGCTGGCTCTGATCGCTCTGGGCTCGCGTCAGGAGATCATCGGCTTGGCGACGCTGATCGGCCTCAGCGTCCTCCTGTACCTGATCCAGTCCCGGAGCGCTCTGGTCAGGCCGGACTAAACCCTGGATGGCTCGTGCTACCGTTGTTGGGTGGCACATCGGCTATTTCATAAGGAACTGATTTAGCCAGGAGTCTGGTCACGGAGCCTCTCCCACCACAACCAGCTCGCAGAGCTCAGGTCACCGACAGCGCGTCATCTACCCGACAACGCGCGTCTGCGGGCCAGGCTTTCCGGCGGCCAGTATTTATTTCGGTCGTAATACTCCGGCTCGGCCGGTATTCCCGGAGGCAGCAGCACCCACCGCTGCTTGCTCGACGTGAAGATATGAATGTCCGGCGGTAGCCGATCGGGATTGTCCAGGGTGCCAACGCGAACGAAGCGCAGGGCGTCGCCGGCGCCGGCATAGTTGCTCCAGAGTGCGATCCGGCATCGCGGGCAGCGCGCGATCTTCTGGCCCTTGCCGCTGTTGGATGGCGTATCGATTACTTCCGGCGCGCCGCTTTGCAGGACCACCCGGTCGGACTCGATCAGCGCATTCAGAGCGAACGCCGTTCCGGTTTCGCGCTGGCACCATCTGCAGTGGCAGCAATGCACGAAAATCGGTGCGCTCGTCATGCCGAAGCGCACTGCGCGGCAGGTGCAGCCGCCTTCCAGGAAAAAGCTGGTGTGGGCTGCCCCAGCCCCAGTCGCACGAGTGTCGGTCACCACGATGGTCTCCCGCCGAGGACTGGCACCATTGTCGCGCCAAAACCGTCCAGGGCGAAATGTGCCCGGCAGACCTGCAGACCTGCAGAAAGAATGCGCGGAGCAGCCACCCCCGCGCCGGATCATATCAGGCCGCTCGCTGCCTCCAGAGCAGGGGCGGCTGGTATCCCGGCATTCAGCTCCGATAGAGTCCGCGTGGCCTTGAAGTAGAATTCGCCGTCGTCCGGCCGCTTGGCGCCTGCGCACCGGCTGCGAACCCTTTCAGGTCTTGAATGGCGGCAACGGTATCGCGGGGCAGAACTGCGAATCGAGTCCCCGCACCGAAGCGCTACGGACCAGCTGCTGGTACATCCTTGCGACGCAATCGTTCCACTCCGTGTGACCTTGTCCGTGAATGACGACGGCCACGTGCCTGGAGAAGCCTTGAGCGACCCAATTCGTAAACGACAGTGGCGTGCCGCCATCCATGTCGCCGGTAACGAACAACGTCGGGACGTTCGATCGCACCGGCTTCCGGTAATCCTTGGGGAGCGTGCTTCTTGGCCATTGTTCGCAGGCGGCTTGCTGCTGACGCAGGCGATAGTCGCCGAGGAACGTGCCCTGCGTTTCCGGGGCGACATCCTGCTCACGCACGAATGGCACGTCCTCGCTGCAGGTGATCGAGAAGAACAGACCCAAGCTTATGTCTTTGTCGAGCTCGCGTGCGCCAGAGAGAATGCCATCAACGATCGGAGCCCAATCTCCGGCGAAGGCGCGGTGAATGGTCCACGGCAGGGTTGCCGCGTCGCGCGGTCTGTAGAGCCGTGAGCGAAACCACTCTGCGACGCGCCCGCGATCCAGCGGAACGGGATCGGGATGCCCTGGCAGGGAGACGCGCACGTTTCCAGATGCGAGCCGCTCGAGTATTCGACGGAACTCGCTGCGTAGATTCGGAAAGGCTGTATGGCAGGCTGAGTCGGTTTCGCAGTTTTCGATCATGCGCTCAAGGGCTGTCTGCGCTGTCTTCGCGAAGTCGAGCGGACCTTCGAGATCGATGGGCACGACGCTGCCGAGATAAGCTGTCCGGACACTCTGCGGATACGCTCGCATATAGACCTGTGCGGCGCGGGTCCCATAGGAACCTGCAAACAGGTTCAAAGGCCCATAATCGAGCGCGCGTCGGACCTGCTCAAGGTCTGTCGCGAAATAAGGATAGGTGTATCGCGTCAAGTCGGCTAGAGCCTGCAAGCGCCCCCTGCAACTCTCGATCGCGGCCAGCGGGAAGAAGTCGCGCAGGTTGTTCGCGGCCGCCTCGGGCGAGAAAAGATCACATTTCAATGCAGCTGATCTGCCCGTTCCCCGCTGGTCCACCAAGAGCAGATCGCGATGTCTGAGTAAGGGCGCGAACTGCGCAGCGAAGATTGCGGCCGCGCTGATCGCATCCTCGCCTGGCCCACCCATCAGAACGACGATTGGATCGGAGAGCGACTTCCCAGAGGTGGCAGGGATCACGGCCACATGGATCGGCAACCGACGACCATCTGGCTGATCGGGATCCTCAAGGACATCGAGCACACCACAGCGGGCGGGCGTGGCGACACCTGGAAGCTCGCACGGGAGGGTTGGCAGGTTTGCAGCTGTTGCAGCACTCGCGCACAACGCGAATAAGGCGGCCAACGTTGGGAGGGCACACGCAATTGATACGCGTCTCTGTCCCATCAAACACGTCCTCCATACTGGTTGCGCGAGCGCTCGATGCCTGCGCTGGAACCTATTACCAGCTCAGATCCGTCAGGAGCCCCGCGTAGACCTCGATCCCGTCCCACAGGTTTCCGAGCCGCAGGTTCTCGTTTTGGGCGTGCTGGTTGTCGTCATAGTTGGCGATGCTGACGCCAGCCATGGGCACGTGGAGCAGGTTTACGATATCGGCCATGCCAGAGCTTGCGCCCACGATGGGTAGCTCGATCGGCTGATAACCGACCGTGCGGCCGATCGAAGCTACTACGGCTTTGGAGGCGGGCAGGTCGAGTGGGGTCTTGGTGGCGATCGCGCCTCCTTTGTCCCAGACGACCTTGACGATCCTGGAGTGGGAGAGGCGGGTCTGTAGGTCCGGCTCGTCGCGCACGATGAACCAGCCCTGCTGCGTGAGGTAGTGCTCGAGCAACTCGCGCGTGTGCTCAGGCGTCTCGCCGGGGGCGAGGCGGAAATCGAATGAGGCGTCGGCTTGGGTCGCTATGGCGTTGGCGGCGGCCGGGCCCTCGTCGCCCACGTGGATGGCACGGACGTTCAAGGTGGGCTCGAGGTAGCCGTCTGCCAGGCGCGCGGGGCCGACGTTGCGGCCCAGGCCCAGCGCGTGTTTGAGCTGCTCCTCAACGGGCGGCATGGCCGCGAACGCCGCCTTGTCCGCCGCAGAAACCGCCGCGACGTCGTCGTAGAAGTGCGGAATGAGAATATGGCCGTCGTCGTCGCGAAGGCTCGCGATGAGGTTAGCGATCATCACCGAGGGACTTGGCGCCCAGCTCCCGTAATGCCCGTCGTGCATCGGCCTCGTCGGCCCGTAGACGGTCATGGTCAGGCTGGCGATGCCGCGGTTGCCGAAGTTGACCATCTGCTTGCCGCTCTGGTGCATCGGCCCGTCGCCCATGATCAGGACATCGCCCTTGAGCAGATCCAGGTTCTTGGCGACCAGCGCCGAGAAGTGCGGGGAGCCCTGCTCCTCTTCGCCCTCGTAAAGCAGCTTGATGTTGACCGTCGGCTTGATGTGGGCGGCCTTGAGCGCATCGAGCGCCGAGAGCATGGCCTGGATCGAGGCTTTGTCGTCGCCGGCAGAGCGGGCGAAGAGCCGCCAATCCGGATCCAGGGGACGCGTCGAAGCTTTCCAGTTGACGGGCTTGGCCTCCGGAAGGGCAGTGCGCATCGAGGGCTGAAATGGGCTCGAGATCCAGCCCTTCTGGCCGATCGGCTGACCATCGTAGTGGGCGTAGAAGATCACGGTGCGATGCGCGCCCGGGACCCTCATCTGGGCGAAGACCGCCGGCGGCGTGTCGGGCTCGACGGTCAGGAGGCGGGTCTCGAAGCCCCGCGCCTCCAACTGGTCTTCGATGTAGGCCGCGTTCTTCTCGACATCCGCGACGTTGGTTGCGACGTTGGGCATCGAAAGTAGCGCAACGAAATCGGCGACGATCGCCTTCTCGTGCGCCTTGCGCCAGACGCGCACGGTGTCCGGCGGATTGCTGCCGTGGGCGGACGAGGTGGCCAACCCCAGCGCACAGATTGCAGCTGCGCAGGGCAGCAGAGTTCCAAATCTCACACGCATTGTCGCAATACCCGGCCTCGCGCGTTTGACGTGACAAGGCTCGCCAAGGCGCGCGGCCTGTCGCCAGGCCGGCGCGAAAGCGGAAACGCTCGTCCCAAACCGGCGTAAAAAATTCCACGCCGCATCCAAGTGGAAATTGAATTTAGCTCCAATCGAGTTGTGGTCAATCTATTTTTGGGCTGAGGCCGGCTTGGCTGCGCTGGTGCTTCGGACAAAGCGTTGAACCTGATCTTCCCAAGAAGGACCAGCAGGTGTCGCAGATCATTGTCCGACAGCCCGGCAGTGTTACACGGTCGTTGCCATCTGCCGCGGGCGTCCCTTGGCAAGACGATTGAAATTACGGGCCCCTTTGAGCCACCCCGCGCATGATGCCGGCATCGAGCTACGCTCTTTCAGACAATTAAATCAATAGATTACAAGCAGCATTGCAGCATGGACCCCCGCATTTGGCGGACGATGAGCCCCACACGTTGCCTCGCCGTGCAACAGGCATCCGGCGGCGGCCATGCGGCCAGTACTCTCTCCATTGCATGATGACGAGAGTTTTAGCTAAAATGGCCAAATGGCAAAGCAAGTTTCCGCCAGTGATGCGAAAAACAATTTCGGCGGCCTTCTCGAGGACGTCGCGGTTTTGGGGCGCGTTGACATTATCAAGCACGGCCGGCTCGTCGCCGTAGTGCTCTCCCCTCGAGCGCTCAACTCCTCCTTGTCCGCAGACGAAGTCGCTGAGCACGGCAATGCGTGGGGGAAAAAGCACATGATTCCGGTAGAAAACGCGCGCCGCGCGCGGATGGTGGGGGTCCAGAGCACTTTCGATGAGGAGTGAAGTTGATACCGAGGCACCTCTCACTCCCGAGGACGTGCAGAAGATCCTGAGCATTTGCTCGCCGCGCGGGTTGCTCGTCGGCGGGCAGGCCCTCGCCTTTTGGGCTGATCATCTGCAGGTCGAGCGTCCCGCAAATCTCCTCTCTGGGGTGACGGCGGATGCCGATTTCATCGGCGATTCTCTGTTAGCCCAAAATCTCGGCAATCGTCTAGGTTGGCAGACGTGGATACCCGCTCTCGATGACTCGACACCGCAAACCGGCAAGGTGACTCACCGCACGAAGGGCGGAGGGGTGAAACAAGTTGACTTCCTCTCCGGCGTGGTCGGGCTGACCACGAAAGATCTCGCCCGCCGTGCGATTGAGCTGGAAGTACCGGACATCGGCCGGCTGCGAGTGATCCATCCCGTCGATGTGCTGGATAGTCGGATTCAGAATCTGCATTTGCTCCCGCAGAAGCGCAACGCCGCGGGGATCGCGCAGGCGAGGCTTGCTGTGAATGTTGCGCTGGAATTCGTTCGGCGGGAAGTTGCCACGCGCGGGGAGAGAGTTGGCCTCAAGCTCCTTGAGCGCCTCGCCGATATCGCCGGTGACATGGCCGCCGTGAGAGTATTTCTTCTCTACGGCATTGATCCGTTGAAAGCCGTCCCGCTCGAGGACTTCCGGACGACGCCGGCGCTACACAAGGTACGCTGGCCGCAGATCGTCGCGGAGGTCGCACAGAAGAGGGAGTCGCTGCGCAAGCTCTCGTCGAGATCGACTCGAGCCCGACGTCGGCCCGCGTGATCTCGCCACTAAGCCGCGGGCTGTCGCGGGTCGGCAGTCCGGGGATACAACACTTTGGTCTGTACGAGGTATGCCGCCAGACTTAGCCCGGTCAACACCAGAAGTCCGAGGATTTCCGTACGGGACGCCAGCACGATCAATGCCAGCATGCTGGTGCTGCCGACGATGACCGCGGTGCCGATCCATCGGAACCCCAATGGTGCACCGGCCTGCGCGACTTCGCGGCGTACGAGTTGCCAGGATGCCGCACAACCCGCGATGTACAGGGCAGCCAGGACCAGCGCTGACGGAGCGGCGAGCTGGGCAAACGAACCAGACAAAGCAAGGACAGTCGCAAGTATGCCGTAACACGCTATGGCCATGTACGGCGCACGCCCGCGCTGACTCAGGCGTCCCAGGGAACGCGGAAGCAATCCGTCGCGGGCGAAAGCGAACAGAATACGTGGGCTGCTCAGCAGGTCAGCGGTGATCCAGCCGAACATCGAGACGGCGGCCCCGGTCAGCATCAGCAATTGGAGTGCAGGGTGTATCTTCCCCATCGCATCCGCGAGCGGGACGTTGGAGTGCCCGAGGGACGGCCCGAGAATGCCCTGCGCAACGATTTGAACCGCGGTGTACAGCAGCGTAACCGCAAAAAGCGCGATTAACAGGGCACGTGGGATTGTTCGCGCGGGATCCCGTACCTCGCCGCTCGCACACAGCACCGTCTCAAAGCCCTGAAAGGCGAACAGGGTGAGCAGCAGCGTGTGCCCGACATCTGCAGGGCTGATTGCAGCAGGCCTGATGAAATTCGTGCCCTCAATCGCAAACACGCCGACGCCGAGAAATATCGCGAGCGGGATGAGTTTCAGCAAAGTCGCGAAGCTCACGAGCCGCATGCCGCGAGCAACACCGCCGATATTGATGGCGCATATTGCACCGACAGTACCCACAACGACGGTCGCGTGTGCGATTGACCTTATTGACTGCGGCAGAACTACGGCCACGGCGTCGCCGAGCGCGGAGCTGACCGCAGCGCATGCCATGACATTCGACACCCAGAACAGGGTGCCTCCCACGTAACCTGCGCACGGTCCGAAAGCTGCTTCGACAGAGGCATAGATGCCGCCGCTACTGGGGACGCGACTGCCGCTCTCGGCCAGGCATACACCAATAGCCCCGATGGCCACTGCACAGGCCATCATTGCCAATGGCGCCAGGGACCCCAGCGCTGCGCTCAGATGCGCCGGTACCACGAATATTGCGGCGCCGACCAGCATGCTGATCATGCTTGCCGCAAGCGCAATCAGTCCCACGACACGTACAAGTCCCGAGTCTCGATTGCCTGATTCCATCGACCACCCCGCAGAAACCCCAGCGAACGTACACTCAATTCGGTCGCGCGGCCCAGATTAACCTCAAGCCTCCCTGGATTGCCCTGCTGCCCGTACTCGCCCGTCAGTCTGCAAACATTGCTAAGGTGGCACCAAAAGCTCAGCCGATGCGTCCTCGCCGTCCGCCGATCTCCAGCTCAACGATTGTTCCAGGGAAAGCCGGTAGCGAGCGTCATCTGCTGATTGACCGGAAACCGCCGCGGAAATAACCCCGTGCCATGCAACTCGCCTGACTGGATCCGGATCAGTGCGGTCTGCAGATCGCGCAGATCGGCCATGGTCAGCCAGGGGGCTGACGTACGCTCGCCGGCGCGACAGCAATGCGCTGTCCAGATTTTTGTATCGGTGGGTAGGATCGCGAGTAGTTCTCGCGCGGTCGACCGATATTCCGCGAGGCTCGCTCCCGGTGTGAACGCATAGAGCGTCGTGGGGTAGATGAAGTCCCCCGCAAAGAGTCGATGCGCCGCCGCATCGTACAGAGCGACCGAGCTGTGCGTGTGGCCGGGAACGTGCAGGACGCGCAGCATGCACCCGCCCAGATCGATCGTCGCGCCGGGCTTGACCCACTCGGTCACGCTGAACGTGGGTGGTACGAGTCCATCGCCCATACCGAGGTATTCGTAGCGACCCGGGGTCAATCTGCCATTCGCGACATCGGCGCGCGTTTCGGGCAGATCGATCATCGCGACCGACGCGAAAGGTGCAATGCCGCCGGTATGATCGAAATGCAGATGCGACGGAATCACCGTCACCGGCAAGCGCGTGAGCCTCGCGACGACACCCGTCATGTCGCGCGTGCCCGAGCCGGCATCGAACAGCAGCGCCCGCCGTTCACCGGTAATGAGATATGCGTAGTTGATTTGATAGTAACGGGGTTCGCCGATCGCGAACGTGTGCGCGTCGATGTCCTGCACGGCCCAGTAGTCATCTACCATGCGCCCCTTGCCCAGATCCGGCTGCGCCGGAGCGACGATCGTGTGGGGTTCCAGTCTGGCCGACAGTTCGGCAAAGAGGTATGGGGCGAAGACCAGGGCGAGGCACAGCAATGGGATAACGATTGCCGCCGCCCGCACCGCGCTCTTTGCCAGCCGACGCGCCACGCTCAACCGTCGCTTCTCCTTGACTCCGCAGCCGGTGCGTTGGCGCAATCGGGTAAGTTTGGCGTATGTGCCGGGCTTGCGCCGCTGTGCTGCCCGCGCGCTATTCCGCAATGGCTTCCTTGCCGAAGCGGTAATTGAGGCGCAGGCCGAAGACGCGCGGCTCATTCGTCGTCTCGCGCAGATCGAAGTTGCCCGTGTTGCTGTAGACGATCGCGTTCTTGTCGGCGAGGTTGGTGACATAGAATTCGGCGAGCCAGTGGCCTCCTTCGGGATTCAAGCCGAGGCGCAGGTTCATGATGGTGTAGCCCGGCTGCAGGATCCGCGGAAAACCGTTGGAGCCCTCGACATGCAGATCATTCCACATGTCACCTTTGTGCGCCAGGTCGAACTGGGCGTAACCGTTCATGCTGTTATTCAGCGGATGCTCGTAGCGCACGTTCCAGCTATAGCTGAAGTAGGGCACGAAAGGTAGGCGTTCGCCGACATTGCCTGCGAAGGTCGCGTAGGGAGTCGAGACCAGGTGCGAGTCGGTGTAGCTGCCGGCGGCCTGGAGTGACCAGTTCTCGGTCAGTCTGAGCTCGACATTCGACTCGACGCCATAGATGCGCGCGTCGCCGACGTTGACATTGAAACTGCTCGGAGCACAGATGTCCACATCGTAGATGAGCGTCTGCAGGTTCTTCCAGTCCATGAGGTAGGCTGCGCCATTCCATAGCAGACGGCCCCCGAGGCCTGTCGATTTCCACCCGATTTCGAAGTTGTTGAGCGTGTCGGGCACATAGCTCTGCGGCACGCCGCTGGCGTAGCACGATGCCGGATAGCCGGAATTGGTTCCGCCATCACGGAAGCCCTGGGCAAAGTCGGCATACGCCATCACCCTGTCGGTGAGCTTGTAGTTGATTCCGAACTTGCTGTTCCACTTGTGCGAGGAGCCCGGTGAGTAGGACGGCGTGGTGGGAGCATAAGAGAACTGGCCGTAGGGGCTGTAGTAGGAGAAATCGGAGTGGAAGTGCACTACTCCCGCCTCTACGTTGAGTCTGTCGGTGAGATCGAAGCTGATATTCGCAAACTCCGTCGTCTGCAGGTAGTCGGAGCGTGTCCTATAGGCGTACCACTCTCCCGGCGGCAACGACGACATCGTGGTGCCGTAGAGCGCGGTGTAGTACTGGAACGCAGCCCCCTCGGTCTGCAGGCCGGGCATGTAGAACGTGCTGCCCGAGTTCTTGTCGCGCGTCTTCTCCCAGTAGAGGCCCGCCAGCCAGTGAAACCGTCCCCCGGGCTTGGACACGAGGCGCAGCTCGTCCGACCAGCGTTCGGCGTTGGTGTGGTATTCGTAGGTCTGCGTCGGCACATTGCAGCCGCTGAAGGTGCCGGAGCCGTAGGTCGGGTCGTCGAGGCAGGTGAAACCCTCCTGGGCGCCCCCATTGACGTTCTGCATGTATTCGGAGTATTCGTTCAGCTGGCGCGTCGGGAGCGCCCAGTAGGTGCTGGCAAACACCAGGTCCGCGATGCCGACGTCGCCGTCCACGTGCAGCTCGCCTACCCTGGCCTCGTTGCGATGGGCTTCGGGACCAAAGCGCGCCACCGTTCTTTCCCCATAGTTGGCTAGATCCTCATCCCAGGCGCCGAGGGTGCCCTGGCGTTGATAACTGTAGGTGAGGGTCGCGCTCCAGCGATCGTTGAGTACACCCTTGAGGGCCACGCGGCCGCCTTCAAGATGTTCACGGTTATAGTTGTTGCGCGCCCACGCCGCGTTATTCGAGACGGTGCCGTTTACCCAGGTCCGCGTTGTGAGCCTGTTGTCGATGAAGCCGCCGTGGGAGTCGCTGAAGGCCGAGACACGCAGGCCGAGCACCCCGTCGATCAAGGGCGCGTTGAGAAACGCCTCGTAGGTCCAGTTCTCCTGGCCGCCCTGTATCTTGCCTCCGTCGAAGTCGAGGCCGGCACTGAAGGCATGCACGTCGGGCTTGTTGGTGATGTAACGGACCGCGCCCGACATGGAGCCCGCGCCGAAGGTGGTGCCCTGCGGACCATTCAGCACTTCGATGCGCTCGATATCGTAGAGGTGCAGGTCGGGCTGCACCCCGAACCAGCTCATCGATACGTCATCCAGAAAGACTCCGGTCGCAGAACTGTTCGCATAGTTCGGATTGCTGCCGTCGGAGATACCGCGCATGACGAAAAGCTGGGTGCCGGGGCCCACGCTGATGAAGGAAATGGACGGTACCTTCTGTGCGTAGTCCTCGAACTGCGTGATGGCGAGGTTCTGCATGTCCTTGTGCGTGAAAACGTCGATGCTCAGGGGCACATCCTGAAGGTTCTCCTGGCGCTTGCGCGCCGTGACGACGACTTCCTGCAGCAACCCGGTGGAGGCATCCGCGGGGGCCGCCGCAATCGTGCGCGGGGGACAGACAGCGAGCGCTGCGGCTACGGCCAGACTGATCCTGGAGGCGGTGGATCCCCGAAGCGGCGCGCACACCTGCGGGAAATAAAGAGCAGCGCCCTTGCGGCTACTTGAACCCATAGGAATCCCCCCCCGACGGCCTATTCGATCAGTCGCGCTCGACCGGCGGCCGGGCACATTTGCGGATCATCCTTTGTGGCTCACGGGCCGTCAACGCTCAAACGGATGCGCCTGCCCGTCACCGCAACGCGTAGAGGCATTGAATCAGCTACAGATCCCCAAAGCGCGCCAGGCTGTCACCGAGCGCCTGTTGCAACGGTTGCAGTTCCTTCTCGAAGTGCCGCCAGTGGCCCACCGCCGAGGTGTAAATCGGCTGACGCACCTGTTCGGCGCTCGCGGTGCGCACGGACCGCCGCGTCTCGTGGAAAGACAGGCAGGCTGCCTCGAAGGGCAGCTGGCAGTGATCGAGGAGGCGGCGGATGTTCACTTCCGGGTCGCGGACCAGCTCTTCGTACTGAATATGCAGCACCTTTCCGGGCAACACGACGTCCCAGTGATCCATGAGCGACAGATAGCAGCGGTAGTAACGCCCGAGGTCATTGAGGTCATAGCTGAAGGTCTGTCCCTCGGCGAAGTGCTGCTTGAACGTGCTGAAACAGCAATCCATGGGATGACGCCGCGCATCGATGATGGTCGCGTGCGGCAGGATCGCGTGGATCAGTCCAACATGACTGAAGTTATTGGGCAGTTTGTCGGTGAAACGCTCGCGCCCCAGCCGCAGCGGGGCCGTTTCCTCCATATAACGCCTGCCGAGCGCGCCGAGATGGGCCGCCGGGACGGTTCGCACGCTCTCGGGATAGGCGTCCCTCGTGGCAGACAGATCATCGAGCTCGCGTGTCATATTGACGATATTCGGTAGCTCCATGGTCCCCTCCACGCGCGAATGGCTGGCGAGAATCTGCTCCACCAGTGTGGAACCGGAGCGTGGCAGACCAACGATGAAGATCGGTGCGCCGCTCTGATCCCCGCTCCCGGCGCGCGCGGCAAAGAATGCCGCATTGAAAAATATGCCAATTCGCTGGGTGCGACGTTCGAAGTGTTCGATGTCGAACGGCGCATCGAGGCGCCGGAGCGCGTTGCCCTGCGCATAGTGCGCGAACGCGTCCGGGTACTGCTGTCTGTGTTCGAGAGCCTTCCCGAGGGCAAAATGCAGCTGCGCCCGACTGGAACGCTCATGCGCAACGCCCGTGAGCAGGTCCTGCATGGCCGCTATCTCGGCATCGCTGAAGGAGTAGTTCTTCAGGTCGGCAAGGCTCCAGTAGGCCTCGGCCATGCGGGGATTCATTTCCAGCGCGGCCTTGTAGGCCGCCTCGCTTTCCCGGCGCCTGCCGAGTGACTTGTGAACGTGGCCGATGGACATCCGCAGCCGCACTTCCTGCGGCTTGAGGCGCGCTGCCTCCTCATAGGCAGCGAGTGCCTCTTCCTGGCGCAAGAGTCGCGCCGACACGGCGGCAATCGTGATCCAGGTCTGGGGATTTTCCGGCTCGATCTTCGCCAGATGACGTGCGCCCGCATCTGCCTCCTCGAGACGCCCCAAAGCCAACAGCGTGGGCCCCAAGCCCCGCCAGGCGAGCGGAATGTGCTCGGACTGCTTCAGGGCATGACGCAGCAGACGCTCGGCATCGTTGGGTACGTCGGCCGCGAGTGAGAGTGCCGCAAGCCCGCACAACGCCGCCACGTGACCCGCATCTTCCTGCAGGATCTTGCGAAAAATCCGCTCGGATGTTCTGCGGTCGTCGGCAACCAGCGCCGCCGATGCTTCCGCGATGCGCAGTCGCCAAGGGTCAGTAAGTAGTGCCCGCTCGAAGGCAACACGAGCGTCCGCATACTGCTCGAGGTTGACAAGCGCATCGCCGTATGCAAGCCACGCGAGATGGTGATGGGGTACTTTCTCCAGCACCCGCCGTACCTCCTCGCGCGCCTGGGCAGCGCGACCGCCGCGTCGGTAAGCACGAGACAAATCCACCCGCGCGTGTGCAAAATCGGGTACACGGGCGAGCACCCCTTCCAGTGTCGCGATGCTCTCGGGGATTCGGTTTTGCTCCAGCAGGGCAGCGCCCAGAAGCCAGAGGCAATTTACCTCTCCGGGAAACCGTGCCTCGAGCGTGCGGAGCCAGCGCTCGGCGGTAGCAGCGCGCCCGGCGCGCAGCGCTGCCTGCGCCTGGTGAAGGCTCTCGTCGAAGGCGGGTCCTGGTCTGGGCGCGGTCATGGTTCCCGGCAGCCCCCGCCAGTTTTGCAGCGCGAGTCGCGTTGATTCATGAGAGTGACAGCGGTCCACGCCTGCGCTCGGAAAGTGAGCGTAGCATGCGATTTGCGCGCCGGTGTAGATGCTGCCAGACAAACTAGCCTCAGGCTACACTTGCGCAACCCGCGCCCACAGCCCGCGCGGCCCTAACCGCGAACAACAAGCGCCCTGACTATCCTTTTTGGGACAAGGACTTATCGTGCACCCCAAACCGCTGCTGCAAACTCTTGCTGCCATCGTCGCTGTCCTGCTGCCGTTTGGTGCGCACGCAGGGCGCGCCCTCGTTCCGGAAGATTGGTACCGCTTCCAGGCACTCGCGGATCTGCAGATGGCGCCAGACGGCGCAGCGGTCGCGTATCTCGTGACAAGCTACGACAAAGAGTCCGACGAGAGTCGCAGTGCTTTGTGGACCGTGAATTGGTCGAGTGGCGAGAGTGTGCAGCTCACGCGCGGGGAGAGTGTGACCGATCCGCGCTTCAGCCCCGACGGACGCTACCTCAGTTTCCTTTCTGCCCGGCCCGCTGACGACCCGACGCAGCTGTGGCTGCTCGACCGCCGCGGCGGTGAGGCGCGTCAGCTCAGCCACGTGAGTGGTGAGATCGTAGGCTACGAGTGGTCGCCTGACGGCACGCACATCGTGCTGGCCATGCGCTCCTCTACGGATTCGACCGGGGACGAAGGCAAGAAGGGCGCCAAGGCAACCAAGCCGATTGTGATCGACGCCTTTCAGTTCAAGCAGGACAAGGATGGCTACCTGACCGCCGCTTCAAGCACACACTTGCATCTGCTCGACGCGCGCACCGGAGTGTCCGAGGTGCTCACCAAGGATCCTGAGCGCAACGACACCGCGCCCGTCTTCTCACCCGACGGACGACAGATCGCTTATGTCAGCGATCTGATCGACGGCCCGCGGGATGTCGGCCGTGATGACATCTATCTCATCGACGCCTCGGCCGGGGCGACGCCCCGGCAACTGTTTTCGACCGATACGCCCAACAAACAGAAGCTCGAGTGGAGCCCTGATGGCAAGCTCATCGCTTTTCTCGAGGGCGCCGAGCCGAAGTTCAACGCTTACATTGCCGATCGCCTCGCGGTACGGGACATGCACTCGGGGAAGAGCCGTGAGCTCACCGACAAGCTCGATCGTGCTGTCTACACACCGAAGTTTGCCCCCGACGGCAAATCGATACTGTTTTCCGTCGAGGACGACGGCAGCCAATATCCGGCCCGCGTCAGCCTTGAGAGCGGTGCCGTCGTGCGGCTTGGCGGCCGGATGGTCGTGCATGACCTGGCGGCGGCCCAGGACCACGTCGCGGTGCTGGTCTCAAGTGACACGGCGCCGACGGAAGTCTTCGCGCTCGAGGCAGGGAACCTGCGTCCCCTGAGCGCCCACAACGCCGCGCTATTTGGGGAGCTCGAGCTGGGTTCGGTCGAAGACCTTGCAGTCAAAAGCCGCGACGGCACGCAGGTGCATGGGCAGATCGTCACGCCCCCTGGCTACGACACGGGCCGCCGATACCCCACCATCCTGTGGATCCACGGCGGACCCAATGGTCAGGACGATCACTCCCTGGAGCTCTGGGGTTACGGCCCGCAGCTCGAGCGGCAGTTGTTTGCGACACATGGTTACGTGGTGCTCGCGATCAACTATCGCGGCAGCACGGGTCGCGGCGCACGTTACGCACGCGCGATCGCGGGCGATTGGGGGCACAAGGAAGTCGAAGATCTGCTGGCCGGTGTGGATTTCGCGATCGCTCGGGGGATCGCGGACCCGAGGCGCCTGGGGATCGGCGGCTGGAGCTACGGCGGGATTCTCACCGACTACACCATCGCCAGCGATACGCGATTCAAGGCTGCGATCAGCGGCGCCGGCAGTGGCAATCAAACAGCCATGTATGGTGCCGATGAGTACGTCGTGCAGTACAACGCCGAGCTCGGGCCACCCTGGCGAAATCCCGCGCTGTGGATGAAGGTCTCATACCCGTTTTTTCATGCGGATCGGATCCACACGGCCACGCTGTTCCTGGGAGGGGACAAGGACTTCAATGTGCCCCTCGCAGGCGGGGAGCAGATGTACGAGTCTCTGCGCACTTTGGGGGTGCCGACGCAGCTGATCGTGTACCCGGGCGAGCATCACGTCCTGACGCGGCCGAGTTTCCTGATCGATCGCTCGCAGCGATACCTCGACTGGATGGCAAAGTATCTTGCGGAAAAGCCTTGACGGACTCCCGCGCCACGACATCGACTGGCAGCCGGCCCCGCTCCATCATGAGTCTGGCGGCCTCTGGCTGAGCCCGCGCGACACTCGACGTCGTCGGCGGCGTAATCCGCCGCCGATGGGGGTGAGCGTACCAGCGTGCGGCTCTTCGTCTATTCGCGACGATGGGCTATGCTTGCCGTCTTCGAACTCAACACATCGAACGCAGGATAGCCATGAAGCAGCGAATGACGGCTGGATTTGGGTTGCTGGGCATTGCAGCGGCTATTTTTGCGCAATCGAGCGTCGCGGACCCGGCCGCGGCCACTGCGCGGCCCATCGTGCTCAAGGCCGCCCATTTGTTCGATTCGGTTTCCGGCAATCTCGTGGATCACGGTGTGGTCGTGGTATCGGGCACCAGGATCCAGGCGGTGGGAAGCGATGCGACGATTCCTGCCGACGCGCAGGTCATCGATCTGGGCGACTCCACTTTACTGCCCGGCTTCATCGACGCGCATGTGCACCTGGGGGGCCAGGCGGGTCCGAACTGGTACCTTGATTTTTACGAAGGCATCATGCGCTTCCCCGCCGAACAGGCGCTGTACGGCGCGCACTACGCCAAGGCCACACTGGAAGCAGGCATCACCACGGTGCGCGACCTGGGATCCAGCGACTATGTCGCTTTGGGCTTGCGTAACGCGATCCGGGCGGGAATGATCCCCGGCCCGCGCATGCTCGTGTCCAACTATGCGATCGGGGCAACGGGCGGCCATGCGGATCAGGACCCGGTACCGCCGCAGCGTATTGCCGTGGCGGGGCCGATACTGGGCGTGTGCAATGGCGCCGATGAGTGTCGCGCCGCCGTGCGCTATCAAATCAAATATGGAGCGGACGTCATCAAGTTCATGCCCTCGGGGGGCGTCTTGTCGCTGTCGGATCCGGTGGATAATCCGCAACTGACGCAGGAGGAAATGAACGCGATCGTCTCCGAGGCGCACAATTGGCATCGCAAGGTGGCCGCCCACTGCCACGGCGACCGTGCCGCGAAAATGGCCCTCGCCGCGGGAGTCGATTCAATAGAGCACGGAACCTTTCTGAAGGATGACACGCTGCTGGAGATGAAGAAGAAGCATGTGTACCTGGTGGCGACGCTGTTTGCCGGCGCCTGGGTGGGCGCGCACCTGGACAAATTTCCGCCGGCTATCGCGGTGAAGGCCCGCGCCGCAGCCGCGCAGGCGCAGCAGATGTTCCAACATGCCGTGAAGATCGGCGTGCCGCTGGCCATGGGTACGGACGCCGGAGTCGAGCCGCACGGCTTGAATGCCCACGAATTCTCGCTGATGAGCAAGAATGGCTTACCGCCGGCTCAGGTCCTGATGGCGGGCACGGCGCATGGCGCCGATCTGCTTGGCCTCGCTGACCAGGTCGGTACGCTGACACCGGGTAAGCTGGCCGACATCGTCGCGGTTGCCGGCAATCCCCTCACGGACATGCAGACGACCGAGCATGCGGTGTTCGTCATGAAGGAAGGAACCGTCTACGTGGGTGCTCCCGCCGCCCATTGAGTCATCGGCACGGCTGCCGGAACAGAACCGTGCAGCCGCCGGCGCAACTCTGGCCGCGCATGGCAAGCACTGTGCGGCAGCGGACCTGAATCCGCCTGGCCTGCTGACCTGCCTGGGGATCACGCCAGCGCCTCCAGCAGGAGGCGGGCGAACTGCGGCCCTTTGCCCGCCTCTTCGTGCTTGAAATAGACAAACACGTCGCCGCAGGCCGATGTCCTGTCGCGGATGATCTGGGCCCAGCGGGCGATGTCGTCCGGCGTGTAGCCTTCGTCCCGCAACCTGAAATACCCATAGTCCGCGGTGATTTCAACGGGAGTCGACAGCTTTTCACTGTCGGCCACGCACAGTGCCAGGTTCTTCGCCCGCAAGCGCGCATAGACCTGATCATTCAGCCACGAGGTGTGCCGGAACTCGAAGGCCGCGCAGAGCCGCGGTGGCAAGGCATCGAGGAATGCATCGAGCAGCGCCAGGTCCAGCTTGAAGTAGGGCGGGAGCTGGAACAGAACGGCGCCCAGCTTTGGTCCCAGCGTCGCCGCTGTCGTGAGGAAAAACCGCACTCGATCAGCACAGTCCCGGAGGCGCGCGTCGTGTGTGATGCGCTTCGGCGCCTTGAGCGTGAGCTTGAATGGATCCGGCGTCTGGCCCTTCCAGCCCTCGAGGATTTTCTCGGTGGGCGCCCGATAGAACGTGTAGTTGATCTCGACGGTCTGGAAGCGCTCCGCGTAGTACGGCAGCATCTTTGCCGTGGGAAGCTTTTCGGGATAAAAGCTCCCTTTCCATTCAGGATAGTTGTAGCCGGAGGTTCCTACCCAGATGGTCACGCCAGGCACTCAGTTCCGATATCGCCGATCCATCGGTCTGTCAGCTCCTTGCGAACGGATGGATCACTATAAGTTGTGCGTCGATCACTTGTCGATGCCGGGACGCAGGCTCGCGTCAATACGCCCGGCGATCCGACAGGATCAGCGCCACTGTGCGCGCGAGGATCAGCAAATCCAGCCGCAATGACCAATGCTTGAGGTATTCGAGGTCCAGCTCGATGCGGCGTTTCATGCTCTCGAGGTCGTTCCCTCCGCGCGAGCCGTTGATCTGTGCCCAGCCGGTGATCCCGGGCCGAACCTTGTGACGCAGCATGTATCCGGAGATCTGCTGTCGGTAGGCCTCATTCATCGCCACGACATGTGGTCGCGGGCCGACGAGGCTCATCCTGCCGCCCAGAACGTTGAACAGCTGGGGCAATTCGTCCAGCGAAGTCCGGCGGATGATGGCGCCGAAGCGGGTCACGCGCAGGTCACCGCGACTGACGGCTGAGAAACTCGACGAGCCATCTTCCGTGACGGTCATCGAGCGGAATTTGTACACGGTGAATTCCCTTCCATCGAGGCCGTAGCGCCGCTGTTTGAAAAGGATCGGCCCCGGCGAGCTGAGCCGGACACCAACCGCGATTGCCGCGAACAACGGGGCCGAGAACACGATGAGGATCGCGCTGAGCAATACGTCGAGGGCACGCTTCTGCAATTCCCGGAGTCCGAAGAATGGTGACTCGCATACACCGATGACAGGGATGCCGCTGACGGCCGCGAGGCGTCCCTGGATAATGCCCACGATAGACACATCCGGAACGAAATAGATCGAGACTGTCGAGTCGCGCAACACGTCCAGCAACTCGATGATGCGTTGCTCGCGCGTCATCGGCCACGTGATGAAGACCATCCGTACGTCGTGGCTCCGAATGAACTGGCGCAATGCCGAAGTGGTGCGCGGAGGCGCTCCCGCAGAAACGGTGTTCGAGCCGCCGCAATCATCGAAATATGCGACGACCTGGATTCTCGAGGAACGATCCTCCCGCAGCTTGGCTTCGAGCAGGCTGCCCAATTCGTTCGATCCGACGATGATCGCGTTGCGTGGGGCGATGCGGCCGGCGGCGGCGGCAAGGCCGAAGGAGCGCCGGGCTGCGATTCCGCTGAGCCACAGGACGAGCGGAGTGAGGATGGCCCATGTCAGCCACACGTGCGGGCGAAAGCTCGCCTGCAGCCCCGAAACCGAGATGAGCGCCCACAGGAACGCGACGACGACGAGCCAGCGCCGCGCAATCACCAGGAAAGCCTGCAACGCCGACTTCTCGCACATCTTGTGCATCGGGGCGATGTTCAGGATGTCGCTCGTGGCGATGAAGGCCAGCACGCCCGTTAGAAAGTAGGCCTTGCGCAATGGCTCGCCGCAGATCGCCAGAGACAGCCACAGACTGGCAATCGCCGCAAACGGATACAGCAACGCCTTGACGAGGAACGCGGGCGGGGAATCCCAGGGCAACAACTCGCCCGCGGGCTCCACTTTCTGCATGATCCGTTCTGCAGTCGCGCGACTCACGGTGAGACCTGGTGCGCGGGGGCGGCCGCGTTCACGTCAATCGGGCGGCGGGCAACGGCAGCCGGCCGGCTCAGGCGAGTACTTCGTGAGCGGGCGGCAGCGATTCCAGAGGCCGTTGCCGGCGGCCCATCGAATAGCCCACCGTGATCACTCCGACCACCAGCATCATCCATCCGTGCGAATCCGGATTACGCCGGTGGCTTCGCACGCTCTGCTCCTTTGCCGCAACGACGTGCGCGACGCGCGCCGGTACGCGTTTCGCGATGGCAGCGGCGCTCGTTGCTCCACCCATAGTCAACATGAGAGACGCGGCGAGTGTGTGGATCAAAGGAACAGCGAATGAGTGGCTCATCGTGAATCTTCCCCTGTGTCAAGCTCGCCCTGGAATGGTCAAGAATGATCAACAAATATTTGTCCCGGGCTCGCTTCCAGTCGCGCAACAGGCAGTGATCGCAGGGCGCCGGCCGATGGGATACGTTTGCCGGCAACCCCGCCATCCAGCGTATTCGTCGTCCCGGAGGCTTTGCGTCCCCGTCTCGCGGCGTGTTGTCGAGTTACTATGCGCGCAGTTAAGCGCAATGCAGGGTCGACTTCAATTGTCTGCGAAAGAGTACAGTCTCAAACGTCGCGCGTGCGCAACGACTTGCTTTCCGCATGGCTCGACACTGCGTGCAAGTTGACATAAAGGCCGATTTGCGTTCCGGCATAGCGCCAGCGAAAGCTGTGCCATGGCTCGTCGCTCAGACGGCGCGCGATCACTGCACGGGCGGGAACGCGCTCGCTGGCCGTGATTGCATGTTCTGACAGATACGGCAGGTTCGGGCGGACGACAGATTGTCGCCGTCACGAAGCCGTGATCACATGCGATGTCATAACCAACAAGTTATTTCACAAACACTGAGCTAACACGGCGAGGCCAGCATCGCAGGTCAAGCGGACCGCGCTGCATCCTGCGGCACGCGACGGAGCGTGCCGCAGGCCGGTGGGCGGGTCCAATGCGATGAGTCTGTGGCAGCGCCTCATGATCCTCATCGGCTCATGCGTGGAACCGGGCAACGGGCAGGATCGTCACCTAAGCTTGCTGCGGACCCGTGGAGCAGGCCCGACGCCAGCATTACAGATGGGCGGGGCGCGAGCAGGCGGCGCCCGAGTAGCGGCGCGCGGGTTCATGCAAGGCGCCGCACAAACGGTTACGGAGACCGTTCAGCCAAGATAATCAATGGCTTGGTTTTTGCGTGCGGCCCGACGCCGCTGCCCGGGTGGACCCCCACCCACCCGGGCACGATCTTCCAGCTTTGTGCCCCACGGCACTTCGCGCCCGAACGGGGCGGCTGCGGTCAGCCCGATTTCACGCCGAGCGTGTGCGCAAGCTCCGCTGCCTTGTCCTTGACTGCCTGTCCCTTGGATACGGCGCCCGCATAGTCTTCATTCGAATCGGCGGTGGTGGCTTCGGTCCACATCGTGTCGAGGGATGCGGCATCGGCCTTAGCGGATTCGAACGACGCTTTCGTGAGGCCTTTCGGCAATTTGCGCGCCTTGGACAAGGTATCCACCTGCGCCTTGATGTCGGCCATCAGCTTGGGCACGTCGGCGCTGAGCGCGCGCCATTGCTGCTTGGTCTGCGCAAGCGCCGCATCTGCCGCAGCCTGCTTGGCTTCCGCGTCCTGCTTGAGGCTGGCGACAGCCGTATTGACCGCCGGCGCGGCCGCGAGCACCGCTTTGTAGTCGCCCTTGGCCAGGTCGCCCTTGAGAGTGGCGACCTGCGCTTCGATGGTTTGCAGCGTATCCGGCGCGTATTTTGCAGCCGAGTCATGGATGGCGCTCAGCGCCGCATCGATGTTCGAAACCGCCTGTTCTGCGGGGGCCTTCTGACTCGCGCAAGCGAAGATGAGCATCGCCGCCATGCTCGCCGCGAGCCAATTGGATTTATTCATGAATCGAACTCCTCGTGGTTACTCCGGGCTCACGCAGGCTCGCTACCCGTCCGCCCCTATCTGCCTGGTCAGCCCGGTTGCGACCTTGGATTGCGATCCTGCGGCGCACAAGGCTAAACCTGCGCCACGACAATGACAAATATCCTCACGCGGCCGAACGCCGAGTTCCGCTTCCAGGGGCCGCTTCCGGGCGGATTCGCCCACCGGCCGCATTCGGGTTCGATTCCCGAAAGGTCATGCGGTCTCGCGTGGCGCCCCGGCACCGCGCCGCGCATTGAACTGCCGCGGCGCAACCGCACCGTTGCCTCAGGGATCCTTGCCGGACAGCGTCGGATAGCCGGCTTCGCGCCAGGCCTTCATGCCGCCGTCGAGCGCGACGACGCGCAGGAAGCCCAGCTGGCGCAGCGTAGCGGCCGCGAGCGTCGATATCCGTCCGAATTCGCAGACCGTGAGAATCCGGCGTGTTGGATCCGGCAGCTCATCGTTCACGCGCAATTCGAGCTGACCACGCGGCAGCAGGCGCGCACCCGGAACGTGACCGCTCTCGTATGCGTCGCGCTCGCGGACATCGAGCACGATGAGATCTGAATTGGCCGTCTCCGTCAGTGCTCTGAGGCTCGCGAGCGACATGAACGGCACTACCGCGGCTGCCTCCGCCAGCAGCTGCGCAACTGTCTTACCGCCGGTCATGTTAGTGCGCAGCGCTTCAGTTACATGTGTGGGCATCGACAGGTTGAGGTTGCACATCATTTCGACGAATTCGCCGCGGTCGCGTTTCTGCAGGCGCGGATTGTCCGCCAGCTCCTGTGCGAGCGTGGAATAGCCGCGCCCCTTGTAGTCGTGGGCGGGGAATATCTTCAGTGTCGGATCGAGTCGCAGCAGACTGTTGAACAGGCTGTCGTGCAGCGCTTCGGGGTCTCCAGTAGGCAGATCCGTCCGTCCCGTCGCGCCGATGAGCAGCGTGTCGCCCGTGAACACGCGGTCCTCGACGTGCAGGCACATCGAATCGCGCGTATGGCCAGGTGTGTGACGCACGTGGATTCGCAATCGTCCCAATACAACCAGCTCGCCATCTCCGAGTCTCATGTCCACGAAGGGCTGCGGGCTCGCCTGATGCATGGCGATCGGAACGTCCAGTTGGCGGCCAATCCGCTGCGCGGCGGAGAAGTGATCGGCATGCGTGTGCGTGTCGATGACATAGCGAATCCGCAGTCCGTGACGCGCGCCGAGCGCAAGATATCGATCCACCTGACTGATCTCCGGATCGATGAGCGCCGCCGCACAGGTGTCCGCGCAACCGACGAGATAGGACTGACAGCCTCCCGTCGCGACCTGCTCAAAGAGCATGGACTTCTCCTCAAATTCCGGCCTACGTAGGTGTCGGCGGATGAGTCTAGCGTCAAATCAGTCTCAAAAACAAAGACGCGACGGCACCCGGACGGGCTGCCGCCGCTTGGGCGGATTGTCCTGTTCCAGCAATGCGCATGCGGGTCAGGGCAAATCGGGCCCGAGGAACGCGCGCCAGCGCGGAACCCCCAAGTTCCTTTTTTTCCGGCACTTAGGTAGTGTCGCCGGCCAGCCCATGTAAAACAGGAACGCTCAGATGTCACCCAGGAGTCGCGCCGCATGTTTGATCTGGACCGCCGCACTGGTCGCCGGGCCGCTGGCGGCGGCGCAGGCGCCCGACCCTTATATCTGGCTGGAGCAGCTCGATAGCCCGCGCGCCATGGCCTGGGTCCGCGGCGAAAACGCCAAGACGCTTGGCGTACTGGAGAAGGACCCGCGCTACGCCGGCCTATACCGGGATGCGCTCGCGATCGCCGAAGCCAAGGATCGGATTCCCGCGCCCAATTCCCTGGACGGTGCGATCTTCAATTTCTGGCAGGACAGTGATCACGTGCGCGGCATCTGGCGTCGCACGGGCCTGGACAGCTACCGATCACCGTCACCGCAATGGACCACCGTACTCGATCTCGACGCGCTGGCTACAGCAGAGAAAGCCAATTGGTTTCTGAAGGACGCGACGTGCGCGGAGCCCGATGAGCATCACTGCATGCTCAGCCTCTCCGACGGCGGCGAGGATGCCGTGACCGTACGAGAGTTCGATATTCCGTCGGCTCACTTCGCATCGGCCGGTTTCACGCTGCCGCACGGCAAGCAACGCGTAGCGTGGGAGGATGACGATACACTTCTCGTCTCGCGCGAGTGGCAGCCGGGAGAGCTCACTACATCGGGTTATCCCTTCATCGTCAAACGGTTGACACGCGGTCAGCCACTGTCCGCCGCGCACGAAATATTTCGCGGTACCGCAGCCGATGGCGGTTACGGCGTCACGCCAACCTCGCTGCGCGATGGCGCGGGACATCAGGCGATCGTGATCGAGCGGCCGCTGACGACATTCGAATCGGAGAAATATCTCGTGGCCGGCGGCAAGGTGGCGCGGCTCGCGGTACCCAGGAAGGCTGACATCCAGAGCCTGGTGGACGGCGAGCTGGTGTTGAGCCTGGCCGAGGACTGGCCCGCCGGCGGCACGACATTCAAACAGGGATCGCTGGTCGCATTCGATCTGCAGGAGGCAACGCGGGATCCCGGGCACCTGCAACCGGTCCTTCTGTATGAGCCGGGGCCGCGCGAGAGTCTGGGCGCCGTTTCGGCCACGCGCGATGCGCTTGTCGTAACGATCTTCGACAACGTCCGCGGACGCGCTCTAGTGTATCGGCCGCAGTCCGCTGGCACATGGAAGCGGACCGAGCTCGACCTTCCGGACAACGCGACGATCGGGATCGCGGATGCCGACCTGCACAGCAACAACGCCTTTCTGTCCGTCGCCGGCTTTCTGCAACCCTCCAGTCTGTGGCTGCTCGATGCCGGCGGCGGCAAACCCGTCGAGATAAAGACCCTGCCGCCCAAGTTCGACGCATCGCACGCGGTCGTGGAGCAGTTCGAGGTGCCCTCCAGTGACGGGACCCGCGTGCCGTATTTCGTCGTGCATCCGGCGGGCATGAAGCTCGACGGCAGCCACCCGACGATCCTCAACGCGTATGGCGGGTTTCAGGTGTCCGAAACGCCGTTCTACTCGCCCAACATCGGCAAGCTCTGGCTCGAAAAGGGTGGAGTATTCGTGCTCGCCAACATCCGCGGCGGCGGCGAGTTTGGCCCGGCCTGGCACGAGGCGGGATTGAAGACGCATCGTCAGAGGATCTATGACGATTTCGCCGCCGTCGCGCGCGACCTGGTTGCACGCAGGATCACGAGCGCGCGCCGGCTCGGTATCGAAGGCGGCTCGAACGGCGGATTGCTGATGGGAGTCGAATTCACACAGCATCCTGAACTGTGGAATGCGGTGGATATCCAGGTGCCGCTGCTGGATATGTTGCGCTTCGAGAAGATCGCCGCGGGAACATCCTGGGTCGGCGAATATGGCAGCGTGTCCAATCCGGACGAAGCCGCTTTTCTGGCGAAGATCTCGCCCTACGCCAATGTCCGTCGGGGAGTGCACTACCCTGAACCGTTCATCTGGACCACGACCAAGGACGACCGCGTAGGTCCTCAGCATGCCCGCAAGTTTGCCGCGCGCCTGGGCGAATACCGCATTCCGTATCTTTTCTATGAAGTTACCGAGGGCGGTCATGGCTCGGGTGCGAATCTGAAGGAAAAAGCGCACACGACTGCTCTGGAGATGACGTACTTCACCCGTAAGCTCATGGACTAGCGCAGATCCCCCATCAGCTTACGGTGATCGTGCGGCGTGCAGGCGAACGCCGCACGCTTTCATGCGTTAGTCATCGATGGATGGTCCCCTCGTCACCCGCAAGCGCCTCAAATGGGCCGCCTGCACGGTGGCCGCCCTGTTTACGGTGATGGTCGTGCTCGCCGCTGCCGCGGTGCTGTATGCGAGTCATTCGCGCGGGCCCCTCGTTCGCTACCTCGCCGCGCGCACCGGCCGGCAGATCCGCATCGAGGGCCCCTTCAGCGCACACCTGTTCTCACTGAATCCCCGCCTGGTTGCGCAGCACGTCACGATCGGCAACCCTCCGTGGACGCCGCCGGGCACCACCGCGGAAATCGAGCGGGTGTCCCTGGTGTTGGCGCTGCCACTCTTTCATCGCCCATTCGTCATTCGGAGACTCGAAATGGAGGGGGCGAGGCTGCACCTGGTACGCGATGCCGCAGGTCGCGCCAACTGGCAGTGGGCGGATCCAGGCCAGCGGGCTGGCGAGGGTCCGCCGCTCATCAGGAGCCTGTGGGTACCCAACGCCCACGTCGATCTCGAGGATGCGCGGCGGCATCTGAAGTTCGATGGGACGGCCTCCGCGCATGACGGGAGCGGAGCGCCAGGACCGTTGCGGATCGAGGCAGCAGGGCAGCTGAACGGCAGGGCCGCCACCCTGGCGATCAACGCAGATCCGCTCGCCACCGTCGAGCGCGAGCGGCCATACCGCTTTGCTTTCGCCGAGCGCTCGAGCGGCTCGCGTCTCGATGGCCGAGGCTTTCTGCCGCGCCCGTTCGACTTCCGTGCACTCGACACCACCTTCGAGGCCGCGGGCGAGGATATGAAGGATCTGTACTTCCTCACCGGCGTTGCGTTGCCGAACACGGGCGCATATCGCCTTTCCGGCACGCTCGAGCGCGGAGGCACGAATTTCAATTTCAGCAGGCTGCGCGCGGTCTCCGGGAAGAGCGACATGTACGGCGATCTGTCGATCGAGACGTCGAGCGGCAGGCCGCAACTCAACGGCGACCTGCATTCGCGGTTGCTGCGTTCGGCGGACATCGGCGCCCGGGCGGCGGGCCGTGCAACCGAGGAAGCGAACGACCTGTTGCTGCCTGATACTGTCCTGCCTCTCAAGGGCTTGCGCCGCAGCGATGCGGTGGTGAATTTCCACGCTGCTGGCTTTGAAATGGGCCATGTATTGATGCATGCGCTCACGGCTCGCATAACGATCGATCACGGCATCCTCACCGTGGCGCCCTTATCGGCCGCATTCCTCGAGGGCAGGATCGCGGGTCGCCTCCGGGTGGATGCGACGCGTGAGGTGCCTGCGAGCGACTTGGACCTCAGGGTGGCTGACCTGCGACTCGGCCAGCTCGATCGCAAGGGCAATGGACAGCCGCCGTTCGATGGCCTGCTGCGCGGTCGCCTCACGCTGACGGGACAGGGCCGCTCCATCCACCAGTTCGCCTCGACCGCCAGCGGCACGGCGACCGCGGTGCTCCCCCATGGCACGATTCGCGCCTCGTTGGCAGAGCTCACCGGAATCGATCTGACACGCGGACTGGGCCTGTTACTGACCAAAAACAAGGAGGAAACCGGCGTCCGGTGCGGCATCGCGAGCTTTCGGGCGCACGACGGCACGCTGACCGCGCAGGGACTGATGATCGACACCGATCCGGTGCTCATTACCGGCAAGGGACAGATCCATCTGGATTCCGAGGCGCTCGATCTGGAGCTGCGCGGAAACCCCAAGAAGTGGCGGCTGCTGCGACTGCGCTCGCCGGTGTCGATCGGCGGCACGCTCCGCCATCCCTCGATCGGCATCGATGCGGGCCGCTCGATCGCTCAGGCCGGCGCAGCGGTGGCACTCGGTGTCGTGCTCACGCCGCTGGCCGCGGTACTTGCGTTTGTCGATCCAGGGCTTGCCAGGGACGCGGACTGTTCCGCACTGCTCGCGCAAGGCAACGCGGAGGGCGCGAATGCGAAGCTCAAGTAGAGGGACGCGGCCGCGACGCGGTACATTGGGAAGACCCCGGTCCGGGCTGGCGATGAACGGCGGAGGATTGCAGCGATGTCGAAGTATCAGGCCCAGATCACCTGGCAGCGGCGCAGCGACGAGCCATTCCTCGACGCGCGCTACAGTCGGGCGCACCACTGGAAGTTTGACGGTGGCGCCGTCGTCCCAGCCTCGAGTGCCGTGCATTCCGTTCCGCTGCCATACTCCAGGCCCGAGAACGTGGATCCGGAGGAGGCGCTCGTGGCCGCGATCTCCTCCTGCCACATGCTTACATTTCTGTATCTCGCAGCTAAATCCGGCCTCGTGGTGGATTCGTACGAGGACCTGGCCATCGGGACCCTGAGCCAGGACTCGCGCGGCCGTCAGGCAATCACGTCCGTGCTACTGGCGCCGAAAGTGTCTTTCTCAGGGGCCAATGCGCCAAGCGATGCACTGGTCGAGCGGCTGCATCACGCAGCGCATGAGGAATGCTACATCGCAAACTCGGTCCGCTCGGAGATATCCGTGGCTGGGGAGTGGCGCTACCAGGCGGGTTGACGATGCGCCCGAGGATGTTGTTCGCCATTGCGTTCCTGACGGTTGCCGCGGCGCAATCGCGGACGCCCGGGACGCCGTTTCCGGCTCCGCCGCAGGTGCTGTTCAAGGATCTGTTCGTCGCGGTGCAATCGTCCGCGATCTTCTCTGACGGCAAGGAGTTCGCCGACGCCGTGCCGCTCGCGCCGCCGGGCGACATCCTGCGCGAATATCATAGCCGGCGGCCGCGGACTCCCGCGGCGCTGATGGATTTTGTGAAGAGCCACTTCACTCTTCCGTCCGCTGCGCTGACTGCGCCCTCCGCACCCGGACAGGTACCCATTACCACGCACATCGATCAACTGTGGAATGTGTTGACCCGCCGCACGCCAACGGCGCCCCCGTACGCATCCCTGCTGCCGTTGCCGCGGCCCTATGTCGTGCCGGGCGGCCGCTTTCGCGAGATCTATTACTGGGACTCGTACTTCACGATGCTCGGGCTCGATGCAAGCGGCCGCGCTGACCTGCTGCAAGACATGGTCCGTGATTTCGCCTATCTGATCGATACCTACGGTCATGTGCCCAATGGCACGCGATCCTATTATCTGAGCCGGTCGCAGCCGCCTTTCTTCTTTGCAATGGTCGGCCTGCTCTCGGGCGGCGACCCGTCCGCCGCCTTCGCGCGCTTCCTGCCCGAGCTCGAGCGCGAGTATGCATTCTGGATGCAGGGCGCCGATAAACTGAGCCGCGGCGCCGCGCATCGGCGCGTGGTCGCGTTGCCGGACGGGTCCGTGCTGAACCGCTACTGGGACGATCGCGATAGTGCGCGTGACGAGTCGTACCGCAACGACACGCAGCTGGTGCAGTCGAGTCACCGTGATCCATCGCATCTGTTCCGCGATATTCGCGCGGCTGCGGAAAGCGGCTGGGACTTCAGCTCCCGCTGGTTCGGCGATGCACGCACGCGTGCCACACTCGATACCACGCAGATCCTGCCAGTCGATCTCAACAGCCTGTTGTTCGGTTTGGAGAATGCCATTCGTGCGGGCTGCCATCATGCGGACGACGAGACGTGCGCGGAAGACTTTGGCCGGCGCGCGACCCGGCGCCGTGCAGCCATGGACCATTATCTGTGGGATGCGGCGGCGGGCGCATATCTGGATTACCGTTGGACGCACGGCGAAAGGGTGCGGCGCATTTCGGCGGCCGTGCTGTACCCGCTGTTTGTCGCTGCTGGATCGGCCGAACAGGCGACATCGGTCGCCGCGGCCGTGACCCGCGATCTGCTGAAAGACGGCGGCATGGTGACGAGCACGCTCGATACCGGTGAACAGTGGGACGCGCCGAACGGCTGGGCGCCGCTGCAGTGGATCGCCGTTTCCGGCCTGCGCCGCTACGGCAAGATGCGGCTGGCCGAGGTCATTGCCTGCCGATGGATGGTCAACGTCAACCGTGTATATCGCGAAAGCGGCAAGCTGGTCGAAAAATATGACGTGATCAACATCGGACGCAGGGGCGGCGGCGGCGAGTATCCACTTCAGGACGGCTTCGGCTGGACGAACGGTGTCATGCGCAAATTCATGGCCCTGTATCCTGCCGATGCAGGCTTCTCCGCGCCGGAGCGATGTCCCAAACCCTGAGCGGCCACCCCGGTGCGCACGGGCCGGCGACGCCGGATGCCCGCAAGGGGGCGGGCTGGCGATGCGGGTATCAGGCCCGCTTGGGAATATCCAGACCCCTGGCGACTGCGGGACGCGCAACGAACGCATCGAGCGCCCGGGTGACGTGGGGAAAATCACCTATTCCCACTAGAGCGCCCGCTTCGTAGAATCCGATCAGGTTGCGCACCCAGGGGAACGTGGCAATGTCGGCAATGCTGTAGGCGTCGCCCATTATCCAAGTGCGGCCCGTCAGCCTCGTGTTCAACACGCCGAGCAGCCGCCTCGATTCGGCGACGTAACGCTCGCGTGGACGCTTGTCTTCGTAATCCTTGCCGGCGAATTTGTTGAAAAACCCGACCTGACCGAACATCGGGCCGATGCCGCCCATCTGGAACATCAGCCACTGGATCGTCTGGTAGCGGCCGGCCGCATCCCGCGGCAGGAGTTGCCCACTCTTGTCGGCCAGATAGATCAGGATCGCACCGGATTCGAACAGGGGCAGCGGCTGACCCTCCGGGCCGTTGGGATCAATAATGGCCGGGATCTTGTTGTTCGGGTTCAGCGAGAGAAATTCCGCCGAAGTCTGCTCGTTGGCCTCGAAGCGCACCAGGTGCGGCTCGTAGGGCAGCCCGGTCTCCTCGAGCATGATCGAGGCCTTGACGCCGTTGGGCGTCGTCAGGGAATAGAGCTGGATCCGATCGGGATGGCGGGCGGGCCACTTGCGGGTGATGGGGAAAGCGGACAGATCGGCCATGGTCAAGTCTCGATTCCCTGGGATCTCAGATACTCGTCGTAGCCGCCCCTGAAATCGCTGATGGTCCCGCCGGGCCGCAGCTCGATGATCCGCGAGGCGAGCGCGCCGACGAATTCACGGTCGTGCGACACGAACAGCAGTGTACCGGGGTACTTCTCGAGCGCGATCTGCAGCGATTCGATGGTCTCCATGTCCATGTGGTTGGTCGGCTCGTCCATCAGCAGCACGTTGGGCCTCGTTAGCATGAGCTTTCCGTACATCATCCGGCCCTGTTCGCCGCCGGAGAGCACCCTTACGGACTTCTTCGTCTCGTCGCCCGAAAAGAGCAGCCGGCCCAGCGTGGCGCGCACGATCTGCTCATCGTCGGCCTTGCCCGTCCAGATCGACATCCAGGTGAACAGATCCACCTTTTCAGCGAATTCCGCCTGCGGGTCCTGCGGCATGTAGCCGGGCTGGGCGTTTTCCACCCAGCTGATGCGGCCTGCCGCCGGGGCCAGTTCCCCCGCGAGGCACCGCATCAGTGTGGTCTTGCCGATGCCGTTGGGGCCGATGATCGCCACCCGCTCGCCCGCCTCGATGTTGAAATCGACGTCGCTGAGGACCGGGGCGTTCGAGCCCGGATAGGTGAAGGAGAGATTCTCCACTGTCACCGCCGAGCGGTACAGCTTGCGCGCCTGCTCGAAGCGGATGTAGGGATGCTGCCGCGACGACGGCCGGATCTCCTCGATCCGGATCTTCTCGATCTGCTTGCGCCGCGAGGTGGCCTGGCGCGCCTTGGAGGCATTGGCGGAGAAGCGTCGCACGAACTCCTGCAAGTCCGAAATGCGGTCCTTGGCCTTGGCGTTCGCGGCTTCGACCCGCTGCCGCGCCTGCGTCGAGGCGAGCATGAAGTCATCGTAATTGCCGGGATAGATCTGCAGCTGCCGGAAATCCAGATCGGCGATGTGCGTGCACACCTGGTTGAGAAAGTGCCGGTCGTGGCTGATGATGATCATCGTCGCATCGTATTCGTTGAGCACCGTCTCCAGCCACCGGATGGAGTGGATATCCAGATTGTTGGTCGGCTCATCCAGCAGCAGCACGTCAGGCCTGGAGAACAGGGCCTGTGCCAGCAATACCCGCAGCTTCAGCCCCGGCGCGACGGCGCGCATCGGTCCGTCGTGCAGCGCTTCGGGCAGACCGGCAGCCAGCAGGATGCTGCCTGCCCGGGCTTGCGCGTTGTAGCCGCCGTATTCGGCAAACTTCCCCTCCAGCTCCGCGGCCTTCATGTAGTCCGCGTCGGTGGCGTGCTCGTTCGCATAGATCAGGTCGCGCTCCCGCATCGCCTGCCACATTTCCGTGTGGCCCTGCATCACGACATCGAGCACGCGCTCGTCCTCATAGCCGAACTGGTTCTGATTCAGCCTCCCCAGCCGCATGCCCGCCAGCAGGGCGACCTCGCCCACGCTCTGCTCGAGCTCTCCGCCCAGGATCTTCATGAGTGTGGATTTGCCGCACCCGTTGGCGCCGATCAGGCCGTAGCGATTGCCGCCGTTGAACTTGACGGTGACCTGCTCGAACAGAGGCTTGGCGCCAAACTGGATTGCGACATTGGAAGTCGAAAGCATGTAGATCCAATCGAACGGGGGTTACTGCCGGGAGGTGTTCCACCCGGCAGAGCTCGTAGCAGGGGTACTCGCGCGTGTACCGTGCCGGACCGCGCGGCGGCTGAGGTGACGGCGCGTCAAATGCCGGGCAATCGAACCCGCCACGCGAGCGGTCATCATGCCGGCGCGGACATTCTATATAAGGAGGATGCTCCGGTGCAGGCTTTCTGCCCAATTCGGGGTCGGCCGGGCGTCAGCTCGCCGCCAGGATTCCCGGGCGTCACGGACGGGACCCACGTCTAGGTTTTGGCGCATGGATCGTCATTAACATGGTGCCATGCCTCCCGATGCGTTGCTCGCAGGAATTCCCGACCTCGTTGTGCTCCTGCGGCGCGATGGAACCATCATCGCTCACAGCGGCGGACACGGTGTAGCCGACCTCAAACCGCCCGCCGATTCGGCTGGCAGGCAGGCCGACGCCGTGTGGCCCGAGACCGTAGCCGAACCGCTCAAACAGCTTGCGCGCAGGGCGATTGCGCTTCGCTCGAGCATCGAGGCCAGGTTTCAGGAGCGGGGGCGTGACTACGAGGCGCGGGCCACGGCCCAGGGCCCCGACCGCGCGATCATGACCATTCGGGCCGTGTTGGCCGACGGCCCCGAGGGCTCACTCGAGGCGGCGGACGACGGCCCGCGGCCACAGCTCGATCGACGGGGGTTTCTGCGCCGCTTCAGGGAATCGATATCGGTCGCGGCCCTGCGGGAGAAGCCTGTTGCCGTGGCGGTCATCCATGTGGACGGCATTTCCGACATCGCGCAGATCATCGCCGCATCCGTCTCCGAGCAGATCATGAGCGCGGCGATCCGGCGGCTCCCCGATCATTCCGGCAATGCGCGCGACGTGGAGGCGAGCTGGTACCTCGGACAACTGAGCGACGCGCTGCTGGCGCTGGTATTCGAGACATCGGACCGCGATGCGATCGAGTCTTGCGTCTCGCGGGTGTGTGCCAGTCTTCGTGAGCCGGTTAGCGTGGGGGAGGCGGTGTTCCACCTGACACCCTATGCGGGCGTGGCGATCCTCGGCCAGGACGCATCATCGCCCAAACAGCTGCTCGATCATGCCCGCACGGCGGCCAGCGAAGCGCGGCGCTGCGCGACCCCACGGGTCTGCTTTTTCACCGACACCCTGAGCCTTCGGTCGCTGGCGCGGCTGGATATCGCCCGCGAGCTGCACGAGGCCATCGAGAATCGCGACATCCGCCTTCGATATGTCGGCCGGCACGACCTCGACACCGGCCGCCTGGTCGCCTGGGTGGGGTACGTTCACTGGTTGCATCCGCTGCGTGGAGAGATCCGTCCGGTCGAATTCCTGCGAGTAGCGGAGACGACGGGCCTCGCCATGGCCTTGTCGCGCGCCATCCTGGCCTGCGTGCGCGAGGACTTTGCGCTGCTGGCGCCTGGAGCGGCCGCAGATGTCCGTATCTCGTTTGGGGCTCTGCGGCACCATATACTGCACGAGAGCTTCGTCGCGGACATGGAGCGTTTCCTGGCGGAAGGTACCGTACCTTGCGAGCGCCTGGAGTTGCGGATTTCCGAGAAGACACTGATCGCCCGCGAGCCGGCCGACTTGAATGCCCTGCGCCAACTCGGCGTGCGTCTCGTGGTGGACGAAGTGGCACGCGGGATGGGCTCGCTCGACTGGCTGGCGCGCGCGCCGATATGGGGCTTGCAGCTCGACCGCGCCTGGACGACCGCACTGCGCACGGATCCGGTAGCGCAAAAAGTGTGTCGGGCGGGGATTGCCGTCGCCACCGCCCTGGGTCTGACGCCGATCGCCACCGGCGTTGACGACCGAGAGCAGCGCGGTGCGCTCCTGGATCTTGGATGTCGACACGGGACAGGCGATCTCTATCGGACCGGCACGCCCGGCATGATCCAGCCATCCGAGAGTTGCGACGGCGCGCAGGGGCGCCGCGGCGCCATTGAGTGATGGCGCGCGCGCCCGCCTCGCCTATTTAACAACTTCGTTATGCGACGCACGTCACAAGCACGGCGCGGATGTATGAGCCTGCCGCAGGCCTGACTGCCGGTGCATTGCAGTGAAATGCGTATCACACGGGACCATGGGGTTCCGCCCTTACCGGGACATAGACGATGCGCACATCTCAACTGGCTTTCTCAACGTGGATCGCGGTGCTTGCGGTGCTGACCGTGGCCAGTGCCGCACCCACACGGCATCCGGCGGCAATCAACCCCGGCGACGCGGCCGCACCTTCTCTCTATATCGTCCAGGCTGCATCCACGAAAGCCGCGTACGAGAGCGCCACTAACGCGGGCGCGAAGATCGAACGGGAACTGCAGATCATTCACGCCGTGTCTGCATACCTGACTCCGGGGCAAGCTGACCGCCTGCGGCGCCGCTCCGAGGTGCATCTGTTCGAGGACCGGCCGCTCACGACACGAGGACTGGGGTCGCTGCTCAATGCGGTCACCACCTCGCTCGTTTCCACCGTGGCCGAAATAACCACTCCTGTGGTTTCCGCCGTCGCCGCGCCGGTAGCGCCGGTCGTTGCAACGCTGTCTCCGGTGACCACGCCAGTGCTCTCGACTGTCGGGGCAATAGCCGCTCCAGTACTTCCCGTCGTGACTCCCCTTGCGGCGCCCGTAGTGAATCCGCTGCTATCCCCTGTCATCTCCGCCGTCAGCGCCAACACCCAGCTCCAGGACGGCACGGGCGTTGCAGAGCCGACCCTGTTGTATGGGACGAACTATCCGATGCTCGTCGGTGCGGACAAGCTGCAGCAGGCAGGCATCACCGGCAAGGGCGTCACGATCGCGGTGCTCGACTCCGGCCTCTGGCAGGACCCGAGCCAGAATTTCGGTTCCCGCGTACTCGCCAGTGTGGATGTGCTAAACGGTGGGTCCGGGCGTGTTCAGGGCGATCCCTACGGGCACGGCACACATGTGACTTCCATCGCCGCGGGTGGCGCGCAGAATGCCTCGCTTGGCTACCTCGGAATTGCTCCGCGTGCAAATCTCGTCATCGTCCGCGCCTTTGACGCAACGGGAGCCGGCCGCTACACCGATGTGATCGCGGGCTTGAACTGGATCCTCGCGAACCGGAAGAAATACAACATCCGCGTGCTGAATCTTTCGTTTGGCGCGCAGCCCCAGTCCTTCTATTGGGACGATCCACTCAACCAGGCCGTCATGGCTGCCTGGCGCGCCGGCATCGTCGTCGTCACCGCTGCCGGCAATGAGGGCCCGGATCCAATGACGATCGACGTGCCTGGCAACGTGCCCTATGTCATCACCGTCGGCGCCTTGACTGATAACTACACCCCTTACGACCCCACTGACGATCGCCTCGCGTCATTCTCTTCGACGGGTCCGACGTTCGAGGGTTTCGTAAAACCGGAGCTCGTTTCGCCTGGCGGTCACATGGCCGCATCGATGTCCCGTAACAGCTACCTTGCGAACATCGACCCCCACTCGATGGCGCCGGGTGAGCAGATGTTCACGATGTCGGGCACTTCGATGGCTTCGGCCGTAGCCTCGGGCGTTGTTGCGCTGATGCTGCAGTCGGATCCGACGCTGACGCCTGACGCCGTGAAGTGCCGTCTGTTGACATCGGCTCGCCCAGCCATCACGTCGGCCCGAACGCTCGCTTACAGTGTCTTTCAACAGGGCGCTGGGCTCATCAACGCGGTATCCGCCGTCAACAACAGCGCGACCGGCTGCGCCAACCAGGGGCTCAATATCGCTGCCGACCTGGCGGGAACGACACACTTCGGTGGTCCCGCAAACCAGGATGCCAGCGGCAATTACTACATCATGAATCTGGGAGGCTCGACCTGGGCCGCTCCGCTCAACGGGGACGGCTACACGTGGTCCAAGGGCTATACCTGGTCCAAGGGCTACACCTGGAGTGAAGGCTACACGTGGAGCCAGGGCTACACCTGGTCCAAGGGCTACACCTGGTCCAAGGGCTACACCTGGTCCAAGGGCTACACCTGGTCCAAGGGTTACACCTGGAGCAAGAGCCTGCCCTGGTGGACCACTTCACAATCACCTGCGCCTGCTCGGACGCCTGCGTCCATCGTGCCATGGGTCCCGAACGAATAGCCGGAATGTGATGCAGATCGCGTAAACCGCGACAGGCGTGCGACCCCTGAAGAACTCGGTCAACGAACCCGGGGGCGGCCTGGTGCATCTTTGGCCGGTGAGTACTTGCACACATCGGGCTCAGTGGCGTCGCGCGCTCATTGTGGCTATCGCGGGCCTGGTGGGGGCGCCGGTCGCTGCGGCGGTGGCTGATTCGCCGCCGCTCATCCTCGAGCATCTGACGACAATCGATGGACTGCCGCAGGGCACAGTCTTCGTGAGCTTGCAGGACTCGCAGGGGTTCGTATGGTTCGGGACCGAAGACGGTCTGGTCCGCTACGACGGACATGAGCTGTTTCGCTACGCTTACTCGCGCAGCGCCCGCGGTGGCCTTCCGGGGAACTATATTCAGGCGATCGTCGAGGATGCCCGCCACGACCTTTGGGTTGCAATCAAGGACCGCGGTATCGCCCGCTGGAACCGGGCGACCGACACCTTCACCCTCTATCGGCACGATGCGGCGAACCCCAACTCGCTCGCAAGCAACGCTGTGCATGATCTGCTGGTGGACGCGCGCGGCCGGATCTGGATCGGGACCACCGACGCCGGCATCGACATCCTGGATCCCGCATCGGAGCGTATCGAGCATCTGCGCCACGATCCCAAGGATCCCAACACGCTGATCGACGACCGGATCTTCTCCCTGACACTCGATCGCAGCGGGGCGCTGTGGATCGGGACGGACAATGGACTCGACCGCTGGCAACCGGATCGCCGTACATTCTCTCATTTCCAACACGATGCCGCCGACCCGGCCTCCCTGAGCGGCAGGCAGCTCTCCCGGGTTCTGCAGGACCCGAGCGGTGCCCTGTGGGTGGGGACTCGTGACGGCGGTCTCGATCGGATGGACGCCGCCGGCCGGGTTGTCGAGGTCTTTCGTCACGATCCGCAGCGGCCGGCTTCGCTCGCCAGCGACGACGTGCGCGCGATTCTCGCCGACCGGGCGGGGCACCTTTGGATAGGAACCGTAGACGGCCTGGATCTATTCAACCCCGCGACGCGCCAGTTCAGCCACTATCGCCACGACCCGAGCGACGCGGAGTCCCTGCGAGACTCATCCATCATGTCGCTCTACCAGGATGAAACCGGTCTCGTCTGGATCGGAACCCGCGCGGGAGGCGTCAGCCGGTGGAATCCCCACAGCTGGGAGCTCGGCGGCCATCGGCCCGACTGGGTGGGAACAAGGCTCGTCACGGCATTTGCCGATGCTCCGGACAACAAGGTCTGGGTTGCGACGCTCGGTGGCGGATTGTTCCAGTTCGACGACGATACAGGCAAGGCGAGCGACATCGACGCCATCCTCGGCCGGCACGATTCCATGGGTGATCCGCGCGTGATGTCGCTACGCCAGGATCGTACCGGCACCCTCTGGATCGGCACGATGGCAAGTGGAATCAGGAAGCTCAGCCCGGGCGGGCAGTTGCAGTCCATACCGGTGAGACCGGGCGACCCGCGCGGACTGAGCGCGGCAGGCATCATGACCCTCAGCGAGGTGCGCAACGGCCAGATATGGGTGGGTACCTTCGGAGGCGGTGCGAACGTCCTCGATCCGGCTACGGGACTGATCAGGCAATTGCCTTACGGCACGGCGGCGGGAGCGATCAGCTCGGCCAATGTCAGTGCGATTGCCGAGGATCGGGATGGCAACATCTGGATCGGTACGGATGGTGGAGGCCTCGACCTCGCAAGAGCTGACGGGACAGTGGTCAGGATCTTCCGCCATGATCCCGCCGACGCGGCGAGCCTGCCGGCGAACACGGTGTACTCGCTGGCGGTGGACACCAGGAACCGGGTCTGGGCGGCGACCGATGGCGGGGGCCTTGCGCTCGTAGTCGGATCCGCGGGATCCCCCGACTCGATCCGGTTCAAGATCCTATCGCGTGACGAGGGGCTGTCGAGCGACACCCTGTACGGAGTGCTCAGCGACGCAAGCGGTCACGTGTGGCTCAGCAGTGATGCCGGACTCATGCGCTACGACCCGGATACGGGAACGGTCAAGGCTTACCACCGTGAACACGGCCTGCAAGGCGAGGAATTCGATTCGGGCGCGTTCTTTCGCCTGCGCGATGGCCGGCTGTGCTTCGGAGGTCCTGGCGGATTCAACATCTTTGACCCGTCACGCCTCACCGAGAGCCGGCAGCCGCCGCGCCTGGCGTTGACACACGTAGATGTGATGGGTGTACCCGCGCCGGGCCCGACGCCCTACTGGCTGCTCAACCGTGTGGCTCTCGACTATCGGGCCAACATCCTGTCGCTCGATTTTGCCTCCCTCGACTTCACCTCGCCCAAACGCAACCGGATCGCCTACCGCATGGGAGGCCTGACGGATCGATGGATCGATCTGGGTACCCAACACCGCATTACGCTGACGAATCTCGAGGCCGGCGACCATCTGCTCGAGGTGCGCGCCGCCAATTCCGATTCGGTGTGGAGCGAGACGCCCTTGCGCTTGAGCATTCACAGAGACCCGGCTCCATGGAAGTCTGCATGGGCTTACACGGCGTATGTCCTTGCGGCGCTGTGCCTCGTTGCCCAACGCTGGCGCCTGCAGCGGATCAAATTCCAGCGAGTCGTTGCCGAACGTCAGCATCTGGAAGCGCAAGTCTCGCTGCGAACCCGCGAGCTGCTGGAAAGCAACCGCCAGCTGGCCGAGGCCGCCCAGGCAAAGAGCAATTTCCTGGATCGGATGAGTCATGAGCTGCGCACGCCGATGAACGGCGTCGTCGGCATGACCGAGCTGCTGGCGCGCACGCCTCTCTCTTCGATGCAGACGCGGTTGACGCGGACGATCCGCTCATCCGCCCAGGTGCTGCTGCAAATCGTCAACGACTTGCTGGATCTGTCGAAGATCAGCGCCGGCAAGGTCGAGCTCGAGGAGCTGGCAATCGAACCCGGGCGCATTCTCGAGGAATGTACGAGCCTGTTCGCGGGCGCCGCCCAGGCGAAGGGCATCGATCTGATCGTGTGTCCGCCGCATGGGCAGGCGAATCTCATCGGCGATCAGCTGCGGTTGCGGCAGATCGTGATGAATCTGGTCGGCAATGCGGTCAAGTTCACCGCGCGCGGCGCGATCGTCATCCAGGCGGACATCGATTCCGGCGCGCCGGATCAGGCAATCGTGCGTTTGTCGGTGGCCGATACCGGCATCGGGATGGACGCCGCGATCCTGGCGAAGATCTTCAAGCCGTTTACGCAGGCTGACGAGTCCACTACGCGCCGCTTTGGCGGCACTGGACTCGGACTGGCCATCTGCCGCGAGCTTGCGGAGCTCATGGGCGGCAGCATCACCGTCGAGAGCCGGCCGCAGGTAGGTTCGACGTTTTACGTGACTCTCCCTCTGAAGTGGGGACCTGCGCATTCGCAGCCAGAGGCGGCACCGCTCTCAGGCCGTCCCGTGAGGATTCTGACGCGGCGGCCAGCCCTTGCGGAGTCGCTGGCGCGCTATGTGTCAGCCTTCGGGATGACGCTTCCCGACGAAGGCGCCGCCCCAGTCGCCGCCTCCGAGGAGTTAATCATCGTGGACGCAAGCACAGAACAGGGCTACCTGGAACGGTACCTCTGTCCCACAGATGCGCCGCGCCCGGCCTTCGTGGTTGTCGCCAACCCCCACGAGGTCGAAGCGCAGGGTCTGGAGCGTCTCGTAGGTGCTGAAAGGATCGTTCTCAAGCCGCTGCATCGCGACGCTCTTCATGAGGCAATCACGGCCGCACTGGGCATGCCCTCACTGTCCGCCCGCATGACGACGGCTGCGGTGGCGCCGGAAGCGGGAATTGGCGGGCATGTTCTACTGGTCGAGGACGAGGCTGTCAACGCTGCGGTCGCCCAGGGCTATCTTGAGGTGTTAGGGTGCACGTCAGTGTGGGTCAAGGACGGCGCGGAGGCGGTTGCGCGGAATGCGGCCGAGCGCTTCGACCTGATTCTGATGGATTTGAGCATGCCCACCATGGACGGCTTCGCGACGGCGGATTTGATTCGCCAGCGCGAGGCGATGGCCCGGCGGGTCCCGATCGTCGCGCTGACCGCCCATAACACGATCGACTATCGCGAGATGTGCCTGAAGGCAGGCATGGACGACATACTCGGGAAGCCTTGCACTCTACAGGAATGTGCGTTGATCCTGCGCCGCTGGATTGTGCCCGACGAGCGAGCCGAGCGGGCCGAGCGGGCCGAGCGGGCCGAGCGGCAGCCCGACCCCGAGATCTCGCAACAGGCAACCGATGAGTGTCTGTCGAGGGTCGATGCCAACGCAGTGGCCCGGTTGAGAAACCTGCGAGGCGCCGGACAGCCCGACCTGTATTCGAGGCTGGTCGAGCTTTTTGAAGCCGGCTGCTCGGATGCCTTGGCGCGCCTGGAGTCCGCACTGCGGACCGCGGACCTGGATGCGGCGGGCGCGATCTGTCACAAGCTCGCATCCAGCGCTGCAAACGTCGGCGCGCTAACCTTTGCGAAGGACGTCCGCCAGCTCGAACAGTCCTGTATCGTGCGCGATGCCCCTGGAGCGCAATCCGTGTACGAGCGCCTCCGGGCAGCGCATCCCACACTCATGGAGGAGCTGCGGTCTCAGCAGCTGAGGCACAGCGCATGAATCAGCAGGACTCAGGTGGACCGGTCGCGATCATTGCCGACGACGAAGACCTCGGAAGGCTGCTGCTCGCCGAGTCGGCGGCGCAGTGCGGTCTCGTGCCCCTCGCTTACGACAACGGCGCGGCAGCCCTGGAGGCGGCGCTCTCACGGAATATCGCGATTGTGCTGCTGGACGTGGAAATGCCGGGCATGGATGGCTATGCGGTATGCAGGCGCCTTCGGGCCGAGGCGCGCCTCGCTTGCGTTCCGATCGTGATGGTGACCGGCCACGAGGACTCCGCGGCGATCAGTCTCGCATTCGAAGCCGGCGCGACGGATTTCATTTCGAAGCCTGTCAACTGGGCGCTGCTGCCGCGCCGGCTCGAGTACATTCTGCGCAATGCCGCCGCAGCCGAGCGCATCGAGCGGCTTGCCTACTTCGACTCGTTGACGGGGCTGCCGAACCGCCAGCGCTGTATCGAGACGGCTGAGCGGCTGTTCAACGAGGCAGCCCGGCTGCAGGAGGCCGTCGCCGTCATCTATCTGGATCTCAACAGTTTCAAACGGGTCAACGACACGTTCGGCCATTCCGTCGGCGATGCCGTTTTAAGGACGGTAGCCGGTAATCTGACGCGCGCCCTGCAGGGCTTCAAGGACGCGCACGAGCATGTCACCGTTGCCCGCTTCGGCGGCGACGAGTTCGTCATTCTTCTGCGGCATCGCGACGCGCGCTCGATCGCAATCCAGATGGCCGACACCTGCTGCGCCGTATTCAAGGAGCCAATCGCCTACGAGGCGCTCGAGTTCTATTCGGCGCCGAGTATCGGTGTTGCGCTCTATCCGGACGATGGCGAGGACGTGGCCACCGTGTTGAAGCACGCAGACACGGCCATGTATCAGGCGAAGACCGGCGCGGCGGCGCCGGTGGCGCTGTACACCCCGGCGATGAGCAGCCGTCTGCGGGACTGGCTCGACCTCGAAGCCCGCCTGCGCCACGCGGTCCAGGACAATCTGCTGCAACTGCACTTCCAGCCGAAATTCCGCCTGAGCGACAATCGGATCGCCGGCGTGGAGGCGCTGCTGCGCTGGTGTGATGCGGAGCATGGCGACATCTCGCCCAATCGCTTCGTGGAGATCGCGGAAGACAGCGGCTTGATCATCGACATGGGAAGCTGGGTCGTGCGCGCCGCCTGCAGGCAATTGCGCAAGTGGCTGGATCGTGGCTGCGCGGTTCCGATTGCGATCAACGTCTCCGGCAAGGAGTTGCTGCACGGAGATCCTGCGCGCGTGCTCGAAGCGGAGGCGGCCGCCGCGGGCATCCCGCCATCCCTGATCGAGATCGAGATCACGGAGTCGCTGCTGGTCAAGGACTCCTCGACCGTCCGCAGTGCGCTCCAGAGGCTGCGCCAGCTCGGGTGTCGCATCGCGCTCGATGACTTCGGCACCGGCTACTCTTCGCTCGCCTACATCACGCGATTCCCGCCTGATCGAATCAAGATCGACAAGGCGTTCGTGCGCGACGTGGACCGGTCGGCGAGCGATGCGGCGATCGCGAGCGCAATCCTGTCCCTGGGCGCAAGTCTCAGCCTCGTGGTGACGGCCGAAGGCATCGAGCGTCCCGCTCAACTGGAGTGGCTGCGCGCGCGCGGCTGCCATGAGGTCCAGGGCTTCCTGCTCTCGAAGCCACTCAGCGCGCATGAGCTGGAGCAGCGATTTCTGGACCGCGCCCAGCCTTTGGGGGCCGGTTCACTCGACGCCCTGAGTTACGCCGGGGACAACAAATAGAACAGCAGTGTTCCTGCCAGGGAACTGCGGCGGGGCGCGTGGTGCATTTCATGGTACGAGCCTGCGCCACCCAGCCGGCCCGTGCGGCTGCTTTTTCCAAGCGCAGTGAACGGCTCAATGCGAGAATGGCGCATTCATAGCATCCGAATCCCATTCCGACCCACTCCGTCGAGGAACTGTCATGGCAATGAGCGACGCAAAGAGGAAAGACCTGAGCCGCCGGCGCGCGGCGCCGCTGGTGACGCCGAGCGATCTGGGTGCGAAGGCATCCGCGCAGATCGCGGGCGGCATGAATGCGATCCTTGCAGATGTCTTTGCCCTGTACCTGAAGACGAAGAATTTCCACTGGCACATGAGCGGACCGCACTTCCGCGACTACCATCTGCTTCTGGATGAGCAGGCCGATCAGATCTATGCAATGAGCGATCCCATCGCCGAACGCATCCGTAAGGTAGGCGGCTCGACGCTGCGCTCGATCGGCCACATTGCGCGGCTGCAGCGGATAAAGGACAACGACGCCGAATATGTCGATCCGCTGGACATGTTGGCCGAGCTTCGCGAGGACAATCAGTCCCTTGCCGCACGGCTACGCGAAGTGCACGAGGTGGTCGACGAGGTGCGCGACATCGCCACTGCCAGTCTCATCGAGAACTGGATCGACGAGACCGAGCGGCGTACCTGGTTCCTGTTCGAAGCGAGCCGCAAGGGCGGTGGATCGCTTTGAGCTGGCCAGGGTGATTGCGCCTGAGGCGAAACCGTTGCTGTTGGTTGGCGCGACGTAAGCTTGGCAACCCCTGCGTTGTAGTTGTGCAACGTGTGGATGCGCGTCGGTGAAGCTGTGGCAGTATCTCTCTTGGTTTGAACAAGGGAGCGGGATGTGCAGCCACTGTGCGTGCGACTTCACCGAATTGCTACGGTCCTGGTCTTGCTGTGCGTCGCCGCTTGCGGCGGAGGTGGCGGCCAGATGGTCGTGCTGGGGCCGCTGGCCTTCACGACAAATGAGAATGTCCCGCTGCCGGGCAAGCTGACGGCAACGGCGCCCGACGGCGCGGCGGTCACGTTCTCGCAAGCAGGCAAACCGGCTTCCGGCACTGTCACGCAGTTCACTTCCGCCGGAACATTCGTCTACACGCCAAACACGAACTTCACCGGAACGGATTCATTCGCAATAACCGCGGCCGACGCGTCCGGGCATACCACGATGGGCACTGTCAGCATTACGGTGACAGTGGACCAAGCTCCGACCGCCAGTAACACGATCGAGCGCGCTGACGGGACGGCTCTTGCAAGCATCAAGGTGCTGACCAAGGCCGTTGACCCTGATAAAGACAAGCTGACTGTGACCGTTACCGATCCAGCGCTGGTGGGCACAGCCACCGCCAATAGCGATGGCACCGTGAGCATCACGGGATTGCCGGGGGACTTCAAAGGCATGACGCGCTTTGGTTATACGGTCACGGATCCGAGCGGTAAGACGGCCAAGGCGACCGCCGCAATCTTTGTCGGGACGGCGCCGTTCCGCGCTGTTTTTGTCGCAGATTCCGTGGGAGATGGCTCATACGAGGCCTACCTGACTGATTTCGCCGCAGACCCCGTCAAGCTGACGACGGCGACGCAGGGAAACCTCCGGCTCAAGGGCTTTGCCGCGTCCGCTAATGGCGCGACCGTCGTTTACCGGACTCAAGACACGACCAACGCTGCAACGACCAGTCTGTCGTTCGTCCAGACGGCCACTCCGGCGATGCAGGTAAACATCCCATTGCCTAACGGGATCGCGCCCGTGACCGACGCTCAAGGCAACGATCAGTTTGTGGTCAGTCCTGATGGTCAATGGATTGCGATGATCGCGGGCCAGGGAAGCAGCAGCTCCCTGTACATTGCGAATGTCACGAAGCCCACCGCCGTGACGCAGGTTGACCCAACGATCGCAGGCAAGGCCGCGGTGTATGCGACGCAGCCCACCTTCACATCGGATTCAAAGAGCATTTACTTTCTTGCCAGCAGTGTCGCGGGTGGGACGAACAAATCCCTCTATGTTGCCGCTCTGAGCAACCCGTCTGCCGAGACGCTCGTGTCTGCGCTCAGCGTTCCTGCGACGAGTGACGAGATTGCTGCCTATTCTGTTGCTCCGAATCAGTCAACGATTGTCGTGCAGGCCAATCGTGCCGGCCGCACGGGCTTGTTCTACATCGATCCGGCGCACCTTCAGATAGAGAACCAGCTGAATACGACACCGGATCCGGGGACCACGATTACCGCCAGCACAGTTGGGCTTTCGCCCGGTATGGGCGGCAGCAATACCGGCGCGAAGGTTGCCTACGACGTGGGTGTTCCGGTCTCGGATCCCTATTCGGCGGGCATCTATGTCGCCGGCGTCTCTACGGCCCCCAATCCGCAATTTGTTGCGCAACTCGAGCAAGTGATCGGATTCAGCCCGGATGATTCCAAGCTGCTGTATACCGACCAGTCTCAAGTCTTCGAAATCGGCAGCGCAGCTGGCAATACCGGCACGCAGTTGGGTGTCGGCCAGCAAGCGTGGTATGACTCGACCGGGAATATTGTTCTGATCGAGAATCAGCTTTTATCGGGCCACTCCCTGACCTACAACGCACGCCCATTCGGTTCGCCCAAACCGGTCACCGCCGCTGGGACAGCGGCATACGCCGTGGACGTGTCGGGATTCGGTCAGGGTGTGGTCATACTCGGAGAGTCTTCGAGCTCGGGCGGTACGCCAACGAACACTGATCTGAAGCTGGTTAATGCACTCGCGGCCGCCGATCCGTTCCCGCTGTCTTCCATGCAGTCGCCGACGGGGCTCACATCCCATGTCTCGAAGGTTGTATCGCAGTGAATCAGCGCCGCGGGTTTCCTCGCGTAGACACAACTGACGGTGCGCCGGCCCAGCCCGCGTCACTCACTCATGCAACAGATGTGCGTCGCCTGCCGGAGCGTTGCCGCGATCGTACGGTTTCGCCGAAAGCATGTATATCGCCCCCAGTGTCAGCACTGCTGCGGCTGTCACGATCATCGAATAGTTGCTGTACCAGGGATCGTGCGGATTGCGCGGCCACGTCATGTCGACAATGGCGCTCAGGCCGTAGATCAGGGCAATGATGTTGACGGGCCATCCCCAGCGGCGCAGCGTGAAGGGACCCGCCGGTGTCCAGCCCTTGGCTCTTGCGATCAATGCCCCCAGTACCAGCATCTGAAAAGCCATGTAGATGCCGGCGGAGGCGAAGCTGATGATCGTGGCCACGGCGTTCTGCAGCCACAGGGCACACAACGCAATCAGCCCGGGGACCAGCCCGGTCACGAGCAGCGCCCACACCGGAACGTGCGTGTGCGGCGAGATACGGCTCAACAGCCTGCTGCCCGCGATCATCTCATCACGCGCGTAAGCAAACAGCAGGCGGCTCGCGGCGGCCTGCAGGCTCAGGGTGCATGAAACGAACGACACGAGCACGACCGCGAGCACACTTCGGAATCCCACTTCACCCATTGCAGAGCGCAGAATGGTGGCGACCGGGTCGGTGTTGCCTCCGGACAGGATGGCGTTCATGTCGGGCACGGCCAGGATGAGAGCCAGGCACACCAGCATTGCCGCCGCGCCGCCGACGTAAATCGTCATGCGCATGGCCTTGGGAATCATGCGGCTGGCATCCGGAGTCTCCTCCGCGACGTCACCGCAAGCCTCGAAGCCGTAGTAGCAGAACATCGCTGCCAGGGCCGACGCCAGGAACGCCGGCAGATAGCTGCCGCCGCCGCGGATACCAACCGTGTCGAACAGCAGGCTGAAGGAGTGATGGCGTGCGAACAGCAGCAGGTAGCCGCCGACCGCGACCGCCCCGATCAGCTCGCAGATGAAACCGAACATGGCCACTCGCGCGAGCAGACGCGTACCGCTGACGTTGCAGAGCGTCGCCACCACAATCATGCCCAGGGCGATGCCAGTGGTATTGGCGGCTGTGACTGGGAAGCCCAGGAGCTGCGCGACGAACGGGGCGCCGCCGGTGGCAACGGCGGCTATCGAAACGAGCAGGGCCCAGCCGTATATCCAACCGGCCATCCAGGCCCAACGCCTGCCCACGAGGCGTCTTGCCCACGGATACAGGCCGCCCGAAATCGGAAACTGGGAGACGACCTCCCCGAAGACGAGGCAGACGAACATCTGACCGATGCCTACGAGCAGGTACCACCAGAACATGGGCGGACCGCCCGCCGCAAGCGCGAAGGCGAACAGGCTGTAGACGCCCACCACGGGCGACAGATAGGTGAATCCAAGCGAGAAGTTCTCGAGCTTGGACATGGTCCGGTCGAACTTGGACGTGTAGCCCAGCGCTTGTAGCTGTGCAGCGTCGGCATCCGCGGTGGCCCGCGCGGTCGCCATCATGTTTGGAGTTGTTGAAAGTGCGTCGTTCATGGCGAATCCTGTTCAATCACCGGTCCGCTCGAGTCGGGCGCGCCCGAAAGTCTTCCATATGCGCAGGTCCAACGCCAATCCGGGGCTGGGATTACTGTGCGTCGCGTGCAGGCGCTCGACACCGTTGTGCCACGACAGACGCACTTGAGGCCGCGCGCAAGTTCTGTTATGGCTCGTGCCGACCATCCGAACTGGCAGTTCAACGAGGCCCTCATGAACAAGCTGATCCCGATCGCCGCGAGCGCATTCACCACGCTGGCCGCAAATCCCGTGCTCGCCGGTGAGACAATCCAGCTGATCGAACATGCGGACACCGATGCCACACTGGACCTCGGTGTCAAGGGTGATTCGGTCGGGGATGTATTGACCTTCGCCAATCCCATCTACGATGCGCAAGACAGGACGCGCCTCGGCACGGATCAAGGCTATTGCGTGCGGGTGGTCGCCGGGAAAAGCTGGGAGTGCTTCTGGACACTGCTTCTGCAGGGTGGGCAGATTACGGTCGAGGGGCCGTTCTACGATGCGGGGGACTCCCTTATGGCCGTGACCGGGGGCACCGGCAAATACACGGGTGCCAAAGGAGTCATGAGGCTCCATCCGCGGGATGCGAAGGGCTCGTCTTACGTTTTCAGCTACGACCTGCTGTAAGGTCGGGGGCGCGATATACGCTGTTCCTGGCGTCCCGCGGTCGCTGCGCGCGAAGTGAGCCGGGGATACTCTGGACCTCCCAGATCATATGCAAAACTCTTGATCGATCGTCGAGTTTTGCATATGATCTGGGAATGGCTTCTCTAGATCAATTCGTCGACGCTCAGCTCATCCGCGGCCGTGCCTATTTCGCCCGCGAGGAGGCGTCGACCGCGCTCGGTCTGAAGCCCAATGCACTGGCAGCCGCCATTACCCGGCTGATCAAGAAACACCGGCTCGCGAACCCACGGCATGGACTCTTTCTCATCCTGCGTCCCGAGGACCAGGTCGTCGGTGCGCCCGACCCGGTTCAGTGGATCGATCCTCTGATGCAGCATCAGGGGCTCGACTATCGCGTTTCGCTGTTGTGCGCGGCGGCCTTCCACGGCTCATCGCATCAGGCGGCAATGGTCTTCCAAGTGATCGCCCCGAAGCAGTTGCGGGACTTTGAGATTGGGCGCCACCGACTCGAATTTCTCTATCAGGGGCCGAGGGCTTTCGCGCAGGTTAATCAGCCCGATCTGCTGGGCCAGATAAAAAGCAAAGCGGGCTTCGCCAAAGTGGCCGGTGTCGAACTGACGTTGCTCGACTGCGTGCGCTACTTTCATGAGGCGAGCGGCATCAACGGCGTAGCTCAGATCGTGCAGGACATCGGCGCCAAGGCCGCCCCCCGTAAACTCGCCAGAGTGGCCGCCGCCTACGAAAACTCGTCCGTCCGCAGGCTGGGATTTCTGCTCGACCGCGCCGGGCATGTCCGTCAGTCGAAGGCGCTGGAACCCTTCGTCAGGAAGGCCAAGACGGCCGTTCCGTTGGATCCCGCCGTCAAGCCGCTTATTGCATTACAGGTCGATGCCTACGAGAAGAACGCCAAGTGGAAGCTTGAGATCAACGAGTCCGTGGAGATCGACTTTTGATTCCGAGTGCGTACATCCAGGCTTGGCGCACGTCGGCGCCGTGGGCTGATTCGCGACAGGTCGAACAGCCGCTGCGCTATTCGGAGGACATCGATCTCGTGCAGACGCAACCTGAACCCATCGGAACGACTGTTGATGCCATTCGGAATACGTTGTCATGGCTGGGTAAGTGCAGGCGTGACGCGCCTGTCACCCCGGCGCGGCGCCTCTGAAGTCCCAGGTCCATGTTTCGTGCTCCAGTGCGCTGCGGAATCCGGCATGTTACCGGTTTCCCTGTTGCTTGCCGATGGAACCGACAGGGTGGCAAATCGATTGCACATGGGAAGCCCCACACACAACGCCCCGGCGCTCCATGATCAACGACCTCTGGTACAAGAATACGGTGATCTATTGCCTCTCGGTGGCCACTTACATGGACTCCAACGGCGATGGCGTCGGGGACTTTCCGGGGCTCATGCGCCGGCTCGACTATCTGCATGGACTCGGTGTGACGGCGATCTGGCTCATGCCATTCCAGTCTTCCCCTGGACGTGATGACGGCTACGACGTGTCGGACTACTACAACGTCGACTCGCGCTACGGCACGCTCGGAGACTTCGTGGAATTCGCGCATGCCGCCCGGCAACGCGGCATCCGCGTCATCATCGACCTCGTCGTGAACCACACTTCCAACCAGCATCCCTGGTTCAAGGAGGCACGCCGGGATCCGAAGTCAAAATATCGCCACTGGTATGTCTGGTCGCGGAAAAAACCGCGCCATGCGAACCAGGGCATGGTTTTTCCGGGGGTCCAGAAATCCACGTGGAGCTACGACAAGATCGCGCGTGCGTGGTATTTCCATCGATTCTACGACTTCCAGCCGGACCTCGACACGTCCAACCCGCATGTGCAGGCGGAAATCCTCAAGATCATGGGATTCTGGATTCAGCTGGGCGTGTCGGGCTTCCGCATGGACGCGGTGCCGTTTGTCATCGCAACCAAGGGTGCCGGCGTCACGAAGCCTCTCGAGCAATACGACATTCTGCGTCGGTTGCGCGAGTTTCTGCAATGGCGCCAGGGTGATGCCATCGTGCTGGCCGAAGCCAACGTGCTGCCCGACACCGACATGGAGTACTTCGGCAGCGAAGGCGAGCGGATGCACATGATGTTCAATTTCCAGGTGAACCAGCATCTGTTTTATGCCCTGGCCGCCAGCGACGCGCGCCTGCTGTCGAAGGCGCTCAAAGCCACCAGGCCGCGGCCGGCCACGGCGCAATGGGGCCTGTTTCTGCGCAATCACGACGAGCTCGACCTGGGGCGCCTCACCCAGGAGCAGCGCAACGTCGTTTTCAAGGCGTTCGGGTCCGAACCCCGGATGCAGTTGTATGGCAGGGGAATCCGCCGCCGCCTCGCTCCCATGCTCGAAGGGGATCGGCGGCGCATCGAGCTGGCCTATAGCCTGATGTTCACGCTGCCCGGCTCGCCCGTGGTTCGCTACGGCGACGAGCTGGGGATGGGAGACGACCTCTCGCTCCCGGAGCGGACCTGCGCCCGCACACCGATGCAATGGTCCGACGAGCCTAACGCGGGGTTCACGAAAAGTGACGCGCCCGTATTGCCGGTCATCAGCGCGGGACCATTCGGCTACGCGCATGTGAACGCGGCGCAGCAGCGCCGCGATGCCAACTCGTTGCTGAACTGGACGGAGCGCATCATCAGAATGCGCAAGGAGGTCCCCGAAGTCGGCTGGGGCGACTTCGAAGTGATTGCAACCCGGGACCCGGCAGTACTGGCGATCCGCTATGACTGGCGCAACAACTCAGTGCTGTTCGTGCACAACCTGGATTCGAGTCCCAGGGAAGTCGCGTTTTCAGTCGGCATCCCGGGCGAAGCCGGGCGGTCCCTGATCAATCTGCTGACCGAGGATCACAGCCACGCCGGGGCGATGGGAAAACACCGCGTGCTGCTGGAGGCCTATGGATACCGCTGGTACCGGGTCGGTGGCCTGGATTACCTGCTGAAGCGCAGCGACATCGAAACCACATCCGCGACGTCCAGATGACGCCGCCTCCGGGCAAGCCGCTGCGCTACGAAGCCGCACGCTCAGTGGTGCGAGCACATGGCCAGGAGCAGAATGATCGGAATGGGCACGCCCAGCAGCCAGAGTAGAATTCCGCGACCCATAAACACCTCCCATGAACAGCGTTGAGGAGCAACGCCTGGCAAAGGCGCAGGTTCCCCGGCAGCTGTTGCCGTGGCTCGTGGCCGTGGCATTCTTCATGGAATCACTCGATACGACGATCCTGAATACCGCTGTGCCGAGCATCGCTCACGCGCTCGGGGTGGCACCGCTCAGCATGAAGGCCGTGCTGTCGAGCTACACACTGAGTCTCGCGGTGTTCATTCCAGTCAGTGGCTGGATGGCGAACCGGTTCGGAACCCGGCGGATATTCAGCGGCGCGATCGGCCTGTTCACGGCGGGCTCGCTCCTGTGCGGCCTGTCCCGCAACCTCCACCTGCTGGTCGCGTGCCGCATTCTGCAGGGCTGTGGCGGAGCCATGATGCTGCCGGTGGGCCGGCTCACGAT
>JBOIAD010000110.1:0-42694 GCA_050738795.1 Steroidobacteraceae bacterium
GGCAACGGCCGGCCTCTGCATCGATTGAAGACCTCGAGCGCTGCGCCCGCCGGCAATTGCAGCCGCAGCGTCTCTTCGGCGTGCGGCCGGGGCAGGACCTTGATGCTCAGCTCGGTCAGGATTCCGAATATGCCCAGCGAACCGCACAGCAGCCTGGATACATCGAAGCCCGCGACATTCTTCATGACCCGGCCGCCGAATCGCAGCAGCTCGCCATCGCCTGTCAGCAGCGTTGCGCCGAGCACGAAGTCCCGGGCAGCACCCGCCTGCATCCGGCGCGGACCTGACAACCCCGCCGCGATGATGCCGCCGAGGGTCGGATCGGCGCCGAAGGCGGGCGGCTCAAAGCCCAGCATCTGTTCGTGGGCGCCCAGAGCGGCCTCGATCTGGGACAGAGGAGTGCCGCACCGGGCGGTGATGACTAGCTCGGATGGCTCGTAGTCGATGATGCCGCAAAATCCCCGCAGATCCAGTGGCTCACCCGCAAGGCGCTCGCCGTAGAAGTCTTTCGTGCCGGCACCGTGCAGCCGCAGCGGTTTGCGGTCCCGGCGTGCGATCAGCACTTGCTCGCGCAGCTTCAGCAACTCGGTATCCATCGGCTTTAGAAGCGCGGCAAGCCGGGGTGGGGCAGTGCTCCACCCTGGACGTGCATCCTCCCATGCTCGGCGCAGCGGGCGAGCGTGGGAATGGCTTTGCCGGGATTGAGCAGGCCGGCCGGATCGAACGCCCGCTTGATGGCAAAGAAGGCGGCCCGCTCGCGCGCAGAGAACTGCACGCACATCGAACCGATCTTCTCGACACCTACGCCATGCTCGCCGGTAATGGTGCCCCCGAGCTGCACGCACAGCTCGAGAATCTGCGCCCCGAAGCGCTCGGCGCGGTCCCATTCCCCGGGTACGTTGGCATCGAACAGAATGAGCGGGTGCAGATTGCCGTCGCCCGCGTGGAATACGTTCATGCACCGCAGTGCGTGCGTTTGCTCCATCTGCCCGATCGCCTTGAGCATGCGGCCGAGGCTCTTGCGGGGAATCGTGCCGTCCATGCAATAGTAATCGGGCGAAACGCGCCCCGCGGCGGGGAATGCATTCTTGCGGCCGGACCAGAAGCGCAGGCGCTCGGCCTCGGAGCTGGAGACCGCCAGAGCGGTGGCGCCTGCGGCTCTCAGCACGCGTTCCATCTCGCCAACCTGTTGGCTGACTTCTTCCGGGGTTCCATCCGCTTCGGCCAGCAGGATCGCCTCGGCGGCGAGGTCATAACCTGCGTGAACGAAAGGCTCGACGGCCGCCGTCGCTTTGCGATCCATCATCTCCAGGCCCGCGGGAATGATCCCGGCGGCGATGATCGCAGCCACGGCGTCACCGGCTTTGCCAACATCGTCGAACGAGGCCATCACCAGTTGCGCAACCTGCGGGCGCGGCAAGAGCTTCACGGTGACTTCGGTCACGACCAGAAGCAGGCCTTCCGAGCCGATCGCGACGGCCAGCAGGTCGAGCCCCGGGCCGTCCAATGCACTCGAGCCCAGCTCGAGCAGTTCCCCGTCGAGCGTGTACCCGCGGATCCGCAAGACATTGTGCACCGTCAAACCGTACTTGAGGCAGTGCACCCCGCCGGAATTCTCGGCCACGTTGCCGCCGATCGAGCAGGCGATCTGGGATGAGGGATCGGGAGCGTAAAACAGGCCGTGAGCCTCCGCGGCCTCCGAGACCTGTTGATTGCGGACTCCGGGCTGCACGCGCGCGGTACAGCCCACTGGATCCATCTGCAGAATCCGGTTCAGCCGTGCGAGCGACAGTACGATTCCCGCCGCATGGGGCATCGCGCCGCCCGACAGGCCCGTGCCGGCACCGCGTGCTACGACCGGAACCTGAAGGCGCTGGCATATCAAGAGTACGTCGCGTACCTGCTCCTCGGTTCGGGGCAGGACGACCAGCATGGGGACCTGGCGAAAGGCCGTCAGCCCATCGCATTCGTAGGGCTGCAGCTCCTCGTCGCGCGCCAGGACGCTGTCCGCCGGCAGCACCGTCCGCAGCGCGGATGCGACGGCTGATTGCCGCTCACGCGTTGGCGCTCGAGAAAGGTCGGTTTGTTCCGGTTCGTCCGCAATCCGCATCGGGCCATCCTAACGCCGAACGCAGCACGACTGTACTCTGAACGGCAGGCCCCGGGCACCGGCGAGGCCTTGCGGACACGCAGATCCTACGAACGCAGGTCGCGATTGTCCGGGTCATATGGTGATTCCGGAATGACCGTGGCCTGCTTGCGCTCTCCCAGGATCTCGATCCCCAGCCGGGTGCCGGGCGGGGCGAAATCCGGCTTGACGTAGCCAATCGCCAGGCTCTTGCGCACGCAATGGCCGTAGTAGCCTGACGTAGCTCTGCCGATGATCCGCCCCGAGGCGTCGAAGAGCGGCTCGTTGCCGAGCGGATCGGCATCGGTGACGGCGTGGACTTCGAGCGTGACGAACCGGGTGGGCACGCCTGCGGCAAGCTGCTTCTCGAGCGATGCCTTGCCGATGAAGTCGCCCTTGTTCATGCGCACGAAGCGATCGAGCCCGGTCTCGAACGGCGTGTAGTCGGGCGTCATGTCGCTGCCCCACATGCGGTAGGACTTCTCCAGGCGCAACGATTCCATCGCGCGCATTCCGACCATCCCGATACCGTATTCCCGCCCGGCCTCGAACAGTGCATCGAACAGGTGGTGCGCGTACTCGATCGGAAAGTGCAGTTCCCAGCCGAGCGCACCAACGAAGTTCACACGCAAGGCGTGCACGTCAACGCCGAGTCCCACTTCGATCGTCCGGCCCGTCAGCCACGGGAAGGAAGCGTTGTCGAGGGGAGTGTCCGTCAACTTTGACAGGACGTCCCGGGATCTGGGCCCCGCGACCACGAAGCAGCCCCGCGACGTCGTGATGTTGCGCAACTCCACCGAGCCGTCGGCTGGCAGTGATTTGCGCAGATAGTCGCTGTCGTAGCGCTCGGCCGCTCCCGCGCTCACCACGTAGAACTGCCGATCGGCGATTTTCGTGATCGTGAACTCGGAGCGAATGCCGCCGCCGCGCCGGGCCAAAGCGTGGCACAACGCGATGCGGCCGACCTTGCCCGGCACCTTGTTGGCGACGAGCCCGTCGAGCCACGCCTCGGCTCCGGGACCAGTCACCTCGTGCTTGGTGAAGGGCGAGAGGTCGATCACCCCGATGCGCTCACGCATCAGGCGGCACTCGTTGCCCACGTGCTCGAAGTAGTTGGAGCGCCGGAAGCTCCAGGTATCCTTGCGCTCGACGCCGGGAGGTGCGAACCAGTTGGCGCGCTCCCAGCCGTACCGCTGGCCCCACACGGCGCCCAGGCGATCGAGCTTGTCGTATACCGGGCTCGTCTTGGCCGGGCGCGCGTCGGGCCGCTCCTCGTCCGGAAAATGGATCACGAACACGTTGCGATAGGTCTCTTCATTCTTACTGACGACGTAACGCTTGCTCGTGTAGTCGCCGAACCGGCGCGGGTCCACGGCCAGCATGTCGATGCCGGGCTCGCCTTCGACCATCCATTCGGCGAGCTGCCAGCCCGCGCCGCCCGCGGCCGTGATTCCGAAGCTGTGACCCTCGTTCAGCCAGACGTTGGGCAGATTCCAGGCTGGCCCGATCAGCGGGCTGCCATCCGGCGTGTAGGCAATGGGGCCGTTGACGATGTCCTTGATGCCGCAGTTCTCCAGCGAGGGAACCCGCCGCATCGCCGCCTCGACATGCGGCAGGAGCCGGTCCAGGTCGCCGGGGAACAGGCTGCGGCCGAACCAGTCAGGCACGCCGTCCGCAAAGCGCGCGGGGGCGCCTTTCTCGTACGGTCCGAGGATCCAGCCCATGCGCTCCTCGCGCAGGTAGTAGGATTTGTCCGATTCCCGCAGGACGGCCAGCTCGCGGCCGCCGCCGGTGCGATAGGCCTTCAACTGCGCGGACTCGTCGTAAACGATGTATTGGTGTTCGACCGGAATCGCCGGAATGTTGAGTTTGAAGAGCTGGCCCGTCTGGCGCGCGTAGTTGCCGGTCGCGCAGACGATGTGCGCCGCAGTGATGTCGCCCTTGGATGTGTGAACCTTCCATTCCCCCGCTGAGGTGCGCTCGACGCTCAATGCCTCGGTCTGCTCGTAGATCTGCGCGCCCGCGGCGCGAGCGCCTTTGCGCAAAGCCATGGTCAGGTCTGCCGGCGCGATGTGCCCATCGTCGGGGTGATACAGGGCGCCGACGATTGCGGGCGTATCGGTGTCGCCACCCAGCTCGAGCAACGGCCAGAGTTCCTTGACCCTGGCCGGGGTGATCACTTCGAACGGGACGCCGATCGTGTTGGCGGTGCCGCAGTATTTCTGATACTCGTCCATCCGCTCCCGGCAGGTCGCGAGCCGCAGGTTGCCGGTCACGTGAAAGCTCACGTCCTGCCCCGTTTCCGCGGGCAGGCGCTTGTACAGATCGACGGAGTATTTGTGCAACTGGCCGACAGTGTAGCTCATGTTGAACAGCGGAAGCAGGCCCGCCGCGTGCCAGGTCGAGCCCGCGGTCAGCTCCGTGCGCTCGATCAAGGCCACATCCGTCCAGCCTTTCCTGGCCAGGTGATAGAGCGTGCTCACACCCACCACTCCGCCGCCGATGACCAGCACTCGAACATGCGTCTTCACAGAATATTCTCCCGGTTCAGCAAGCGAGCTCGCGCGCGGCTTCCGCGAGGAAACGCGAAGTGTAGTCGGCGAACGAGCGCCACACCTCGAGACGGAACTGGTCGGCGGCCGTGCGCCACAGGACAATGTCGGCCTTGCCCAGCAGGGTGCGCGTGCACATGCCGACGGGAAATCCGGTGACCTCCAGATCCAGCGGACAGCCGATGCTCAAGGCAGTCTGCGCCTGCGCTCCACCGACCTCCAGAGCGATCTGGCGATGACTGACATCCACCACGGAGTGGGGCGTTCCCGCAAGCGCCTCACCGAGCAGGCGGCCGATCACAACCCCCTGCGCGGGCGGTGCGAGCAGCAGTTGCTCATCGGGCCCCATCCAGAGGGCGGCCCGTGTATCGCATTGCGCGCTCCGGCAGGCGAGCTCCGAAATGCTCAAGCCGAGGGCCTGGCCCGCAGCCGTCATGACTTGCGGGCCGCCGCGCAGAACGTACCGTGACGCGTCGGGCAACAGCCGCACCAGGGCGCTGGGGAGCACATTCGGCGAGCGGCGCGCATTGGGCAGATCAAGCATGCAGTCTGCTGCCTTGTGGATCGTAGAACACCGGCGAAGTCACTTGCACTGGGATATCGGCGCCGGGCATCGACACGAACAGCGTCTGGCCGAGGCGTGCGCGGCCGCCGCAAACCAGGGCAAGCGCGATCGAGCGCTTCAGGATGGGGCTGTGGTAGGCCGAGGTCACATGTCCAATCGGGCGAAACGGAGGCCGCTGCCCCGCCTCGCCGGCGATCTGCGCCCCTTCGTCCAGGACGACCTGCGGGTCGACGGTTGCGAGCCCCACGAGCTGCTTGCGGTGCGGCGAGCTCATCGCGGGGCGCTGCAGCGAGCGCTTGCCTACGAAATCATCCTTGTTCTTGCCGATGGCCCACGACAGTCCGGCGTCATCCGGCGTCACGGTGCCGTCGCTGTCCTGGCCGACGATGATATAGCCCTTCTCCGCGCGCAAGACGTGCATCGCTTCCGTCCCGTACTCCGTGATGCCGTGTGGTTCGCCAGCCTCATGGATCGTTTCCCACACTGCCAGGCCGTGATCGGCCGGGACATTGACCTCGAAGCCCAGCTCGCCCGTGAAGCTCACGCGGAACAGCAGCATCGGAACCCCACAGATCCGGCCGCGCCCCACGCTCATGTGCGGCAGCGAGCCCGCCGCAAGATCGATGTCCTCCACCAGGCTCGCCAGCACCCTGCGCGCATTGGGACCCTGAACGGCGATAACGGCCCATTGCTCCGTCGTGGATGTCAGCCAGACATCGAGATCCGGCCACTCCGTTTGCGCGTAATCCTCCATGAGCGACAGAACGCCCGCGGCACCGCCTGTCGTCGTGGTTGCGTGGAAACGATCTTCAGCGGTGCGGGCAACCACACCGTCGTCGTATATGAAGCCATCGTCCCGCAGCAGGACTCCGTACCTGGAACGGCCGACGGCGAGATTCGTCCAGGTATTGACGTACATGCGGTTCATGAACGTCGCGGCATCCCGGCCCACAACCTCGATCTTCCCCAGCGTGGACGCATCGAATATGCCGCATGCATTGCGGACTGCGAGGCATTCGCGCGCCACCGCAGCGTGCATGTCCTCTCCCGGGCGAGGGAAGTAGCGCGCGCGTTTCCATAAGCTGACATCCTCGAATACGGCTCCGCGGCTGCTTGCCCAGGCGTGCGTCGGCGTCGTCCGTTCCGGATCGAACAGGCTGCCGCGCTGCAAGCCGGCAAAGCTGCCGAATGTGACCGGCGTGTAGGGCATGCGGAAGCTCGTCAGCCCGACCTGCGGAATCGGCTTGGCGATTTCGCGCGAGACGACGGCCAATGCATTGAGATTGGACGTCTTGCCTTGATCGGTCGCCATGCCGGTCGTCGTGTAGCGCTTGACGTGCTCGATCGACTGGAAACCTTCACGAGCCGCCAATGCAAGGTCCCGGGTCGTCACGTCATGCTGCCAGTCAACGAAGGCCTTCTGCGTCGAGCCGGCCCGCTGGGGGAGGGCGCCGGCGAATCCCCTGCGCGAGGCGTCCTTCGCGACGACGGCATAGCGCTTGCCCAATGCGGACGCCAGAGGCAGATCGCCCTGACATGCGCCGACCGAGCGGACTCTTTCGGCGGCCGCGCCCGGTACGAAGGCCTGCAACTCATCATCCCAGGCGAGCTTGCCGCGTGATTGGGAGAAAAGGTGCACGGTCGGCGTGAGGCCTCCTGAGGTGAGCACCAGGTCGCAGCTCAGGGTGTCGGCACCGGTGGAGACCTCGCCATGTCCGTCGATTTGCGCGACCTGCACCGCATTCACCCGCAAACGCCCACTCGTGCCGACGATCGTGGAGTGCGTCTGTATCTGCAGGCCCGCATTGCGGGCGGCATCCGGCAAGTCACCGGTTACGATTTCGCGAGCGTCAACGATCATGGCGATGTCGACGCCCGCCGCGTGCAGATCAAGGGCCGCACGATATGCCTCGTCACTGGCGGCCACGATCACCGCACGAGTGCCAGGCAACACGCCATACCGATTGACATAGCTACGCGCGGCTCCCGCAAGCATGACACCAGGACGGTCGTTGCCCGGAAAAACGAGCGGCCGCTCGATCGCACCGGTTGCGAGAACGACTTCCCTGGCTCGCACCTGCCACGTGCGCTCGCGAGGCAGATTCGGAGGGAGGCTGGCGAGGTGGTCGGTCAGACGCTCGTTCAATGCAACGAGGTTGTGCGGGAAATAGCCGAAAGCCGTGGTACGCACGAGCAGCGTGACGCGAGGATTGCCTGCCAGCTCTGCCAGGGTGTTACGAACCCACTCGGACGCCGGCCGGGCGTCGATCAGGGCGCCAGCGCGGGCGGGCTCCGACAGAAGGCTGCCTCCGAGCTCCGATTGCTCGTCACACAGGATGACACGGGCGCCTGTTCGGCCCGCGGCCAGTGCCTCCGCCAGCCCGGCGGGCCCTGCTCCGACGATCAGTACGTCACAATGAGCAAAACGATTGGTGTAGCGGTCGGGATCGGCATGCTCCGGCGCATGCCCGAGCCCCGCAGCCGCGCGAATCCGCGGCTCGTAGAGCGATTTCCACGCGCTGCGCGGCCACATGAATGTCTTGTAGTAGAAGCCGGCGGGAATGAAGGATGAGACGGCATCGTTCACGGCTCCAACATCGAAACCGAGGCTCGGCCAGCGGTTCTGGCTTTCCGCCTGCAGTCCCTCGTAAAGATCGACTTGCGTGGCGCGCAGATTCGGCACATAGCGTGCCGCATCGCGCCGCACCGCAATCAGGGCGTTCGGCTCTTCCGACCCGGCCGCAAGGATGCCGCGGGGCCTGTGATATTTGAACGAGCGTCCGACGAGGTGTATGCCATTGGCGAGCAGCGCCGAAGCGAGAGTATCGCCCTGCAAGCCGCTGTAGCGGCGGCCGTCGAAGCTGAAGTTCAGGATTCGCCCGCGATCGATTCGCCCGCCTTGCGTTGTCCGGAATTCGCCGCCGTTCACGGACGCTCACCCACTTTGTAGACGGCGGCGAATTGATCCGTCGTCGTATCGCGTATGGCGTTGAAGAACTTGCCGCAGCCATGCGCATGTCTCCAACGCTCGGCATACAGCCCCTGCGTGTTCGCGCGGACATAGAGAAAGTTGACCCAGTCCTGCGCATCCGTCTGCGAGGGATTCGGCGGCCGCGCCACATGCGCCTCGCCGGCATGCACGAACTCGAGCTCGGGGCGCTCCCCACAATAGGGACATGCGATGAGCAGCACGGCGTCCTTCAGTGAGCGACGGCGGCTGCCGCCGCCTCGTCTATGAGATTGCCTTCGGCGAAGCGCTCGATCGTGAACGGCGCGTTGATGGCGTGCGGCTCGTCGTGCGCGATGGTATGGGCGAAGACATGAGCCGACCCCGGCGTCGCCTTGAAACCACCGGTTCCCCACCCACAGTTGACATACAAGCCCGGCACCGTGGTCTTCGCGATGATGGGGGAGCGGTCCGGGGTTACATCGACGATGCCACCCCAGTTGCGCAGCATGCGCAGGCGCCGGAATGCCGGGAAGAGCTCGCAAATGGCCTCGAGAGCGTGGCTGCTGATATGCAGCCCGCCGCGTTGCGTGTACGAATTGTAGGCATCGGTGCCCGCACCGATCACCAGCTCGCCCTTGTCGGACTGGCTGATGTAGGCATGTATGGTGTTGGACATGACGACGCAGGGGAACACCGGTTTCACCGGCTCGGACACCATGGCCTGCAATGGATAGCTCTGCAATGGGAGCTGAATGTCCGCCATCTTCATGATGACACTGGTGTGTCCCGCTGCACAAACGCCGATCTTGCGCGCCTCGATGGCCCCGCGGGTCGTCTCGACCGCCGCCACCGCTCCATGCGAATCCCGGCGGATTCCGGTCACGGCGCAGTTCTCGATGATGTCCACGCCGAGCGCATCGGCTGCGCGCGCATAGCCCCAGGCGACGGCATCGTGCCGAGCGGTCCCGCCGCGCCGCTGCAACGCTGCGCCCAGGACCGGATAGCGGATGTCGCCGATATTCAGCGGAGGACAGAATTCCTTGGCCTCTTTCGCGCTCAGCCATTCGTTGTCGACACCGCTGGCGCGATTCGCATGCACGTGCCGCTTGGATACCTGTATGTCATGAACCGTGTGCGCGAGCATCATGACGCCACGGGGCGAGAACATGACGTTGTAGTTGAGCTCCTGCGACAGGGTCTCCCACAGCTTCAAGGCGTGGTCATACAGCGCAGCGCTCTCGTCGAACAGGTAGTTCGAGCGGATGATGGTCGTGTTGCGACCCGTGTTGCCACCGCCTATCCAGCCTTTCTCCAGAACGGCAATATGGGTCACGCCATGCTCCTTGGCGAGGTAGTAGGCCGCTCCCAGCCCATGCCCGCCGCCACCGACGATCACCACGTCATAGGCCGCCTTGGGCTGCGGCCTGCGCCACTGCGGGCTCCAGCTGCGATGGCCGGACAGGCCTCGCTTGAGGAGAGACAGAGCGGAGAAGCGTTGCATGGGGGGAGCTTGCCTGGTGGGTGAGCGGCGCCGGCATCATGCCGGGTGGCCGCGGCGTTAACGAGCACGGGTTCGCCGCCGCACTTGAATGAACGCGACACCGGACGACGTTTTTTTACATTGCGCCGCGTCGCTCGCCGGCCAGGGCGCGAATGATCTCCAGCTCGTCGCAGACGCCGGTCATCCGTCCCTCGTCGACGAGCAGGACGGGGTGGCCCGTCGCGCTTCGCAGCTTGATGATCGCGCTCAGGGAGCTCGAGGCGGCAGTCACGGCCATCCCGGGCGGATTCCCGGACCAAACTTCCCCTTCACCAACGTGACCCAGGGCGTGCTCCGTGCCGTCGATCTTCAAGGACCGGGGTCCGTCGTGCTCGTCTACGAAAAGCTGGTAGCGGCGCTCCTCATCCAGCCATATCGCCCGATCGGCCCGCACCATGTCCGAGCAACGCCGCATGATCATGTCTCCGGTCAACACGCTCAGCGGGTTCATATGCGTCACGAACTCCGCAACGTAGGGATTTGCCGGGCGGACCACGATGTCCTCAGCCGTCCCGGTCTGGACGATGCGGCCGCCTTCGAGTATGGAGATGCGATCGCCCAGCTTCAGGGCTTCATCGAGGTCGTGGCTCACGAACAGGATCGTCTTCTTGACGCGTTCCTGCAGCGCCAGCAACTCGTCCTGCAGCTTGCGACGAATGAGCGGATCCAGTGCCGAGAAGGGCTCGTCCATCAGCAGCACGTCCGCATCCGTTGCGAAGGCGCGAGCGAGTCCGACCCGCTGCTGCATACCCCCCGACAGCTCGGCGACGAAGCGCTCACTCCACTGCGAGAGGCCGACCAGCGCAAGCTGCTCATCGATGATCCGCTTGCGCGTGGCAGGGGGATCTCCCCGCAGCTCGAGGCCGAAACCAACATTGTCACGGACGCTGCGCCACGGCAACAGGCCGAACTGTTGGAACACCATGGCGATGCGCAGACGGCGGATCCGGCGCAGTGTGGATGAGTCGCATCTGGCAATGTCGACGACGTTCTCGCCGTCGTTCACGAGTACCTGCCCGCGCGTCACGGGCGTGATCCCGTTCGCGGCGCGCAACAGTGTGGATTTGCCGGAGCCCGACAGGCCCATCAGGACGGAGATCTCGCCGCGCTCGACGCTGAGGTTGGCGCCGGCGACTCCGACAACCACACCCGTCTGGTCTGCAATCTGGGCGCGCGAGCTGCCCGCATCCAGTGCCGTGAGCGCCTGCTGGGTGAGCGTGGCCGCACGGCGCCCGGACTTGGCGCAGAACAGGATATCGACATCGCGGAATTCGAGGGCTGAATTCATGTACGGCTCATCATGGGCTCAGTGGGTAGTCGATTTGTCTGCCGGGCGGCTGATCCGGTCCAGGATGACCGCCAGGAGCACGATGACGAATCCAGCCTCGAACCCCATGCCGACCTGCACCGTATTCAGAGCCCTGACCACCGGCACGCCCAGGCCGCCGGCGCCCACCAGAGCTGCGATGACCACCATCGACAGGCTGAGCATGATGCACTGGGTGATGCCCGCGATGATCGTCGGCGCCGCGCTGGGCAATTCCACTTTCCACAGCATCTGCATGCGCGTCGCGCCAAACGCCTGGCCCGCCTCGATGAGCGCCGTGGGTACGGAGCTGATCCCGAGGTGTGTGAGGCGGATGGGCGCGGGCAACGCGAAGACGACGGTGGAAATGAGGCCTGGGACCACCCCGAGACCGAACAGGACCAGGGTGGGGATGAGGTAAACGAACGTCGGCAAAGTCTGCATGAGATCCAGAACCGGCCGCAACGCGGCAAATAGCCTGGGCCGGTGGGCAGCCGCAATGCCGAGCGGTATGCCGATGGCCGCCGACACCAGCGCCGCTACGATGACCAGCGCGAGCGTCTCGAGTGTCGCCTGCCAGTAGCCCTGGTTGATGATGAACAGCAGGGCAGCCGCAACGAAGACTGTCAGTGCGATCGAGCGCCGCAGGAGCCATGCCAGAACGCAGATCGCGACGATGAGAATGGGGGAAGGGATCCAGCTCAGCAGCGCGGTGAGGCCATTGACGCTGCCGCGAATCACCGCCGATACGCCATCGAACACCGACCGGCCGTGAGTCTTGACGTAGTCGATCATCACCGCGACGGCATCGCCGACCGGTATCTTGTGATCGCTGACCCAGTGCTCGAAGGTCGGCGCATTGCTGACTTTGCCGGTCCCTCGCAACGCCGTGACCGCCGGCCTGCCGTCAAAGGTGTAGACCCCGTCGAGCCAGCGGCTCACGACTTTCGGGTTGGCATCGAGCCAATGGGCTGCCGCCACTTCCGGGGACTGGTGCAGGTTGAGGATGGCATCCATCACCTGGCTTTCCCCCGCCAGGGAGAATTTCAGATTCCTGAGCAGCCGGCCGACGTTGGGACAGGCGGCCGCATAGCCGGCGCGGGTGTTGGTGTAGATCGTGGCGCCGCCGAAATTGGGCCCGAACTGCGCATCGCCGCCGGTCAGGTAGCGCAGGTCGAAGCGCATGTTCATCGGATGCGGTTCCCAGGCGAGAAACACGATCGGCTCGTGGTTGCGGAAGGCCCGCTCGACCTGCGCCAGCATGCCCTGTTCGCTCGACTCGATGAGCTTGAAATCGCCCAGCCCGAAGAGGTTCTGCTTGAGCATGCCGAGTACCAGGCGGTTGCCGTCGTTGCCGGGCTCGATGCCGTAGATGGAGTTCTTGAGTTGCGCCGCAAAGCGCTGGATGTCGGCGAAATCCCGCAAGCCCGCCGCGTACGTGTAAGCGGGTACGGCCAGCGTGTACTTGGCCCCGGTCAGATTGGCGCCGATGACCTCGACGGATCCGTCCTCGACGTATCCCTTCCGGTCCGCCTTCATTGCCGGCATCCAGTTGCCGAGGAACACGTCAATGTCCTTGTTCTTCATCGATGCATAGGTGACGGGAACGGATAGCACTGTGATTTGCGCGTCATAACCCAGGTCGCGCACGAGCGAGCTGAACAGGGCCGTGGTCGCGGTGACGTCGGTCCAGCCTATGTCGGACAGCCGGATCAGCTTGCAGGAGGGCTGATCGGCGGTGCCAGGTGGGTCGGCTGCGCGCGCCGGCCGCGGGGACCCGAGCGACAGCAGCATGAGCGCGACGCCAAGGAGCACCACGGGCCATTGGGCGCTGATCCGCGCTGCAGGCTCGCGTACGCGGTCGCGACTCGATGAAACGTTCACGAGGACTGCCGCGGATGCCGACATGCACGCTCCGATGCGGTTCGGTGGGACGGCGGACTTGACCCGCCAGGGTCGCGACGACATGATCTTGTAATGATCCTTGAATAGCCGTTTAACGGAGCCGCTGTCAAGCGCCCGATCGCCGGCAAGTGGTTGATGGAGTGGGGTACACCGCGCCTGCAGGATTGCAGCGAGGGGACCCGGGTCGAGGCTCGTTGGCAGCATTCCGGAGCATCGCATTGAACAGACAATCAACGCCTCACGCGGCCGGCCGCAAGGAAAAGGATCGTGGTGGCACGGTAGCACGCGACGAGCTCGAGGACGTGCGCAAGAGCCAGCTCATCGAGGTCACCATCGATAGTCTGGCTGAAGTGGGCTACGTCGGCAGTACCCTTGCGCAGATTGCCAGCCGGGCAGGCGTCTCACCGGGATTGGTCGCGCACTATTTCGATGACAAGGACGGCTTGCTCGAGGCCGCATTCCGCACGCTCGGGCGCCGGCTCGCCCAGGGCGTGCGCGCCCGCATGCATCTGGTGCATACGCCGCGCGGCCGCATTCAGGCGATCATCGATACGAATCTAGGACCCGAGGAGTTCACGCAGCGCACCGGCAGCGCGTGGCTCGCCTTCTGGGGCCAGGTTTTACACGTCCGGGGTTTGAAGCGCGTGCAGGATGCTTATCAGCGCCGCACCTTGAGCAACCTGCGGCATGCTTTGCGGCGGATGCTGCCTGTCACGGAAGCCCGAAGCCTGGCCGCAACGATTGCAGCGATGATCGATGGCGTCTGGTTGCGAGCGGCGCTGTCCAACTGGACGGAAGCGGACAGCGAGAGTGCTCGCGCCCTGCTGACCGCATTCGTCGACGCGCGCCTCAAGGAAAGCGCGCCGCCGGCTCTTGACTCAGCGGCTGTAGCCGGCGGCGCCTCGGGTGCTCCCGGGGTGCGCAACACCCCTGGCGCTGCAGAGACGTTCACGACGATCAATCCAGCGACGGGCGCAGTGCTCGCACGGATCAAGGTCGCTGGCGCGACGCAGATCGACGCGGCCGTCGATGCCGCCCGCAATGCGCAGAAGAAATGGGCCCTGACCAGCGGCGCCGAACGCGGCCGGATCCTGCGCAGGGCTGCTGAGCTGCTGCGCGCACGTAACGCCGATCTTGCGCGCCTCGAAACCTGCGACACGGGTAAACCGATCCAGGAAACGAGTGTCGTGGATGTTGCATCGGGTGCGGAGTGCTTCGAATACTTTGGCGGGCTGGCCGCGAGCCTTGCGGGTGAGCATCTCGATCTGGGTCCCCAGGCTTTCGGCTACACACGGCGCGAGCCGCTGGGCGTGGTCGCCGGAATCGGCGCCTGGAACTATCCGCTGCAGATCGCATGTTGGAAGAGTGCGCCGGCGCTGGCGTGCGGCAATGCCATGATTTTCAAACCTGCCGAGCTCACGCCGCTCACCGCCGCGCGACTTCAGGAAGTGCTGGCCGAAGCGGGCCTGCCGGATGGACTGTTCCAGGTCGTGCAGGGTTGCGCGGAAACCGGCCGCCTGCTCACGCGGCATCCGCACATCCGCAAGGTCTCCGTGACCGGCGCGGTGAGTACGGGCAAGGCGGTGATGGCTGACGCCGCACCCACACTCAAGCATCTCACGCTCGAGCTGGGTGGCAAGTCGCCCCTGATCGTGTTCGACGATGCCAGGCTCGACAACGCAGTGTCCGGTGCGCTGCTGGCGAACTTCTATTCCGCGGGCGAGGTGTGCTCGAACGGCACTCGCGTGTTCGTTCACCGCAGTATCAAGGCGGCATTCATCGACAAGCTGGCACGCCGCGTGGGCGCGATGCGCATCGGCGATCCGCTCGATCCGCGGACGCAGGTCGGGTCCCTGATCTCCGAGAAGCACATGGAGAAGGTGCTCGGCTATATCTCGCGCGGCAAGGCCGAGGGTGCCCGCCTCGTCACCGGCGGCAGCCGCATCAGCACGGGCGATCTTGCGAATGGCTTCTTCGTCGCACCCACCGTGTTCGACGAGTGTCATGACGACATGAGCATCGCGCGCGAGGAGATATTCGGTCCAGTCATGACTGTGCTTGAGTTCGAGGACGAGGATGACGTGATCGAGCGGGCGAACGCCACGGAATTCGGCCTGTCCGCCGGCGTCTTCACTGGCGACCTGGCCCGCGCGCATCGCACCATCGCCAGGCTGCAGGCGGGCACCTGCTGGATCAACCACTACAACATCACGCCCATCGAGCTGCCATTCGGAGGCATGAAGATGTCCGGGCTCGGTCGCGAGAACGGGCGGGCGGCGATCGAGCATTACACGCAGCTCAAGAGCGTCTACGTCGCCCTGGCCGACGTCGAGTGCCCCTACTGAAGTGCGTGCGGCGTTGGCGCATCAGACATTTGACTACGTAATCGTCGGCGCGGGCTCGGCCGGCTGCGTGCTCGCGGACCGTCTGACCGAGGACGGCCGCAACCGGGTGCTGGTCCTCGAGACCGGCGGCTCCGACCGTTCGATCTTCATTCAGATGCCGACGGCCCTGTCGATCCCCATGAACATGTCGAAGTACAACTGGTTCTACCACACCGAGCCGGAGCCGCATCTCGGGGGCCGGCGCCTGCATACTCCGCGCGGCAAGGTTCTCGGCGGCTCCTCTTCAATCAACGGACTCGTGTACGTGCGGGGCAATCCGCTGGATTTCGACGGCTGGGAAGCGCAAGGCGCGCAAGGCTGGAGCTATCGCAACGTCCTGCCGTACTTTCGCCGGGCCGAGCAGCGTGCTGCCGGCGGCGATGCGTATCGCGGCGACCGCGGCAAGCTGCGCACCTCGTACGGCACGCTGTCGAATCCGCTCAATCCCGCCTGGCTGCAGGCCGGCCAGCAGGCCGGCTATCCGCTGACCCCCGACATGAATGGCTATCAGCAGGAGGGATTCGGGCGAATGGACATGACTGTCGGCGACGGCCGCCGATGCAGCGCGGCCAGGGCTTACCTGCACCCGGCGATGCGCCGGAGCAATCTCGTCGTCCGCACTCATGCCTACGTGACGCGAGTATTGTTCGAAGGGCGCCGGGCGGTTGGCGTGAGTTACACCAGGGCGGGCACCGAGCACAGCGCGCGTGCGCAACGCGAAGTCATCGTCAGCGCAGGACCCATCAACTCGCCGCAATTGTTGAAACTATCAGGCATCGGTCCGCAGGAGGAGCTGCGGGCTCTCGGCATCCCCGTCGTCCAGCATCTGCCCGGGGTGGGCGAGAACCTGCAGGATCACCTGGAGTTCTATTTCCAGGTCGCGAGCCGCGAGCCCGTGACGCTCTACAGGCATCAGAACGCGCTCGGCAAGGCGCTCATCGGCGCGCGCTGGCTGCTGACCCACGCCGGCCTGGGCGCCACCAACCATTTCGAAGCGGGCGGCTTCATCCGCAGCCGTGCGGGCGTCCGCTATCCCGATATCCAGTACCACTTCCTGCCGATGGCCGTGAGTTATGACGGCTCCTCGCTCGCGCGCGAGCACGGCTTTCAGGCGCACGTCGGCCCCATGCGCTCCAGGAGCAAGGGTTGGGTGCGGCTCGCCTCGGCGAATCCCGCGGACAAGCCCAGAATCCTGTTCAACTACATGTCCCAGCCCGAGGACTGGATCGAGATGCGGGCCTGCGTGCGCCTGACGCGGGAGGTGTTCGCGCAGAAGGCCTTCGACCGGTTTCGCGCCCGCGAGATTCAGCCCGGCGCCGCGGTGCAGTCGGATGAGCAGATCGATGCATTCGTGCGGGAGCGCGTGGAAAGCGCCTATCACCCGTCCTGCACCTGCAAGATGGGCGCCGCTCACGACCCGCTGGCGGTGGTCGGCTCCCGGCTCGAGGTGCGGGGCGTGGAAGGGCTTCGCGTGGTGGATTCGTCGATCATGCCCTCGATCGTCACCGGCAATCTGAATGCCCCGACCATCATGCTGGCGGAGAAGGCGGCGGATCACATTCTGGACCGGAACATGCTGCCGCCGTCCGATGCGCCTTACTACGTGGCTCCGCATTGGCAGAGCAGCCAGCGGTGACTGCGCAGTCCTTGCGCCGTTATTATTATCGCATCAATAATAAGGCCGCTGCGGGCAAGCGGGAGCTGCAAACCACCTTCATGACGAGGCGAACGCGTGTGGCGGGGTGTCTGGCCTTGCTTGCGGCAGGGACGCTATGCGCATGCACCCCGGATCCGCACTCAGGGACGCCCTCCGAGGAGAAGGTGGTCAACATCTACAACTGGGCCGACTACATCGGCAAGGACACGATCGCAACCTTCGAGCGCGACACCGGCATCAAGGTCGTCTATGACACCTACGATGCGGATGAGACCCTCGAGGCGAAGATGATGGCGGGGGACTCCGGCTACGATGTGGTCAGCACTTCGACGGATTTCTTCAGCCGCCAGATCAAGGCCGGCATCTACCAGGAGCTGGACCGGCGCAAGCTGCCGAACTGGAAGAACCTCGATCCCGAGGTGCTCGCGCTGGAGGCCGCCGCGGATCCCGGCAACCGCCACGCGATGCCGTATCTGCGCCACGTCAACGGCTTCGCCTACAATGTGGATCTCGTCAAGGCGCGCATGCCCGATGCGCCACTCGACAGTCTCGACATGCTCTTCAAGCCACAGATCATTGCGCACTTCGCCGACTGCGGGGTGACGTTTCTCGATTCCGCCGAGGATGTCCTGCAGCTCGCGCTGAACTACCTGCACCTCGACCCGAACTCCACCCGGCGCGAGGACTACAAGCGCGCGGAGCAGCTCATCCTGTCCGTGCGCCCGTATATCCGCACCTTCGATTCCACCGAGTACATGAACGGCCTCGCCGACCAGGAATTCTGCATCTCGATGTCGTGGTCGGGAGACTATGCCGCCATCAGGGCGCGTGCGCAGGCAGCGGGGATCGATGTGCATCTCGCGTTCACGGTCCCCAGGGAGGGGGCGAACGGCTCGTTCGATGCGCTGCTGATTCCAACCGGGGCGCCTCATCCGAACGCCGCGCATCGTTTCCTGAATTTCATCCTGGAGCCGCGCGTGATCGCCCAGATCACCAACGACATTCATTATGCCAACGACAACCAGGCATCCAGGCCCTTCGTCGATCCCCGGATCCTCAACGATCCGGCGATCTATCCGACGCCCGAGGTGCAGGCGAGGCTGTATCAGTCCGCGGAGGTCTCGCCTGCACTAGAGCGCATCCGCACGCGCACCTGGACGCGGATCAAGACGGCGCGATAAGGAGGTTTCCATGTCACGGCTGCAGATCACTTCACCGAACGAGCTGAGCATCGAGCTCCCGCGGGGACAACGATTCGCCATCCACCCCTTGTGGCTGCGCGAGCGGTGTCAGGACTCCAAAACGATCGACCTGCGCACGGGACAGCGCTGGCAGGATCCGTCGGACCTGGACCCGCAGCTTGGGTTGGCGTCGGTATCTGAGGTCGAGCCCGGGCGCTTTCGTGTACGTTTCACGGACGGACACGAGGCGGACTTTCTCGCACGCGAGATCCTGCAGGAAGCGGCTCTCGAGCCGGGTGATCACGACTGTCCCGCTCCGCACCTGTGGGATGCGACACTCGGCCAATTGCCGCGCGTCCCCTGGAGCGATTCGCCCGGCGATGAGCTTCGAGCCGCGTGGCTGACGCGCTTCCTCGAGTTGGGATTCATCATCTTCACCGGTGTTCCCACGGAGCCGAAGACCGTCCTGAAGGTGGCATCGGCCTTCGGGTTCGCGCGCGATACCAACTTCGGCGCCTTCTTCGACGTGCGCTCGACGCCCGATGCCAGCGACCTGGCCTATACCTCCGTCCCGCTGGATCCCCATACCGACAATCCGTACCGCTCGCCGGTGCCGGGAGTGCAGCTACTGCACTGTCTGATCAACGAGACCACCGGTGGACTTTCGACGCTTGTGGATGGATACGCCGCGGCGGAGGCACTGCGCGCGCAGGATCCGGCCGCCTTCGAGCTGCTCGCACGCACGCCGGTGCGTTTCCGCTATCGGGACACCGACACCGAGCTCGTGGCGAGTGCGTCGCCCATCGAAGTGGATGGCACTGGACGCGTGCAGGCGGTCAACTTCAGTCCGCGGCTGGATTACGTCCCGCTGCGGCCGCCGCAGGAGCTCGCGACCTACTTCCGCGCCCGCCGCGCGTTCGACCGGCTGTTGCGCTCGCCGGCATTCGAGATCCGGTTTCTGCTGAATTCGGCGGAGCTGGTGATGATGGACAACCGGCGGCTGCTGCACGGGCGTAGCGGCTTCGACCCTGCCGAAGGGCTGCGCCATCTTCAGGGCTGCTATATCGATATCGATGGGCCGCGCAGCCAGTACCGCGTGCTGCGCCGGCGGCTGGCCGCGTCGTAGGGTGTGAGGCACGGGTGGGCGCAGTGGCGGTTCCCGCGCGAGGAGACTGACATGAGTCAACAGAGCAGGATCGTGAGCTTCCGCAAAATGGAGGACGGTACACGCGAGGACTACGAGTTGCTCGACCAGGCGGAAAAGGACTACGCGGCCGGATTGCCGGGCCGCGTCCTCGAGGCCATGCGCAAGCTCGACCACTCGCTGGCCGGTTACCCGGTCAGCCGGCTGGGGCACTCGCTACAGACGGCGACGCGGGCCCTCATTGACGGTGCCGACGACGAGCTTATCGTCGCGGCGCTGATCCACGATGTTGGCGATGAGCTGGCGCCCTACAACCACGCCGAAATCGCCGCGGGAATCCTGCGGCCCTATGTGCGGCCAGAGGTCACCTGGATCGTCGAGCAGCATGGGCTGATCCAAACCTACTACTATGTGCACCACACCGGCGGTGATCGCAACATGCGCGAGCGCCTTCGCGGGCACAAATGGTTCGATGCGTGCGTGGCTTTCTGCCATCGTTGGGACCAGGTGTCGTTCGACCCGGACTATCCGGCCAAACCGCTGGAGGCGTTCGAGCCGCTGGTGCACAGGATCTTCAGCCGGCCGGCGCACGACCCGCGCTACACCTGCGCGGCCGAGCGGCCCTAGAGCCCGCAGCGCTTGCGGCCCGCTCGCAAAAGTCGCGCCTTTTGCGGCTGGAAACGCAGCGGCGGTCCGAAAAAGCGCGCAGGCGACTTTTTCCAATGGATTAGGCGCGCTCCGCCGCCTGCATCTCCAGTGCGCGCTGCCGCTCGGCGCGTCGCATGAAGTAGCCGGCGCCGATGACGCACGAGCCGACGAGGCAGATGATGAGGCTGGCGAGTGCGTTGACGTCGGGACTGACACCGAGCTTGACCTTGGAGTAGATGACCATGGGCAGCGTGCTGGCGCCGGGGCCGGACACGAAACTCGAGATCACCAGGTCATCCAGCGACAGCGTGAAACTCAACAGCCAGCTCGAGACCAGCGCCGGAGCGATGATCGGCAGCGTGATTTCCACGAAGGCGCGCGCCGGGCTCGAGCCCAGATCCATGGCAGCTTCCTCCAGAGAGCGGTCGGCACTCTGCAGCCGCGACTGCACGGTGATCGTGACATACGCCGTGCAGAAGGCGACGTGCGCGATCACGAGCGTCGTGAAGCCGCGATGCGGCCAGGAGAACATCTGCAGCATCGAGACGAACAGCAGCAGCTGCGTGATTCCGGTGATGATCTCCGGCATCACCAGCGGCGCATTCACCATGCCTGTCAACAACAACCGCCCGCGGAAACGCGCGAATCGGACCAGTGAGATGGCAGCGAGCGATCCCATCACGACTGCGGCGGTGGATGCGCAGATCGCCACTTCCAGCGACAGCAAAGCCGCCTGGAGCACCTGCCGGTTGTGCAGCAGCGCGGCGTACCAATGCGTGGAGAAACCGCCCCACACGTTCACGAGCGGCGATGCGTTGAACGAGTATGCAATGAGCACAAGAATCGGGATGTAAAGCACGGCGACGCCGACGCTCAGTGCGCAGAACAGGACCGGGGAGAAGCGTCGCTCCATCGGTGTCAGGACTCCAGCTGCTTCACGTGGTAGTACTGGTACAACGCGATCGGGCCGGCGAGCAGCAGGAGGAAGGCGATCGCCACGGCTGAGGCCACCGGCCAGTCGTGGTTGCCGAAGAACTCATCCCACAGGACGCGCCCGATCATCAGGTTGTCCGGGCCGCCCAGCAAGGATGGAATGACGAATTCTCCGACCGCCGGAATGAAAACGAGCATCGAGCCGGCGATGACTCCCGGGATGGACTGAGGTACGGTCACGTCCAGAAAAGCCCGCCAGGGGGGACTGCCGAGGTCCGCCGCCGCCTCCAGCAAGGTGTTGTCGAGTTTCTCCAGCGTCGCGAACAGCGGCAACACCATGAACGGCAGGTAGGAATAGATGATGCCCAGATACACTGCGAGGCTCGTGCGCATGATCTGCAGCGGATGGTCGATCAGACCCAGCCGCAGCAGCACCGTGTTGAGGATGCCGTTGTCGCGGATGATCCCTTCGAGCGCATAGACCCGTAGCAGGAAAGAGGTCCAGAAGGGCAGTATGATGATCAGCAACAGGATGCCCTGGGTGGACTTCGAGGCGCGCGAGATCGCATAGGCCATCGGATATCCCAGTGCCAGGCAGATCAGCGTCGAGAAGAACGCGGTCTGCAGCGAATACAGGTACGCCACACCGTAGATTTCGTCGCTGAACAGGTATCTGTAGTTGGCGAGGCTGATCGAAAGCTGCAGGTGGTTGTCGGCGGTGCGCGTCAGGATGTCCGTGAACGGCGGCACGCGCGGCGCGGTCTCGGCCAGGCTGATCTTGAAGGCGAACGCGAACGGGATGAGAAAGAAGACGAGAAGGAACAGCAGCGGCGGCAGAATGATGAGCCAGCGGCCCGGACGCTCGATCAGTCTCATGATTCGTGATTGAAAGGTGTCTGTGGGGTATTTTGCGCGATAAACTCGCTGCCGTGTGCAACTTCGTCCGCGCCGTGCCGCCGGATCCAATACGGTAACTCATTTGCCGAGCCAAAGAACCACCCGCGGTGCCGCTGCGAACGCTCCCGAGCGCGCCTCGCGGGCCAGGCAGCGCCAGCGCCTCATCGATGCGTGCATCTCCGCGCTTCACATTCATGGCCCCTCGCGCACGACCGTGGAAAAAGTTGTGGCGATCGCGGACATGTCCCCCGGCATCGTGCGCTTCTACTTCGATTCCAAGGACGCGATGCTGGTCGCATCGCTTGCCTACCTGGCCGCGGAATTCGAGGAGCGGGTGATGACGCCCGTGGCGCGCCTGAAGGAGACTCCAGTGCGCGCCCTGGAGCTGCTCGTCGATCTGTACCTGGATCCGGATATCGCAAGTCCCCGGAAGGTCTCGGTCTGGTATTCGTTCTGGGGCGAAGCCAGCTCGCGGCAGGAGTACTACGAGATCTGCGGTAAAAAGGACGACGACTTCGCCGCGCTGGTGCGTGAGCTGATCGAGCGGGTGATCGTGCAGAGCGGCGAGTCACACCTGGATCCGGACGGCGTGGCGTTGGGCCTGATCGGTGTCCTGGAGGTCCTGTGGCAGGGCATAGCGTTCACGAACGAGGCCGAGATCGATCGGGGGGGCGCGAAGCAGCGCTCGCTGGCGTACCTGCGCTCGGTGTTTCCGCGAGAATTCGGCGGTGCCGCGCCGGCTGCATTGTCGGCCGCGCGAGTGCCTGCGTGGGCCTATTCCGATGCGATGCTGCTCACTCTGGAGCGCGACAGGCTGTTCCGGCCCTCATGGCAGCTCGTAGGACATGAATCGGATATTGCGCACGCGGGTGATTTTCTAACGGTGGACCTGGCGGGCGAGCGCGCGCTGGTGCTGCGGGACGCGGAAGGGGCGATCCGTGCGTTCCGGAACAGCTGCCGCAAACGTCCGCATGCGCTCGTGGCGCTGCCACGCGGACACTTCTCGACGGGGATTCAATGCGCGATACACGCGCTCGAATACGGTTTGGACGGTAAGCTGCGTGCGGGCAGCACACCCGGTGATTTGACTCCTCTGGAGATTGCGCAGCCGGGGCGGCTCATTCTCGTGCGCGCGTTCGGTGCCGCGTCGGCTCCGCCGGTGGCCGAGTGGGGCTCGGTATCCAACTTGCAGCCTGCGGGCACGGAGGATATCGAAGTCGCCGCCGACTGGAAGCTGCTGGTCGAGCAATGGCTCGAGGCGCCGCCGCAGCCAAAAGGCCCGCAGCGCACGTTCCTCGCGCCCAATCAACTGCTGGAGGCCAGCTCCACGGGCGCGCTCGTACTGCAGGTCATCCCCGAATCCCCCGGCAAGAGCCGCATCCGCCGTCTGGAGTATTCCCGGGCAACGCCCGATTCGCGCAAGCGCGCCGCCAAGCCGCGCAGACTGCGGCGTGCCCCGGCCTGGCTGCGGCAGGATATCGAGGTCGCCGAGTCAACCCAGGCGGGGCTCGCAGCGGGTGCAGGGGACGCGCAAGACCCGGGAACGATCAGTCCCGCGCTCGCGCAATTTCGGCGCAGCGTGGCCGCGCTGCTGCCTGGCCTGGAAGCGACCCGGCGAGGCTGACATTGCTGCAAGTCGCCCGGGGGCCTCGGCGGGCAAAAGGCCCGGCGTTTGCCGCTATGCAAAGCTCGCGGGTGCGCTGGCGAGCCGCACCTCCGGGATTCGCTCGCGCAGCAGGTCGTGGAACTCCAGCATGCAGTTTTCCAGCTGCGACAACGGTCCCGGCTCGTAGCTGCTCGAGGCCAGCCCGCGCTGGACCCGCTGGCAGAGGAATTCGTCTTCCCGCTGCACCTGCCTGTTGATCCGCGCCGCCAGGTAGCGCGTCACCTTCATTTCGCGCCGGTCATCCGGACGCGCGAAGGATCCGCCGCGAATCGTGCATTTGCCCGGCCCGCGGGGCAGCACCTGGAAGAAATCCATCTGGTCCGGAAAGACATCGATCCCGAGGTTGGGCAGCATGCTGTAGAACGTCCAGCGGCGGCGATGTGCCGCGGGCAGATCCTCGGTGACCTGGCCGATGAGCTGTTGGTACATCCGCTCGCTCCACTTCGTGGACGGCCGCTCGCGCAGCCAGCTGATGCCGCGCGCGACGCCGGGAAGGTTGGTCTGATCGTCGTAATCGGGTGTGAACATGCGAAACAGACCGGGATGTCCGATGGGTACGTGGTAGGACTCGAGATAGTTGTCCATCGCGATCTTCCAATCGACATCCCAATGCTCGCTGTACAGGGGCCCGAGGGGCTGCAGTGTCTCGAAGCGGTGCGGCACGAAGTCATCGAGAAAGCTGCCCCACATCCGCTCCAGCGGCTGCGGGTCGCCCGCGAGGCTTACGAATACGAATCCGAAGTGGATGGCCGTGCGCACCGGCTTCAGGCCGTGCCGGGCCCGGTCCAGGCCGGGAAAACTCTCGCGCACCGGCATGCCGATGAGCTCGCCCGTCAGGCGATACGACCAGCCATGATAAGGGCACGTGATGGCACCGGGACAGTTGCCCGTGCCGTCGAGGATTCGCGCCCCACGGTGGCGGCACACGTTGTGAAACGCCTCGATTCCGCCTTGCGAGTTGCGCACCGCCACCACGCTCTCCGGCCCGAAATCGAGCGTGAGGTAATCGCCCGCCTTGGGTATGGAGTTGACATGGCAGAGGATCTGCCAGCTCGGCTTCAATATCCGCTCGTACTCGAGCCGTGTCATCTCCGGGTGGCTGTAGGCCCACGCGGGCAGGGCGCGCGGCAGGGGCGCGGGGCTCGGCTCGGGCGTGTGCAGGGCTCGGGAATTCATTGCAGGCGCTCCCGCAGGCTGTCGAATTATATGGTCATGCAAGTCTAGCCGAAAAATTTATATGTTCATATAGACTAATGCCGTGCCGCGGTGGTACCGTGACCGCAGGCATTCGTCAGTCGAGCGCGCGGCCATGTCCCGGATCCTGATTAAGAATCAAGAGCATTTCCGGCGCGCGCTCAAGCGTCTGCCGCTGGGGGTCGCCTCCAATTTCCGCTATTGGGGCGAAGAGCGCACTATTTACGTGAAACACGGCCGCGGCGCGCGGATCGTCGATCTGGACGACAATGTCTACATCGACTACCGCATGGGCTACGGCCCGGCGATCCTCGGCTACGCGGATCCGCGCGTCGATGCGGCCGCTCGCGATGGCATGCAGGTTGGCGGCGTGTTCGCGCTCTCCACTGAACGCGAATTGCGTGTCGCCGAGCGGATCGCCAAGATGGTGCCCGCAGCCGAGCTCGTGCGCTATTCCAACTCCGGCACCGAGGCCGTGATGGCAGCGCTGCGCCTCGCCCGTGCTTATACAGGCAAGGACGATTACGTCATCCTGGAAGGCAGCTACCACGGGCTGTTCGATGCGGCCATGTGGTATACGCCCATGGACAAATGGGGCCAGGTCGGCGACCCCGAAGTGCGTCCGTACAGCGAGGGCATTCCCGTCAGCACGCGCAGCTTTGCGCACTTCGTGCAGGCCAACGACGCGAACCAGCTCGAGGACGTCTTCAAGCGGCGTGCGCACGCGATCGCCTGTCTGCTGATCGAGCCCATAATGGGCAATTGCCTCGGTATCGCGGCTGATCCGGAATACCTGCGCGCGGCACGCGCATTGTGTGATCAACACGGCGTAGTGTTAATCATCGATGAGGTGAAAACGGGCTTCCGTGTCGCACGCGGTGGAGTCCAGGAGCTCTATGGCATCCACGCCGACCTGTGCACGTTTGCCAAGGCCGTTGCCAACGGTTATCCCATCTCGGTACTCGCTGGGCGTGAGGAAATCATGCGCAAGATCGGCCAGGGCGTGGCTCACGGCGGAACCTACACGGCCCACGCTGTATCCCTTGCCGCGGCCGAGAAAACCCTGGAGATCCTGGACGAAACGGACACCCTCGAACGCATTGCACAGTATGGGACGCGGCTGCGAAGTGGCATGAGCAGCATATTGAAGGCGCGGGGCATTGCACACAGCTTCGTAGGCCATCCATCGATGAGCGGCCTGTATTTCGCTCACGATCCGCCGCGGAACTATCGCGACTGGAAGCGCAGCGATTACTCCTTCTACGACGCCGCCGCCCGGGTGCTGCACGATGAGAAAGTGCTGTGCGAGCCGGATTCGCGCGAGCCATGGTTCATCTGCGCCGCGCATGACGAATCCTGCCTGACAGAGACGCTTGCGGCGTTCGAAGTTGCGATCGACACTACGTTGCGGGCAGCCGATGGCCGCAAGTCGCCTGGGGTGGTGGTTCCCGGGGTCCCCGCCGCTTGATCTCACCCGCCGGGGGGCGGGCAAGGCATGGCGACTACTTCCAGTAAGCGTCCCGATGCTATCGTCGTCGGCGCTGGCCACAACGGCCTCGTGGCGGCGTGTTATCTGGCGCGAGCCGGTCTCGACGTGCTGGTGTTGGAGCGCAACGCGTACATCGGCGGGGCCGCCGTGAGCCGCAAGCTGTACAAGGATTTCACGTACTCGAATTGCTCGTATGTGTGCAGCCTCCTGCGTACGGAGATCATCCGTGCCCTGGACCTGCCGCATTTCGGCTTGCAGATCATTCCGTATGAAGGCGGCTGCACGCTGATGCGCGACGGCGGACATCTCGCGCTGTACGACAATCATGATGCCCTGCGCCGCGAGATCGCGCGCCACTCCAGGCGGGATGCCGAGGCCTACGATCGGTATGCACGGGACATGATGCGCCATTGCCGGTTCATCAAGCCCTTGCTGTTGCGAGAGCCTCCCGATCCAACTTCCTTCAAGCCCCGCGATATCAGGGAGCTGCTGTACCTGGGGAGGCATTTCCATCGGCTGGGCGAGGCGCAGATGTACGACACGCTGCGCTTCTGGACCATGAGCTGTGCGGACCTGCTCGATGAGTATTTCGAGAGCGGGATCGTCAAGGCCCACCTGGCCGGAAGCTCCATCATCGGGACGGCGCTGGGTCCGCGCTCGCCCGGGAGCGCATACGTATTGCTCCATCATTACATGGGCAACATCGATGGCACCGTCGGCGCCTGGGGGTTCGCGCGCGGCGGCATGGGTGCGGTGACCGCCACGCTGGCCGCATCGCTTGAGTCGAGCGGTGGCACGATCAGAAGCGGGGCGCCGGTTGAGCGGATTCTCGTGCGCAATGGGCGCGCGGTAGGAGTGGCACTGGAGAATGGCGAGGAGATTCCCGCTCGCATCGTCGTGTCGAATCTCGATGTGCGGCGCACTTTCCTCGAGACAATGGATGCCCACGACCTGCCGGACGAATTCGTGCAGCAGGTGCGTAAGTTCAAGATCCGCGGATCATCGGGAAAGCTCAACATCGCGCTGGACGGGCTGCCGCGCTTCCCCGCGATTCCCCAGGGCGCGCCTTGCACGCGCGGCGACATGCACGTGACCGATACCATCGAGATGTTGGAGCGCGCCTACGACGATTGGAAGGATGGACGCTGGTCCCGGTCTCCTTATCTCGATATCCTGATTCCCTCGCAGATCGATCCCACGATGGCACCGGACGGCAAGCATTACATGTCGGTGTTCGTGCAGTACTGCCCGTACCGGCTTGCGGACGGAACCTGGAATGATGTCACGCGAAAGGCGTTCGGCGACACGGTCATCGACACCATCGCGCGGCACAGCCCGAACTTCAAGGATCTCATCCTGCACGCGGAGATCCGGACCCCATGGGACATCGAGAACGAAGTGGGCCTGACCGAGGGAAACATCTTTCAGGGTGAGCTCACTTTCGACCAGTTGCTGTTCAATCGGCCCGTTCCCGGCTATGCACAATACAGGGCCCCGGTGCGGGGCATGTACATGTGCGGCTCCAGCACGCATCCGGGCGGCGGTGTCATGGGTGCTCCGGGATTCAATGCCGCCGGCGCGATTCTGCGGGATGAGGGGAGGGTGCGATGACGGCGGCCGCGGTATCCACCGGCGGATCGCGTTATGACTGTGTCGTGATTGGCGGCGGCCACAACGGACTGGTATGCGCCGCGTATCTGGCGCGTAGCGGCCGTTCGGTCCTGGTGCTCGAGGCGGCGGACGAAGTCGGCGGCGCTGCGGTAACACGCGAATTCGCACCCGGATTTCGGGTCTCGGCATGTGCCCACCTGCTGCACGCCATGTCCGGTCCGATCGTTCAGGATCTGCGCCTGGATACGCATGGGCTGAGTCTGGCGGCCGCGCGTATGCCGACCGTTGCGCTGTCCACCGGCGGCGCCGCACTGATTTTCTCCGGCGACACGCTCACTTCACGAGGCGGTTCCCCCTGTTCGCTGGCAGACGCGTCCGCCTACCCGGCCTATGCCGGATTGATGCGCCGATTCGCGAAGACTTTGCGTCCTTTGCTGGAGCGTCCACCCCCGCGCCTGGGCACGCACTCATGGCGGGATAAGCGCGACTTGCTGCGTCTTGGATGGCAGATACGCCGCCTCGGACGTCACGACATGCGCGAGTTGCTGCGCATCGGCGGTATGAATGTCTATGACCTGCTGCAAGACAACTTCGAGACACCGCTGCTGCAGGGAGCCTTGGGCTTCGATGCCGTGCTGGGCACGAATTTCGGGCCACGCTCGCCCGGTTCGGCGTTCACGCTGCTGTATCGTCTTGCCGCCGCCGCTGGCGCCGGTGGCCAGGAGACCGGCGGCAATACGCTGGCGCAGCCGCGAGGGGGATTGGGCGCGCTGTCGGAGGCACTTGCAAGAGCCGCCGCGGCAGCGGGCGCGCAGATCAGGACCGCCGCAGCCGTCGAGCGGATCATCGTTCGCGACGATCACGCCGCCGGCGTTCTGCTGGCATCCGGCGAAACCATCAGCGCCGGCGTCGTGGTCTCCAACGTGGATCCGAAGGCGACGTTTTTGAGCCTGCTGGGTGCGGAACATCTGGATACGGGTTTCGTCCGCCGCATCCGCCACCTGCGCACGCGGGGTCTCACAGCCAAACTGCATCTGGCGCTGGAGGGTTTGCCGGAATTCACCGGTCTCGCTCCCGAAGCGTTGACGGGGCGGCTGCTGATTGCGCCATCGCTCGATTATCTCGAGCGAGCCTTCAATCATTCGAAGTACGGTGAATTCTCGGCTGCCCCGGCTGTCGAGATCACCTTGCCGACGCTCAGTGATCCCGCACTGGCGCCTCCCGGCAGGCACGTGCTCTCGGCACTCGTTCAGTACGCACCTTATGCGCTCGCCGCGGGCTGGGAGGGCGCGCGGGAGCGTTTCGCGGATACGATCATCGATGTGCTCGAGGCGCATGCACCGGGATTGAGGAAATCCATCCACGCGAGCCAGCTGCTTGCGCCACCTGACATCGAGCGCGAGTTTCGCATCACCGGCGGCCACTGGCATCATGCGGAGCTCGCTCTGGACCAGTTCTTCATGGTGCGTCCCGTGCCAGGGGCGGCTCAATACCGCACTCCGGTGGAGGGCCTGTATCTGTGCGGGGCGGGCTGCCATCCCGGGGGCGGTGTGATGGGTATGGCGGGACGCAACGCCGCGCGCCAAGTCCTGGCGCGGGCCGCCTGAGAGGAGCCGCTGGGATGACGCCCGATCTGAATGCCGAGACAACTCCCGCCCCGCAAGTCCCGGGCGCCACGTCATCGCACTTTCGTACGCCGCTTCTGCAGACACCGTTTCACGAGCGTGCCCGCGCGGCGAGCCAGCTCGACAGCTTCATTGCGTGGGCGGGCTATACAACGGTCGACGTGTACACCAGCGTGGAGCAGGAATATTTCGCCATCCGCAATGCCACGAGCGTCTACGACCTGACTCCCATGGTGAAGTACCGGATCGCAGGTCCCGGGGCGCTGCGGTATCTGAATCGGCTCGTCACCCGCGACCTCAGCAAGCTCAAGATGGGCCGGGTCGCCTACTGTGTGTGGTGCGACGATGCAGGTCACCTGATCGATGACGGGACGGTGTTCCGTCTCGCGCCGGACGAGTACCGCCTGTGCACGGCAGAGCGCCAGCTCGACTGGCTGTTGGACAGCGCGGTTGGATTCGATGGGGCCGATAGCCGCGTGTCCATCGATGAAATCACGGAACAGATCGCGGCACTGGCCGTGCAGGGCCCGACCTCCTGCGCCGTGCTCAAGGCCATGGGACTGAGCGGCCTCGAGCGGCTCAAACCCTTCGAGATCGGCTCGTTCCGTCTGGATGACATCGATCTCACCGTGTCCCGGACCGGCTTCACGGGAGATCTCGGGTATGAGCTGTGGATGAGGCCCGGCCACGCGGAACGGGTCTGGGATGCGCTCATGGCGGCCGGCCGCACGCGCGGGATTCGCCCCATCGGTTCCAGGGCATTGAACATTGCGCGGATCGAGGCGGGCTTTTTGCAGCCCAACCTCGATTTCATCTCCAGTGCCCGCACCGTCCGCAGCGGCCGCGACCGCTCGCCCCTGGAGCTGGGCCTGGCATGGCTGGTCGACCTCAACAAAGGACATTTCACGGGGCGGCGCGCTCTGCTGCAAGAGCAGCGCCACGGCGCCGCCCGCCGCCTCGTGGGCCTGGATATCGAAGGAAACAAGCCGGCGCACAACGCGCTGCTGTATGCCGACCGCGCGTGCCGCCGCCAGGCCGGCAGCGTCACGTCGGCGGCCTGGTCGCCGACGTGCAAGCGTAATATCGCCCTGGCCATGCTCGATGCGCCGCACTTCGAGACCGGCCGCAGCCTCTGGGCCGAAATCTACTTGAATCGCGAGCTCGTCTGGGAGCGGCGCATGGCACGCGCGCGCGTCGTCGAGCGGCCATTCTTCACGCCGGAGCGGCGCAAGGCGACACCGCCCGGGGACTTCTGAAGGCACCGCCTCGAACCGCATGATCAGCAGCCAGCAAAAGCCGGTCGCCGAGCGTCCCTGGCTCGACCCGCAGGCAAAACCCCAGATCGTCATCCAGGGCGTCAGCAAGACCTACGGCGCATTTACGGCGGTCGACAACATCAGCCTGTCGATATTCAAGGGAGAGATGTTCGCGCTGGTGGGCGCATCGGGCTGCGGCAAGACGACCTTGTTGAGATTGCTCGCCGGCTTCGCGAGCCAGAGCGCGGGCCAGATCACCATCGACGGCGTCGAGATGGCCGGCGTGCCGCCGCACGAGCGGCCTGTGAACATGATGTTCCAGTCGTACGCGCTGTTTCCGCACATGACGGTCGAGCGCAACGTGGCGTATGGATTGAAGCGCCTGGACATGGATCGCACCGCGAAGAAGCAGTGTGTCAGTGAAGCGCTGGACATGGTGCAGCTGGGACATCTGGGCCAACGCAAGCCGCATCAGCTCTCCGGCGGCCAGAGACAGCGAGTGGCACTGGCGCGAGCGCTGATCCGGCGTCCGAAGGTGCTGCTGCTCGATGAGCCGTTGTCCGCACTCGACAAGAAGCTGCGTGAAAAGACCCAGTTCGAGCTCATGGACCTGCAGCACCAGGTTGGCATCACTTTCATCGTCGTGACCCACGACCAGGACGAAGCGATGGCGCTCGCCACGCGGATCGCAGTGATGGACCGCGGTAAGGTCGTTCAAGTTGGTACCCCGTCGGAAATCTATGAGTTTCCGCAAAGCCGCTTCGTCGCCGACTTCGTCGGCACGACGAATCTGTTCGAGGGCACCGTCGCCACGTGCGAGCCGGGACTGATCACGGTGCGCTGCTCGCAGGTCAGCTGCGACCTGGTGGTCGACGATGTCGGCCGCTTCACACCCGGCCAGCAGGTCTGGGTGGCGCTGCGGCCCGAGAAGATCCGCCTCAGCAAGCAGCCCGCGCCCAGCGGCCATGTCAATCAGCTCAAGGGTGTGGTGTGGGAGCTCGGCTATCTGGGCAACCGCTCGACGTACCAGATCAAGACCGGCAGCGGCATGCTGGTCACGGTGTTTGCGCAAAACGAGCGCCGGACTTCCGAGTGGTCGATCGACTGGAGCGACGAGGTCTACGTGAGCTGGACGGCCGATGCGGCGGTGATTCTCCAGACCTAGTCCATGGGAAAAAGTCGCCTTCGGCGCTTTTTCGGACCGTGCCTGCTCGGCGACAACGCGCAAGTCGACAAGCTGCTAGCGCCGAGTCTTGCGCACCGGCAACGTGGGAGCGGGGCTATTCAAACACGCGCGCGCGCGCTGCATCGCCGTAGGTCGTGCGGTTTGGTTGCAGCCGCCGCGTTGAAGGGGACAGTCCGTAGGCGTCCTTGAACTGTCGGGAGAAATGCGCACAGTCGGCAAATCCCGCCTCGATCGCGATTTCGGTGACCGAGCGATCCGTGTTTTCGACCAGCCAGTGTGCGTACCGCATCCGAAGCTGGCGGTAGAGCGATGCCGGTCCCATGCCGACGTGCTCGCGGCACAGGCGCTCGAGCTGGCGCACGGAAACGCCCAGCTCGTCCGCCACCGCGGCAATCGCCACAGGGCGGGTGAGGTTCTGCTCCATCAATAGCAATGCGCGGCGAACACGGGGCTCGCGCACACTCTCGGAGAGGGGCGGGTGAGGCTGGGCGTCGCTCCCGGAGCGCTCCCGGTCGAAGAGCAGAACCTGGCTCGCCTTTTGGGCCACTGCGCGCCCCAGATGCTGTTCGATCAAATGAGTTGCGAGCGCCGCCGTGCCGGCTCCCCCCGCGCAGGTGATACGCGGACCATCCTCCAGGAACAGCCGGTCGGCCACGACGTCGTGACCGGGAAACGCCTCGAGAAAGTCCTGATAGTGATACCAGCTCACACAGGAGCGGCGGTCCTTCATGAGCCCGGCTCGGCACAGGATGAAACTGCCCGTGCAGATTCCGATCAGTGGAACGGCGCTCACGGCCGCATCGCGCAGGTAGCGGATCGTGGCATCGTCGATCTGCGGGCCGGCATGCAGAATGCCACCGACCACCACCACGTAGTCGAGCGCCTCGGGCTGGAGGAAACCGCTCGTCGGCTCGATCAGGACGCCGCAGCTTGCCGGGACGGAGACCTGCCTGCTCGCCATGATCGACCACTGCACATGCAAAGGCCGGCTGCGATCGCCCTCGTCCGCGGCGAGGCGCAGATGATCAATGAACACGGCGAAAGCCGAAAGCGTGAAGTGCTCGGCGAGAATGATGCCGACACGCAGTGGCGCTCGCGTTGCGGCGAATGAGGAAAGGGGTTTCTGCGAACCGCTGGGTTGAGCCATTGAACGACCACTCAATATGTGGAGGCCCCTCGCGCGGGTATAGTCCCCCAAGCGTTCCGGCGATGCAAGAAGCAAAGCGTTTCGTCAGAAAAGACGCTGTATGCCAGTAAGTTAGAGGTACTTTATGATGAAGTCCTCAGGTACACGCGCCCTCTAACCCATTGAATGGGCGTTCAGGCTGTGTCCAGCGAAGCGCGTTTTTTGCCCGCGGGTGAGCCACGCCGCGCGGTACGGTCTGCCGAAATCGCCTGCGGCGATTTCGGCCAATAGACTACCGAAGCACCGCCAGTCTTGCGAGATTCGCCTGCGCGATGGCGTCGTGGCATGCCGAGTGTGCATACCACCGACGTACGCCGTCCACGACAGCCGTGCATATTTCAACGGCGTCTGCCGCGCAAGGATCATCCGTTTCCTGGCGGTCGGTGCTGAATCCGCGCGGGGGAATCCGCGCATGCCGACGCAACCGCAATCGCCGTAGCGCAGCGGAGGGCACGCTCTGTGACGGTGGATGAGATTCCTCATCCGCAGGCGCGCACAAGGCACGACAGATTCGATCGTGATGGCCCGAGTCACCTTCCGCAACCGAAGGCCGAATCCATTCCGCGCACCATGCCTTGCATCGCTCATGTGAGCTGCACATCTGCGGGTCAGTGAGCGCCACCGCAATCTGCGGCAGATCGAAAGCATCGCGCAGCGCCATATCCCAATGCTGCTCGTCCAAGAGCTGCTCGACATCGGCCAGATACGTGGCGAGCATCCTCGAGCTGGACGGTTGAGCCCACGTGTCCGCCACCGGACTGCGACCGCGGGCCGCCCCGCGTTGTGAAGATTGCAGATCTTGCATGGTCAGGATCCTCGACTCATGTGCTACGCCATTCCTTGTTCAGGTAACGCGCCAGATATCCGGTTGTGCCCGATTCAAATCAGCTTCGGTGCCTGGCTCAAGGTTGCCGCCCGCGCCGCGCTCTGTTCGCGGTGTCAGGCAGGTGGCGCGCGCCGCTGTTCTGCGCGCGACCGGCCTTACTGGCGGCACGCGCCAATTTTCTACCGGGCCGTGCTCGGGCTGGGCGCTTGCGCGCGACCTTTGCCGCACCAGGCGCACAGATCACGCTTGCATCAGTCCGCTTCGCGTGCCGGCGGGCGCGCTTCCACTCCTTGCGTGTCGAGGAGGCGTGGCGACGCGCGTTTTTGGCTTCGCGCTTTGCCTCTTTGAGGCGCTTGCGTGCGCGCTTCAGCTCGTCTTTCGCGATGCGTACACGTTGCTTGGCCACCTCGGCCTGCAGTCGCGCCCCCTCGAGCGGTTCCGCGCTGTCGCTGCGATCCACAGGCGCAACTGCACCGTGAGATGCATCGTCGGTGGATCTTTCGCTACCCGCTTTTTTCATGCACCGGTCTGCGAAGCCAGGCGGACGGGAAGTCTCACATATGCGCGCGCCGCTTGCCACCGCACTCAGGCTGTCTGCTGATACCTCGAGCGAATCGCGGTTATCCACAAAATTTGTGCATAACCATGTGGACTGCAGGCCGCTGAGGGCCGCAAAGCACAATCGCGGCAAGGGCTTGCATCAGAATGAGTGATCTTTCGACACAAAAGCGTGATCTTTCGCCAGCCGCGGCACGGCCGTATCACTCCTCCGGCGAGCGCGGCGTCCGTTTCGCCGCTTAGCCCGATGGCTTGGACTTTCCGCCCTGCATTCCCCCCGGCAACATCGTCGCCGTGACGCGATTGCGCCCGGCGTTCTTGCTTCGATACAACGCGGCATCCGCGACTTTCACGAGGCTCTCGGCAACTTTTCTTTCACCGGCCGGAATGCGCTCGAGCCCGCACAATCCGAAACTGGCCGTCACTTCGACGCCGCTGTCCTGCGTATCGAAGCTCTTGTTGGCCACGGCGGCGCGCAGTTTGCGCGCGACGTCCAGCGCCTGCTCGTAGCCGGTTTCCGGCAGCACGATGGCAAACTCCTCGCCGCCGATGCGCGCGACCCAGTCGATTCCGCGCCGCAACGCATTCTGGAGGCGCGCGCCGAACTGCCGCAGAATCTCATCGCCCGCCGCGTGGCCGAGCGTGTCATTGACGTTCTTGAAATGATCGATGTCGCACAGGATGAGCGACAGAGGGCGCCCGTAGCGCGCGGCGCGCTCGACCTCGCGCGGAAAGTGCTTTGTGAAGAAGCGCCTGCTGGCCACGCGGGTGAGGTCGTCGGTGGTGGAGAGCTTGCGATTTTCCGCGAGCGCGATGCGCAACACCGCTTCGAGCTCCGCGATGCGGCGAGCGGCACAGATGCGCGCGTTCAGTTCCCGCTCCGGCGCGCGCCGGCCGATGCAGTCATCTGCGCCCGCGATCAGACCGGCTTCCCGCTCCGTTCCTTCATCCAGTTCGGACACGAACACGATGTAGGGCGTCCGCTCGGACTTGAGCGCCCGGATCTTGCGAATCAGCTCGAGACTGTCGGTGATGATGACCGGATAGAACTCGGCCCTGAAGCGCCGTACTGCTTCGAGCTCACCGGCGATCGCCTCGCCATCGAGAAGGTCCGCGGGGATCTTCCGTTGCAGCTGGGCGAGGAGGACGGCATCTTCGAACACCAGCAGCGCGCGGGGAGGCGGCAGGACGCGCAGCATGACCGCGATGGTTGCGGACGTATCTTCCTGGATCGCAGGCGGCTTCTGGGCGCGTCGCTCGAGTATGCGTTGAATGACGGTAGTCTGGCCGCCAGAGCGCATGGAAAACCCCCGCAAATCGGACGATCGCGAATCGCAACGCAGCGCAGAGTACAGGTCTTGCGGGCGGATTGCGCAGCGGCTGCGCGCACGCCGGCGCTATTTGACGATGCCCGTCACGATTTGTGCACTGCAGCGGGCACCCGGGATGGGGTTGCGCACAGCAGGGGACGCCTCCGCAGGTCTGTGTCGCGCGACGGCTCCCTCGGCAGTCCGCAGGCTTACCAGCTCGATGGCCGGCGGCGGCAGCGGCTCCTGCAGACGAATCCTGCCGCCGGTAAGGGTCGCGGCTGCGAGGGGTTCGACATCCGCAGTGGCAGCGATCCGGCAACGCTCGATGAGGTATCTGCGCGCCGGCGGCAGATTGTCGATGGTGAGGTCATAGCCGCCATTGTTCCGGTACACGATGCTGCGGCGTGCCAGCAGTCTGACGTCAAACATGGGTGGCGAGTGCAGCACGTCGTCATTCGCACGCGGTCCCAGGAAGTGGGCCGGGATTTGGTAGTTGCTGAGCAGCACCTGAATGACACGGCCGTCGCCGGAACGGGCGGCTTCGACGGCAAACCCATTGAGATCCGCGCCTTGCGCGGGCAGGCGTACTGGGGTGTTTTTCATGCGGCCCAGCGCGATGAGCGCCTGGCCCGTCTTGTCGGGCGTGGCGCCATCCGCGCCGAATACACTGTCCGCGCGATACAGCGTAGCCGCATCGATCGGCGCGTCCTGCATATAGATGAGGGCGGTCGCGATGAAACTGGCGCGCTGCGCCGGCGCTGGCATCGGATTCATCAAGCCGTAATTCCATTCGCTCAGGATCGACCTGGTCTTCGCAAAGCCGTGCTTGTCGAGCCGTGCGCGTACGTCGGCGGCGATGCGGATGAAATCGAGCGGATCGTCCGAGTCGGTCGCATACCAATGCCATGAATAGAAATCGAGCGGCAGGCGCTCCGCCCGCACGTACTCGAGGAATGCATCGCGATACGGGGTGTCGTCGTTCGGCCGGGCAATCGCCGGGCCGCCCACCAGCGCCCGGGGGTCGGCTTTCTTCACGGCTCGTGCGAGCCTGGCGTACAGCTCGAAATACTGTTGCGCGGTTCCGGCCCAGAAGACCTTGCCCAGATCCGGCTCGTTCCACACCTCCCAATAGCGGATACGATAATGGAAGCCGCCGTGCCAACCGCGGTTGTAGTGCAGGACGATGTGCTTCACGATAGCGGCGTACTTGTTGATATCCTGCGGCGGCCGGGGATCGGCTCCTTCGCTGCGCCCGAGCCGGAACATCACTTGCGCGCCGGCCTTCTCGATCGAGGCGATGAGCCGATCCGTCGGGGCGAAGTTGTAGCTGCGGGCCTCGTCGGCGTTGGCATCGGGATTCGGGAAGATATCCAGCACGTCGCGCTCGGCGGAGATCAGTCCACCTCCGGGTGCATTCGCAGTTTCGAATCGGGCATCGATGTCCGCAGGACCATAGGCATCGTGCGTGCGCACGAGATCTATCCGCGCCATGCGGTAGCCGGCCGTGGCGTCCACCTCGTCGGGCATGTTCCAACCCCCGAACGTGAAATTCTCCGGCTTGTGGCCACCGGGACCTGGAGCGCCGTTCACGCCCTGCAACGAGCGCAACCGTCCCGCCGGTGCGGCGGCATTGACAACGATCTTGCGCAGATCCGCCGTGCGTATTCCCGCAACCGGGCCCGGAGTCGATATCATGGGATCGGCACCGGTGACCGCCTGGGCGGCTGCGCATGCAGCGGCTGTGCTGGCTGTGAGGCAGGCGGCAATGAGGATTGCTGGAACGCGCACTACGAGGGCTCCATCGCATCAGGAGTGGTAGTCGACCCACTGTGCGCCCCCGGGTTTCCATCCGGGGAGGCTGATTTGCAGGGCGCCATGCGGCGCTTATCTCGAAACGACATGTATTTATTGTTGTAAGCGACTGAAATGGAAGCCCCTGCACTCACGCGATCCCGTCGCCCGTTCCTGCTCCCGGTGTGGCTTACGTTCGCCGCGGCGCTCGGCTTCGTGGCAGTCGCTTGGCTCGCTTATTTCACGGCATACCACTCAGCGACGACGACGATGGTGGTGTTGGCCCTGCATGCCGAGCAGGAGCCGGGCACGATCCAGGATCCGCCGCTGTCGGCAGAAGGCGAGGAGCGGGCGCAGCGGTTGGCGCAGATGTTCGGGCGCGGCAAGGGCGCAGGGCATCTGGATGCCATCTACGTCAGCGATGCGCGTCGTGCCCAGCAGACAGCGGCCCCGCTTGCCGAACGATTGGGCAAGCAACCGACGGTGCTTCCGTCGGCCGACATCAAGGGGACCGTGTCCCGCATCATGGACGAGCACGAGGGAGGTACGGTGCTCGTTATTGGCCGCGGCAGCACCGTGCCGGCGTTGATCCGCGCGCTCAGCGGAATCGAGGTGGCGCCTGTTGCCGAAGACGAGTACGACACGCTTTATGTCGTAAGCATTCCCAGCTTCGGCCACGCCAACGTGGTGCGGATGGCCTACTGACTCGGCCAGGCAGCCCGGCTGGGCGCTATCCAACGGCGCGGCCGGTTCCGCTCAGTGCGGCGGCCTTGCGGATGAAATCCTCGTGCTGGCCGATGCGGAAGTCCGCGAGCACCGCCCCCCGGATCTGGCGCGACTGATCGATCAGGTAGGTCGCGCGGCGCACACCGAAGCCGAGTGGCCCATTCACGTCGTACATCTTGACCACGAATTTCTCCACATCCGAGAGCAGGATGAACGGGAGCTTGTAGCGCTCGCGGAATTCGCGATGGCTCTGCGCCGCCTGCGGACTGATGCCCGCCACACTCAGGCCCACCCGCTGAATCGCATTGTGGAGATCCCGCAGCATGCAGGCCTCGCGGGTGCATCCCTGCGTGAAGTCGGCGGGATAGAAGTAAAGTATCAGCGGCCCGTGATTGAGCAGGGTGCTCAGGCAGAGGTTGCGTTCGTCCTGATCGGGCAACGTGAACTCCGGTGCCCGCGCGCCGATCGCCAGCATGTGAATTGACCTGCGCTGCACTGCAGATGCGCACGATCATAGCCGTGAGGGCGGCTAGAGGGTTAGCGGCGTTGCGAGCCTGTGCGACGGCACCTTTCATTGGACGCTTCGGACCACGATGCTAGAATCGCGCGCCTTGTCTGGGGCGGTAGCTCAGTTGGGAGAGCGCTGCGTTCGCAATGCAGAGGTCGAGGGTTCGATTCCCTTCCGCTCCACATCCCCGACTTGTTATCGACGTTCATGGGGGCCTCCATACCCGTCCGTAGCTGTTCCACTATTGCCAATCGCTTCTGCGCTCAGCGCAGGCAACGCACTCGCTCTGTACGCAATTTGCAGGGCGCATAACCACCCTGCATGCCATTCAGGATTCCAGAGAATCCGGCCACAATGTGCCTTTAGTGCAACACCGAGAACCGCGATCGAGCGTTTGCCGGCAGGGAGATGACTTTGGACTCCACATTGCCCAGCTAACCGCGCCCCCGCCTGGTTCCGCTCGCGTGGCGTTGCTACGACACGGGACCCGCGCTAAGCTCGACGCGGAACCCGGCCGGAGGGTAAATCGGTCAGATTGCATACATCGGAAGCGCCGCCGCGTGACATTGCATGCGAACCGTAGCGATTTATCTCAAGCAGGCACGACCCAGGCCATAGAACTGAAGTTACCGCCGCCCAGGGGGAAGTATTTTGGACAAGTTGCGCGTGCTGCTCCTATTGACAGGCATATCGCTTGTGCTGTTCGCAGTTCCGGTCCTCGCCGATGCGCCCTCCGGGGGAGGCGCGCTCGCCACGGGGTCTGATGAGCTTGCAGAAGTGGTGATCACCGCGCGCCAGCGCTCGGAGCGCCTCGTTGACGCCCCAGTTGCGGTTGATGCTCTCACCGCCCAGGACATCCGGTCTGCCGGCATCGAGCGGCCGCAGGATTTCATGTCCTCGACCCCAGGAGTGTCGTTCGTGAAGGCCGCCGAGGCTGGCGACCTTCAGGTCAGTATCCGGGGCATGAACACCGGTCGCGATACCGAAACCAATTTCGCCTTCGTCGTTGACGGCATCCTGCAGACCAATCCGTACGCCTTGAGCCAGGAACTCTCCGACGTTACCAAAATCCAGGTCGTGAAAGGCCCCCAGGGCGCGATCTACGGTCGCAACGCCGTCGCCGGCGCGATCATCATCGACACTGAAAAACCCGACGATGCATTTGACGGGAACGTCAGCCTCGGTTATGCGAACCATGATTCGCAGAAGGCGAATTTCTGGATCGCCGGCCCGCTCGGGGACACCGTGTCGGCTGGAATCAACGGCTTCTACACCAAGACCAATGGTTTTTATTCGAATTCCTTCCTCAATTGCGACAACTGCGTTGACTACTACAAGGAGTATGGCGCCGCGCCGCGGGTCATCGTAAAGATCGGCACCGACGGGGAGCTCGACTTCAAGGCGAAGTACTCGAAGATCAGTTCGGGCGCGATCAATTTCAATTCGGTGTTCGCGTTGCCGGCGTTCGGAGCACTGAATCCGGACTTCTTCCAGAACGTGAATGACCATCCCTTCGAGTACATCAGCAATATCGTTCCCCGGAACGAGCAGGTGAACAAGCAACTCTCCGTCAAAGGGGACTGGAAACTCGAGGTCGGCGCGCTTACCGCCTGGGCCGCGTACAACGATCAGACGAATTTCTTCCTGACGGACGGGACCAGTGCAGCGTTCGGCCTGTACGGCGCGACACCCTGGTGCCAGGCGGACATCAGCAATCAGGTCGGCGCCCCGCTGCCCGCGCCGACTTTCTATGCCGGCGCCGGTTCGATCCTGCCGGCCTACAGCCCCTCACGCTGCGATGGTTACCAGTATCAGCAGCGCGATCAGAAGGACGTCTCCATGGAGATCCGCCTCACGAGCCCCGGGGAGCAGCGTTTCCGCTGGCTGGGCGGTCTTTACTACGCCGACATCAAGCGTCACGTCGTCGTTTCGCAGGGCGCAGATGCGGGTCTGGGATTCCTTGCACAAGCCTTCGTACCCACGAGCGGCCCGAATCCCACGGATCTTCTTTATGACGATGACTTCCACAGCAGGGTGGCGGCAGGTTTCGGGCAAATCGCCTACGACATCGTGGCGAACCTTGAAGCGGCCCTTGCGTTGCGCTACGACTCGGAGCGGCGCTCCGTGGACAACAACGTTCCCAAGGACAATCCGCAAACCCCGGGCTTCGGCGCCTTCGGCGCGCCGGACTGCCCGGCGGGACCTGGTAACAACTGCGCGGTGTACCTGAATCCTTACTACAACCTGCCGGCGAACGCCGCCGCGACTTCGATCCCCGGCCGATCGGATACGTTCAGTCAGTTCGAGCCCAAGGTGTCGCTGGACTGGAAGTTCATCCCGGACTGGGCGGCTTATGCGTCATGGGGCGTTGGTTTCCGCAGCGGCGGGTTCAACTCCAGCGGTAGTGCGGCAACCGTGGATCTCTTTTACGGCGCTCTGCACTACGTGGCCCCTGACGGCACGGTCACCGCTACGCCGTCGCTGTCGGATGTCAACGACGAATACAAGAAAGAGGTATCACGGGCAGCGGAGATCGGCGTGAAAGGCGAGTTGCTCAATCATTCGCTGTATCTGAGCGCCGACTACTACTACACCAAAGTCGACGACATGCAGATCTTCAACTTCTTCGCCGGTCCCTTCGGACTGCTGCGAGTCGTGACCAACGTCAACCAGGCGACGCTGCAGGGCTTTGAAGGCGAAGTGCGCTGGCGCGCGAACCGGTATTTCAACGTCTTCGCAGGTGTGGGCAGCGTCGACAGCAGGATCGACGACTACGCCGGCAGACCCTACACGGCCGGCAACAAAGTGCCGTACGCCCCGCAATACACCGCCACCGCGGGATTGGATTTCTCGGTCCCCTGCGGGGGCAGCGGGATTGCGCTGAGCGGCCGGCTGGATGCGAACGCGATCGGCAAGACCTGGTTCAGCGCGGTGCAGAATAACTCCGTGCAGTCGGTCTTTGGCGCGCCGGCGGACTACTCCAGGACCTCGCGCGACGCATTCACGCTGCTGAATGCCCGGCTCGGCTTCACTAGTGATCACTGGGACGTGATCGCCTGGAGCCGCAATCTCGCCGACAAGAAGTACCTGGCGGAAGTCATACCCGCCCCGGAGTTCGGCGGCTCGTTCGTGCACCAGGGGCTTGGCCGCTCCGTGGGGGTCGATGTGAGCTACCGCTTCCGGTAAGTAAATGCGTGCCGCTGCCGCGGCAATCGCTGCCGTTGCGCCCGTCGCCAACGCCGGGGGACTAATCGCGCAATGTACGGCGTGCCGCCAGAACGTGCGAGCGCATCACCGATGCCGCCCAGTCGCCGTCGCGATGCTCGATGGCGCGCACGATTTCAAGATGATGGGCTGCGCTGCGCGCCAACTCTTCGGGTGAATACTTCTGGAAGGTCTTGAGTACCAGCGGCGCCTCGAGAATGTAGATCAGCGCCTGCGAGAGACGCGGGCTTGCGGCAGCTTCCTGCAGTTCGCGGTGAAAGCGGCTGTTCAGCTCGCAGACGCGCTCAAGGTATCCCTCATCACGCGTTACCGACTCAGCCTGCTGGCGTTCGGCCAGCTCGCGCAGTGTTGCAATCTGCGCATCTGTTGCGCGCTGCGCGGCGCGCCGCGCGCCGTGGCTTTCAAGAATCGCCCGCAGCTCGAAAATCTCTTCGGTCTCATCGGCCGACCAGGCCGTGACCATCGCCCCCTGGTTGGGGCGGAAGTCGACGATCCCTTCCGCATGCAGACGCCGGAACGCCTCGCGCACCGGAGTTCGGCTCACACCGGCTGCTGCGGCGACTTCCTGCTCGGTAATACGCCGTGACGGCGGGAAGCGGCCAGCGATGATGCCGTCGCGCACTGCGTGGTAAGCCTTGTCAAACGCGCGAGCCATCGGATACCTCTGGTACTTCTGCCACGATAACGCTTTCCGGAATCAGCGGCCACTTGCGCCGCAATCGTATCGTGCGCCGCCGGGTGCAGCCC
>JBOIAD010000111.1:0-96997 GCA_050738795.1 Steroidobacteraceae bacterium
CCTGGTGGCTGGTCGCGATCCACGTGACGCTGGTGCTGCTGGTGGGTGGCGGGATCTCCTGGTCTGCGAGCCGCGTGCTGCGCGATCTGGCCGACGAGCAGGGCAAGGCGCGCGTGCAGCTCGCGGCCACCACCGCGCGCGAGGATCTGCGCCGTATCGGCGAGGACGCCCACGCCACCGCACGCGCGCTCGCCGAGCGGCCAACGCTGCAACGGCTGCTGGCGGAAGGTCAGAGCGAGGCACTGCCGCCGTTCCTGCGCCGCTCGTGCGAGAGCGGCGGGGTGGACGCCTGCGCGGTGCTGGCCGGCAAGACCGTGGTCGCCGTCTCAGGTCCGGCGCTCGACTGGCAGCAGATCGTCACTGCTGCCGCCGAGCAGGGCGGCACGTTCATGGCACTGCCGAGCACCGAGCATGTGCCGCTGATCGGCGCGCGTGCGCCGCTCGGGGATCAGGGCCTGTCGGTGTACGTCATCCGGCGCCTGGATGCGGTTCTGGCGCGCACTCTGAGCGCCCAGGTAGGCGCGGAAGTGCGCCTCATCGACTATCGCACCTATACCGGCAGCGCGGTGAGCGCGTTCACGCCTCTGTACGCCGCGGCACTGGCGGACGCGCACTCAGCCGTGCAGCGCATCGACTCGCAGGACACCTACGCCTCTGCGGTGCCGGTGTTCGCCTCCAGCGGCGAGGCTATCGCGCTCATCGTCGCGCTGCTGCCGACGAGCGCCGTCGACAACCCGAGCCATCATCTGGTGCGCCGGCTCCTCGTGACCGCGCTGATACTGGCGCTGCTGGCAGTACTCGCCGGGGTGCTGATGGGCGAGCTGGTGGCCGGTCCGGTGCGCGCGCTGACCAGCGCCGCAACGCGCCTCGGGAGCGGGGATTTCTCGGCCTCGATCCCCACGGGCGGCGCCGCCGAGGTCGGGACTTTGGCGCGCACCATGGAAGATATGCGTCGCAACCTCATCGAGCTCACCAGCACCCTGCGCCGCCGCGAGGCCGAGGCCCAGGCGGTGCTCAGCGGCATCGTCGAGGGCGTCTTCGCCGTCGACCGCAACCGCATCATCCGCTACCTCAACCCCCAGGCGCTGCGGCTGCTGGGAGTCACCGCCGAGCAGGCGCTCGGGCGGTTCTGCGGCGACGTGCTGCAGCCACGCGACGAGGACGGACGCCGTCCGTGCGAGTTCCGCTGCCCGATCGTGCAGGCCCGCGCCGAGGGCAGCGCCAAGGCGGTCGAGCACCTGCTGGCAGCCTCCGGGGAGGCGCGCACCACCGTGATCACCAGCGCCGCGCCGGTCGAGGGCCTGCAGGTGCAGGTGGTGCGCGATGAGAGCGAGCTCGAAGGCGTGCGACGGGCGCGCGACTCGGTGCTCGCCAACATCTCGCACGAATTCCGCACCCCGCTCGCCGCGCAGCTCGCCTCCATCGAGCTGTTACTCGCCGGGCTCGACACGATGCCACGCGAGCGACAACGCGAGCTCGTGACCTCCCTGGAGCGCGGCACGCTGCGCCTGACGCGGCTCATCGACAACCTCCTGGAGAGCGTGCGCATCGAGTCCGGGCAGCTTGGAATCCGCCGCCAGAGTGTGGAGCTGGCGGAGGTCGTGGAAGATGCGCAGGCGCTCGTCGGATCGCTCCTCACGCTGCGCCGGCAGACGCTCGAAGTGAGCCTGCCCCAGGATCTCCCGCTCGTGGAAGGGGACAAGCCACGGCTCACCCAGGTGTTCGTCAACCTGCTGGCAAATGCCAACAAATTCGCGCCTGAGGAAAGCATCGTGCGGATCGGAGCCGAGGCAAAGGCGCAACGCGTGCTGGCGTGGGTCGAGGACGAAGGCCCTGGGCCGGCGGCGGCCGAGAGTGAGACCATCTTCGCGCGGTTCCAGCGCGGATCCGACGAAGAGCCGGAACCCGGGGGCCTCGGGCTCGGGCTGTGGATCGTAAAATCGATCATCGACCGGCATGACGGTACGATCACGCTGGTGCGCACCGCGCAGGCTCGCACGAGGTTCGTCATTTCATTACCCGTCGAGGGCAGCGCATGAAGATGCTGGTCGCCGACGACGATCGCGATTTGCGCGAGCTGATTGGATTCACGCTCGCGCAGGCAGGATATCTCGTCGTGAAGGCCGGCGACGGGCCGGGTGCATTGCGGACCTTCGAAGCGGAGTCGCCGGATCTCGTGGTGTTGGACATCAACATGCCCGGAGCGAGCGGCTTCCAGGTGTGCGAGGCCATACGCAAGCGCTCGCGCGTGCCGGTCATCATGCTAACGGTGCGGGGCGAGGAAGAGGATCTCGTGCGCGCGCTCGAGCTCGGCGCCGACGACTATCTCACGAAGCCATTCAGCCCCCGGACCCTGCTGGCGCGCATCAAGGCCCTGCTGAGACGGGCCGGCATGGAAAATTCCGCGCCGCTCGCCGCCGGGCGGGTGGCCCTCGATATCGACGAGCACACGGTACGCATCGGGGAAGCCGAGCCGGTGCGCCTGACCAAGCTCGAGTTGCGCCTGCTGCAGATGCTGCTGGCGAACGCCGGCCACACGGTGAGCACCGACCGGCTGTTGATCCAGGTGTGGGGGCATCGAAATTCCGCCGACCGGCAGCTCCTGAAACAACTGGTGCACCGGCTGCGCCAGAAGATTGAGGCCGATCCCGCGACGCCCCGGCTGCTGCAGACCGCCGCCGGAGCCGGGTACAAGCTCGCCGTGGAATGACCGAACCGCGCCGCGGCACCCTTTTACGGCGCGTAGATCTGATCGAATATTCCGCCCTCGGCGAAGTGCATCGCCTGTACTTTCGGCCAGCCGCCGAGCTCGGCGATCGAGACGAGGCTCAGCTTGGGATACTGGCTGGCATATTGGGCTGCCACTTGTGGGTCGCGCGGCCGGTAGTAATTCTTCGCCACGATTTCCTGGCCCTCCTTGCTGTACAGGTATTGAAGATAGGCCTGGGCGACCTCACGCGTGCCGCGCCGCAGAACCACCCTGTCGACCACCGCCACCGGCGGCTCGGCGAGTACGCTGATCGTCGGCACGACCAGTTGCAACTTGCCGGCACCCAGCTTCTTGATGGCCAGAAGCGCCTCGTTCTCCCAGGCGATGAGGACATCGCCGATGCCACGCTGCGCGAAGGTGGTGGTCGAGCCGCGCGCTCCGGTGTCCAGCACCGGCACGTTCTTGTAGAGCTTGCGGACGAATTCCCTGGCCGTCACGGCGCTTCCCCCGGGCTGTTTCAGCGCCCAGGCCCAGGCCGCCAGATAGTTCCAGCGAGCGCCCCCGGAGGTCTTCGGATTGGGGGTGATCACCGACACGCCCGGCTTGATCAGATCGCCCCAATCCCGGATGCCCTTGGGATTCCCCTTGCGCACGAGGAATACGATCGTCGAAGTGTACGGTGAGCTGTTGTCGGCGAGCCGGCTCGCCCAGTTGATCGGCAGCAGCTTGCCCTGAGTGGCGATGGCGTCGATGTCGGCCGCCAGTCCCAGCGTCACGACGTCCGCCGACAGGCCGTCTATGACCGAGCGTGCCTGCTTCCCCGAACCCCCATGCGACTGATTGATTTTCACTTCCTGGCCGGTCTTCGCCTTCCAGTACCGGGCGAACGCGGCGTTGTAGTCGCTATACAGCTCGCGCGTCGGATCGTACGAGACATTGAGTAATGTGACCTCGGCCGAGCGCGCCAGCGAGATGCCGGACACAGTGGCCACCGCCACACCCAGCGCCGCGGCGGCAACCACACGCAGCGGCCTGAATTTCGGGTACATGGGCAATCTCCGGTTTTGTCTCGACAGGGCCGCTGGCCGCTCTGCCCTTAGACGCTCTGCCCTTAGACTAGGGCCGCCCGGTTACGCTGTCAGTCGGCCTGCGGTGACAGAACGGTTACGACGGGCTGCGAGTCTGGCGGCGGCGCTCCAGCGCCCGAGCCGAATCCGCTCAGGGCGCGGGCGGCACCGGCGACGCGGGCGCAAACTTCAGGGCACGCAACAAGTGCGGCTCGAGCTCGTCCGCGGCATCCGGCACGCGGTCCGGACCGCCCAACTGCGCGAGCTGTGTCATTTCGAGGCCCTCGTAGCCACATGGGTTGATGCGCCGGAAAGGCTCCAGATCGAGATTCACATTCAGCGCGAGCCCGTGATAGCTGGCGCCCCGCCGAACACGGATACCGACGCTGCCCAGTTTCTTGCCGGCCACATAGATTCCCGGAGCGTCGCGGCGGCATTCGGCCTGGATGCCGAACTCACTCGCAACAGCGACAACGCTTCGCTCCAGAGCGGTGACCAGGTCGCGCACTCCCAGCCCTGCGCGTCTCAAGTCCAGGAGCGTATACACCACGAGTTGGCCTGGGCCGTGATAGGTCACCTGTCCGCCCCGATCGATCCGGACGACCGCAATGTCACCCGGGGCCAACACGTGCGCAGGGCTGGCGTTCATGCCAAGCGTGAAAACGGGAGGATGTTCGAGGAACCAGATTTCGTCAGGCGTCATCGGGTCGCGCTCGTCCGTGAAGCGCTGCATCGCGCGCCAGGCAGGCTCGTAATCCACCAGGCCGAGACGGCGGATGATCGGCTTCGGAACACCGGGTTTGCGCGCCGGTGTCTGCGCGATATCAGCGGTGCTGGCGTTCACTTGTCGGCAGCAAGAGCGACATTGTCGAGCCCGGCGTTATTGCGGTTGAGAGCCTGCTCAGCCCGATAACTCGAACGGACCAGCGGCCCCGACACGCATTCGAGAAAGCCCCGCGACAAAGCCCACTGCCGGTACTGATCGAACTGCGCTGGCGTTACGAAGCGCTGAATCGGCAAATGATTGAGCGTCGGTCGCAAATACTGTCCAAGCGTGACGATATCGACGCCGGCCGTGCGTAGATCACCCAGCGTTTCCGCTATTTCCTCATCCGTCTCACCCAGGCCGAGCATCAGGCTGCTCTTCGTCAGGACCTTCGGGTTATGGCGTTTGGCGTGCTCCAGTACGCGCAGCGTCTGGTCGTAACCAGCGCGCGGATCGCGGACGGGGTGCGTAAGTCGGCGCACCGTCTCGATATTCTGCGCAAAGACTTCGATTCCTGAATCGACTACCGTCTCGACATCAGCAAGAACGCCTTCGAAATCGGGGGTGAGTGCCTCTACGGCTGTCCGGGGATTTCGCGCCTTGATGGCGCGAACGCATGCGGCGTAATGCGCAGCACCGCCATCAGGCAAATCGTCCCGGTTCACGGATGTCAGCACGACGTACTTGAGCTTCATGAGCTCAACTGTGCGTGCCGCGTTCTGTGGCTCCTCCGACTCCAGCCAGCCGTGCGGATTCCCGGTATCGACAGCGCAGAAGCGGCAGGCGCGCGTGCAAACGGCACCCATCAGCATGATCGTCGCAGTGCCGGCATTCCAGCACTCGCCGATATTGGGGCACTTTGCCTCCTCGCAGACCGTCGCGAGACGATGCTCCTTCACGAGCGCCTTGACGTTCTGGAAGCCCGATCCGGACGGCGCCCTGGCCCGCAGCCATGGAGGCTTGGGCCCGGACCCGGCTGCCGGCAGCGGTGTCTGGGCGGGGCGCGCTTTCACTCCGTCTCTGACTGCTGTAAACCCTTGAGGTGTAATGTATTTATCGCCGCTCCGAATCTGTGTCGCGGCGTGGATGACAGGGATGCCCTTGAGGTTCGACATGACCCATTGTAAGGCCAAATCCATCGACGACCCAGGGCGCGGCAGCGGCCCGCGTCACCGGGGCCAGAGACGCATCACAGCGGCCACAGACACGCCGGATGCTAGGCCTGGCGAGCGCGCACACGCTCATCCAGCGCTGCAAGCCGCTCCGGCGTCCCCGCATCACACCAATCACCGTGATGCAGCTCGCCGCGCAACCGGCCTGCTGCAATAGCGCGCTTGAGCAAAGGGGCGAGCGGAAACCGGCCCGGGGTGCAGCCAGCGAAGAGCTCCGGCCGGTAGAGCCCGACTCCAGAGTACGTAAAGCGGCCGGACTCTCGCTCCAGGACCCTGTCGCCATCCAGTCCAAAATCGCCGCCGGGATGTTGGGGTGGATTCGGCACGAGCACGAGGTGCGCAAGTACACTCAGGTTCGTACGCCAATCCGCAGCGGTCTCGATGCGCGAGGCGAGCGCAGCGAAATCGATATCGGTCCAGATATCGCCATTCACGACCAGGAAGGGCTCCGATCCCAACAGCTGCAGCGCGTTGAAAATGCCTCCACCGGTTTCCAGCGCCGTCGCCCCTTCATCGCTGTAGGTGATGTGGACGCCGAAGTGGCGGCCGTCACCCAGAGCGGTCCGCACGCGATCGGCAAGCCATGACAGATTGATGACGACGTCGCGGATGCCGGCTCTTGCCAAAGCCTCGAGGTGATGCGAGATGAGCGGCTTGCCCCCGACCGGCACAAGCGGTTTGGGCGTCATGTCAGTCATCGGGCGCAAGCGCTCGCCGCGTCCCGCAGCCAACACCATGGCCTTCATGCCAACACCATGGCCTTCATGCCAACACGCTCGAGAGCCTGCCCTCATGTGTCCGTGCGGCCAGGCGCGCGTGCGTTGCCTGCATCAACGGCGACTGCCTGCTCCGCCACACGCGCATTCGCGCGCGGCAGCTCCGGAATCACACGCTGCTCGAGCAGTCCCGAGAGATCCTCGAGCTCCGGGTAGCGCGCGCAAGTGTCGCGTACGTATTCAAGCGTCAGCGGCAAATCGGCCAGGTATCCGGGCTTGCCGTCCCGATACCACAGACGCGCGAAGATCCCGAGCACCTTGATATGTCGCTGCAGTCCGATCAGATCGAACCACCGCAGGAACTCGCGATCCCCGCTTCCCCCGGCACCGCCGCGCGAACGCAACAAGTTGCGATATCCGCTGACCCATTGCTCGACGCGCTCGCGCGGCCAGCCGATGTAACAATCCTTCAACAGCGAAACCAGGTCATAACCGATCGGACCGCGCAGGGCATCCTGGAAATCCAGGACGCCTGGATTGCGCTCACCCAGGACCATCAGATTGCGCGAATGAAAATCGCGGTGTACGAACACGGCAGGTTGAGCCATCGCCTCCCTGATCAGGAGCTCGAACGCCGCGTCCAGGATCTGCGTCTCGGACTGCGCCAGTGCCAACCCAAGGTGCCGCTGGAAAAACCACTCAGGCATAAGGGCCATCTCGCGCGCAAGCGGCTCGCGGTCATACGGTCCCAGCTCGCCCGCCGCCTCCCCTCCCCTCGTTTGAATTTCCGCGAGAGCGGCGAGCGCATCGCCGTACAGTCTATCCGGGTCATCGCCCGCGCCGAGGCGCTGCAGATAGTGCGTACCACCCAGATCCTCGAGAAGGAGTAGCCCCTGAGCGGCGTCTGCCTCGTGAACGTGCGGTACGTGTACCCCGATGGTCTCGAGAAGGCGCGTCACTTTCAGATACGGACGAACATCCTCCTTCTGCGGCGGAGCGTCCATGACGATGAAGGTCTCCCCTTTGCGGAAGACGCGGAAATAGCGTCGAAAACTGGCATCGCTGGAAGCAGGCTCGACTCGCTCAGGGTGCAATCCAAGGTCATCGGACAACCATTTGTGGAGCAGCGCGAGTCGCGCGTCGTTCGCATGCATGGGAGGGTCGAGGTTTTTCCGCGGGCCAAGGGCGGGCCATTATAATGCCGCCCCTCATGCTGCGCTGGCGTCCCTTCCTCTTCAAAATGCTGTCGCTGGGCAGCCTTGCGTCCGTCGCATGGGCCTCCGATCCTCCAGTGTGTCCGTCCGAGACCTCTCAGCCCGAGCGGCTGGCAACTCCGGCATCCGCTTCGGCCGCCCGGGAGCCTGCTTCCAACGGGAAGGCCGCCACAGCGGGGGGCAAACTCGATGTGAAAGAGCGCAAACCCGGTATCGGCGACGGAGCGATCGATATCACGAGCGATCGCGCGACGCTCGGCACGGACGGCAATGCGACCTTGCAGGGAAATGTGACCGTGCACCAGGCAGACCGGGAGATCCACGCGCAGCACGCCCAGTACAACACGAAAACCAATGGCATCAAGACCGAAGGGGCCATTGAATATGAAGACCCGGTGGTGCACGTCACGGGCGAGGGCGGCAACTACACACCCGCGGAGGGAGCGGACTTCCAGTCAGCGCAATTTGACTTGCGCCAACGTGCCGCTCGTGGCTCCGCTGACACGATGCGGCTCACTCCGCAAGGCGTGCTCGACCTGAAGGGTGTGAGGTTCACGACGTGCCCCAAAGCGAAAGAGGCGTGGCGCATTCGCGCGGATCGCGTGACTCTTGATACCCGCAGCAGAATCGGCAGTGCTCGCGATGCGCGCGTTGATTTCGAAGGTGTGCCGATTCTCTACCTGCCCTGGCTCTCTTTCCCCCTGGGCAACGAACGCAAGAGCGGCTTCCTGTTTCCGACGGTCGGCAACTCCTCGCGCAGCGGCGCGGAGCTTGCGGTCCCGTACTACTGGAATATCGCGCCGAATGCGGACTTCACGTTCCAGCCGATCCTGTACTCGCGGCGCGGTGCGGACCTGGGCGGCGACCTGCGTTACATGAACCCGAGCGACCACGGCGAGCTCACGTGGAATTATCTACCCTACGACGACGTCTTCGGCGCGAGCAGGAGCCGCGTGAAGCTCACGAACGTCATGGAGCTTCCCGGCGATTTCCGGTTCTCCATCGATGCCGAGAACGTCAGCGACACGACCTACTTCGAGGATTTCGCGCAAGGTCCGGAGGGCACGAGCACGGCATTCGTGCAGCGGCAAGCGACGCTGACGTACCGCGACGAGCATTGGAAGATCGACGGCGAAGTGCAGCATTACCAGACCACGGACAACACGCTGGCGCAAACCGACAGACCGTATGCGCGCCTGCCCAGTCTCGCGGTGAGCGGGAACAATAGCTGGGGCCCCGCCGAGCTGCTCAGATACGGCTTCGAGTCGGAAGTCGTCAACTTCGCGCGCTCGGTGAACTTCGACCGGGCGGCCGCCTGTGGGCTCGCGTTCGGCGTCGACCCCTGCGTTACAGGTTGGCGCGTCGATGTCATGCCCGATGCGTCCATCGATCTGGCCGGCCCCGGGTATTTCGTGCGCCCGGGCATTGCATGGCGCGCGACGCAATATGCGCTCCGCAACACCGATCCGGGCGAGGATCGTTCGCCCTTGCGCACGCTTCCCATTGCAAGCTTCGATACTGGTCTGTTGTTCGAGCGCAATGCCGGCTCGCACGATCAGCGGCGGGTGACCCTCGAGCCCAGGCTGTTGTATCTGTATGTCCCTTACCGGAATCAGGATCAACTGCCGTTGTTCGACACCGCACTTCCCGACCTGGATCCGGTGGAGCTGTTCCGAAACAACCGCTACGTGGGCGCGGACCGCGTCGGCGATGCCAACCAAGTGAGCGTCGGCGTGACGAGCCGGCTGCTGGACGCGCGTGACGGCAGGCAGTTTCTCGCCGCCACCTTCGGGCAGACCTATTATTTCACGACTCCGCGCGTGCTGCTTCCCGGGGAGGAGGTGCGTACCGATCACCGCTCGGACTTCGTCGCGCAACTGGCTCTCACCGCCTTCCAGGACTGGAGCGCCGACCTGGGCTTGCAGTGGGATCCCCAGACCTCGCGCAGCGAGCGCTCCCAGGTGAATATCCAGTACAAGCCGGCGGGCGAATCGGTCATCAACGTCGGCTACCGGTACCAGCGCGATGTGCTGGAGCAGGCGGAAATCTCCACCGCCTGGCCCATCAGCCAATCCTGGAACGTGTTCTTGAGAGGCGTTTACTCCCTGAAGGATCACACTGCGCTGGAGCGCTTTGCAGGCTTCGAGTACCGTGCGTGCTGCTGGAGGGTACGTTTCGGCGGACGCCGCTTCGTAAGCACGCACCCCGTACCCCCCGCTACAACGGGAGCCCAGGACACCGGCATCTGGGTACAGCTGGAACTCACGGGTCTTGCAAGTGTCGGATCGGCGTCGGATTCTTTCTTGACTGAGGCCATCCGCGGCTATGCGCCTGCGGATCGTACCATGCAAAAACTCCCGGCCCCATAAGGGGCGGTGGACGGTAAAATGAGCATTCAGACCCTGCTGCCCGCTATGCTGGTTCTCGCCGCACAAATTCTTGTGCTGCAAGGACAAGGACTTGCGCACGCCCAAACGCGCGAGCTGGACACCAAGGGCGTATTGCTCGATCGCGTGGTGGCCGTCGTGAACGACGGCGTTGTGCTCAATAGTGAGCTCGATGAGCAGGTGGCGACGGTCAGCGAGAGGCTGCGCGCCCAGAAGCTCGAGCTGCCTGCGCAGAACGTACTGCGGCAGCAGGTGCTCGAGCGGCTGGTACTGCAGGAGATCCAGACCCAGCGGGCTGCGCACGCAGGCCTCAAGGTTCCGGACGATGCATTGAACAACGCCCTGACGGAGGTCGCCCAGCGCAACAACATCCCGCTGTCCCAGCTTCCGCAAGCGCTTGCTCAGCAGGGCATCGACTACGCCTCCTATCGCGAGGAGATGCGCAAGGAGCTCACGCTCGGATTGCTGCGTCAGCGCGACGTGCTTCAGCGCATCAGCATCACGCCACGCGAGATTGACCAGTTTCTCGCGAAGCAGGCGAATGCGCCCTCGGAGCAGAACGAGTACAACGTCTCCCACATCCTGATAGCCGTGGGACAGACCGCGACGCCCGAGCAAATCGATCAGGCAGGGAAGCGGGCGGCGGAGGTTTACCAGCGCGCCAGGAGTGGCGAGGATTTCGCCAAGCTGGCGGTCGCTTATTCCAACAGCCAGACCGCTCTCGAGGGGGGCGCGCTCGGATGGCGCAAGGGCAGCGAGCTGCCCACCTTTCTGACGGACGTCATTATCAAGCTGAAACCGGGCGAAGTGGGCCAGCCACTGCGCACGCCTACGGGCTACCACATCATCAAGCTGAACGAGGTTCGTGGCCAGAACACGAAGGCGATTGTGAATCAGGTGCATGTGCGGCACATTCTCATGAAGACCACTGAGCTCGCCGACGATGCCACGGTTCGCCAGAAGCTCGAGCAGCTCCGCGAGCGCATCCTGAAGGGCGAAGACTTCGCCGGCCTTGCTTCCATCACCTCCGAGGACCCCGGCTCGGCCTCCCAGGGCGGGGATCTGGGGTGGGCCAACCCCGGCAGCTTCGTGCCGGAATTCGACGCCGCGATCGCGAAACTCAAGGACAATGAGATCAGCGAGCCCTTTCACACGCAGTATGGGTGGCATATCGCGCAGGTTCTGGGCCACCGGCAATTCGACAACACGGACGAGCTGAAGCGGCACCAGGCGATGGATGCGATCCGGGCCAGCAAGGCGGACGAAGAGACGGAGTTGTGGCTGCGGCGCCTGCGCGACGAGGCGTACGTAGAGACGAAGCTGTAACCGTGAGGGCGCGGCGGTGCCCGTGAGACCTGCGCGCATCGTGTTGACCTCGGGAGAGCCGGCGGGCGTCGGCCCTGAGCTGTGCCTCGCCGTCGCGCGAATGGATCTTCCCTGCGAGCTCGTCTGCCTTGCGGATCGCGATCTGCTGGCGGAGCGCTCGCGGCAGCTCGGTTGGCCGGTTACTCTGCACAGCTATGATCAGGCGGTACGCCGTCTGCCCGAGCCGGGCACACTCACGGTGATCCATCAGCCGCTGGCGGTTGCAAGCAGACCCGGCCATCTCGACCGGCGCAACGCACGCTACGTGCTGGGACTTCTCGATCGGGCCATCGACGGCGCGGTCAGCGGCGAGTTTGCGGCCATCGCGACGGCGCCCGTTCATAAGGGCATCATCAACGATGCAGGCGTCGCTTTCACCGGCCACACCGAGTATCTCGCCGAACGCACTCATGCGGCGCGCCCTGTCATGTTGCTTGCGACGGCAGGCCTGCGCGTGGCGCTGGCCACAACACACTTGCCCCTCAGGGAGGTCAGCGCCGCGATCACGGTGGAATCGTTGCTCGCCTGCACCGCGATACTGGAAGCCGATCTGCGCAAATGGTGGGGAATCAGCAGGCCACGCATTGCGGTCTGCGGATTGAATCCGCACGCCGGCGAGGGCGGCTATCTCGGCGATGAGGAGATTCGGGTCATCGCACCTGCCGTCGAACTGATGCGCAAGCGCGGCATTCAGGCGACAGGGCCTCTGCCGGCCGACACGGCGTTCGTACCACGCGTGCTGGCAGGCTTCGATGCGGTGCTTGCCATGTATCACGACCAGGGGCTGCCGGTCATCAAGCACGCCGGCTTCGATCGAACGGTCAATGTCACATTGGGGCTTCCCATCCTGCGCACTTCGGTGGATCACGGAACCGCGCTCGACCTGGCCGGGACAGGCCGCGCGGATTCGGGCAGCCTCGCCGCCGCGATCGAGCTGGCCATCGAGATTGTCGGTCGCCGCCGCTGATGCGGGATTCCCGGCCAGCCCGGCGGCTGCCGCGCCGCAAGCGCTTCGGGCAGCATTTCCTGCATGACCCGGCCGTGCTCGAGCGGATCGTCAGCGCCGTGCGCCCCCGGCCCGGCGACCGCCTGGTGGAGATCGGCCCGGGGCGCGGCTCCCTGACCCGCCGCCTGCTCGAGGCGGGCACGGGCACGCTCGATGCGATCGAGATCGATCGCGACCTCGCACAGTTCCTGCGCACCGAGCTGGCACATGATGCGCGTCTGGCACTGCACGAGGCCGATGCGCTCGAGTTCGATTTCAGCTCCCTGGCAGAAGCTCGCGGCGGCCGGCTGCGAGTCGTCGGCAATCTGCCGTACAACATTTCGACGCCATTGTTGTTCCACGTGCTGCAGAACACGGACGCCATCGAGGATCTGCACATCATGCTTCAGCGTGAGGTGGCCGCGCGCCTGACCTCACAAGCGGGCGATCCAGACTACGGCCGCCTGACGATCATGCTGGCGCCCTGGGTCGGCGTCGAACGTTTGTTCGATGTCGGCCCCGGCGCGTTCCAGCCGCCGCCACGAGTGTGGTCCGCCGTGGTTCGGCTCACTGTGCGCGCCGAACCGACGTTCCCCGTGAGCGCTCGTTTCGCAGCGGTCGTGGCCGCAGCGTTTGCCCACCGCCGCAAGACGTTGCGGAACGCGCTTCGAGGGCTCGTCAGCCTCGAGCAGATCGAGGCGGCGGGCCTGGATCCGGGCGCACGACCCGAGACATTCCCCCCCGAGGCATTCAATGTACTGGCGCAGAAGATTGTAAGATCGGACTCGGGCGGCTGAACAGCCCGGCAAGGGTCGGGCCTGCTCGGCGACAACGCGCAAGTGCGACAAGCTGCTAGAACTAGGGGTCGTGAGGGTCATGTCATGACGGACTATCGCCGCATCCTGCTCGTCGTCGATCTGACGGAAGACAGCCTGTTGATCGGCCGCCGGGCGCAGGGACTTGCGGCGGCTCTCGGGGCTGAAATCGACCTGCTGCACGTCGTCGAATTCGTACCGGTCGAGCCCATGGGCGAGACACTGATGCCATCCGTCCAGATCGAGGATGAGCTGCTGGAACGCGCCAGAAGGCGTCTCGCCATTCTCGGCACCGAGCTCGGCATACCCGCGGGCGCGTGCCGAGTCGAGTCAGGCAACGTCAAGTCCGAGATCGTACGCATAGCGCGCGAGCGCCACACGGATCTGATCGTGCTGGGCAGCCGCGAGCGGCACGGTCCGTCGATATTGGTGAATTTCACCGAGGACACCGTACTGCACGCCGCACCTTGTGACGTGCTGGCCGTACGGGTCGGGCGCGCCTGACCCATGGCCAGGAGCAGGACGCGCTGCTGCGGCGAGCGTCGCTAGAATCCCATGGATACCGTCCCGCATCAGATCCGGATCCAAGTCGAAACGGCGTATCTCGACGAGCAGTCCGATCCCAAGGAGGGCCGGTATGTCTTTTCCTACACGATCACGATCCGCAACGAGGGCAGCGTATCGGCCCGGCTCCTGAGGCGGCACTGGGTCATCACCGATGCGAACGGCAAGGTGCAGGAAGTGCGCGGCGACGGCGTGGTCGGCGAGCAGCCCTATCTGAAGCCGGGTCAGGGATTCCGGTATTCCAGCGGGGCCGTGCTGGAAACGCCGGTGGGGGCCATGGAGGGCAGCTATCAGATGATCACCGACGAGGGCATGCGGTTCGATGCACCCATCGCGGTATTCCGGCTCGCGATGCCCGGCATCCTGCAATGACACGCTACGCAATCGGGGACGTGCAGGGCTGTCATGAGGAGCTGCAGGAGCTTGTCGCGCGCGTGAATTTCTCCGCGGACCGCGATCAGCTCTGGTTCGTCGGAGACCTGGTCAATCGCGGCCCACGCTCACTCGAAGTGCTGCGCTTCGTGCGAGACCTTGCGGACAATGCCATCGTCGTGCTGGGCAACCACGATCTGCACCTGCTCGCTGTTGCGCATGGAAGTCGCCGCAGCCGCAAATCTGACACGCTGGACGACGTGCTGAAGGCACGCGATCGCGACTCCCTGCTCGAGTGGCTCATCACGCGGCCCCTGGCGCATTTGCACCCTGGGCCCGATAGCTCGGGGCAAGCCGATCTGATGGTGCATGCGGGGCTCGTTCCACAGTGGACAGTCGGTCAGACGCTCGAGGTTGCCCACTCGGTGGAGTCGTCCCTGCGCCGCGACGCGCCGGGCGTTTTCGCACACATGTACGGCGACGAGCCCGATCATTGGAGCGAGGATCTCGCCGGAATGGACAAGGTGCGGTTCGCCATCAACGTGCTGACACGCATCCGCCTCTGCACGGCGGACGGCCGGATCGAGCTTAAACTGAAAGGCAAGCAGTTGCCGTCCGACACCCCGTACCAACCCTGGTTCGATGCCCCGAGCCGGCACAGCCGCACGGCGCGTGTCATCTTCGGTCACTGGTCCGCGCTGGGATTCCTGAAGCGAAACGGCGTTGTCGGACTGGATTCCGGCTGTGTATGGGGAGGCGCCTTGACGGCGTTCGACCTCGACACCGAACGGCCTCCCATCACGGTGCCCTGCAGCGGCTATCAGTCACCTGATGGCTGAGCGGTGGCTCCGGGGCCCCAGAGCACCGTCATCTGCGGTGTCTTCATGATGAAGACGCCCGGCGCAAGCTCCAGATCGACGGGCCTGGTGCCGGCGGCCGTTATGGGCAGCACGACGCGCTGCTTCGCGCGCACTTCGAGGGCTCCGAATTGCCCGGGCATTACGCGAAACGCCATCCGGACAGGCCACAGCGTATGCTCGCGTGGTTTCAGCATGACGCTGCCGGAGCCACTCGCGGACTGCAGATCGATAACAAGAGTATTACGGTTCCAATACTGTGGAAAATCGGCAGCCGAGCCATCCGGCGCCGTGATGATCAGCTCATGAACCGGCTGCGCCGGCTGGACCGGCGTGCGGTGCCACGGCCAGTGCGGTCGGGGAACATGGCTGCAGCCGGCCGACATGGCCAGCAGTACGGTCACTAGCGAAGCAAAAGCCACGCCTTTTGCGAGCGGGCCAAAAGCACCGCAGGTGCCTTTTGGCAGTTGGACCAGCACGGCAGCGCTGCCCGTGCGCACCACCGGACGATCGGTTCGGGTCATGTCGGCGCTCCTCGCGCGAGTCCCGCAGCTTCGCTCCCGGGAATTGTGCATCGAGAGGGCTGGCGTTCACCGTCAACCTTGGCAATGCACGATTTCGTGGGGCGGGATTGCAGCGCGTAACATACGCGAATAGCGCGTCGAGGACACACTGTATGCAACCCCTTCAGGCCTTCAATTTCCGGCGCTGGATCGATGAGAACCGGGCCGTACTGCGGCCCCCGGTCGGCAACAAGCGCGTCTTCCGGGATGGCGATTTCGTGATCATGGTGGTGGGTGGACCGAACGCCCGCAAGGACTATCACGTCGATCCGGGTGAGGAGTTTTTCTATCAGCTCGAAGGCGACATGGTGCTCAAGACCATGCAGGCAGGGCGCCCGGTCGATGTACCGATCCGTGAGGGTGAGATCCTGTTGTTGCCTTCAGTCGTTCCGCACTCGCCGCAACGCCGGGCCGAGACCGTGGGCCTGGTGGTCGAGCGCCAGCGCCGTCCCGGCGAGCTCGACGGCTTTCAGTGGTACTGCGAGCGGTGCGGCAGCCTGTTGTACCAGGAATTCTTCGAGCTCACGGACATCGAGAAGCAGTTTCCGCCCTTGTTCGAGCGCTTCTACGCAAGCCGCGAGCGGCGCACGTGCTCGAACTGCGCCGCCGTCATGGAGCGCGCGGAATGAAGGATGCCGTGCTGAGCGCGGGCCCTTACTCTACATGTTGGAGCAGCCGTGAAGCACGAGCCGACACTCGATTACGCGCGTAGCCGCGACGAAGCGGATCCACTGCTCGGCTTTCGCGAACGCTTCGCGCTACCTGGCGGCCCCAGCGGGCAGCCTCTCGTCTATCTGTGTGGCCATTCTCTTGGCCTCATGCCGCTTGGCGCGCGGCGGATCCTCGAGCAGGAGCTCGATGACTGGGCAGAGCTGGCGGTGCTCGGCCACGAGAAGGCGCGGCGCCCGTGGATTCCCTATCACGAGAATCTGACGGCGGGGCTTGCGTACCTGACAGGTGCGCGGCCGGAAGAAGTCGTGGCGATGAACTCTCTCACGGTGAACCTGCATTTGATGCTGGCGAGTTTCTACAGGCCCGCCGGCCGGCGCGTGAAGATTCTGATCGAGAGCGGAGCGTTCTCATCGGACCGGCACGCCGTCGCCTCACAGCTCGCGTGGCATGGCCAGGATCCCGACAGCCTGATCGAGCTGGCTCCCGCCGCGGGAGAACAGGGGGTTTCGGAGGACGCCATCGAGGCCTGCCTGGAGCGACACGGCACCGACATCGCACTCGTGCTGTGGCCTGGCGTTCAGTTTCGTACCGGCCAGGCGTTCGACCTGGCGCGCATCGTGCGGGTCGCCCACGCGGCGGGCTGCGTTGCAGGAGTCGACCTTGCGCATTCGATCGGCAACATGCCGCTGGCGTTGCATGAATGGGACGCCGATTTCGCGGTGTGGTGCAGTTACAAGTATCTGAATGCAGGGCCGGGCGCCATCGGCGGCTGCTTCGTACACGAACGTCACATTCGCTCCGCGCCCGCCTCTCGTCTGCATGGCTGGTGGGGGCACGATGCGGCCACGCGCTTCCGCATGGAGCCGCGATTCCAGGCCGGGGCGGGCGCGGCTGCCTGGCAGATCAGCAACCCGCCGATATTTTCCGCGGCGCCGCTGCTCGCTTCGCTGGAGCTGTTCCAGCAGGCACGCATCGAGCGGCTGCGGGAGAAATCCGTGGCACTGACCGGTTTCATGCAATTCCTGCTGCGGCCTCTGGAGCCCGCCGTGGAACTGATCACTCCGCGCGATCCTGCCGCCCGCGGGTGCCAGTTGTCGGTGCGCATCGTTGGTCGGGACGGCCGCGGCCGCCGCGTTCTGGACAGATTGGGCGAGCTCGGCGTCGTGTGCGACTGGCGCGATCCAGACGTCATCCGCGTGGCGCCCGTACCTTTGTACAACAGGTTCGAGGACGCGTTCCGCTTCAGCGAGCGGCTCACGCAGGCGTTGCGGGAAACCGCCTGAGCTCCCGTTGCGGCTTCTTCCCGATCAAGCTGTGAACATCGTGGGCGCCGGCCTGGCCGGAGGCCTTCTTGCGCTCATGCTCGCGCGTCGCGGCTGCCCGGTCAGACTGTGCGATCGGCGACCCGATCCTCGGCACGCCCGGAGCGAGCGCGGCCGTTCCATAAACCTGGCACTGGCGGCACGCGGGATTCGTGCGCTCGAGCACGCCGGCGTCATGGATCGCATTCGTCCTCTTCTCATACCGATGCGCGGACGCATGATTCACGAGCGATCGGGCATAGTGACATTGCAGCCCTACGGGCAGCGGGACGACGAAGTCATCTACTCGATCGGCCGCTCCACGCTCAACCTCGTGTTGATTGAAGAGGCTGCCCGCCACCGGGGCGTCGGAGTCCGGTTCGAGCAAACATGTCTTGGTGCCGAGCCTGCCAGCGACACCCTGCGGTTTCGCAACGAGGTGTCGGGGGGCGAGTCCGAAATACCGCTCACACCCACGATCGCGACCGATGGGGCGGGTTCTGCGATTCGTACCAGCCTCGCCGCCGCCGGCTACCTCACCGTGCGTGAGGAATGGCTCGATCACGATTACAAGGAGCTCACTCTGCCGCCGATCAGCGGCTGTCACGCGCTGGAACCGAATGCGCTTCATGTCTGGCCCCGCGGCGGCTTCATGCTGATCGCACTACCCAATACCGACGGCAGCTTCACAGCGACACTGTTCCTCGCCCGCGACGGCCCGCGCAGCTTTGCGGCGCTGCCCGACTCACAAGCGGTGCTCGAATTCTTCAGGGAGGAATTCCCGGACGCCGTCCCGCTGATGCCGGATCTGCTTGCGGAGTTTCGCGCGAATCCGGCCGGGAAGCTGGGGACCGTGCATGCGAGCCCGTGGCGCGTGGGCGGCCAGGTACTGCTGCTGGGCGATGCGGCCCATGCAATCGTGCCCTTTCACGGGCAGGGCATGAATGCGGCGTTCGAAGACTGCCGCGCGCTCGATTGGCTGTTTGATCGGCATGACGACTGGGCGGCGCTGTTCCGCGCATTCGAGCAGCTACATCGGCCCAACGCGGCCGCCATAGCGCAGATGGCGCTCGAGAACTACACGGAAATGCGCGACAGCGTGCTGGACGCGGGCTTCCTCCGCAGAAAGGAGATCGCCCTCGAGCTCGAAAGACGCTTTCCCAACCGGTTCATCCCACGGTACGCGATGGTCTCGTTCCACCCGGAGATTCCCTACGCGGAAGCGTTGCGCCGCGGCGCCGTGCAGGAGCAGATCCTCATCGAATTGGATCGCGACGCGCGCATGCGCCCGGGAGCGGGCGTGACCGATTTCGAGCTCGCACAGAAGCTGATCGATGCAAGGCTGCCGCCGCTGCCCTGAAGATCAGCTTCCGGGCGCCCCAGCTTTGCGCTCGAGCGTCACGAAGGTCATGCTGTACGCGTTGCGCTCATCCGCCGCATGCGTACGGCTGTCCAACTCGATCCAATCCCCAGGATCGAGCTGCGGGAAAAAGGTGTCGCCGGGAATATCCGCGTGCACGCGGGTGAGGTGGATGCAGGCCGCCACGGGCATCAGCAGCCGGAAAATCTCGGCGCCCCCGATGCAGGCCAATTCCGGCGCATCACTGCAGCGATCGAGCGCCTCGGCCAGTGAATGGACTATGGCGGCACCATCCGTGCGCCACGCCCCGCTACGCGTAAGCACGAGATTGGTGCGGCCGGGGAGCGGTCTGCCGATCGATTCAAACGTCTTGCGCCCCATCAGAATCGGCTTGCCCATCGTGACAGCCTTGAAGTGCTTCAGATCCTCGGGCAGCCGCCACGGCAGAGCGTTGCCGTGCCCGATGACACCGTTCCGTGCCATGGCAACGACGAGTGAGACGAGCGGATTCAGATCTCCACCGCCGTGTTGAGGACCACGACACCCTTGAAAGGCATCCGGAAGAATTCGGCCGCCTGCGTGCTGTGCCGCTGCATCCGGGCGAACAGGCGGCGCTGCAGCCCCTTCAACCCCGGCAGTGGACGCGCGCGCACGAGATGCCGCCCGACGAAGAACGAGCTGTCTTCCGAGAACACAGGCAATCCGCGGGTACGGCAGGACTTCAGTGCCTGACTGACGTCCGGCGTTTCCATGAATCCGAAGCGCGCGGTGATCTCGAATACAGCGGGCAGGATCTCCTCGATTTCCACCCGGCGCACCGGATCCTGCCGCGGCGTATGCGCGATCTCGATGTTGAGAATAATCACGCGCTCGTGCACGACCCGGTTGTGCTCGATATTGCGAATCAGCGCGGAGGGCACGAGATCGGGATCGCTTGCCAGGAACACGCCGGTGCCTGGAACACGTACGGAACCGTCGATCAGCTTCGCGAGATCTTTCTTTGGTACGGCCATCTTTGCCAGCGCCGCGCGCAGCTCCAGACGTCCGCTGCGCCAGCTCCAGAACACGAAGAACAGGATTGCCCCGAGCGTCAGCGGGATCCAGCCGCCTGTGGAGATCTTCGTCAGATTGCCGGCGACGAAGACGCAGTCCGTCGCGAACATCAGGCCGAACAGAGCCGCGACCGACCACTTTGGCCAATTCCATTGCGTCGCCGCTACGAATGCGCCGAGAACGGTGGTCACAACCATGGTGCCGACGACGGCCGCGCCGTACGCGTCCGTCAGCGCGTCTGCCGAACCAAAGCCGACAACGAATCCGACGACGGCCAGAAAGACCAGCCAGTTGACGACCGGAACATAGATCTGCCCCTGTTCGAGGGCGGAGGTCTGCAGCACGCGTATCCGCGGCAGCAGATCGAGCTGCACGGCCTGACGAGCGATCGAGAACGCGCCGGAGATCGTGGCTTGAGAGGCGATGACCGAAGCCATCGTCGCGAGAACCACCATCCACGGCAGCAGGTGCGCAGGCACGAGGTGGTAAAGGGTATGCGGGATCGACCTGCCCGTCTCGAGCAGCAGCGCGCCCTGCCCAAAGTAATCGATCAGCAGCGCGGGCCATACGAGAGCGAACCACGCGATCCGCACCGGCTCCTTGCCGAAGTGACCCATGTCGGCATACAGCGCCTCACCGCCCGTGATGGCCAGAAATACCGCGCCAATGACCACGAGCGCGGACTCAGGACGATGCGCGAGCAAAGTGATGCCGTACAGAGGGTTGACCGCAACCAGCACCTGGCTGTTGCGGACCATGGCCACCGCGCCGAGCAGAGCAATGACGGCAAACCAGACGATCATGACCGGTCCGAAGAGACTCGCAACACGGGCCGTCCCTCGTTGCTGAATGGCGAACAGGACGGTGATCACTCCCAGCGTGACGGGAACTACCGCTTGCTTGAAGCCCGGATTGAGCACTTCCAATCCTTCGACGGCACCCAGTACCGAAATGGCCGGAGTAATCAAGGTATCGCAGAAGAAAAATGCCGTGCCGGCAAGCGCAAGGCCGGCCACGACCTGTCCCCAGCCGCTGCCAGCTATGAGCCGCCGCTGCGCGAGGGCGAACAGCGCCAGAATCCCGCCTTCTCCGTCATTGTCCGCCCGCATGATGATGGTCACGTACTTGAGTGTGACCGAGATCGCAAGGCTCCAGAAGATGAGAGATAACACGCCCAGCACGGCTTCCGTGTTGACGACCCCCGACGCGCTCAGCGCACTCTCCAGGGTATAGAGCGGGCTCGTGCCGATATCGCCGTACACGATCCCAGTCGCAGCAACGACCGCCGGGAGACTCAGGCGACGCGGATGGTTCATGGCTCGAGGGCAGGCGGCTTCAACGGCGCCATGCGGACTTCTTGCCTGAAGCCTTGTTGGAAAGCGCGCCGTCGCGCGCGGACGCGGGCCTCTTCTTTGCTGCCGGGAACCGCTTCACCCCCGCGGATTTCGCCGCAGACCTGGTTTTCTTTTTGGCTGCCGACTCGCGCGCGGGCCGCCTCGCGGGCCACAGCATCGTGCCCCGGCAAGCGGCGAATCCGCAGCGGCACGCGAACACCTCGTCGGCATTCTGTGGATCGTCCTCCTCACGCTGGATCTGGTAGTCGTATGTCAGCTCGGTACCCGGCTCGATCGTGCGGATCGCCTCGATGAACACGCGCCGCTCCTCGATCACCGATTCGCAATTCGGCTCGCAGGAGTGATTGATGAACCGCGCATCGTTGCCGTCCACCCCGGCGTCGATGACCGTCTGCTCGTCAACGATGAAGAGGAACGTATGGCTGTCGTTCTCGTCCTTGTCCTCGTAACGGCGGTCCGCTTCATCGTGTGCCACCTGCTCGCCGACGTACTCGATGATACGCGAGCCCTTCGGAATCCTGCGTGTCGCGAACACGCCGAGACCGTGCACTCTGGAGCCGCGGACCTCGATAAGGGCGCGCTCCTCTCTCGGAACGGCGGCCACGACTAGACTGCCACCGGCGCCTTGATCGCCGGGTGATGCTGGTAGCTCACGAATTCGAAATCCTCATACTCGTAATCGAAAATGCTCGGCGGGCGGCGGCGCAGCACGAGGCGCGGCAAGGCCAGCGGCACGCGTCCGAGCTGCAGATCCGCCTGCTCCAGATGATTCAGGTACAAATGGCAGTCGCCCCCGGTCCAGATCAGCTCGCCCAACTGCAGATCGCACTGCTGCGCCAGCATGTGCACCAGCAGCGCATAGCCGGCGATGTTGAAGGGCACGCCGAGGAAGACATCCGCGCTGCGTTGATACAACTGGCAGGAGAGCCGCCCGGCGGCGACGTGAAACTGGAAGAACGCGTGGCAAGGCATGAGCGCCATCCGCTCCAGCTCGCCGACATTCCACGCGCTCACGATGATCCTGCGGGAATCCGGATTGCACTTCAGCTGCTCCACGGCCTGTGCGATCTGGTCGATCGTGCGCCCCTCGGGTGCGAGCCACGCTCTCCACTGCTTGCCATACACCGGGCCGAGCTCGCCGCGCTCGTCGGCCCACTCGTCCCAGATGGTGACACCATGCTCGCGCAGCCAGGCGACGTTGGTATCGCCCCGCAGGAACCATAGAAGCTCGTAGACGACCGATCGTACATGGACCCGCTTGGTCGTGACCAGCGGAAAGCCAAGCGCCAGGTCGAAGCGCATCTGCTGCCCAAATACGGACAGCGTCCCGGTGCCGGTACGATCCTCCTTGCGAATGCCGGATTCGCGTATCCGCCGCATCAACTCCAGATAAGGTTTCATCGAGCGGCGGCAAAATTTCCCGACGGCACCCGGGCACGGTAGGCATACGCCAGCAGCGCGGCGCCGCCGATGATCATCGGCATCGACAACACCTGTCCCTCCGTCAACCAGCCGCCGGCCAGGTAACCGATCTGCTCATCCGGCACACGCACGAACTCGATGATGAAGCGCGCCACACCGTACAGGATGAGAAAGAGCCCGGCAGGCGCAAACCGGGGACGCGGCCGCGCCGTGAACCACCAGATGAGGGTGAACAGCACGAGCCCCTCGAAGAATGCCTCATACAACTGGGAGGGATGCCGCACCTCGCCGTTGACGTTGAAGCCCCACGGCACCGAAGTCGGTTTGCCCCACAGCTCGCCGTTGATGAAGTTCCCGATACGCCCGAAGAACAGCCCGAGACCGGGCAATGGCACCGTGAAATCGAGCACATCCGCGGCATTGCGGCGGCGGCGCCAGGCGAACAGCGAGACTGCGGCGATCACCCCCAGCATGCCCCCGTGGAAGGACATACCGCCCTCCCAGATCTTGAAGGGATACAGCGGATCCTTCGCCCAGAAGCCGAGGCCGTAGAACAGGACATAGCCGATCCGGCCGCCCAGGATGACGCCCAGCATCGCGAAAAAGATCAGGTCATCGACATCGTTCGGTTTCCAGGTGGACGCCGGCTTTGCCGCGCGCAGCCGTGCCAGAGTCCATGCCGCCGCGAACCCGAGCAGGTACATGATGCCGTACCAGTGCACCTGAAGGGGCCCGATGCCGAACAAGGGGCCGATCGTGAAGGCGATGGGATTGAAGCCGGGATACTGGAGCATGGGGCGCGAATTCTAACTAAAGCTCGCGCGTCACGCGGCAGAAGAACGCCTTCAGGTAGCGTGTTTCCGGTATGGCCGGATGCACTGGATGGTCGGGCGACTGTGCGCCGGTCTCCAGGATCTGCACGAACCGGCCGGTATGGCGCGCGGCCGCCTGGATGGCATTGCACAGGTCATCGGCCGCCAGGTGATAGGAGCAGGAGCACGAGACCAGCAGAGCGTCGCCTGCCATCAGACCGAGCGCCAGCTGGTTCAACTTGCGGTAAGCGGCGTGGCCCTGCGGTACGTCCTTCTTGCGCTTGATGAAGGCGGGAGGGTCCAGAATCACCACATCGAACCGCTCGCCGCGCTCCTGGAGCGCCTTCAGCGCGTCGAAGGCATCGCTGCGCGTCGTCTCGAGGGTTACTCCGTTGGCTCGCGCGTTGCGGCTGGCGAATTCGAGGGCGATTTCGGAAGAGTCAACGCACCGCGCGAAGGCGGCGCCGTGCTTCAGAGCGGTGATGGCCCAGGCCCCAGCGTAGCTGCACACGTCGAGCACCCGCACCCCCGGCCACAGATAGCGCACCAGGCGCTGGCGGTTGGCGGTCTGATCATAGAACCAACCGGTTTTTTGCCCCCGGGCGAGCGGCGCGGTGAAGCGCAGCCCGGACTCCAGAACCTCGATCTCCTCGGGCACGGTGCCGAAGGCGACCTCGGCGGCCTGCGGCAGATGCTCCAGGGCGCGCGCGCCGGAGTCGTTCTTCCAGAAAAGCGCAGCGGGATTCAGCACTTCCCGAACAGCGGCCTCGACGTCGGCCTTGAGTGCCTCCATCCCGGCTGTGGCAACCTGGCCGACGATCACATCTGCGTAACGATCGAGCACCAGCCCCGGCAGGCCGTCGGACTCACCGAACACGAGACGATAGCATTGACCCCGAGTAAGCCGGCGGCGCAATGCAAGCGCCGTCTCCAGACGCTGCGCGATCAGCGCACGATCAAGCGGGCGTGAAATGTCACGCCCAACAATACGCGCGCAAATCAGCGCGTGCGGATTGACATAGGCATAACCAAGGAACTGTCCCCGGTGCGATTGCATCTGCACCAAGGCGCCGGTCGTGAAAGCGGCCAGCGGCGTGCTGGCCGTATCGATCTCATTGCTGAACACCCACATGTGCCCCGCGGCGATGCGCCGCTCCTCGCCGCGCTTAAGGCGCAGCACGGGCAGGGGATGGTGTTCGAGGATTTGCGCGGAAGTGCAGATCACATCGGACCGATGCGAGAAGCGGCAGCCATGACAGCGGCAAGTATACTGCATACGGCCGCTCTTCCTGCCGAAGTTCCGTCCCGGCCGCGGGTCCGCCGCGGCTGATCGAGTCGTATGCGTGCGGCAGCGTTGCGACTCAAGAGAGCACCGTGAAAACAAGGCATCTCAATCCCGACGGCAGTCCCAGATTCACCAACCGCCTGATCGCCGAGACAAGTCCGTACTTACGGCAGCACGCGCACAATCCGGTTGACTGGTATTCGTGGGGAGACGAAGCATTCGAGCGCGCGCGCCACGGGAATAAGCCAATTCATGTCAGCATAGGATATAACTCCTGTCATTGGTGCCACCGCTTCGAGGAGGAGTCGTTTGAGGATCCCGACACGGCACGTGTCATGAATGAGCTGTTTGTCAACATCAAGGTCGATCGCGAAGAGCGGCCGGATGTGGATCGCATCTACCAGATCGCACAGCAGATGCTGACACAGCGCTCCGGCGGATGGCCGCTTACCATGTTCCTGACACCCGATGACCATCGGCCATTCTTTGGCGGCACCTATTTTCCGAAGGAGCCGCGCTTGGGCCTGCCGGGGTTCAAGGATCTGCTGCAGCGGGTCGCTTCCTACTATCGCGAGCACGAAAGCGAGCTGCGTCGGCAGAATGAGGCACTCATGTCGGCCTTCGCGCAGCTCACGCCGCCGGCACCGGCGAACGCGGTGCTCCTGACTGATGCTCCACTCAGGCAATCTCGCGAACAACTGGCGCGCACCTTCGACAGCCGCTACGGAGGCTTTGGCGGCGCTCCGAAATTTCCCCACCCCAAGACGCTCGAGCGGCTGCTACGGGATTGGCAGGCAACCGCCGGCCAGCCCGAGCCGGATCTGCAGGCGCTGTACATGGCCACGCTCACACTGCGTCGCATGGCCGAGGGTGGTATCAATGATCAGCTCGGCGGCGGTTTCAGCCGCTACTCGGTCGATGAGCAATGGATGATTCCGCACTTCGAAAAGATGCAGTACGACAATGGTGCGCTGCTGGCCGTGTACTGCGAGGCTGCGGTTGCGACCGGCGACCCCTTCTATGCCGATATCGCCGCGCGCACAGCCGATTGGGCGATCCGGGAGATGCAGTCACCCGAAGGAGGCTACTACTCGAGTTTCGATGCCGACTCCGAGGGTCATGAGGGGAAGTTCTACGTCTGGGATCGCCAGGAAACGCAACAGGCGCTCACGGAACAGGAATATCGCGTGTTTGCAGCGAGATTCGGTTTGGAGGGCGCGCCGAATTTCGAAGGCCACTGGCACTTGCACGTCGTCCAGTCTACCGGCGCCATGGCGCAGCGCCTGGAAACGCCGCCGGAGCAGGTGCAATCGCTGCTCGAGGCGGCGCGCAGGAAGCTCCTGCACATCCGCGCCCGGCGGGTGTGGCCGGCTCGAGATGACAAGATACTGACTTCCTGGAACGCGCTGACGATCCGCGGCATGGCCATCGCCGCGCGCGCCCTGAATCGCAGCGATCTCGCTGAGTCTGCGGCGCGCGCGCTGGATTTCATCCGCGCAACGCTTTGGCGGAACGGCAGGCTGCTGGCGACGTACAAGGACGGCCGAGCGCATCTGAATGCCTACCTGGATGACTACGTGTTCCTCGCGGATGCGGTCCTCGAACTGCAGCAAGTACGCTTCAGGAGCGACGAGCTCAATTTCGCCCGCGAACTCCTTGATAGCGTGCTGCAGCACTTCGCCGACCCCGACGCCGGCGGGTTCTTTTTCACGTCCGACGATCATGAGACGCTCATCCACCGCTCCAAGTCATTTAGCGACGACGCAACTCCCGCTGGCAATGGGATAGCGGCATTCGTGTTGCAGCGTATGGGCCATCTGCTGGGGGAAACTCGCTATCTGGCGGCCGCGGAGCAAACCTTGCGTGCGGCGTGGCTGGCGCTGGAGAAATACCCGCACGCGCACACGAGCCTGCTGAACGCGCTCGAAGAGCTGTTGAATCCGCCTGAAACCATCATCATTCGCGGCAAGGAGGCCGAGATCGCATCCTGGGCGCGTGAGCTGCACAAGCTCTACGCACCTCATCGACTGGTGCTCGCCGTCCCGGCGGATGCGCATGACCTGCCGCCGGCTCTTGCGCAGAAGGTACCGCCCGCCGGCGAAACATCATCGGGCGCCGCGGCCTCTGCGACGGATGCGATCGCTTATATCTGCCGCGGCACCACCTGCTCCGCGCCGTTGGGCTCACTCAGCAGCCTCGTCGCGCAGTTGCGTACCGGGTGAACACCACGCTGTGACACGTGCTCTGGTAGCGCGCGGGTGCGCTCGATGAGATTCTGGCTCATTCCGGCACGACGATGGTGTGAGTCGATTTCACTTCCTCCATTACGAAATACGTGTGGGTCTGCTGCACACCGCGGACGGAGGCGATCCGGTCTCCCAGAAAGCGCCGGTAGCTCTCCATGTCCGTCACACGGACCTTGAGCAGATAGTCGAAGCCGCCGGCCACCATGTGACACTCCATCACCTCGTCGTGCGCGAGCATGATCTGCTTGAAACGCTCGAAAGCATCGGGCGTCGTCCGGTCCAAGGAGACCTCGACGTAGGCCAGCAGTCCGAGGCCCAGCTTCCGGGGGTTCAACCGCGCGAAATAGCCGTCGATATAGCCGGCGGCTTCCAGCCGCCGTACGCGTTCCAGCGTGGGCGTGACAGTCAAATTCACTTCGCGCGCCAGTTTGGAAATCGCCGTGCGGCCATCCTGTTGCAGGCGAATCAAGAGCTTGTGATCGATGCGATCGAGGGCGCGCTCGGCGTGAAGTGGGTCGGACACAGGCGATTTATCTTTTATATCTCAAAAAACCAGACAATATTCTCTGCATATCCCGCTATCATAAGAATAATTCACTAGCTATGCGAATGGTAATGAAGGCTTTGAACAGGGCTGCTGCGAGCGCGGCAGGACAGATCGGGAAAGCGGACGCGATGCGGCAAGTCATCCGCGAGGCAACGTTGCGCCCGGAATCCGAAGCCTGTGTCGAGCTGCGCCGCGCGCTCGAACCTGTGGAGCGAAAGCTTGCCGCGGCGAAAAAACGCGCCATCGCGTGGGTACGGACGGCACGTGCCGATAAGCGTGCGCGCCCTTTTGCAGAGTCACTTATGGAGCAGTTCCCACTCGACAGTGCGCCGGGACGCGCATTGATGAGCCTCGCGGAGGCGCTGCTGCGTACACCTGATCGGGCCCGCGTCGATCAGCTCATCGCGGAGCGCTTGGCTGCCGTTCGCGGCGCTGGCCTCTCGGGGAGCGATGATCTGTTGCTGCGTGCCGGCTTTGCACTGCTGGGTACGGCGAGCCGCCTGTTGCCGGATGCAGCCACCGAACTGTCGGGCCGCTTCTCGCCGGCTTCGCTGGTGAGGCCGATCGTGGCACCGGTTGTGCGCGCAGCGCTTCGCCGCACCATGCAGATGCTCGGTGAGGCCTTCATCGTGGGAGACTCGATCGAGACGGCGCTGGCTCGTGGAAGGTCCAATGCCAGCCTCGCCTTGTGCTCTTTCGACGTTCTGGGCGAAGGCGCGCGCACCGATGTGGACGCTCAACGCTATTTCGACTCGTACGACGCAGCCATTGAAGCTCTTGCCCATCAGTCCGAAGGTTCGGTGAATGAGCGCTCGAGTATTTCCGTGAAGCTGTCGGCGCTCGAGCCCCGCTACACCTTGTTGCAGCGTGCGCGTGTCGGCGAAAGCCTCATGCCGCGCATGATGGAACTCGCTCGCCGCGCGGCGCGCGCTGGCATTGGAATGACGATCGACGCGGAAGAAGCCGACCGCCTCGATCTCTCGCTCGATATTCTGGAAGCATTGGCGCGCGACGAAAGTACACGCGGCTGGAATGGCCTCGGTCTTGCCGTCCAGGCCTACGGACGCAGGGCGCCGTTCGTGGTCGACTGGGTGGCGGAGCTTGCACGTGCAGCGGGCAGACGCATGACGGTGCGGCTCGTGAAAGGAGCTTACTGGGACAGCGAGATCAAGCGCGCGCAGGAACGCGGCCTGAGCGGCTTTCCCGTTTACACCTCCAAAGCCGCGACCGATGCCAGCTACCTCGTGTGCTCGCAACGCCTTTTCGCCGCCAGCGACGTCATCTATCCCCAATTTGCCACCCACAACGCGTTCACCATCGCGGCAGTGCTGGAACTTGCCCCGGCGGCGGCGCAATACGAATTCCAACGTCTGCATGGGATGGGGGAGATGCTGTTTGCCGCCGTGCGCGCCGATGTTGTCAATCTGCCTCCCGTCCGGGCGTATGCGCCGGTTGGAACACATGAGGATCTGCTGCCCTATCTGGTTCGGCGCTTGCTCGAGAACGGCGCCAATACATCCTTCGTCCATCAGTTTCTCAACCCCCGGATTCCCGTGGAGCAGGTCGTGAGCGATCCATTGTCGATGCTGGATGATGCGGTGTCCCGGGAGGATTCGGCGCGCCGCATCCGGGAGCCGCACGCCCTGTATGCGCCGGAGCGCCGTAACTCGGAAGGACCCGACTGGGGAGATCCGGCTGACCTGGCCGCTCTTGAAAGCGCGCTGGACAGGCGCGCCGCTCAAGTGAATGCGGGCGGTCCGATACTCGCGGGCAAGGCTGTTCGTGACGTTCACGTACCGGTCGTATCGCCGGCAAATACGCTGGATATCGTCGGCTCGTCGCGCGATGCGACGGAACAGGAGATCAATCGGGCCATGGACGCCGGCGCTCGGGCACAATCCGCGTGGAATGACCGACCGGCGGCCGAGCGAGCTGCCTGCCTCGAGCGCGCAGCCGGTCTTCTGGAGCAACGCCGCGCGCAGTTCCTGAGCCTGTTAGTGCGCGAAGCGGGGAAAACCCTGCCGGACGCGATCGCCGAGCTGCGCGAAGCGGTCGACTTCTGCCGCTACTACGCGGTTCGCGGCCGTGAGCTGTTCGGTGCCGCGCAGGAGCTGAAAGGTCCGACCGGCGAGCGCAATCTTCTATCGCTTCACGGCCGCGGCGTGTTCGTTTGCATCAGCCCGTGGAATTTTCCGCTTGCGATCTTTACCGGCCAGATAACCGCCGCCCTGATGGCCGGTAACAGTGTCGTTGCGAAACCCGCACCCGCAACGCCGCTCGTGGCTCACGCGATGACGCGTCTGCTGCATGAAGCCGGCGTGCCGGGTGACGTCCTGCAACTTACACCGGCGGACGGGCCGGCGTTCGGTGAAGTGGCCTTGAAGCACCCTGCTCTGGCGGGCGTCGCCTTCACGGGTTCCACGGCTACCGCTGCAACCATCAATCGCGCTCTTGCCCACCGGGACGGCCCGATCGTCCCTCTGATCGCCGAGACGGGCGGAGTGAATGCAATGATCGTCGATGCAACGGCTCTGCCGGAGCAGGTCGTGGATGACGTCATCACATCTGCCTTTACCAGTGCCGGCCAGCGCTGCTCCGCACTGCGCGTTCTGTATCTGCAGGAACAGATCGCCGATCGCGTCCTCGACATGCTGACCGGCGCCATGAAGTGCCTCGTGATCGGCGATCCTGCGAATCTCGCAACCGACGTCGGGCCAGTGATCTCGGAGGCGGCGCTCGGCCGCCTGCGCGCGCATGCGGCCCGCATGCGGCAGGAGGCGGCCCTTCTGTACGCAAGTCCGCTCGGTGAGCAGCACGCGAGAGGATATTTTTTCCCGCCGCAGCTGTTCGAGCTGCGCGCACTGGACCAGCTCAGGACAGAGGAATTCGGTCCCATCCTGCACGTTGTGCGCTATCGCTCCGAGCAGCTGCCGCAGGTGATCGATGCCATCCGCCGGACGGGCTTCGGGCTCACGCTCGGCGTCCACAGCAGGCTCGAGAGCGTCGCCGATCATGTGTTCCGCCGCCTGCCCGTAGGCAACACCTACGTCAACCGCAACATGATCGGGGCCGTTGTCGGTGTTCAGCCGTTCGGTGGGCAAGGCCTCTCCGGCACCGGCCCGAAGGCCGGCGGCCCGCACTACCTGCTGCGCTTCGCGAACGAGCGCACGTTGACGATCAATACGGTCGCCGTGGGCGGCAATGTCGAGTTGTTGTCTTGAGCACGCAAGGCACCAGGGTCTCAGGTCCGGGGCTTCATGATGGCGCCAAGCCGGTCCTTCGTCCTCTCGACCCGCTGCAGCAGGGGGTATTTCAGTCCCTCGAAGTACGCGATCCGCACGGTCCGATAGCGGTCCAGGCTCTTGACCAACAGCTCGATGGGCTGCTTGGTGGTCTTGGCCTTCGTAATGGCCGCCGCGAGGCGCTCGGGGCGGTATTCGCGGCCATCGACCGCGATAAGCGTCGTGCCGAGGGTCAGGCCGGCCTCGTACGCGGGACCGCCCCAGCGCACCTCCGTCAGTTGCGAGGTCTGCACGGAAATGCCGAATCCCAGCGAATAGACGAAGTCGAGCGCCTTGCGCTGATCCTCGAGGCTCTTGCTGTAATTCGACGGCGCCTCGACATACACGAGCTTCCATCCGCTGCGCGTCAACCCGTCGAGGGGGGCACCCGGGCCGTGTGCATACAGCCGCTCGGCGAAATACCTTTCCCAATCGTATGGCGCGACACTCTTCAGAGCTTGCACGACGTCCGAAAACGTATAAGTGACCGGACCCAGAATCGCGCTTCCGGCCGCCACTGCGCTGCCCGACGCTGATGTGGCAGCGGTGCGCGGGCCTGTCCCGAAGAACGCACGGGCGAAGTCATCCAGCGAACGCCTGTCGCCCGTGAGCTCGCGGATTCTGGTGTCCACGTCGAGCCAGAGAAGCTGCCCCTCCGTGTAGTAGTCCTCCGTTCGCTGCCAGGAGAGCCACGAAAGAGGCCGGCGTGCGGTGATGATCGGCTGCTCGGTCGTGTCCTGCAGATCGCGCCATTCGCGTCCCGGACGGTTGCGGTCCATGTTGGCCGCCACACTGGCCCATGACTCGCGGGTGAATTCGTCGCTCCACAGCCCGGAACGCGCCGCAAGCACGCCTTCCAGATAGTTGGTCAGGCCTTCGTACACCCACAACAGCGAGTCGCGCATGGGCACGTTGAAATCAGGCGTGGCCAGGCCCGCCGGCCGGCGGTACTTGCCGTTCCAGGAATGACTGAACTCATGCGGCAGCAGGTCGCGCCCGGCCGCGGTTTTGTCCCACTCGGTGAAATAGCCCGGCGGCCGCCGGTTCTCGCTCGAGCGATGATGCTCGAGGCCGATCTCGCCGAAGTGATCGCTGAGCGCCAGCAGGAACTCGTACCGGTCGTAGTGCGGAGGGCCGAACAGGGCATACGCCTCCTGCACGAGCTTGCGATGCGCCGCCAGTTGCTGCGGTTTGATCTCGAGGAACTCGGGGCTGTCCGCGACGAGGTCCAGATGCACCGCAATGCTCGACCCCGGGGCCAGATCGAGGCTCTTGAAGTAGCGCCCCGCGAACAGGGGCGAATCCACGAGCATCTCCAGTGTCGTCGGCTTGAAGCGAATCACGCTCCCCCGCCGCTCATCAACCTCCAGTGCCCCGCCGAATTCCCAGCCATCGGGCAGCGTAATCGACGGCGCAACGCCGATGCGGCGCACGAAGTAGCCAGCCGGATAAAACACGACCGTATTCCATTGCAGACCCACGATGTCCGGCGTCACCACCGTACGTCCCTGGTCTCTGACGAGCGCCGACGCAAACTGGAACTGAAGATCCAACCGGCTCGCTCCGGGCGGCACTTCGACGTGGAACGCATAGACGTTCACAGGGTCGCGTATCCACTCGATATTGCGGCCGCCTGCACTGATGGTAAGCCCGGCAAGATCGTCGATCGGACCACGTGGCGCGTGATTTCCCGGCAGCCATTCAGGATACAGAAGGGTCAGCCGACCGGGCTTGACCGGAATACTCTCCCTGACACTGAAGATGCGGCGGTCCAGATCCGTAAGATCGACCGCCAGGCTGAGCGTGCCCGGATAGGCGATGTCCTGGGCCGGGGCAATCTGCCCACGCGGCGCGGACGCTCGCTCCGCTCCCGGTGCCGTGGGAATCTCCACGCCCTGCATCGAACCGTCCGCGTTTTGCACCGCGGGCGCCTCAGTGCCCGGGGCCGCCTCCTTTTCCGCTTCCTGCGCATGCCCGACCGACAAGAGTCCAGCGAGTGCGGCGACCGTCGCCAATACGGCACGTTTCATGAGCTCCTCGGGTTGAGCGATGCGCTAGTCGCGCAGAACCTGCGCGACGGCTTGCGCGAAGTATTCGAGATTCTCGGCGCGCAGCCCCGCGATGTTGATTCGACTGTCGTCAGTCATGTACACATGGTGCCGGTCGCGCAGCTCGCGCACCTGCGCCGTGTCGACCCCGAGGAATGAAAACATTCCGCGCTGGGCCGCGATGAAGCTGAAATCTCGCTGCGGGCAGGCCTGCGCGAGGCGCTGCACGAGCTCTTGACGCAACCCCGTCATGCGCTTGCGCATGGCGGCGACCTCGGCCTGCCATTGGTCGCGCAACCCCGTGTCGCCAAGGATTGCGCACACGATCGCGGCTCCGTGGTCGGGGGGCATCGAGTAGAGGCTGCGCGCTATGCGCACGAGCTGGCTCAGCGCCGCGTCACCGGATCTGGGCGACTCGCAGATGACGTGCAGGCTGCCCGTACGTTCGCGGTACAGGCCGAAGTTCTTCGAGCACGAAACGGCCACGGCCACTTCCGGCAGCTCGGAGCAGAACAATCGGATGCCGAACGCATCCCGGGCGGGATCCGTGCCAAGCCCCTGGTAGGCAATGTCGATGAAGGGCAGCAGCGAACGTCGCCTGAGCACCGCGAGAAGCTCGCGCCACTGTGTTTCGCTAAGATCGGCACCCGTCGGATTGTGGCAGGAGGCATGCAGCAGCACGACAGCACGCGGGGGCAGACGATCGAGGCTGTTGAGCATGGAATCAAAACGCACACCGCCGGTTGCCGGATCGTAGTACGGATAGCGTTCGAGCTTCAGTCCGCTGCCAGCCAGCAGGGGTATGTGATTCGCCCACGTGGGCGTGCTGACGTGGACCACCGCATCGGGCGAGGCTGCCCGAATCAGCTCGGCGCCCAGCCGAAGTGCTCCGCATCCGCCGGGTGCCTGAATGGAACGCACCCGGTCCGCGGTGAGAGCAGGATGCCCGTCACCCAACACCAGCCGCTCCATCGCCTGATTGAAGCCGGCGTTACCGGCTGCCGCGACGTATGACTTGGTGGACTGGCGCGCTAGCACGGCCTGCTCGGCTCGGCGGACGCAGTCAAGAATGGGGGTCTCGCCATGAGCGTCGCGGTACACACCGACGCCGAGATCGACCTTGCGGGGAGCCGTATCCGCACGAAATGCCGCCATCAGGCCGAGAATGGGATCGGTTGGCAGGCGCTCCAGATGCTCGAGCATCACAGGTCTCCGGCTCCGCGCGACCCGCGCGGGACTTTCAGTGTACCCCGGCACTGCTTCGGGACAGTGCAGCGCATTGCCCTACTCCAGTCTCCGGTCCGACGATGCTGCGTTGCGGCATGATGCGAGCGCTGCAAGGGCCCAGGCGAGGGCGGCCGATCGTAGAAACCGCAAAGCAGTGTGAAGTGCCCCGCGCCGCCTTGAGAGTTGCGTCACAACGCCGGTACCGGGAGCGCGGCAATGATGCTAGCCGCACGACGCGGACTCATTTCCGGTAAAGGCGGCAGGCAGTCCGCCGATACACAGGACACGCCGGTGCGGCGCTTCGTGCCCGTGCACCCACTCCAGACACCCATACAGCCATCTCGTGATCCAAGTACTCGGCTCCATTGTCGTCGTAGGATGCGTAATCGCCGGGTTCGTGCTCGAAGGCGGCAAGCTGCTCGCCTTGTGGCACCCCACCGAGATTCTCATCATCGTCGGATCCGCGCTCGGAGCGTTCCTCACGAGCAATCCACCCAAGGTCTCCAAGGCTGCTTTCCTGGGCGCGATCGGACTCGTCAAGGGGCCCCGGTACAAACGCGACGACTACGTTGAGCTCCTGAAATGCCTCTACGACGTGCTCGTCAAGATCCGCAAGGAGGGCTTGATGGCGATCGAAGGGGACCTGGAGGCGCCGGACGGCGGTGCGCTGTTCCGCAACTACCCGAAGATCGTCGCGGATCATCACCTGATGGACTTCATCCGCGACTGCCTGCGCCTCATGATCGGCGGCAACCTGGACCCTCACGAGCTCGAGAGCCTGCTCGAGCAGGAGCTCGAGTCGCACCACCAGGAAGCTCACGAGCCCGCACAGGCGGTGCAGAAGGTGGCGGATGCCTTGCCCGGGTTCGGCATCGTGGCCGCTGTGCTGGGCATCGTGAACACAATGGCCGCGCTCGACGGCGCCGATACGGCATCGATAGGCCACAAGGTGGGCGCCGCCCTCGTGGGAACGTTCCTGGGCATCCTGGTTTCCTACGGATTCGTCGGACCGATCGCGGCCGCGATGGAGCACGCCGCGAATGAGGAGGGCAAGGCTTTCACCATCGTGAAGATGGTGCTGGTGGCGGCAGTGCGCGGCTACGTGCCGTCGGTTGCGATCGAATTCGCGCGCAAGCTGCTCTCCAGCGACATCCGCCCGAAGTTCAGCGACCTCGAGAACCAGCTGAAGGCCAAGGCAAAAGCCGCCTGAGGGGCACGGCACGCTCATGGCTCCGCCCAAATCGAAATCCGAGCGCCCGCTCATCATCGTCAAGCGCAAGGGCCGGCAAGGCCATGCGCACCACGGTGGGGCCTGGAAAGTCGCTTACGCGGACTTCGTCACCGCGATGATGGCGTTCTTCCTGGTGATGTGGCTTGTCACCGCCGTATCGAAAGACCAGCGGGCTGCGATTTTCGACTATTTCAAGAATCCGAGCATGGAGCCGGGCAAGACCTCCAAGCCGGCGCCGGGCCAGATGGGACCCGGTGGAGCAAGCACGAGTCCGATCGACCTGCACGGCGGACTGGACGCGATCCGCACTCGCGCGAGTCCCGTCGTGGACTTCGGTGCGACCGCGGCCCCCGCGCCCATACGGCGTGATCAGTCCGCGGACGGTTCCGCTTCCGCCAATGCGCAGGATGCGAAGCAGGCCGGGCAGGAGGCGCAGCAGACCAGTCAGAAGCAACAGGCGCTCGAGCACAAACAACTCGAATCGCTGATGGTGCAATTGCGCGAGGCCGTCAATAAAAGCCAGGCCTTGCAGCCATTCAAGGACCAGCTGCTCCTGGACATCACGCCCGAGGGCGTGCGCATCCAGATCGTCGATGCGCAGAATCGTCCGATGTTCGATGTCGGAAGTGCGCGCCTGCGCGACTACACCACCGCCATTCTGCACGAGCTGGCGCCCTACCTGAACTCGGTGCCGAATCGCATCAGCCTGACGGGCCATACCGACATCCGCCCTTATCCGAGCACCAACGGCTACACGAATTGGGAATTGTCGGCCGATCGTGCCAATGCCGCCCGGCGCGCGCTCACCGCCGCAGGCCTGCCGGACGCGAAGGTCTCACGGGTGGTGGGCCTGTCCTCGTCCGTGCTGTTCGATCGAGCCGATCCGCAGAATCCCATCAATCGTCGCATCAGCATCGTGGTGATGACCAGGCAGGCCGAAGAAGCCGCGCTCAAGACCGACGTCGCTGCCGGGACGCCGGCCGCCCCAGGCGATCCCGAACGTACGACTACAATGGAGTCCATGCCGCACTGAGCAGCCTATGCAGGCCGCTCAACGCATCACGTGGACGCAGATACACCGGCGGAGCGGCCTCCATCTGCAACGGCATTCGCGCAGGAAGGCTCGTGATGGAGAGAATTCCACGGATATCCTGTGCATGCGCCGCCCCGATGCCGTCATTCAAAGGGGTGGCGGAATCTTCCCCGATACTGTGGGGCACACCATTTGACACCGGAACCGCGACGAGCAGATCCACGGGCTCGGCGGTCGTCGTCCGCACGGCGGTCGTGTCGCCTGCGCCGATTTCGGTCGCGATGGCGGGGCTTGCGTTGCTCCCGGTTGGACTCGATTGGGTTGCGACGGTGTCCGTTGCGATGCTCTCGCTCGTGCCGGAATCGGTTGTCGTGACCTCGTCATTCTTGACCGGATCGCGGCTGATCAGCGTCCCGGCGTGACCGGCTGCTGCAGCGGCCGGCTCGAGCGCAACCCGCTGCTGCAACGCGATCAGCTCGGCGGCCGGATGGGTCTCTTCCGGAGTCAGGAGCAGGCCCCGCCGCCGCATCCACCGGCCCACGCTCGCGCGACTGGTCAGCATGGTCAGCGGCACCGACAGGATGAGTCCCGCCAGGATCGGCATCAGCCACCAGATGTATCGTGGCGCGATCGCGATGATGGTCGCTCCCCAGATCAATCCGAGCACGATTTGCCACTTATGGCGATTGAGGGCCTCCAGGAAACGGATGCCGCGATCGCCGCGCTCCTGTGTATTCCAGGACACGGGCTTGCCCGCCAGGATGCTGATCACGAACGTCGTATGGAAAAGCATCATCGCGGGCGCGAGCAGCGTACTGAACAACTGCTCGACGAACACGCTCGCCAGCAGCCTGGCAGCGCCGCCATACCCGCGCCGCAGCTCCGGATTCACCAGCGCCAGCGTCGCGCCCAGCACCTTGGGCATCAGCAGCACGCTCAAGGTGATCGTCAGCAGTGCAACGATTTCCGTGGCGCGCGATTCAGGCCAACTCGGGAACAGCGTGTAGGAGCCCGGCTCGAAATACTGAATGCCGTGCAGCGCGTCGAGGCACACGATGATCGAGCTCAGGGTGAGCACGATGAGCCATATCGGCGAAGTGACGTACGAGAGCACGCCCGTGACCAGGTGAATGCGGCTCAGCCAGTGCAGCCCGCGCATCGGCAGCAGGCCCAGATGCTGCAGGTTGCCCTGAGCCCAGCGCCGGTCGCGCGCCGCGTAATCGATGACGTTGGAAGGAACCTCCTCCCAGCTTCCGCCCAGATCCGCCAGCAGCCACACTTCGAAGCCGGCGCGCCGCATGAATGCCGCTTCGACGAAATCGTGGCTGAGAATCTCGCCGCCGAGCGGCGGTTTCCCCGGGAGTCGCGGCAGATCGCAAAACTGCGCAAACTGACGCAGGCGCAGGATCGCGTTGTGCCCCCAGTAGTTGCCTTCGCCGAGCTGCCAGTAGGCCAGTCCGCTCGCCAGCATCAGGCTGTTCAGCCGCGCCGCGAACTGTACGAGACGCGCAAAGAAGGTCTCCCGCCCCGCTGGCAGCGGCAGCGCCTGGATGATTCCGGCTTCCGGATGAGCATCCATCAGACTGGCGAGCGCGACCAGCGCGCTGCCGCTCATTATGCTGTCGGCATCCAGCACGATCGCGTAGTCGTATGCTCCGCCCCAGGAGCGCACGAAGTCCGCGATGTTGCCCGCCTTGCGGCCGACGTTCTGCTCGCGGCGACGGTAGAAGATGCGGCCCTGCGCGCGATGGCGCGCAACCAGGGAGCGCCACGCAACCTCCTCCGCGGCCGCAATGTCGGGCTTGCGTGTGTCCGAAAGGATGAACAGGTCGAAGGCCCCCTGCTGAGGATCGGCACTGAGCGAGGACCAGATCACATCCAGGCCCGCGACTACGCGGTCGGTATCCTCGTTGTAGATCGGCATGATCACGGCCGTACGGGTGGTCAGCCTCCGCCCGGCCACTTCGTCCGCATGAATCACCGCCCCATCCCGGCCGCGCAGCCGGATCACGAAGCCGATGAGCGCGGTCCAGAACGCCCCGGTGATCCATGTGAACAGCACGAAGAACAGCGCGAGGCCGGCTTTCTCGAGCCCGGTGAAGCCGTTGGCCCGCAGGATGTCGTACATGAGTCCCGTCGCGAACAGCGACGTGAGAAATGTCAGACCGAAGAACAGCGCCCGGCGCCTTCGCGCCACGCGCCGCAGCCGATCAGGTGTCATTTCTACGCACCCCCCGGAGGCTTCCAAAGATAGGTCCATGTCTCGGTCAGCGCCTCCCCATACAGCGTGAGGTAGCAGCGCAGATCGACGGGCTTGTCGCCATTCGGCTTCAACCTGAAGGACACGCGCCAGATGGCCGACTGCGGCAGACGTTGAACCAACACGTCTTCGACGTCTCCCCCGTTCGCGGTGATCTGTGCCTGGACGGGCTGAGCGGCGTAGAGGTCTTCGAGATCACCGCCGGAAAAATCGACCACCATGCGCCGCAGGCCGGCGGCAACCTGGGCATTCTGCCCGGTCAGCACGCCGCCCGTGCGCGTGGCGATGACGCGGCCGCCTGGAGGCCAGCGCGTGGTTCGCGAAAAGGCATACAGCAGATAGGAGAACGGAATCGCCTTGTGAGGCTGTACGGGCGCATCGGGCACCCAATAGGCCACGATATTGTCGTGGATTTCCTCGTCCGTTGGAATCTCCACCAGCTCGACGCCGCCCTTGCCCCAGTCTCCCTGCGGCTCGATCCAATAGCTCGGGCGCAGCTGGAAGTGCGACTCGACATCCTGGTAGTGGGTGAAATCCCGGTCGCGCTGCACGAGCCCGAAGCCGCGCGGATGTTCATCCATGAAGCGATTGACGCGCAGGGTGTGCGGATTGACAAGCGGACGCCAGGCCCACTCGCCTACGCCCGTCTGGGTCATCAGTCCGTCGCTGTCGTGGACCTCCGGACGGAAGTCGTCGAAGTGCCGGCCCGTGAAGTTCTCACCGTACAGAAACATCGACGTCAGGGCTCCGATGCCGATCTTCTCAATGGCACGGCGCGGATACAGCTCGCCGCTGACCTGCACCTGCGTGGTCGAGCCGGGCCGAAGCTCGAACTGGTAGGCACCCGTCACGCTCGGGCTGTCCAGCAGGGCATAGATGGTGAGCGAGCGCTGCTGCGGCTCGGGGCGCACCAGCCAGAAGTCGGTAAAGTAGGGAAACTCCTCGCCGCCCTCCGTCGCGGTATTCACCGCAAGGCCGCGTGCCGAAAGACCGTACAGCTGGTTGCGGCCGAGCACCCTGAAGTAGGACGCGCCAAGGAACACGAGCACCTCGTCCTTGTAGGCCGGTGTGTTCAATGGATAGTGGACCCGAAAGCCGGCGAACCCCAGCTCGGCGGGCAGCTTGACGGGAGGAACGAGCTTGCCGAATTCGAACATTGCCGGACTGTAAGGAACGGCGCGCACGGCGGTTCCGACAACCTCGTTGATATTTACCTTGCGATCGTAAGTGAAGCCACGATGGAAGAACTGCACTTCGAACATCGCATGGTCGTACCACAGCGCGCTCGTCCTGCGAAAACGGATGTCCCGGTATTGATCGTAGCCTAACTTGGCCAGCACCAGCGGCAACTTTGACGAGCGCTCCCGGTACGGCTTCGCGGCGCGATCCTCGGCAAGGTGCCGGACAGTATCGAACGTGAAGGGCTCGCGTTGCACCGACGCTCGTTGCGGAGCGGCGCGCGACTGGGCGGCGTGCGCTGGAGCGGAGCGTGCCGGGCGGGAGTGCGGTGCGGCACGCGGCGAGGCGGTGCGGGCAGGCGCAGGATGCGAGTGTGCGGGGTGCGCCGGGGCGGGCGGTGAAGCATTTGCGGGGGCCGGTGAAGCATTTGCAGGGGGCGGCGAAGTCTTTTGCGAGGCAGCCGATGAAGGGCTCTCCGAGCTGCTCGGCGATGCATCCTGGGGAGTGGGCGGCGGCGAGTTGGGTGGGGCACTCGGCGGCTGACACGCAGCAGACGTAAAAAACAGCACCGCGAATGCCGCGAGCAGAATCGAGCGATGACGCTTGAACACCAGGTCCTCCGGGCGCGCAACCAACGGGCGGCGGCCACCCCACGGCAAAAAGAATCCACTGTCGCTAACTGGCGACATGAATCGATTCCATCCAACGACTCCGAGCGGATTGTCGCAATGGCCCGGCGCTGCAGAGTCCGAAAAGCATGTCAGACAATCGCTTACAACGCCGATATTTCGGATTCTGGCCCGCACGGTTCATTCCCGACGACGACCCACCCCCCTTCCGGTATCGCGTCAGCGCAACGCGCCTCTCCGGCAAGCGCACACCCAACACCCGCATCGGTCCGCAAGTAGTCATTTCGCCACCGTGGGCACCGGCCGTGGCCCTGGCGCACCGCTTTGGGGTGAGCCCTTCGAAGTCCGCACTGTCATGGTGCCGGTACCACCTGATGGCCCGTGCGCGCGAGTGTACTTATCTAATTATTAACAAGAATTTAACTTGGCATGGTTGATGCTTCTGCCCGCGGGACCCCACTTGCGCCCGGCACCGGAAAAGGCCGCCGCGCCTGCCGGTGTTGCAAAAACTCAACGCCGGCGGCCCGGCGCGACCACGAAAAGTGCCTCCCATGAAGCCCTGAAGGAGATTGAGAATGCGCCGACCTCGAACCCCCACCGCCCTGGCAGCCGCGGCCGTCCTCGTCGCGACATCGCCCGCCGCAAGGGCGGAGGATGCGCCGAGCGGCCCGAAGCTGGCAGATGTGCTCGCTGCTACCGGCATCACCCTGAGCGGCTATGTGGCCGCCTCGTATTACAGCTCGAACGGCTACCCAGCCAACATTCACCAGTTTGACGTAGAGCACGACACGTTTCAGCTCGATCAGGCGGGGCTGGCGCTCGCCTACCAGCCGAAGCAAGGATTCGGCGGCCTTGTGGACGTCATCGCGGGCGAGGATGCCCGAATACTGCACGCGGCGGAAGACGGCCGTGACAACACCTTCGACATCAGGCAGGCCTACCTGCAATTCGCCACAGGTGCGCTCACGCTGATCGCCGGGAAGTACCTGACCCTGGCGGGTGCGGAGGTCATCAATCCGACGCTCAACACGAATTTCTCGCGCTCACTGCTGTTCTTCGACTCCGAGCCTCTGACGCACACCGGACTACGCGCCACCTACGCCGTAACCGACACGATCAATATCATCGGCGGCATCAACAACGGCTGGAATACCACTTCGACCTCGTATGGCTCGAAAACCGCTGAAGGCGGCATCGCCTGGACTCCCGGCAAGATGTTCTCGTTGACTACCCAGGCCTACTTCGGCAAGTCCGAGGCTTTCGATGCCGAGAAGACGCTGATCGACGTGGTCGCCACCTGCAATGCGACCTCCGCGCTGACGCTGATCCTGAACTTCGACTGGGACCGGCAGGAGTTGCGGGCAGCTTCGGCAGCCACGTGGAATGGTGCCGCGCTGTACGTGAATTACGCCTTCACCGATCAATGGCGGGTGTCGGTGCGCGCTGAATACCTCGACGACCGGGATGGGTTCGCGACCGGCGCGGTACAGACGCTGAAGGAGGGCACCGTAACGTTCGGCTACGCTCCCGTGAAGAGCTTCGAGCTGCGACTGGAAGGCCGTTACGACAAAGCGCAGTCTCCGGTCTTCTTCCGGAGCAACCCGGCCGCGCAGTCATCGGCGGATCTGGCCGACAATCTGAGTGAGATCGCACTGCAGGGTGTCTACAGGTTCTGAGGCTTGCGCTCCAGCGTCCAAAGTCGCACCCGCGATGGCAATGGGCACGACTTGTGCTCCCTTATGCTTCAGTGAATTCGCGATTTACCCCCTGCAGGAGGCGACCTTATGAAACCCACCGCATTGCTGACTCTCGCGAGCGCCCTGCTTCTCGGAACCTTGGCTTTCGCGCAAAGTCAGCAGGACAGCTCCACTCCCAATAGCCAGCCCCCCTCGAACATGCAGAGCAATCCGCCTTCCAGCCCAAACGCCCCGAGCGGAAGCTCGACAGCCGCCGATTCATCTGCGGTGTCAACCTCTATCGCTCAGGCCTGTAAAAAGCAGGCGATGGACAAGAAACTCTCGGGCGATGAGAAAACGAAGTTCATCAAGGATTGCAAGGCCGGGAAGAAAACGCGCGAGGGTCATTGAGCAGTCATCCGTTAGACCGGCATGCGAACTCGTCGCCTGGTGCGGCGAGTTCGCGGGGGCCGCCCACTCCCGCGTTCCCCTGAGACCCAACCCGACGCTATCTCTGCGGTGCCGCTACGCGGCGCATGGGAAATCCGCGCTCATTCCCACTGCACCCGGACTCCCGCCCACAAGCTGAGCGGTTGCGCGGGCGATACCGCATTTTCATTGGTCCAATCGGCCGGATCGGGTCTGAATGCGCCATCCGGGTTGAACGGGTTGCCGGTCAGAAATCCTGCCGTCGCATAGCGTCTGTCGAACACATTCGCTACCTTGACAAACAGATCGGCGGCTTTGGCCACGTGCCAGGTGCTCTCGAGATTGACGACGCTATAGCCGCCAATTCGACCCGACCCCAGGATTGTTCCGCCATCAGGCTGATTGGCATTGTTCTCGTCGCCGTGCAGGAAGGACCCGGACGACAGGATCAGGCTTCCACCGACATCCCAGCGGGGGGTCAGCGCGTAATCGAGGCGCAGTCTGCCGGTGTGGCGCGGGATCAGCGGGATCCGGTCGCCCGGGTCCACTTGAATGTTGCCGTGCTCATCAGCAGTGCTGTTCGATTGGGCTGTGACTTCGAAGTTCGACCGGTACGTCGCATCCACGAAGCTGTAGGTCATGCGCCAGGTGAAGGCCTTTAGCTTGCCGCCTAGCGCGAAATCCAGACCCTGGCGCCGGGTGCTGCCGACATTGGCGAAATAGCCCTCAGTCGTCGTCGTGGCGACGAACTGGATGTCATGGGAGTTGTTCGTGAGAAATACATCCAAGCTCCAGTCGAGCACGGCGTCGCCCAGTGAGCCACGCGCACCGGCCTCCGCCGTGCGCGCAATCACCTGCCTGAGATCCGGATCGCTGGCAAATTCGTCTGGCAGACCGCACGGCTGCTCGGGATTGGAACATCCCAGTTCGATCACGGTCGGGGCACGGCTGCCCTCGTTGTAGTTCGCATACAGCGTAAGCGCCTTGCTGGGAGTGATCGTTACGCCAAGGGCCGGATTGACACGGTCGTAGGTGTGATTGCCAGAAAGTGCAGTGGGCTCATCGAATCCATCATCGAAGTCGGCCACGTCCGTATTCACGCTGAAGCCGTCAAGGGTCTCCTGAATGCGGTTGTAGCGCGCGGCCGCCGTTATGTGCAGCAATGAATTGGGTGACAACGTATCACTCACGTACACGCTGATTATTTTGCTGATTCCGCCCACTGAGTTGACCGTCTGCGCGTCATTGCTCGGATCAATGATGGAAACCGCCGTGCGCGCGGCAGTCAGGATCGCATACTGAGAACGTTGCACGTAGTCCACCCTGGAGCGATCGAAGCTGGCGCCTAGAACCGCCTGGTTGTTCGAACCCCGCACATCTTGTGTTTCCGTCAGCTGGAGGCCGGCGCCAACTGTACGTTGCGTGAGGGTTGACGCACGATTGGCTCCGTTGGCGCAATAGGCGACCTCAGCGCGAGTGGCCGGTGGCGCCTTGCAGGAGATATCCGGGCCGTCATAGTCATTGGACAGGTAATTACCATCGTTGATGTTGCCGTTGTTGGTCAACGTGCGCAGATGTCGATAGTAGGCGTTTCCGGACAGCAGCAGATCATCGAGCAGGAAGCGGCTTCCCGTCGCGTTGATGAAGTTGAGACGATTGTGCGTGAAGTCGGGTGCGCTGACGATGGCTTGCCGCCGGACTGCCAGCATGGTTTCGGGGGTCGCGCCATTACCCGTGAGCTGCGTATCCGCCCACGCGTAGCTCACATCGATGTCGGTCCTCTCGTCCTGCCAGCCAGCCTTGCCGAACATCTGCCTGACCTTCGACGGCGACAGGTCGCGCCAGCCGCGCTCATCGAAATAGTTGCCGTTGAGGAAGTAGTCGAAGCCGCCCGACGCGCCGCCCGTCTCGGCTTCGAACGCGCGCCGTCCGAAAGACCCGCCATAGCCCTCCATCTGCGTGCCAGGAAAATCGTGGCCGCTCTTGGTCTGCACGGCGAGCGCTCCGCCGAGCGTATTCAACCCGAAGACCGGATTGGAGCCTGACATGAGCGCTACCGTGGAGATGGCCGACTCGGGAATGAGATCCCAGTTGACAGTGTCGCCGAACGCTTCATTGACGCGGACGCCGTCCACGTACACCGATAGTCCTTCAGGCGTGCCCAGCAGCGCCGATGCCGTGAAGCCGTGATAGTTGACGTCAGGTTGGAACGGGTTGTCCTGGCTTCCAGTGATGTTTACGCCGCTGAAATTATTGTTCATGAACTCTGTCAGATCCAGGGATTGCTGGCGCTGCATATCCTGACTCGTGGCGGTCTGAACGTTTGCCGGAACCTGCCCCAGAGGCAATCCGAGTCCCGGCAGAGGGGCCGCGGCGATAATCACGACGTGCGGAAGCTCCTGCAGCGTGGCTGGATTGGCCACAACGGCCGTAGGGTCCTTGTCGTCGGCAACTGCGGGAATGGTGACCGGACTCGTAAGGCATACGATTCCGCACAGCGTGAGCATCGCCGCTTGATTCGACATCGCCAATTCCCCTACCTGAGCCTTGAGCGAAAGCGCCCTGCGCGGTGCAGCCGCTCGCCCGGATGGCCTTCTCGCTGGTCCGCTGAATGAGTGGCCGCTTTAGTCTTTCACGAGCGCGCAGTGAGCCAAAGGGAGTTCTTCCCGAGCTGGCGCGGCCTTCTCTTCTATCCCTGACGGGTCCCCATCCCATCGCCGCGCCCCATCCCATCGCCGCGCCCCATCCCATCGCCTGGCCCCATCCCATCGCCTGTCTGGCACCGGTCCATCGTAACTGGCCAGCCCCGGTCGCGGGACCGCCCACGCGTAGCCATGCAGAGGTGGATGTGCCATAGTTTTCCCCGCGATCAGCCGGATCCTTGGAGAAGTCTCATGAAAGATTGCACTTCCAAGCTGGATTCATGGCGCATGATCGTGCCTGCGGTCTTGTTTTATGCACTGGCATCCGCAACTTTCGCACAGGACCAGGCTGCAGATACCCGTGTATCGCCGTCACAAGCCCAGTTCGGCGGGCAGTGCGCCGAAGGCCTGGCGGAAGGTCGCCATGTCATGACCAACTGCTCGATTACCTGGAAGGCCAAAGACGGCAAGGTCTATTGCTTCAAGAGCGAAGAGGCGAAGACCGCGTTTTTGAAAAGCCCGCAGGAGAACCTGGAGCGCGCCCGGACCTTTGTGGCCGCGGACGACGTATTGTCCACCGAGCAGGCGATGCAAAACTTCGAGGGTGCGGATGCCGAGACCTTCGTTAAAGGACAAATCGAGGCAACGACGGCCGCGAACGCTGGTCTGTATCCGTTGGAAGACGAATTGACCGGCGATCATCTGCAGCTCGCCTTTGACGGCATCGATTTCACGCGCACCATCGATGGCTACGGTTTCTTCCCGGATGTGAAGTTCCATGATCACAAGGATCCGGACAAGAAGTACCTGATTGACTTCTGGATAGTGCCGGAGCGGGGGCAGCTGCAGCTGCGCGAGACGCGCATTTACCGGGCACCGATGCAGGTCGAGGGCAAGTGGAAGGCGGTTACCCGGCAGCCGGTTCCGTGGTGGTGGATTCCGGCATCCGAGCATCCGGGTCACGTGGCGGAAAAGCGCAGCTGGGAAGTGATGTCCGCCGTCGAAGAGAATGCTCTCAAGGAAAGTTCGAAGAATGACGGCGTATTCAAACTGAAGGACGACAAAACCGGCAAAGAGCTTGCCCTCAAGTTCGTCGACACCCACCAGCCGGTCCGCAAGCTGGACGAAAACGGCCACTACTTCGCGTGCACCGATTTCCGGGCAGTGGGAACCAAGGATCAGATTTACGATATCGACTTCTGGCTGAGTGAAAAGGACGGCAAGATGAGCGTCGAGAAAACCATGGTGCACAAAGTGCCGGAACTCAAGAACGGTCAATGGATTCAGGTACCGCGCTATAGTTTCAAGGATTTGGGCGACTCACGCGTCGTCCCGTAGAAATTCGTCCTGCAGCGGCCAGCCACGACGGCTGGCCGGAAGCCCCGTCAGGAGGGTCGCAGCCAGCGTACCGCCAACGGCGGAATCAGCAGCAGACTGACCAGTGTCGAGGATACGAGCCCGCCGAGAATCACTACCGCCATTGGCCCCTCGATTTCATGACCGGGCTGGTGCAATTGCAGTGCTACCGGCAGCAGTGCCAGGCCCGTCAGCAGGGAGGTGAGCAGTACCGGTGTCAGCCTTTCCTGGGCGCCGCGCAGCGAAGTCTCCAGACTCCACGCTTCGCCCTCTTCGCGCACCAGATGGTCGTAGTGTGAAACCAGCAGAATGGTGTTGCGCGCCGCCATCCCGAACAGCGCGACGAAGCCGACCATCGATCCCAGCGTCAATGTGGCGCCGGTCACCGCGACAGCTGCGACACCTCCGATCAGCGTACTCGGCAAGGCAAGCAGTATGAGCAGAACATGGCGTGCATGGCCGAACGCAAGGGCCAGGAACAACACGATCAACATGCAGGCCGCAACCGAATGCAGCAGCAGCTCGTGGGTAGCCGCGGACTGCGCTTCGGCCGCACCGCCATAGCGAAGGTAGACGCCGGGCGGCAGATCGACTTTGGCGGCAATCGTCTTGCGCGCCAACCTGGCGTAGCCCGACTGATCGGCACTTTTTGGCGATGCGACTACGATCTGCCGCCGCAGGCCATCCTGATGATCGACCAGACTGCGCGCCAGCACGGTTTCGATTCGTGCCACAGTTGATAAAGGGGTCAGTGCGCCATCAAGTCCGCGCAGCAGCACCGCGCCCACCGCGTGCGGGTCGGCGCCCACTGCTGCGATGCGCACGACAACCGGCACGCTGCGATCCGCCTGATTGAGCTCAGCCGCAACACTGCCGTGGAACGCCGCATTGACTGTCTGCAATACATCCGCTGCCTGTAATCCGTAGATAGCCAGTTGCTCCGGAATCAATTCGATGCGCAACTCCACCTGGCGTGGAGGCACGGCGAGTCGCACGCTGCCGCTGTCCGGCAGTTGGCGCAGCACGTCGACAATTTGCGCCCCCACGCGGTCGTCGGCGTCGAGATCAGAGCCAATGACGCTGATTGAAAACGGTGCGGACTCGCCCGACAGGGTCTCGCCGATGCGCTCGGCCAGGACCGAATAGATCTCCACGAGTTGATTCGGATAATCGTCGAAGATGTCGCGGATGGCGGCATCGATGTCGGCCGCGGTACGACCCAGCCGCGGATCGATCTGCACCTCGAATTCGCTCTTGTTCGGCGCATCCGGATCCTGTCCGTTCTCGGCGCGCCCGATCTGCTCGGCGACGCTCTTGACGCCGTGGATCCCCATCAACCCCCTGCTGATGTCCTTCCCGACCCGCGAAGTCTCGCTTAGAGCGACTCCCGGGCGCAACGATGCGTGCGCAATGAGGTAATTCTCACGAAAATCGGGCAGCAGGCGCGCGCCCAGCAACGGCAGAAAAGCAACTCCGGCAATGCCGCTGGAAACGAGAATGGCAAACAACGCGCGCGGGCGCTCGTTCAGCCACACGATGGTGCGGCTTTGCGAACGCTTGAGGCGCTGCAAAAAGGCGGCCTCGGATCGCGGCTGATGCTTCGCCATGGCAATGGCGCACAGGGCCGGTGTCGCGCTCATGGCGACCAGCAACGACAGTCCCACGGCGAGCAGAAACGATATCGACAGCGGCCGGAAAAATGCACCCTGCAGGCCGGTCATCATCAGGATCGGCAGGAACGCCATGGCGACGGCGGCCGTGGCATAAAACACCGGGCGCCGCACCTCCATAGAAGCGCTCATGAGCAGATCGCGGATACCCGCGTCTCGCGCCGCATTACGGCGTCGTCGCAGAATGTTTTCGACGTCGATCACGGCATCATCGACCACGACGCCGAGCGCAACGACCAGACCGCCAAGGGTCATCGTGTTCAGACTCAGCCCCAGTGCATCGAGGATCCAGACGGCGGTCAGCAACGTCAACGGAATTGCGCTGAACGATATCAGCGCGCCGCGCCAGTCACGCAGCATCAGCATCAACAGCGCAATGACCAGCACGGCGCCGATCAGCAGCGAATTGCGCAATTTCTCGATGGCGCTCTCGATGAAGCTCGCCGGCCGCAGCAGAGCCGGATGGTACTGCACGCCCTGCTTGGCGAGCGCCGGTGCGAGCGCATCCAGCGTTTGCTCCAGCGCGCGCGTGACTTCAAGCGTATTCGCACCGAATTGCGTCGATGTCTCGATCAGGATGCCCGGTTTTCCCGCGATCAGCGCGTCACCGAAACGCGGTTCGGACCCGTCGCGTATGGACGCAACGTCGCCGAGGCGCACCGCTCTGCCGTCGCGGATGGCAATGACGGCCGCCGCCAGCGAAGCGGGCGTGGCACCTGGAGTCTGCGCTTGCAGCACGATGCGCTGCATCGGGGTTTCAACATAACCGCCGCCGATCAGCGTGGTGCTACGCCTGGCGGTGGCCAGGACGTCGTCGAGCGAGATTCCCATGGCAGCCAGCTTGATCGGGTCGACCTCGATTTGACGCTCGCGGACCGCGCCGCCGAAGATCTGCGCCTGGGCAACTCCTGGAACCGCGAGAATCTGTGGCTTGATGATCCATTGCACCAGATCGCGCAACTCGATCGGCGACAGTCGATCGCTCGTGTACCCGAAGTGGACCAGATACTCCATGGAGGAGCTCAGCGGCGACAGCAGTGGCGCGCCGACACCCGCGGGAAGCGAGCCGGCGAATTCCGCCAGGCGCTCCGTAATGACCTGCCGCTGCCGATACGGATCGCCGCCGCGATCGAACACTACCTGAATTGCCGACAGACTCTGACTCGAGGTGGAGCGGACCGTCTGCACATTCTCCGTGCCGGCCAGCAGGCTTTCCAGAGGGCGGGTGACCAACGCTTCGACTTGAGCCGCATCCAGGCCAGGGGCCTCGGTCTGAATGAGCACATGTGGCGGGGCAAAATCAGGAAATACGTCGAAGCGCGCTTCGCGCAGCGCGGCGGCGCCGAACATAACGATCAGACACGCCAAAGCCGTAACGATGCGCGGATTGCCCAGAGAGGCCCGAACGACGGCGGCAAGCATGAGTCGCGCGCCCTAGTCTTCGTCGGTCACGGGGCGCGTGGCAAGTCCTTGCAGCGACCACAATACGCCGGCGCCGCTGACCACGATATAGTCATCGCGATCCACGCCGTCCACGAGCCATCCGTCGCCGTAAGGCAGTAGTAGCGTCACTCTCACCGGCGTGTATTGCGCCTTCTGCTCGCCTGATTTCCCGCTCGACTGCTTGTAGACATACGTCCCGTGCTCGTCGTACAGCAGCGCATCGCGTGGCACCAGCAGGCCCCGGTGGGCGGCCATCAACAGCGCGACGGGCAGACGCGTGCCAGGAGCGAGTCCGGCGGGTGCGCTCTGCACTTCGATCAGCAAACCGACGCTCTGCAAGTCGGTGGGTTGCCGCAGCACGCCCAGAACCCGTCCCGGGACCTGAATGCCGTCGATGTCGAGCACGGCTTCGCGAGGCAACACTCCCAGGCTACGGCGCCCAGGCAAGTCGGCACGCAGCAGCAGGCTGCGTCCGCCCGTGGCGGCGTCGACTATCTTCTGGCGTCCCGCCTGCGGCAGGGCCGAGACCGGACCCCAATGGAGGGCCAACCGTGCAGCAGCCAATTGCGCCTGCGCCTGCAATTTCGCATGGTCCGCCTGCGCCGCCTCGAGCAATTTCAAAGAAGCACCGGCGCCTCCCCGATACAGATCCCGCAAGCGCGCAAGTTCCGCCGACGCTGACTGTTCTGCCGCCACTGCCGCAGTCGCATCGCCAACATCGGACAGGAGCATCGTTGCATCCAGCACCAATCCCACCGCATCGATGCGCTCAGGCAGCGTCGCAACCGTCGGATGCGCCACGCGGATGCCCAACGCCTGCTGCTGTTCTCCGTTGAGCCGTGGCGTATCGTCGCCGCGAGGGGCGGACTTGTCGTCATCTTCGCCGACGGTCACCGAGGCTTGCGCCAGCACGGCGCACAGCACTAGTGGCATCGCGTACTCGTGCCACCGCTTCATGAACCCCCGGAGGCGAGTACTGCGGACATGGATTTTGCCAACGCGAGCTCGGGACCCGACAATGGCGTACGCAGCACATCCTCGAGCGTATTTCGTGACGCCTGCAGCTGCGTACGGATCTGTATCAATTCCAGCTGGGCGCGAATCGCGAAGATCTGCGCGCTGGTCCGTTCCAGAGCGTCCATCGCGCCCAATCGCAGGGCCAGATCGGATTGCTGCGCTTGTTTTTGCGCTGCCTGCAGTTGCCGCTCGGCCACCTCGTCGCTTGCGCGCGCAATATGCTCCGCACGCTCGGCCTCGGCAATCTGACCATAGATGGTGGCCTGAACGGCGAGCATGCGCTGCCCGGCAAGCTCACGGCCGGCGCGTGCTTCAGCGATTTCACCTCTGTTCCGGTTGAACGGCAGCTCGAAGGTCACGTCGAACGGGAATTTGGCGATTCCATGATCCCAGTAAAAGCCAGGCTGGAGTACAAGCTGTGGATATTGGCGCGCCACTGCCAGTTGAAGCTTGGTCTCAGCGGCGGCGTACTCCCCTATCGCGATCCGCAGGTCAGTGCGGGATAGCAGGGCTTGCTCGCGAGCTGCGTCCAGCTCCGCCTCGCTCAGCGACGGCGGTTCACCCCAGTCTGGCCAAGCCAGTGTGACGCCATCGAGCGCTTGCGGTGGTATCCCAAGTGTTTTCGCCGCGGCTGCCTGCGCCGCTTCGGCGAGTGCCCGCTGTTCGGAGTGCTGCTGCTCGATAGCGATGTGTTCACGCTCGTCGACCAGGAGCTCGCTGGGTGGGTCCTCGCCGGCTTTGATTCGCCGTTGTTCGAGGTCCAAAAGGCGCTCCTGCGACACCTCGAGGCGATCGAGCAGAGTCAGGCGCCGGCGTGCGCTTTCCCAATCCGACAGCGCTGCCGCCAATGCGTTGCGGACAGACCACGTCTGGTCCATCAACTGCAATCGCGCATTCAGGGAGTCGAGCCGTGCCGCTTGGATGTCGAGGCGACGCCGTTCGCTCGGGCGCAGCAGCCAATTGAGACTCACGCCGTAGAGCCAGGAATAGGGATCGTTGCGCGCATACTCGGATTGCAGCGTCAGGTCCGGATTTGGGTGCTGCGCGACGGTGGCTTCGTGCATGAGCACGGCCCGCGTTTGCGCATGGGCCACGGCAAGCTCTGGATTGCGAACCAGCGCGACAGCCAGTAGTTGGGCGCGATCCCACGCCGGTGGCGGCCAGTCGGATGCCGCTTGCGGCATGAAACGGCTGACGTCATCACGCAGTTGGGCATCTGTGAGCTGCCGCGATGCAAATTGCTCGGCGCTGTGTCGCGGCTCGAGCGGGGCGGCCTGGTAGTGGGTACAAGCAGCGCTCGCGCCGGCGATGAGGATGGCGGCAACGCGGCGCCATCGGTTGCCCGGCCGGCGGTACCAGCCCCGGGCTCGCGCCGATTCGCGCCGGCACCGGTATTGCAGACAGCATTGCGCCCGCTTTTCGTTATCGGCAACAGCGCTCACTCTCAGTCTACTCTCGGCGGGACGGTGCCCTTTCGGTCTCTTGCAATGGCGGAAAGCTGTCCCGGAGCCGCGAGAATTTCTCCCGGCGCGTGATGATACTCGCTGCCTTGGTTGCGTCAAAGGCGTACGCCGCCGCCTCAGTGGACGGTTCCGGCTGCGCGGCGCGCGGTTTGTCAGGAATGGAACACCCGGCGGAAATAGTGTCACAATCGGCCGCAATGGCATGAGGACGGCGCGGACATTTTCCATGGTTACCCAAGGCAGACAATATTCTGGTGCGCGGCCGGCCATCTGCGCGCTTGCAGCGGCCATGATTGGCACTTCACTTTCTGATCGGGCAACGGCGGCTGCTCCCGAGCAGGCCCCGCAGCACCGTGAGGGTATCTGGAAGGCGGCCGTGCCGCCGAAACCGATGCGGGCCGAATTCGCTGGCTTCGACCCGGTTGGAATTGCCGCCGGAGTCAGAATCAAGGCGGATTGCTCGCTGAATTGGGTCAACCCGGATGACGGCGCGCGCTATTGCTTTTCCAGCGGTACCTCGCTCGAGTACTTTCTTGACCGGCCGCATGCCATGATCGAACGCGCGCGCGAAAGCTGGCGCCGGATGGCCATCCGGTGAAGTTAGGATCCGCGCTCGAGAACCACCGCCCTACCGGGCACCGCGGTCATCAGCCGAACGAATCAGCTACGATGCCCTGGTACCATGCCTGAGCATTCTGCGCTTCCTGGGCTGCCGAGGCAGTGGTGTCGTCCGGCTCGGGCATCTTTTGCATGGCGCCCGCAGCGGATCGAAACCGCCCGTGGATCGATAGTGCCCTGCCCGGCGCAAGCAGGCTGTAACACACGCTCTCGAGCGGCCGCTGCGGCAAGTCTCGCCCATCGAGCGCTGCGGCGATCGCCGCTGCGCAGTGTTTGCCCTGTGCGTTCGCGGCAGATCCGGATTTCGGCATCGGATCTGCGATACACGCATCCCCGATCACGTGCACATGGGAAACCAGGAGAGATTCGAAAGTCTGCGGGTTGACGGGACACCAGCCATGAGCGGAAGCCAATCCGGCTTCCACTGTGAGCAGCGCCGGCGCCTGCGGTGGGATGACGTTCACCACATCGGCGCGATGTGCCTGCCGCGACGTGTACAAAATCATCTTGTCTGGGTCGACGCGCAGGACCGCGCCGTCCTCCACCACCGGAATCCACTGGATCATTCCCGGAAAAAGGGTCTCCCACGCTTCCGTAAACACGTCTTGTTTGGGAAAGTGATTGTTAGCGTCGAATATCAGCACTTTGCAACGGCGTTTGTGCCGCTTCAGAAAGGCCGCGATCAGGCTGGCTCTCTCAAACGGACCGGGAGGGCAACGCATCGGCCCGGCGGGGACGCTGATCGCAACCACACCGCCGCTGCGCATTCGATGCAACTGCCCCGCCAGGATTTCGGTCTGGGCGCCCGCAATCCATGCATGCGGCATCCGCTGGGCCGCGGCTTCGTCATAGCCCTGCGGCGTGCCCCATAGAAAGCGGATTCCAGGCGCCATAACCAGGCGATCGTAGTTGAGCGCCGCCCCGCCGCCGACCCGCGCACGATGCAGATGCGCGTCGACCCCGACAACGCGGTCGCGTACGTAATGGACGCCCGCGCGTTCGAGACCGCGGCGCGACACCGTGATGGATGCGAGGTCGCGCAATCCGGTCAGCACACTGTTACTCATCGGACAGGTCGTATATTGATCGTCGGGGTCTACCAGGGTTACTTCGATTGCCGGATCCATGCGGCGCAGATGCAGCGCGCACGTCGCGCCCGCGAATCCTCCCCCGACGACGAGCACCCGAGCCTTTTTCGCTGTACGCGCCGGCGTTGCCCCGTGCAGGCGCAGGATGCCGCCGAATGCTGCCGCTGCGGCCAAGCGCAGAAACTTCCGGCGGCACCCCCCCATATCGCAGGCGACAGCGCGGCGTCCAACCTTCGCCCGTTCGGCGCAGGCCTGCCTGGTGTTCACTCCCATTCGAGTTCCTGGTAGACCCGGGCCACGTTGCGCTGATGAACGTCATCCCACAGCAGCCAATGGGGCCGTTCGGCATTGGCGACGTGCGCGAGGGCGTCTTGCATCGGTTTACCCTGCTCGAGCTCGCTGCGAGCTCCTTCAATGACAGCTTGCAAGTAGCGGCGTTCGGGAATGAGCGCGGAAGCAAGATCGCGAGCGAGGCTGCCGTGGCCCGGTATCGCCAGTTTGACCCGCCAGCGCGCCAGCTCATCGATTGCCGCCAGCCATCCCTTCGCGCTGCCATCGAGGGCCGGCAAGCGCTCGCGAAACAACAGATCGCCGGTCCACAAAGTACCGGTCCGATCGTCATAAACCGTGAGATCGCAGTCGGTGTGCGCGATTGGCCACGCGCGCAGCCTCAATTGCCGGTTCCCCAGGTCCAAAGTCAGTTCCCGCTCTACCAGCCTGTCAGGCCCGATGATCCGATCAGGCGCCAACCCCGGGTCCAGGTCACCACCATAGTGCGTCACGAAGAACTCTCGACTACGTTCAATGGCACGGCGCAGCGCCGCATTTCCCACAAAGCTTGGATTGTCGCGCCTGAATGCGGCATTGCCCAGAACGTGATCGAAGTGGACATGCGTATTGATGACATAACAGATCGGCAGCCGCGTGTGCTCGCGAATGGCCGCTCTCAGGGCCCGCCCGGTTGTCACCGAGCCGCCGCTGTCGACGACTGCCACGCAGGTGCTGCCGACGATAAACCCGATGTTGGCAATGTCGCCATGGCCACGCGCGTCCGGCGCCACCTGCCGCCCCGTATGCACAAAAAGGCCCGGAGCGGGTTCTCTCAGATTGAAGCCAGCATGATCGGCGGCTGCCGCGCGTAGATTGGCGAGCAGCCAGACGCACAAAAGCAGACTGAACGGCTTGGTCAAAACCACACGACGAGGCTTCCAAGCCTACGCAGCCGTGGGCCGCGCTCAGCGCTCCACATGCGCCGCAGCGCCGGTGCTCACGGCCGCCTGCCCGGCGGACGACGCACCTTGCCATGTCGCGCTGAAGTGCGCCTGCGTCTCGGAATCCACCGCGTCGATCGTCACGGGGGCTGGCAACGGTGTAGCGGAAGCGATGCGCACTGTCGGATTTTCGCTAACCGAAATACCCAGCTCGGCGTCGAGCAGCGCCTTGCCGCCAGCGGCCATACGAAGCCGCGAAATATAGTGCGCCGGGATGGGGTCGCCGGTGCGCGGATCGATCTGAAAACCCGAGCTGTTGGGATGTCGAATGCTGACCTGCAGCGACTTCGCGTCGGACGAAGGCCGCAAACGGATTTCCCCCAGCGCACCCCCCGCCGCCGCGCTGGGAGGCGCGGAGCAGCCGCCGCTGGCCTTGACCCACGTGCTGCGCATCTCCAGGTCGCCGCCGGTTGTCTCGGCAACGGCGCGGACGGAAGTAAATCGATCGATGCGCACCCGCGTGTCGATCTCGGTCAGGGGCACCGCGTTCGCAAAGTTGATGGTCGCGACCAGGGGCGACGGATTGTTATCGATGAACACTCTGACGCGTTTGATCGGGCGGCGCGCATCAGGTGCAAAGCGCAGAGTCAGCGGTGTCGCGGCAGCGTCGGGCGTGGTCGCGGGCGCCTCCAAACTCATATATTTCTCGTCGACCAACCCCATTGGCCGGTCGCCGTAATATTTTTCCCGTAGAATCTGCCACGCGCTGCTCGAAGGCTGGGCTTCGTCACTTGCCAGGGCCGCGCCGGCGATGCACAACGCCGCAACGAAGCACGGTACGGACCATGCGCCACGCCTGCAGTTGCCACCTTGTTGGCTGATTTTCATGGCGAGGCGTCAGCCATAAGTGGACGGTTGCTGGAGCGTCAATCGCTGGGCGGCGGGCGCTCCGACGCCGGCGTGCCGAACTTGTAGTTCGGATCACCATCGTACTTCGAGCGCACGAACGCGAGAATCTTCCATAAGTCGTCAGAGGTCTTGATGATGCTGCCGAACGGTGGCATCGGCCCGACTACATTTTCACGGCCCTTACGCATGTACCCTTGCTTTTGCAGTTCGTCGCTGCCAAGCGTGACGAGACGGAACAACGTGTCATCGTCTCCATCGTAGACCCAAACGTCGTTTGTCAGTGGAGGACACATGCCGCCGCCCCCGCCCCCGCCGTGGCAACCGCTGCAACCGTAGCTCAGCAGGAACCCCTGCCCCTGTTTGACGGCGTCGGAATCGGTGTCCTTGTACGGATTTACGAGTTTCCCCTTTGGTGTTTGCCCGATGAGTTCCGCCGGCGTGATTTTCGTATAATCCACTGTGGGCGCCGCCGCTGCCGCCCAGCTCCTGCCAACCCACCCTAGCCCCGCAGCGGCCACCATTACCGCCACAGCAGATCCAATCAGAACCCTTTTCATCATCACGCTCCGTTTGCAGTGATCAACCGGATTTGCTGCTGCCGCGCTGCGCGGCGCTCTGCAGCAGCTTGACCAGGGCGTCGTTGTCCCTTTCCTGGGCAATGCCGAGCGCCGTGCGGCCGTCCTCGCTGCGCGCGCTGACGTCCGCTCCCGATTTGAGCAGCAGCTCGACGATGTTGGGGTGGTCATTGGCGGCGGCGATCATCAGGGCGGTAACGCCTCCCGGATTGACGGCGTTGACTCGTGCGCCGTGGCCGATGAGGGACGTTGCGATATCACGCGAACCGGATATCGCCGCAAGCATCAGCGGCGTGTACCCACCCCTCGCAGCAGGTGCGTTGACGTCGGCGCCTGCTGCGACCAGAGCGTCGGCCGCTTTCGCCTTGCCGTTCTGCGCGGCTATCGCAAGAGGTGTCATCCGATCGTTGTCGCTGACAGCAATATTTGCGCCATGTGCAATCAGTACCTTCGCCAACGTCGGATTGTCGTTCCAGGCAGTGTACATGAGCGGTGTCCAGCCGCCGCTATCCGCCAGATTGGGGTCGGCCTTATGTTCGATGAGATAGGTGGCCAGCGCGTTGAATCCGAAGCGGCTGGCATTGATCAGCGGCGTATAGCCATCGCCGTCGATCGAGTCGACGTGCGCCCGGTGGCTCAACGTATATCCGACCCGATCCACATCGTTCGCGGTAACGGCGTTATTCAGCTCATCATCAGGATTACCGCCGTGCGCGAGCGATCTCTTGAGATCTGCCATTCTGACGGCGCGTACCTTCGCTTGCTCCCGAGCCTCCCGCGCCACCGCTTGTGCATCGGGGGCGGGTTCGGCGTAAGGGCCATGTGAAGGCAGATCTCCACTGACCAGGCACTCGTCGCACTTGACGAGCGGCACGCCGAAGTCGACAAGAATCTGGCGTATCTCGCTCTTGTGCTGCTGCAATGCCTGTTCGACGGCGGACTTGATATCGGGGCGGCCTCTCGGCACGGCGAGCGCCAGGTTGAATTCCAGGGGCACTTTGTCTTCCATCAGATTGACCGGTTGGATGATCAGCGGAGCATGTTTCACCGTCTTGTAATAGCCGGCCATTGGGCCCCAGGCCGCGGCGATGTCCAGCTCGCCCTTGACGACTTGTTGAACCTGGTAGGAGGGCTGGTTGTCTTCGACCAGATCGGCGTTGTGGCTCAGATAATGAATGACCGTGTTGGCGACCACGCCGTGATCGGCCAGGGCCTCTCTGATCGCCGATACCTGAAACACCCCGACCCGGAGCTTCTTGAGCGCCGGGTCGTCCAGATCCTTGATATGGATACCCTTATCGCTGCGATAAGCCAGAATGAACGCGGACCGGTACAACGGCGCCAGGACGATCGCGCCCTCGGTATCCGTGGCCATGTCCATCCATAAATCGCAATCGCCCTCGCTCAACGTGGTGCGCATGAGCCCGCGCTCGATGGACGGCCGCCAATAGTAGTGAACGCCGGTGCCAAGCGCTGTGCCGATCACTTGCGCGATTTTGTTTTCGAATCCCTCGCCCTTCTCGTTCGAGAGTGGCATGTTGCCCGGATCTGCGCAGACGGTGAGGGATTTCAGATCGCTACCGAGAGCGGCGCCGCTCGCGGCCAGTAAACCGACGATGAGCGCCGCTCGCCCAGTCATGCCGAGGGTTTTATCGTTCATCGCCAATCTCCGCTAGTCGCTTAATCTCTAAATAAAATAGCAAAAATCAAAATAGCAAAAATCGGACCGGCACCGGCGCAGAAGGTTGCATACGCACGAACGTCTGGTTGCGTCCTGAGGACGCTCGGATAAAAAAGCCCGGTGCCTGCGGCACCGGGCTATCCTCAATTTCCGCATCCTTGGCCGTTGGCGCAGCGGATGCCGGACATCCGCGCTCGGCTAAAGACCCGGTGAGGTACGCTCACCGGGTCTTTCGTCTCATCGAGAGGCCATCGGCTGGCCTTGCGTCCCCATCTCGCCAACCCTGAAGGTATACAGCATGCCGCCCTGGGGTATGTGGTTCAGCCCGGACGCTTTCGCCATTGCCGTGGCGCCGATCGCACCGAACTTGTCGCTGAGATCGAGACCCGCCGTCACGGGCAGGCCAATCCAGCCACCTATGCCCGACCAGACCGACACGTACTGCTTACCCTTGACCGAATAGCTGATCGGGTTGCCGATGATGCCGGAGCCGAGCTTGCGGGACCACAATACCTTGCCGCTTTCGCGATCCACGGCCCGGAAGTCACCGCCCAGGCTTCCGTAGAAGGCCAAGCCGCCCGCGGTGACGAGTGCACCGCCCCAGTTGGGGTATTTATCGGGAATTTCCCACTCTGTCTTGCCGGTCAGCACATTGAATTTCTTGAACTTGCCGGTTACGCCTTGTTTCTCCGGATACATATACACGTTGGCGAACACGTACACCGTACCCTGTTGAGTGTGCGACCGCTGCTGCGGCTCGTCTTCCATGCACCAGTTGTTGGTCGGCACATAGAAGTTCGAGGGATCGCCCGGATCAACGGCCACGGGCTGTTGGTCCTTGCCTCCCATTGCCGAGGGGCACGCCTGGGTATTGTCGCCGACCTTGAGCGGCGAGTGCTGCGGGACCTTGACCGGACGACCGGTCTTCAGATCCACCTTCTCTGCCCAGTTCACGGTGACATACTTGTGGGCGCGCAGCAGCGTGCCGTCCGTACGGTCCAGAACATACGCGAATCCGTTGCGGTCGAAGTGCACCAGACATTTGCGCATCTTGCCGTCAACGTTCATGTCGACCAGAACGACCTCGTTGACGCCGTCATAGTCCCACTGGTCGAACGGTGTCATCTGGTACACCCATTCGGCTTCGCCCGTATCCACGTTGCGGGCGAAAATGCTCATGGACCATTTATTGTCGTACTTGCCGCTGTTGCAGTTTTCCTGCGTTATCGGTTCGGCGCAGCGGTATTGCGGTGACCACAGGCCAGGATTGCCGGTGCCGTAGTAAACCATGTGCAAGGCCGGATCGTAGGCGTACCAGCCCCAGGCCGCGCCGCCGCCGCGCTTCCACTCATCGCCGGGAAAAGTGTGAATGCCCAGATCCTTGCCGGCTTTGCCGTACTCCGGATGCGCCTTGTTGGTGTTCTTGGTCAGACACACGTCCTTGTCGCTGCCGGTCGAATGGCATTCCCAGACTTTCTTGCCGTCGGCGAGGTTGTACGCCGTGACACGGCCGCGGGCCGCAAATTCATCGCCACCGAAGCCGATGATGACCTTGTCGTTGGCGATGATCGGTGCCGGCGTGATGGTTTCGCCATGGTCGGGCCAGGCACTCTTGACGACCCATTTTTCCTTGCCGGTCGCAGCGTCGAGGGCGATGACGTAACCGTCCAGGGTACCGAACACGAGCGTTCCCCCTGCATACGACAGACCGCGATTGACGGTGTCGCAACACGCGCGCGGCACCGCCGATTCGTCACGCCCGCTGCTCTTGGTGTAGTTCCACACCTGCGCCGGATGATCCGGATCACTGAGATCGAGCGCCTGTACGATATTCGGCCAGCCACTTTCCATGAACATCATCGGCTTGCCGCCGACATCCTCGATGACCAGCGGCTGCCCCTCGTGGCCGCGCAACGTGCCGCTCGATTGCGACCAGACCATCTGCAGGTCTTTTGCGTTGCTCGTGTTGATCTCTTTCAGGGAGCTGTAACGGTTCAGATTTAGATCGCCCGCCGGCGCGCCCCACTGATTCGGATCCTTGAATCGTTGAAATTGCTCCGCATCCGAAGCGGCCAGTGCCGTACTACACGTCGCAATGAGCGCCGCGGCTGCGGCGAGCTCGGGGGCCCCTATTCGAATTGAACGGTACTCGTGTCTCATATCTCCTCCAGCTTATGGTTCTCGAGCGATACGACTGCCCCCTGCTCGCTGCCCTCGGCGACTTGTCTGCAGGCGAAGCTGTCCGTGGCACGACATGTCTGGCGGGCGCATGTCTGGCACGCTCTTCTTTCGGCGCATATCAATACACCTGCACTGACCGCGCCGCAACCGCAAAATACTGAAGGAAGGGTGCGCCGCTGCGCACGATCGAAGCCGGTCAAGCCGCAGTGTGTCAGGAATGGGAATCTCGTGCCCGCATGAAGCCCAACTGTGCGCGCCAGCGCGCGACTCTGGTGAGCATGACCCTGCTATGTTAGTGCTCCATTCCAGTACAGAGTGCTCCATTGCCGAAACGATCACAGAACTTCCGCACGCATCGAGCTCGTGAGCAACCGCTCGTCGAGCTCGCTCGGGACTGTATGGGCGACGGCAGGGAGGATCGCGCAGTCTTCGTCCGGGTGCAGTCTTCGTCCGGGTGGAGAGGAACAATGCGCGAGCGCAGCGGAACCTCCGCATGGCGGCCGTAGCTGAAATGCTCCGCAAGCTGCTCGACGGCAGGCAGGTCTTCGCATGGCCAAGCTCTAGCTTGACCGGCTCGCTTTCAGTTCGCCAAGACGATTCCCCACGGCGAGCGGCCGACAGGAACCTTTTTGATGACTTTGAGAGTGGCTGTGTCTACGATCGTTACGTCATTTGATGGACCGTTCGCGGTATAGAGACGACGGCCGTCTCGAGCGAGAGCGATCCCCCAGGGACGGGCTCCGACCGGAATCTCGGCGAGCAGCCTTGGCCCGTCAAGCGCAACGACGGCGACGGTCCCCCCTCGACCCGTGCTCACGTACAGGCGGTTGCCCGTCCCATCGAGCACTACCCCCATCGGACGAGCCTCTGGGCGCAGTTGCAACAGACGCGTCGCCGGCTCATCCACCGTGATCGCAGCACGATACAGCGATGAATCGATTTCGCACGTTACATAGGCGATTTTGCTATCTGGCGAGAATGCTGCATCGCGCGGCCGCTTGCCGACGGCGATGGTTCGCACGACCTTCATCGAGCTGGCATCGATCACCGCAATCGCGTTGTTGGCTTCGCTCGTAACCAGGATCAGCCGGCCGTTCGGCGTCACGCGAGCTCCCTCCGGTTCGTGCCCCACGGGAATCGTCGCCTCGAGCGCGCCACTGGCCACGTCCAGCACCGAAACTGTCGCAGCATCCTCGTTCGAAATGAAAAGCCGCCGTCCATCGGGGCTCACATCGAACTGCTCCGGATCGGTCCCGGCCTTGAGGACCTTGACCAGCTTCAGCGTTGCGGTATCGATGACCGCAATGCCATCAGCCGCCAAATCGTGCTTGCGCTTTGCGCACTCCTTATCGGGGACCGTGGGGGGGCACTTGGGCAGACCACTGACTGCGACGTAAACATGCGCTCCGTCAGGGCTCAGCTTCAGCCCGCGGGGCCGCTTGCCGACGTCGACGGTCGCAACGACTTCCGCCCGCTCGGTATCGAGCACAGTGACGGCATTGCCATCCTCATCGGACACATATGCACGCCCGGCATGGGCGTATGGCGGCAGCCACAAAAGCACTGTGCCGAGCAGCGGCAGCCACTGCCTGCGGGGCCCCTCGAGGGTGGACGACACGGAGGATGCGATAAATGACATCAAATGTTCCTGCGCGAATCTGTGGTAGTGGGGCTCGCGCGAGCACATCGCCGCGAGACACATCGAATCGAGACACATCGAATATAGAACACTCGCCGCCCTTTTTGGGTGACGGCCCGAGCCCGAGCCTACCCGGTCGAGACGAAATTGAGGGATTTCAGCTTTCAACTCTGTTCCGAGCGCGGCGCGCAATGTTCCGGATCATGAACATCGCCGGAACCGATAGCGGTCGCGGATGTTCATAAATTCTCCGCCCAGGAGCCGACGCAAGGGGAAATCGACACCCCAGCCATGCCTGCTATCCCGGCCAGGTGCGCGAATGCACCTTGTATTGGCCCGCGAGAGCCTCGATATTGAATGGGCTCCAGTAAAGGCGGGTAGTACGCCCGACCGCTTGGTAACGGCCAGGCGCGCCCCCCGGCTGTGGTGAACTGGCTGATTCGCAACAGGGGCCCACCGGGTTGTCGCTCGTAAGCGTGAACTGACGCGCCGCCTTGACCCAAGTCGCCACAAAACAGGGCGGGACGTGCTACGTTACGGCCGCGCCCCGTATCCCTCAGGTAGCCCATGTCGTATACGAGTTCCGCCGAATCGAAGCCCCAGGCCTCCGAGCTGAGGGCACCGCGCATCTGGTCGACCACTCTGATGTTCTCGCTGACCTTCCTGGCGGCGCTGCTGCTCGTGCCGTGGTACGGACTGCGGCACGGTTATTCGGCCGGCGCGTGGGGGTTTTTCGTCCTCTTTCTCTACGCGAACGGAATGTCGATCACCGGTGGATACCACCGGTTGTGGGCTCACCGCGCGTACGATGCGCACTGGAGCCTTCGCCTCTTTTATCTGGTGTTCGGCACCATGGCGCTGCAGAACAGCGTGTTCGCCTGGGCCAGCGGCCATCGGTCGCACCACCTGAACGTGGATGACGTCGATCGTGATCCGTATTCGATCCGTCGCGGCTTCTGGTTTGCCCATATGGGCTGGATGGTCCGGGAGTATCCAAGTGGCAAGCCGGATTTCACCAATATTCCGGACCTGCGCCGCGACCCCATGCTTACGTTCCAGCACCGCTTCTACGTCCCTCTGGCGTTGACCGTCAATTTCGGGCTGCCGCTGGCCGTGGGCTGGCTCATCGGAGACCTCTGGGGCACGTTTATTCTGGCCGGGATCCTGCGGCTGGTCGTCAGCCATCACGTCACGTTCTTCATCAATTCCCTCGCCCATATGTGGGGAAGCCGCCCGTACACGGACGAGAACACCGCGCGCGACAATCCGATACTCGCTTTTTTCACCTACGGCGAGGGCTACCACAACTTCCACCACATTTTTGCGCACGATTATCGCAATGGGGTGCGCTGGTGGCAGTGGGATCCGACCAAATGGCTCATCGCGAGCCTGCAATGGGTCGGTCTGACGCGCCGCCTCAGGCGCACACCCGTGTTCCAGATCCAGCGGGCGCTGCTGGCCATGCAGTTCACCCGGGCCCAGCAAAGACTCGCGAATCTGCAGCCGGCGGCCGGCCATTCGCACATCGAGCAGTTGCGGCAGCGGATTGCGCATGAATACGAGAGCTTCCTGGCGGCCGTCTCCGACTGGGCGCGGGTCAAGGAGCAATGGCTGGAGGAAAAGAAGCGGGCCGTCGTCGAGCACTGGGAGCATGCGAACTTCCAGAAACGGCTCAAGGAAATCGAGAGCCGCCTGCGTGTGCAGCGCCGGCGGATGCGGCTGATCAGCGCACAGCTGGCGTGAGCTCATGGTTGCAGGGGCCTGTGGCCCTTGCTCCTGAACCCCCTTTTTCGCCCGTCCACTGAGTCTGGCACGGCAGGAATGCTTCGTGCACCATGCACGCCATGGGACGCATATTCGAAGTCAGAAAGCACACGATGTTCGCGCGGTGGAACCGCATGGCGAAACAGTTCGCCAGGATCGCCAAGGACATCACGATGTCGGTCAAGGCAGGCGGCGCCGATCCGGCATCGAACCCGACCCTGCGGCGCATGATCCAGAATGCGCGCGCCGTCAACATGCCCAAGGACAAGATCGAGGCCGCGATCAAGCGCGCCTCCGGCCGCGACGCCGCCAACTACCACCAGGTCCTTTACGAAGGATACGCGCCGCACGGAGTCGCGTTGCTCGTCGAGACGGCAACCGACAACCCGACGCGGACGGTGGCTGGCGTGCGCAACATCATCACGAAGGGTGGCGGCAAACTGGCGACCAACGGCAGTGTCAGTTTTCTGTTCAGCAAGATGGGCGTGTTCCGCCTCGATCCCGCCGGAATCGACCAGGACGACCTGGAGCTGTATCTCATCGATCATGGCCTGGAGGAGATGGGCGAGAGCACGGGCGAGAAGGGCGAGCCGCAGCTCGTGATCCGCTGCGCGTTCGGCGACTTCGGCAAGCTCCAGGAGGCGCTCGAAGCCCGCGGCATCGCACCTCTGTCGGCCGAGCACGAATACATCTGCACGGTCCCGACCGAGCTGCCCGAGGAGCAGGCGACCGAGGTCCTCACGGTCATCGACAGGCTCGAACAGGACGACGACGTGCAAAAGGTCTTTCACACCCTCGCCTGAGCAGCAGCGCGTGCGATGGAATCCGGCTCGTGAACCACTACAGTCTGCAACCTGCGACGTCTGAGGAAGCCCGCCGTCTGGCGGCGATGTCGCATCGGCTGATCGAGGCGGGACTGCGGCCCGCGTGGTCCGCAGCGCGAATCACCTGGCACATCGGGCATCCGGAAAGTGTCGTACTCACTGCGCGATGCGCCGACCAAACGGCCGGATTTGCAATCATGCGGTTTGGCGACGATGTGGCACATCTGAACCTGCTGGCCGTGGAGCCGGCGCACCGACGCCGTGCGGTTGGCCGCAGAATGATGCGCTGGCTTGAAGAGACGGCGCTCACCGCCGGCACGTTCATCATCGGGCTCGAGTTGCGCGCGACGAACGCAGCCGCCTTCGCATTTTATGCCGCCCTGGGCTATCGCGAGCTGGGACGGGTTTCGGGCTACTACCAGGGTATCGAGCACGCCATCCGCATGGGGCGCGACCTGCGTGCAGGCTGCGACGCCGTGCCCAACTGACGACAGCTAATCGGGCATCGGTGTCATCTGCCCTGCAAGCGCATCCTCGAAGCCGAAATCGCGCAGATCCCGGACACGCTGCGGATAGAGAATCCCATCCAGGTGATCCACCTCATGCTGCACCACGCGGGCATGAAACCCCTCGACGGTGCGATCCATCGGCGCGCCGTGCCCGTCAATACCACGATAGCGCAGCCTCTGGAAGCGGGGCACGAGCCCGCGCATGCCGGGCACTGACAGGCATCCTTCCCAGCCCTCCTCCTGTTCATCCCCGAGCAGTGTAAGCTCCGGATTGATGAGCACCGTGTAGGGTACCGGCGCGACGTGTGGGTAGCGCGGATTGTGCTGCACCTCGAAAATGACTGCGCGCAGGCTTACGCCGATCTGCGGCGCCGCGATGCCTGCGCCGTTCAACGAGCGCATGGTATCGTCGAGATCCGCCAACAGAGCTTCGAGCGCACCGTCGAAGCGGGTCACGGGGAGCGCAACCTGCTGCAATACCGGATGCCCCATTCTCAAGACAGGTCGAATGGCCATGTGCGCATTTTAGCGCATCAGAAAGTCACCGGCCGCGCCAGAAACTCCTCGGTGCCGAACAGCATCTCGAATCCGATTCCTACGCCGAGGCTGGCCGAGCGCCGCTGATAAGTGAAGTCCTTCGGCCAGTCGATGCTGGTGCGGATTTCCATGATCAGCCAGCGGCGCAGAATGCCCTTGCGGTAGGCCACCTTCACGCCGTAGTCGTGGAGCGGCACCGGCGCTTCCGTCTGCCCGTCGAATCCAACTTCAAAGGCGAGCGCGCGGCGCGCGGTCAGATCGTGAAGCACGAATATCGAGGAATAGCCGCGCAGGCCCTGGGACTCCTGCGAGCGCGTGGCGGAAGCCGTGTAGCGCACCAGCCAATGCACCTCGTAGATGTGCTCCAGGTCCAGGCGAGTGGTCTCGCCGGCGCCGTCGCTGTGCTGCCAGTACAAGGTCTCGCGCAGGCTGAACAGGCCGTTCTCGGATGTTCCATGCTGGAAAACATAACTTCCCTTGACGTAGGGATCCATGGGCAACGCCAGCCGGATGCCGGTGCCCGCATCGAAGTGACCGCCCTCCTGCGGCTTCTGCAGCTGGTGATAGCCGACGCCGAGCAAGGTTTGATCCTGCGTCTGCGGACCGTACGTGCGGGGAAAGGCGCCCGAGGGCTCATCGCGCTCCGTGATGAATTCGTTCGGGTCGAAACGGCCCACGAAAGCATGGAACCGGTCATTGATCTGGGGCAACGGGATGTTCATGTTGAAGCGGACCTGAGCGCGCATGCTGTCGTATTGCGTGTAGAGAAGTGCCGGCGAAATGCTGCCGTAGATCTGCTCATACACCGTGTCGTCCTTGACGGATCCAAACCATCGGTCCACATGTTCGGCAGAATGCCACATGGCGTTGTAAAGGACCTCGTGCGTCCGATCAAGCCAGTGGTACGGGACGTTTTGTTTGGACCTATCCGCGGACCCCTTGTCCGCCGGGACGGCTGGAGCTGTTGCCGTTGCCGTTGCCGATGATTCTCCGGCGGAGCCTGCAGGCTCCGCGGGCGGCGGTGACGAGTCGGCAGTCGTGCTCCAGGCGTTTGAGAACGCAGCTGCCCCCTCCGCCGGAGCGGCTTGCGCAGCTGTTGCAGCCTTTGCGGGAGCGGCTTGCGCTGCCGATGTCGCCCCCATTGCCGCGGCTGCCGGCAGCGTCTGCGGGGAGTCCAAGCCCGCGGCCTCGGTCACATCCGAGCCTGCATTTTGCGCGCGCGCTACACCCAGCAGGGCCAAAAGCAACACCGACAACGTAGTTCTTACCGGCCATTGCACGAAGTACCCAACTCCTGTACGGACGGAATACCCCTCCGCGCCACCCGTAGAAGAACCCGCCCGGCGGAGGTTTGGTTCCGAAAAAGGGCGGCGCCGCGCGTGCAAATCCGTGACGGGGGCGCAAGCGGCTGGTGCAAGTGCCAAGAGTACTCGACTGCCGCCTTGCGTTTTGTGCGGCCTGCCGCAGTTCACCATCGGTTTGCGGCGTGCTTCAACGCCCGGCTCAGTTTGCCGGTCTCGAGGCTCATCGACCTCGTCAGTCGCCGCCTCGGTGGCTTCTCGCGCGCTTGGCGAGCAACCGGTCGAGCTGATTCGCGAACAATTGACGTTCGCGCTGGCTGAGGGCGGCGGGTCCGCCGGTATTGACTCCGCTGCCGCGCAGCTCGTCCATGAAGTTGCGCATGGACAGCCGCTCACGGACGTTCTCGCTCGTATAAAGCTCGCCGCGAGGGTTGAGTGCCACGCCCCCCTTTTCGATGGCTGCCGCGGCGAGGGGCACATCGGCGGTAATGACCAGGTCCCCGCTGTCCATCAGCTCCACGATGCGCTTGTCGGCCGCATCAAAGCCGGCTGGTACTTGCACGAAATGCAGATTCGCGGCGGCTGGCAGACGCAACGGCTTGTTTGCGACGAGCGTCATGCGCACGCCCGTACGCTCCGCGGCGCGGAATAGAGTCTCCCTGATCACCACCGGGCAGGCATCAGCGTCCACCCAGATCTGCATGGAGGCCGTCCCCTGGGTCAATGTTGCCTGGGAGGCTTGCCGTCGACACGGCTGATGCGCAGTGCCTGTCCGGCGACGCGCGCCTTCTTCAGGGTGCGGAAGATGTCCTTCGGCATTCCAGCCGGCAGATCCACGTAACTGTGATCCACTCGAATGTCGACATGCCCGATGTGACGTCCCTCGAGGCCGGCTTCATTCGCGATGGCGCCGATGATGTTTCCCGGCTTCACGCCGTGCTGGTGGCCGACTTCGATACGAAATGTCTCGAACGCAGCTGCAGCACCGCTCTTGCGCCGGCGGTGCACGGCAGCCCCGGCGGCTGGGTGCTGCCTGGGCTTGCGCCCAGGCTCGGCGCGCGCGTCACGGCTTTTGCTGCGGGCGGCCGAGGCGCGCGGCGTGGCAGCGCCGCTGGCATCCGCGCCGCTGGCATCCGCGCCGCTGCCCACTTCGGGTTTCTCAGGCAGCAGCAACGGCGTCGCGCCCTGCAGGAGGCTCGCAAGAGACGCAGCGATTTCCGCCGCCGGCACGCCGGTCTCGTGCTCGAATTGCTCGATCAGGGGCCGGAACGCCGCGGCGCGGCCGGACGCCAGCGTAGCGGTGATCCGCTGTTTGAACCGGGCGACTCGCTGCTCGTTCACCGCGGCAACGGACGGCAGGCTCATTTGCTCGATCCGCTGGCGGGTCGCGCGCTCGATGATGTGCAACATGTTGCGTTCGCGGGGTGCAATGAAGAGGATCGCCTCACCGCTGCGGCCCGCGCGGCCGGTCCGGCCGATCCGATGAATGTACGACTCGCTGTCGCAAGGGACATCGTAGTTCACTACATGTGAAATGCGTTCGACATCCAATCCGCGCGCGGCGACATCGGTTGCCACGACGATATCCACTTTGCCCGATCTCAGGCTGGCGATCGTCCGCTCGCGCTGTGGCTGAGCGATGTCGCCGTTGAGGGCGACAGCGTCGAATCCGCGAGCCTCCAGCCGCTCGGCCAGCTCGACCGTCTCGAGCTTCGTACGCACGAAGATGAGCATGGCATCGAAGCTCTCCGCCTCGAGAATCCGGGTCAGCGCATCGAGCTTGTGCGTGCCGCTCACGAGCCAGTACCGCTGCCGGATGTTGGGAGCCGTGCTGGTCCTGCCGTGGATCGTGATCTGGGCGGGCGTGCGCAGGTGCCGCTGAGCAATCCGGCGAATTGCCGCCGGAATGGTCGCCGAGAAGAGCGCGATCTGACGCTGTGGCGGGGACCGCTCGAGAATCCACTCGATCGGCTCGATGAATCCCATCTGCAGCATCTCGTCCGCTTCGTCCAGAACGAGGCAGCTCAGGGCATCCAGGTCCAGGGTCCCGCGCGTGATATGGTCCATCACGCGTCCCGGCGTACCGACTACGGCATGTGCGCCTCGTTTCAACCCCTTGAGCTGGGGCACGTAGCTCTGGCCGCCGTAGATCGGCAGCACGTGGAAACCCTGCAGGTGCGCGGCATAGCGCTGGAAGGCCTCAGCCACCTGGATGGCAAGCTCGCGTGTCGGCACCAGCACCAGCGCCTGCGGCTGCGGCCTGCTCAAATCGATCCTGGAGAGCACGGGCAGCGCGAATGCGGCGGTCTTGCCCGTGCCCGTTTGCGCCTGCCCGAGCAAATCGGTCCCCGCGAGCAGAATCGGGATCGTCGCCGCCTGGATCGGCGTGGGAGCCTCGTACCCGACATCAGCCAGCGCCTGAAGCAGCGGCCCGGGAAGACCTAAAGCGGCGAAACCGGAAGAATCAGCCGCCGTCGCGGCAAGCGTCGCTTGCACGAAGAACACCTCGGGATTGGCACCAGCCTGCTGCAAGGATGCGCACCGGGCCGCGGCAGGATGGGGCGATTCTAGCCGTTCGGCGGCAGCCGCGTGCCCGAGTTACTGCGCCGGGGAGCCCGCAACCCCCAAAGAGGCGCTGCCGGTTCTCAATGCTCGGGATTTCGCGGCACGGCGACGCGCCGGGTCAACCGTTCAATCGAGCGCCGCGCGGCCGCCTTGGCGATGTGCTTGCACCACGGCGGCTCCCGGTGCGTCGTCCAGCGGCGGAACTTCTCGCAGTCGCAGATCCATTGAATACGCTCATCCTCCATGAGGACGACCTGCACGGTCCGGTTGGGAAAGACATATGTCCCGAGCACGGCTACCGGAGCCTGCGGCTTGGGTTGTCGGCGAATCCGGATGGCCATGGAACCAAGGATAATCCGCCCCGCCTGTGGATTGTCTGTGGATTACTTGTGTGTATGTGCATTGACGGCGGGTGGCTTCACGGTCGCACCGGACAAGCCGGCGACGCCAAGCCCCCCTTCTCCCCTGGATCCAAAGCTCCTGAAGACGATCGAGAAGCTGACCGCGAAATTCTGGCCCGCAATTCCCGTCGTGCCGGTCATGTCCGCGGGCGCTTCCGACAGCCTTTACCTGCGCAACGCCGGCATTCCGGCCTATGGCCACTCCGGGCTCGCCGACGACATCTTCGACGTACGCGCGCATGGAAAAGACGAACGTGTGAACGTCAAAGCGTTCTTCACTGGACAGGAATATCTTTACGAGCTCGTGAAGCAGCTGTCGGGGGGCCGGTAACGGGAGTCACCGCAAGGATCAGCTCGGCGGGCCTCGGGACGACACGATAGACATCCCCGGCGGCTTCGACCTGACGCTCGATCCAGACGTAGCCAGGCGAATCCGCCCGGATGTCATATTGCAGGTAGCGCCCCTTCGCGAGCGTGCGGCCCGTGATTCTCGCGGCCCTGTCCACATAGACCAGCAGCAGGGGCTGTTTCGATCTGGCATCGACCCAGTCCACGCGGCCGACCTGCTCGATGCCGTCCGCCTGCAAAGCCATGGGGGCCAGTCGGGCAATCCGCGCCTCGGTGGGCTGGATCCGCAAAAAAGACAGACTGAACTGCGTAGGCTCCAAAGAGGCCAGCAGAAACTCCCGGCTGCGATTCAGATCGATCTCGAACCGGTAGTCCGCGCCGATCACCGGATGAATGAAATCGCCGGTCGTCGGCGCGCCGTACAGATCCCCGGCAATGTAGGGAAACAGGAGGCGCAATTGCGTCAGCGGCGGCGCCGTTCGCGGGCTGCGCAGATCCTCCGACAGAAAGACGATTCGGGCGCGGATCACCCAATCGGGATGCTGCTCGCGCCGCGCCTTGCCGCATCCCGCGATCGCCAGCAGCACTGCGAGCGCAAGCCCATACCGGCGGCCGAAGTCGCGTCTCACGCAGAGAAGATCTTCGCCTTGATCGCTTCGAACTCGGCATCGGTGATGAGCTTGGCGTCCAGCATCTGTTTCGCTTCCTGCAGGCGCCGGACGGCATCCGATCCGGTTGCCGCGCCGGCCGTCGCAGCCGCCGGAGTGGAGCTCACTTGTATGCCGCCCGAGCGGGCGCGCAGCTCTTCCAGTTCGCGAATGCGGCGCTTCTCGCGCCACGCCTGATCCTGCGCCTGGCAGATCCTGTACACGGCCTGTGCCTGGTCCTTGCGCAGCCCCGGGAAATCCAGGCGGCGCGAGCCCGTGGCGCCCTGGGAAGCGAGATCCGACGCCTTGCCCGCGCGAATCGCCAGATCGGCGGCCAGGATGCCGACACGCAGAGTCACTTCCTCGAGATCCTGCCAGCGGATGTCCGACACATCGAAGCCGCCGAACAGATGCCTCGTAATCATGATCAGGCGACCGCTCGTCGCCGCGACCAGCACCCGCCGGTGCGAGAGGGCGAACAGCCTGTGCTGTACGGCCCAGGCCTCCAGCGTCTCGGTCGGAATCAGGATCGACTGCAGATATTGCAGCGGCCGCTGCAAGCCCGGCTCGACGGAATCGACTGCATCGTTCATCGAGTGATCCCTCGCGGTCAGTGCGTTACAGGTTCGTCGGGGCGGCTCGCCACGGCGCTGCGCAGCGACCGCAGCTGCGCCTTGACGACCGCCTCGTTTGCCGGGCCCATCCTGATCAGCAGCTTCTGTCCTGACGACAACGACTCGAGCTTCGGATCCGCGTATTCGTAGAACACCTTCGGCTGCTTGAGCTGGATCGGCCCCTGCACCTCCGGCGCGCGCAGCAGATCGTCGATCACCTCGACGAGCCGATCGTTGAAATACTGGCCCGGATAGCCCAGGTCCTCATACGCCTGCTGAAACAGGGGATACAGCCGGAAATAAACGGCTGCAAGCGTCTTCGTGTCCGTGCCCTGCAGGACCTTGACAAAGGGTGCGTAGCGCTCGTAGTTCGCCGCCCCAAGGGTTGTGATGTCACCCTGGGTCGCAGTGACCGTCGTACCCCGTGTCGGCTTCACGGGCCGCAGCTCCACAGCGACCTTCTTGCGCGGCATGTTGTCGAGGGTCACGACAATGTGGCGGACGATGTTCTCGGGGACCAGAAACTGCCCGACGGTCTTCGATCCGAACAACCCGACGAGCGAGTCGCGCACATCCGGGTCGCTCTCCTTGAGCCCGGGCAGCGGCTTGGCATCCGCCGACTGGTCCGCGGGAACGGGGTTGCGGACCGCCGGCTCGGTGGCCGGCGGCGGCGCGGCAGGCCGCGCAGGAGCCTGTGCTTTGGGCGGGGCGGCCGGCGGCTTGCCGTAGTACTTGAAATAGGCGCCCGCACCCAGCAGGCCGAGCACGACGATGGCGGCGGACCCCCAGATCACCTTTTTCCGGAATGCCTCATCGACGTCTGTATCCGAGTTCCACATCGCGCATCACCCGCCTGCCTGCTCCCGCCGGTACTGTACTCCCGGCACGGACGTTGCGGCGAGTGTCCCGCCCGGGTAACGCCTGATCGCCCGCCGTTCGCGCGCAGTTGTATCCATCCGTGGAGCGCCACGGCGACCAGTACGATGGGCAATCCGAGGAGCACGTTCAAAGAAAAGGATTCGTGCCCCAGCCCCCATCCGACAATCAGGGCGACGGGCGGATTGATGTACGCGTACGTCGAGGCGAGAGTCGCAGAGACGCGGTCCACCAGAAACCGGTAGGCCGAAAACGCGATCAGCGACCCGAACACGACCAGATAGCTCCAGGCCCACCAAACCCGTGGCTCGGAAGGCATCACCCACGCTTCCCCACGCAGCGCGCTGCACAGTAGCAGCATCGCGCCGCCGGCCAGCATCTCCGCCGCGAATCCCATGGCTCCGGGCGGCGTCTGGATGCGCTGGGACAGGAGCGATCCAAACGACCAACTCAGCATGCCCGTCACGATCAACAGCGTGCCGAACAGATTCGCGCTGAGGTCGTGCCCCGACACCATCACGAGCGTGCCCAGCGCGCCCAGGGCGATGGCGCCCCACTCCATCGGCCGCGGCCACTTGCCGAACATGCCCGACCACAACGCCGTCATGAGCGGCATACCGCTGATGAGCGCGACCGTGGCGCCGGAGCTGACCCACTTTTCCGCATTCGTCACGTTGCCCAATGACACGGCAAGCAGGAAGAATCCGAGCACCGAGGCGCCGCGCCACTGACGTGCGGTGGGCAGGCCATGCCCCCGCAATCGCAGCCAGGCCATCAACAGGGCGCCCGCAGCCAGGAATCGCGTCCCCACGAGAAAATAGGGGCCTGCGCCCTCGATACCCACCTTCAACGCAAAATACGTGGTTCCCCAGATGACGTAGACCGCCACGAGGCTCACTGCGACGCGCCAGCCCAGCGGCGGCGTGCGAGTGACCGACTGTTGTGCTGTAACCATGATCACCGCTTCCATTGGCTGGCGCGCGATCCTAAGGCAATCGCCGCGGGGCGGCAAAAGCATCGTGCCTTCGCACCACCGCGCTACTGCTCTGCCGCCGCAGTCTGATACAGCAACGCCGTTATTCGCCCACTGTACGGCCCGTGAAGGTTTTCATTCGTGGCTGCCCGGCCGCGCCAACCTGTGGTTCAATTCCAGCATCCCTTCATCCCATAGCCGGCCGCACGGCAGGGCAGCTCGAGCGTGACCATCCTCTCTTCATTCCATCCGGCCGTCGCCAACTGGTTCGGCCGGACATTCGACGCTCCCACCGAGGCGCAACGGCAGGCCTGGCCCGCAATCCAGGCCCGGCGGCACGTTTTGATCGCGGCGCCGACGGGCTCCGGCAAAACCCTTGCCGCATTTCTCGCGGCCATCGACCAGCTCGTACGAGACGGGCTGCAGGAGCGCCTGACCGAGGAGACCCGGATCGTCTACGTCTCGCCTCTGAAGGCACTTTCCAACGATATCCGTCGCAACCTGGAAGCTCCGCTCGCGGGGATTCGCGAGGAGCTGCGGGCCTTGGGACTGCCGGAAGTCGAGATCCGCACGTTCGTGCGCACGGGAGACACGCCCCAGCACGAGCGGAACAGCATGCGCAAGCGGCCGCCCCACATCGTGGTCACGACGCCGGAATCGCTGTACATCCTGCTAGGCTCGCAGTCCGGCCGCACGATGTTAGGTACGACGAGGACGGTGATCGTCGATGAGATCCACGCAATGGTCGGCAGCAAGCGCGGTCTGCATCTCGCGGTGTCGCTCGAACGGCTTGAGGCGCTCGCCGCAAGGCCGCTGACCCGCATCGGACTGTCCGCAACCCAGAAGCCCATCGAGGAAGTCGCGCGCTTCCTCGTCGGAACCCAGCGCGTGCGGCCCGGCGGCGCAGCGGATTGCACGATCATCGATTCCGGACACGTTCGGGAGCGCGACCTGGCGATCGAGATCCCCGCCTCGCCGCTCGAAGCAGTCATGTCGGGCGACCTCTGGACCGAGGTATACGATCGCCTTGCGGAGTTGGTCGGGGAGCACCGCACGACGCTCGTGTTCGTGAACACGCGCCGCCATGCAGAGCGCGTCGCCCGCCACCTTTCAGAGCGTGTGGGCGAAGACCGGGTCACCGCGCATCACGGCAGCATGGCGAAGGAGCTGCGTCTGGATGCCGAGAGCCGCCTCAAGCGCGGCGAGCTGAAAGCACTGGTCGCCACGGCATCCCTGGAGCTCGGCATCGACATCGGCGACGTCGATCTCGTATGCCAGCTCGGATCGCCGCGGTCGATCGCGGCGCTATTGCAGCGGGTGGGCCGGTCGGGCCACTCGGTGGGCGGCACGCCGAAGGGGCGATTGTTCCCTCTGTCGCGCGACGATCTCGCTGAATGCGCGGCGCTGCTGGACGCGGTACGCCGCCGTGAGCTCGATCGCCTGGCGATGCCGGCAAGACCCCTGGACGTGCTGGCACAGCAGATCGTGGCGGAAGTTGCTGCTCGCGAGTCGGATGAGGAAAGCCTCTTCAGCCTCATTCGAGGAGCCTATCCCTATCGGGACCTGACTCGCGAGGAGTTCGACGCGGTCGTACGTATGTTGGCGGAGGGTTACAGCACGCGTCGCGGACGACACGGTGCACTGATCTATCACGACGCGGTCAATCACATGCTCCGGGGACGGCGCAGCGCACGGCTCACCGCGATCACATCGGGAGGTACCATTCCAGACAACGCGGACTATCAGGTAATCCTGGAGCCGCAGGCGACGTTCGTCGGAACGGTCAACGAGGATTTCGCCGTAGAGAGCCTGCAAGGCGATATTTTCCAACTCGGCAATGTGTCCTATCGCATCCTGCGCGTCGAACAGGGCAAGGTGCGCGTCGAGGACGCGCACGGCCAGCCGCCTTCGATACCGTTCTGGCTCGGAGAGGCGCCGGGTCGCTCGGATGAGCTGTCGCTCGCCGTGTCACGGCTGAGACACGAGATCGAGAAGCGGCTCGACAGCGGATTGGAGCCGGCCCTGCGGTGGCTGGTCGAGGAAGTCGGTGTCGCAGAGGCGGCGGCCGTTCAATTGGCGGGATACCTTGCGAGCGCACGTGCCGCTCTTGGCACCCTGCCGACCCAGCAGACGATCGTCTTCGAGCGGTTTTTCGATGAAGCCGGCGGGATGCAGCTCGTCATCCACTCGCCGTTCGGCAGCCGTGTCAATCGTGCATGGGGGCTGGCGCTGCGCAAGCGCTTCTGCCGTTCGTTCAACTTCGAGCTGCAGGCGGCCGCGACCGAAGACACCATCATTCTCTCATTGACGACCGCGCACAGTTTCGAGCTGGCCGACGTTGCGCGCTATCTGCATTCCAACACAGTGCGGCCGCTGCTCATTCAGGCACTATGCGCTGCGCCCATGTTTACCGCCCGCTGGCGCTGGAGCGCGACCATTGCTCTTGCGCTGCCGAGATTCCGCGGCGGCAAAAAAGTGCCGGCGCCGCTGGCTCGGATGGCGGCAGAGGATCTGCTCACGGCGATCTTCCCTGACCAGGTGGCGTGCGCGGAAAACCTGCCTGGCGAGCTGGAGATACCGGACCATCCGCTGATCAGGCAGACCATCCGCGACTGTCTCGAGGAGGCCATGGACATCGATGGCTTCGAGCGGCTGCTGCGGAATCTGGAGCGTGGCGATATCCGGGTCGTGGCCCGCGACGTCACCGAGCCATCGCCGCTCGCCCTTGAAGTTCTCTCGGCTCGCCCGTATGCGTACCTGGACGACGCTCCGCTCGAAGAGCGCCGCACACAGGCGGTCATCAGTCGGCGCTGGCTCGATCCGCAAAGCGCGTCCGACATCGGAAAGCTCGACCCGGAAGCCATTCAGCGAGTGCGTCATGAAGCGTGGCCTGATGCTGCGAATGCAGACGAGCTGCACGATGCGCTGTTGTGGTTGACGTTCATCGACCAGGCAGAGGTGGAGCGTCAGGTCCCGTGGCCGGAATTGATTGCGATGCTGGTTGGGCAAAGCCGCGTCACCCGGCTCGAGATCGGGGTGGACACCGATGCGAGCGCCCAGATGGACCTCCATGGGAGGGCCGACCGCCGTGCACTATGGGTCGCCGCCGAACGCCTACCGCTTTTCCTGGCCGTGTTCCCTCATGCCCAGGCTCATCCCAACATTGAAGTCCCCACTCGTTTCACCAGGCAATGGTCGCGCGAGGAAGCTCTCGTCGAAATCGTCCGGGGCCGGCTGGAAGGACTCGGCCCCGTGACGCCGGGGACGATCGCCGACTCTCTGGGTGTGCGTTCGGCGCAGATCGAGATCGCGCTAGCGGCACTGCAGGCGGAGGGCTTCGCCATGAAAGGACAGTTCGCATCGGACATCGGCAACGAGTGGTGCGAGCGCCGCCTGCTCGCGCGCATCCACCGTTACACAGTGAAACGGCTGCGCGCGGAGATTGAGCCGATCGAGCCACGCGATTTCCTTCGTTTCCTGTTTGAATGGCAGCGCGTCACCCCGGAGGGACGCATGGAAGGCCCTGATGCGGTCGGCGCGGTTCTCGGGCAACTCGAAGGTTTCGAAGCTCCTGCGAGCGCTTGGGAAACGGAGATCCTCCCGACGAGGATCAGTGAGTACGAGCCCGCATGGCTGGATGAGCAATGCCTCGCGGGACGATTCGTGTGGACACGACTCGCGCACCGTTGCGTTGCGCGCAAGGGCGACGCGGAGCGTGGTGCTGCGCCCGTGCGTACGACACCCATCGCGCTGCTCGCACGACGCAATATCAAGCTATGGTCGTCGCTGTCAGGCTCGAGCGAATCGAGCTCTCTTACGTCCAGAGCACGGATGGTCGCCGATTACATTCAGACCCGCGGCGCATCTTTCTTCGACGAGATCACGGACGGAGTCGGGCTGCTCCCCACGCAAGCCGAAGAAGCGTTGGCGGAGCTGGTCGCCCTCGGGATCGTCAATTCGGACAGCTTTGGCGGGCTGCGTGCACTTCTGGTCCCTTCGAATCGACGCAGACCCGCTGCAGGTGGACGCCGTAGACGGCGAATTGCTCTCTTCGGGATGGATGCCGCCGGCCGTTGGGCGCTGATACACCGTCCCCGCGTTGAAAGTCCAACGTCGAATGCTGGCGCGACCCCTGCCGCGCGCCTTGCCGAGCGCATCCGGGACGACGAAACGATTGAACATGTTGCCAGAACCCTGCTGCGCAGATGGGGCGTCGTTTTCTGGCGCCTGCTCGCCCGCGAAGCTGACTGGCTGCCGGCGTGGCGTGATCTGCTCATGTGTTTCCGCCGACTGGAGGCGCGCGGCGAAATCCGTGGGGGCCGCTTCGTCGCGGGCTTCACCGGCGAACAATACGCAGCCCCGGAAGCAATCGGATTGCTTCGCGACGTACGCCGCAAGCCGAACACGCAGACTTATGTATCGCTATCGGGAGCGGACCCACTCAATCTCGTCGGTATCGTGACACCAGGAGCGCGACTTCCCGCGCTCAGCGGGAATCGGGTGCTATATCGTGATGGGGTCCCGGTCGCGCTGTTCTCGGGTGGCGAGGTGCGCCTGCTGGAGAAACTCGAGGCCAAGGAGCAGTGGGACGCCCAGAATCTTCTGTTGCGCCGCCACGTACCCCCGCTGCTCGCCGACTTCGCGTAGGGGGCGGCATCCGCAGTCGTCCGCGGTCGCGGGCTCCGCCGCAATCACGGTCATTCGGCAGACGCTCCCGTTCCCGCCGACACCGGCCTACTCGCCGTAACCAACCAGCTCCACGTAGCCGCGGCCGAAGGTGTTCAGGCCCGCCTTCGTACCACGCACGTCAACGGCGCCCTCCCAGTACCGTGGCTGGGTCCCCAGTTCCTGGTTCGCCAACACAGGATGAATGGCCGCATCGAGCCCGATGAGCGGGACACGCAACCGCCATCGCGACGGGTACCGTCCCCCGTGGGGGCTCGTCCAGTAATCGCTGACGTCGATTCGAACATCAGCGCTCGATAGCGAGTGTCCTGTACCGGAGGAATCAACCCAGGTGCCGGCGCTGTGGGAATCGCGCGTGCCGTCTTTGTCCCGAAGCGCATAGAACATCAGTGTGCCGCCGTCCTGGAGCTGCAGGGCATACCAATCCCAGCCCTGCTGTCTTCGTCCCAACGCACCGCTGCCCCATTCGCGATCCAGCCACGCGAGGCCCTGAACATCGAAGGCGTGCGCGCCCCGCTTGATCTGGCCATGGACGGCTATCCGCGGGATGGAGTAGTAGTAGCTTGCCGCGCCCGGTTCGTCCGACTTGCGGCTCAAGCCCCGCTCGCCATTGAGCACCGGCGCGACCAGAAGCTGCGCGTCGAGCGACAGCTCATAATCCTGAGCGTCGGCGTGCAGCTTCCAGCCGCCCTGGCGCCCGCCGGCTGCATCGACTCCCAGTCGCCAGTCGTCGATCCAGACGCGAAAGGGCTCTGCCCGCGCCCCCGCCAGCCCCAAAGCCTCCCGCGAGTACTTCTGCGCGAACCGGAATTCGCGCCGCGCGACATCCGTGATCGCAAAGTGTGCCAGGTACACCTGGCGCGTGCGCCAACGCGATATCCCGTCAGTGCCGGCTTGGAGTGCACCGGGGGCACCAACCGGATCGCCGCTCGCGTTTGCGCCGGGCGGTGCCAGCGCGAAGCGGAAGAACGTCAGCTCGAAGCCAAACCGCTCACCCGTCGTCGCGTCCAGATTTCCGGTGACGTACCACCATTCGTATCGATATTCCGGATGTGGCCCATGATCCAGCGGAAACTGGAACTCGCGGGGCGCGAGTGCCTGCCTGAAGCCCGCCATCTGGCCCGCGCCGCGCAGTACATCGAGCTTGGCGAGCGGACCGGCCGCATCCGCGCAAAGCGCCGCGAGAGCGAATGCCAGGGCCAGAGCGGACGCCGCGGCCCGGCATGATCTCGATTCTGAAGACACGCGTGCCCGCATCATTCTTCCCGGATGTCGCTTGCGATCGATGCGCGCGCCGTGCGCCACGCGGGATACAGTCCAGCGGCGAGGGCCGCGGCGATCGACAGCAGCAGCGCGTTCGCGAACTGCCCAACGCTCAGGTGCAGGTCGATCTGCCAGCCGAACGCCCGGCGATTGATGACCTCGATGAGCAGCAGCGCCGTGAGCACCCCGGCGGGCATGGCCGCCACGAATGCAACCAGTCCCATGAAGGCCGTCTGCGCTTCGATCAAGACCACGGCGCCCCGCGGGGTGAGGCCGAGCGATCGCAGGATCGCAACCTCACGCGAGCGTTCCAACTCCCAGGCAAGCAGGGCACTGATGAGCCCGACCGCGGCCACCCCCGCAGCGAGCCAATACAGCACGCGGGTGATGATGAACGTCTGCTCGAAAATGCTCATGGACAGCTCGCGCAACTGCGCGTTGGAGCGGATCAACAGCGCCTGCCTGCCTTGCGCCGTGGCCCGCAATCCGGCCATCACGGCGCCAAGCCGCGCCCGGGGCCGCAGGTAGATGCCCACTGCCGTGACGCTCTCGTCACGCCACAGCTTTCGATATTCGCGCAGGCTCATCATCAAGTTGCCGCGATCATTGCCGTATTCACGATAGATGCCAGCGATCCGGAACGCGCGCGGTCCGGACGCCGTGACCAGCGTCAGCTCCTGCCCCAACTGCAGCCGCAGCCGCCATGCAAGCGGCTCCGACACCAGGATGGCGCCATTCTCGAAGGCGGGCCAGACCAGCGCTGGGTCGCCGGCGACGAACGGCAGGCCTGGGGTATTTCCCGGCGCGAGTTTCAGTGCGTCCAGGGGCACGGGCCCTCCAGGCAACTCCATCGCGATGCGGCGGCTCAAGCTGTAACCGGCGATTCCGGGCGTTGCAAGCAGTCCTTCGAGGACGCCCGGATCGATGCGCCGCTCCGGCCGGCTCGCGCCGGGACCGGGCGCCGTCACGTACACATCGGCCCGCATGGTGCGCTCGAGCCACTCCCGCAGCGACTCGCGAAAGCTCGCGACCATGATGGAGACACCGATCATTGCGGCAACCGCCATCCCCAAAGCTGCAACGGCGACGCCGGTACGACTCAAGGATGCGGTGATGTCGCCAAATGCGAGCCGCAGCGTGGGACTCGCGCGTGCGGCGAGCTGCGCCGCCGTCCGAGCCAGGCCGCGCAGCACAGCGGGCGTAAGCGCGGCGACGCTCAGCAACAACAGGAACAGGGCAACGAATCCCGCAAACAGGCTGCGGCCGGATGTCAACGCGACGATACCGGAAGCCGCCGCAAGCGCGCCGCTGGCGGCGAGCAGCCGGCGCGCAAGTGCAATCGCCCGCGCCTCCAGAACCGAGCGCCGCAGGCCCAGTTGCGGCAGGCTGCCGGCAACTTCCACCGCCGGCACCAGCGCGCCGGCGAGGGCCGTTCCGAATCCTGCCAGCAGCGCCTTAATGACGGAGCGCGCCGGAAGGACCGTCTCGTTGACCGCCACCACGAAGTACAGATCGTTGATCGTTCGCGACACCAGCTCGACGAGCGTGTGTCCGATTGCGACTCCGAGCAGCAGTCCGAGACCCGCACCCACGATTCCCAGCACTGCGGCTTCTGTCAGCACCATCGCGAGGACCTCACCGCGGGTTGCGCCGAGGGCGCGCAGGATGCCCATGATCCGCCGCCGCTGCACCACTGCGAAGCTGATTGCGCCGTAGATGAGCAGCGTACTGACCAACAGTGCGAGCAGGCTCATGGCCTGCAGGTTGGTGGTGAAGGCGGCGGTCATGTCGAGACTTTGCCGGGCGCGGCGCTGCGCCCGCTCGAGTTGCACGCCCGCCGGCAGCATGGCGCGCAGCCGGCGCGCGGCGGCCTCCCCGCCGGCCCCATCGGCAACCCGCACGTCGATTCTGGAGAGGTACCCCGACAGCTCGAGCCACTCCTGTGCCTGCGCGATGTCCGTCAGGATCAGATCATCGTACCCGACGCGCTCACCGGCCAGCGTCCCGATCAAGACCGCGGAGTGCATCTTGCCCCCCACGTCCAGGCCAAATGACCCGTTGAGGGTGAGGCCGAGCTGTTGCGCAGTGCGCGCTGCCATGACCACCGCGCCCGGCTGCACGAACCATCTGTCCGGATCGGCGGCGGCCGGATCGAAAAGCCCACGGCCACCCTCCGGCGCGGCGCCGGCTGCCGCGAGCTCAGGGCTCGCCAACGGGTCGATTCCAACGAGCTGCATCGTCCGCTCGCCGACCGTCACGTATCCGTCTACGACGGGGGCGAATGCGGCCCCGCTGTACCGTGTTCGCAAATCAACATACAGGCGCTCATCGATTCCGGGCGGCGCGGCGACGATCTCATGGGTCGCCGCTCCGTTCACCGCCTGCATGGACAGCTCGAAAGCACGTCCAGAGCTCGCGGTCGCGATGTCTACCGCAACGATGGTTGCGACGCCGACGGAGAGGCCCACGAGAGCAAGTGCGAGCTGCGCAGGATGACGCAGCAGGTGCCGGAGGCTTGCCGCCCAAAGCGTGGGCATCAGGGAACTGCGCTGCGCCTGTGAGCGCCGGCCTGCCCGTCCGGATCCGCGTGCACGTGCGGTTGCAAACCCGATACTTCCTGCAGCCGGCCTTCTCTGAGCTCCAGCACCCGATCGGCCATCCGCGCCAACGCACTGTCGTGCGTGACGATCAGAAGCGCTGCACCACGCAGCCGGGCAAGTGACAGCAGTACGGGCAGTACTTGCGCCGCGGTCTGCTCGTCCAGGTTGCCCGTCGGCTCGTCGGCCAACAGCACCGCCGGCCGGTGCACGAGCGCGCGCGCAATGGCCACCCGCTGTTGCTCGCCGCCGGAGAGCTTGTCCACGGCGCTGCGCAACCGGTCCCCGAGACCTACTTCGGCCAGCATTTCGGCACTGCGCCGGCGCGCCTCAGCGCCGCGAATGCCATTGAGCTCGAGCACCAGGCGGACGTTCTCCTCGACGTCCAGCGTCGGGATCAGATTGAAGAACTGATAGACGAAGCCAATATGCCGGCGGCGGAACAGCGTACGGCCGGGTTCCGCAAGCGCCGTCACATCAACCTCGCCGATCCGGACCGAGCCACTGTCGGGCCGATCTATACCGCTGATCAGATTCAGGAGCGTTGACTTCCCCGAGCCGCTTCTGCCGATGACCGCCGCAACCTCGGCGTAGCGGAACTCGGCGTCGGCCTGATCGAGGACCCGATGCACCTGTGCGCCCTCGCGGAAGCTACGACACAGTTTTTGAATCGTGAGCACGTGCTCTACTCTAAAGCACCCGGGAAAAATCCACCCACGGAATCGAGCGTGGCGGCAGCGGCCGCGGTCCGCACGCAAAAAAAACGCAACGCCGTCGGCGCTTATCAGCGAAACTGTCGCCGCTGCGGTCTCCATGCCGTGCCTGCTCCGCACGCGCCGCACGCCCGAGGTGCTTCATGAATGCTGTTGTTGGTCCCAAGGGGGCTTGCGCCCTTGTCTTGCTGCTGCTCACTTGCGCTGCGGTCGCGGCGGCGCAGACCGCCGCAGCGCCCACTGCCTCCACGCCGGCCCATGCCGCCGCCCAAGCTCCGAAGCCCGCCAAGGCCGGTGACCCTGCAGGCACCCCGAACATGAAAGCGCCCGCCAACGAGAAAGCTCGAGCCAGCTACAGCATCGGAGTCTCGATGGGGGAGCAGTTGCATCGGCTGGGCCTCACCAGCGACTCGGTGGCGATCGAGCGCCTCACCCAGGGATTGCGCGCCGCGCTCGCGGGCAAGGCGACGATATCGAACGCCGACCAGGAGAACATCTCCAATCTCGTGAAGTCCGCGCGCAACGGACTGGCCGAGACGAACCGGGCGGCCGCCAGGACATTCCTGGCCGAAAACGGCAGGAAGAAAGATGTCATCACGACGGCCAGCGGCCTGCAGTACCACGTGATCAAAGCCGGTGAAGGCGCATCGCCGAAGTCGACCGATGAGGTCACGGTGAACTACCGCGGCACGCTGCTCGATGGCACGGAGTTCGACAGCTCGTACAAGCGTGGCCAGCCGGCATCGTTCCCGGTCAAAGGTGTCATTCCCGGATGGCGGGAAGCGCTGGTACTGATGAAGCCGGGTGCCAAGTGGCAGCTCTTCGTCCCGCCCGACCTGGCGTATGACGTGAATTCGCCCCCGCCGATTCCGCCGGGCTCGCTGCTCATCTTCGATGTGGAGATGGTCCGCGTGAAGCAGCCGGCTCCCGCAGTGCCGGGCGCCAAGGTCCCGCAATCGCAGTAAGCGCAGCCCGAGGCGGTGGGCGCGACAACCGGACTCAGCCCGGGCCGCCCCCTGCGTTCGCACCCGGCGCGAAGCGCATCGGCTTCGTCACGCCCATGCGCGTCAGCTCCCGGCGCAATCCTTCCGCCAGCTCCCGGGAGGCTTCCCGGTCGAACGCCGGGGCGCTCTCCCAGTGATACGCCCAGGGATGGGACGTGCGCAGTCTCTCCGGCTCATCGGCAAACCGGGGGATGACATGCGCATGCAGGGCGGGCTCCTGGTTTCCGAGGATCGCGTAGTTGATTCGCGCCGCGCCCGTGAGCTTGAGCAGGGCATCGCCGAGACGCGCAACGTCGAGAAGGAACAGCATCCGTTCCTGTGCGCCCAGTGAATTCAAAGCCGGCACCACCGGGTCCGGCAGCAACAGCGTGTAGCCGCGCAGAAACTGCCGTTCTCCAAACACGGCCCAGCCGGAATACAGCCGGGCGAAGACCCGCGGTTCGCGCCCTTCGCGCGCGGCGGCGACCTGGCGATGAATCGCGGTTTCCGGCTCGATGCTCGTTTCGATCTTCATGGCAGATCAGCACTCCACGGATGCGCGAGCACACTAGCACATCGCCCGGTCACACTTGAGCAATCGGCATGCAACTTGCCGCCTGACAGCGTGATGCGACGCTCATTTCGCAAGAGCGGGCAGCCTGCGCGGTTATTCCTGCCAAGCGCGCACTGCGCCGGTGTCCAGGTGGACGAAATTGGAGCGCGCGTAGTAGCCAACACCGCCGCGCTTCGCGGCCAGCGCAAGCTCGCGCAGCCGCGAAAGCGGACATCGCTTGAGCCGCACGTCCATGGCGCGACCCTGCATGTGAAGGCTGTGCTGCGCGACACCATGCCCTGCGGCGTGCAGTTGCGCGTTGGTTGCAGGCGATCGATAGCCTGAAATGACCTCGTAGTGCGGCTCACATCCAGCTTCACGCGCAAGGTCGCTCAGCAGAACAAACAACGCCGGATCGATCTCATGTTCCTCGTCGCGCCGATAGTCCCGCAACACGTGGCGCAGTCTGGCAAGTTGCTGTGTCGTGAGGCCGTCTGCGTCGCGGAATGTGACGCTCACGACCTCGCCGGTGTGGATGTTGGTGAGCTCGAGGCGGCGCTCGACAGCTGAAGGTGCAGCTTGCGTGCCACCGTCCAGGCCGAACGCGAGAGTCCCCAGGGCGAGTATTCCGAAGCGGCGGCGACTCCTGCTTCGCACGGTCACAGCGCGCTGACACTGCCGGCATCACCCGGCCGCGTATTGACGGCCACGACCGTCGCCTTGGAAAAGAAATTGAACTCCGAAGCGCTCGCCCACGTATAGGCGCCCATCGCGCGTCCGACGATCAGATCTCCCAACTTCAGCTGCGGCAGCATGAGATTTTCGGCAATCACATCGATGCTGTCGCAGGTAGGCCCGGCGAGCACTGAAGGCAGCCGCTCCGGTCCGTCCCGCAGCGGCTCGACGGGATAACGGGCGTGGTCGTAGAGCTGCCCGCTGTATGAGCCGTAGAGGCCATCATCGAGGTAATACCACCAGTGGCCCTCGCGTTTCGCCCGTCCCATCACGGATGCGACCCCGATGGCCGAGGGTCCGACGATGAAGCGTCCCGGCTCCGCGATGACCCGCACCCTCGCGGGCAACTTGGCGAGCGCCGCGCGCAACGGTGCGCAGAAGCGGCTGATGTCCTGAACGGGTTGCGCATAGTCGATAGGAAACCCGCCGCCGATATCCAGGGTGTCGAACGCGCCAAGCTTCTCGCGGCGCGCGGCAGCCATCAGTTTCGCGCATGCGCGGAGCGCTTCCACGTGTTTCGCGGCGTCCGCGGTCTGGGAGCCGACATGAAACGACAGCCCGCGCACCTCGATCCCCAGCTCGGCGGCCCCGCGCGCCAGCGCCAGCAGCTCCTCAGGGTCGCAGCCGAATTTGCGCGACAGGTCGCAGACTGCGCCAGGACTGCGAAACGACACCCGCAGTAGCAGCTGCGCGCAGTCCGTGTACCGCGCAAACTTCGCCACTTCGTCGGGATTGTCCGCCACGAACGTGCGCACGCCGAAAGCTGCTGCATTGCGGATGTCCTGATCCCGCTTGATGGGATGCGTGTGGATGCAGCGATCCGGATCGGCACCCAGCCGTTGAACGAGGTGCACCTCTCCGGTCGTGGCGAGATCGAGAAAGCCGCCTTCGGCCATCACGGTCTGTACCACTGCCGGGTGCGGCAGCGGCTTCAGGGCGTAATGAAGATCGACGCCCGGCAACGCCTTGCGCAGTTTGCGGAACTGCACCCGGACGCGCTCGGAATCGAGAATGAGCAGCGGCGAGCCGAATTCCTTCACCAGCCGGCGGATCTGCGCCGGCTGGAACGGATCGATGAAACGGGCACGGCGATTTCGGCTCGGCATGGCCCGCATTGTTAGAAAAACGTGACGGCGTGACAAGGGAGGGCGGACAGTTCTGTTACATTCTCGCCCGCATGAGCCCCCCAACGGTGCCGCCGGATCCGCGCCGCGAGCTTGAGATGCTGCTCGCCTCGCGCTTTGCCCTCATCGTGATCGAATCCCGTGAGGAGGCGCGGGTTCTAACGCTCGTACGCGAAGCCAGCCTGAAAGTCCGCCACGGACGCGGCTGGGGTGTCTTCCAGTGGACCGTGACTGAGGGGTTGCGGCGCCTCGACGTCGATATGGGCGCCCCGCAGCGCATGCTCGCCGAGCCCGGCCAGCTCCTGCGGCATCTGAAGGCCACACCCATGGCGGGCATCTATGTCCTGCTGGATTTTCATCCCTACCTCAGCGATCCCGTCAACGTGCGGATGCTCAAGGATGTCGCCCAAGGCTACGCTCAGGTCGCCCGCACCCTCGTGCTGATGAGTTATGAGGTGACGCTGCCGGAGGAGCTCGAAAGTTTCGCCACCCGGTTGCATCTGGCTCCTCCCTCCACCAACGAGCGGCAGATGATCGTAGAGCGAGTCGCGCAGGAATGGTCCGCGGCCAATCCGGGCCGGCTGGCGCACATCGATCCGGAAGCGCTCGCCAGGCTCGTGGACAATCTGCACGGGCTCAGCGGGGCAGACGCCGAGCGGCTCGTGCGACAAGCGATCTTCGATGACGGTGCGCTCACGATGTCGGACGTCCAGAGCATGCTGGCCGCGAAGTATGAGCTGCTGAACCGCGGCGGCACGCTGACCTACGAGCCGGACACTGCAAGGTTCGCCGATGTGGGTGGCATGCACAATCTGCGGCAGTGGCTGACGAGTCGCAAGCCGGCATTCGATGGCAGCGCGCCGGAGCTCGACGCGCCCAAGGGCGTGCTGCTGCTCGGCGTGCAGGGATGCGGCAAGAGCCTGGCTGCCCGCGGCGCCGCCGGAATCTTCGGCGTACCGCTCGTGCGCCTCGATTTCGGGGCGCTTTACAGTAAATGGCACGGCGAATCCGAGAAGAACGTGCGCGAGTCGCTGCAGGCCACCGAGGCGCTCGCGCCGTGTGTGCTGTGGATCGATGAGATCGAGAAAGCACTGGCCGACGGGGAAGGCGACAGCGGGACGTCCCGACGTGTGCTCGGCACATTTCTGACCTGGCTGGCCGAACAGCGCGCATGCATCTTCGTCGTCGCCACTGCTAACGACATCGAAGCGTTGCCACCGGAGCTGATTCGCAAGGGACGCCTGGATGAGATCTTCTTCGTCGATCTGCCGAACGCCGCCGCACGCGCGGTCATCCTTGCCATTCACGCCCGCAAGCGCTCGGTAACGCTGAGTCCGCAGGAAGTGCTGACGCTCGCGAAACTCAGCGAGGGATTCTCAGGCGCCGAGCTGGAGCAGGCTATCGTGGCCGCGCTCTACAGCGCTCATGCCAGCGGACGGCCCGTCGACTCGGCATCGGTCGCCCACGAGCTGCAAGCTACCAGGCCCCTGTCCGTGATCATGGCGGAGAAGATCGAAGCGTTGCGCTCGTGGGCGCATGGCCGGACCGTTCCGGCGGACTGACTACGGCAACACCGCCATCGCGCCCGAATCGTCGCTCTCGCTCACGCTCGATGCCGCCCTCAACAGCCGGTCGCGCAGGGCGTCCCACCGCTCGCCATCGGGCACATCCTGCACCAGAATCTGTTGGCAACCGGCCTTGTCGAGCGTCCGCAGATTTGCGTACAGATCGTGGCCGTACTGTTCAGGCCGGCGTCCCGCATTGATCCAGGTCACATACTTGTGAGATCTGAGGGGCAAGCGCTGCGCAAGCACGGCCACGCGACGCCCGCCCTCGGATTGCGCGGCGGCATGCGCATCGATCTCGCCGGCGGCTACGATCGTCATGGGTGTCGTGGGTGCGTAATGGGAAGGAGTACTGCCCGGCACGCGCGGCGACTGCAGATCGGCGCCCGTCAGCAGCTCACCGACCACCGTGCGGATCTGACCGGCGGTAACCGCCCCCGGGCGCAGCAATCGTACGCGCGCACCCTCCAGCGCAATGATCGTGGATTCCAGCCCGATCTGGCACTCGCCTCCATCGAGAATGACATTCACGGCGTCGCCGAGCTCGTCGCGCACATGCTCGGCACGCGTTGGGGAAAGGCGGCCGTACCGGTTGGCGGAAGGCGCAGCGATACCGCCACCGAACGCCGTGAGAAGCTGCTGAGCCATCGGGTGGGAAGGCACACGGATGGCCACGGTGTCCTGGCCGCCGGTGACGATGTCGTGAACGTTGAGCGCACGAGGCATGACCATGGTCAGCGGCCCGGGCCAGAACCGCTCCGCAAGCTTCGTGGCCGCCTCCGGGACTTCTCGCACCCAACGGTGCAAGAAGCGCGGGCTGTCCAGGTGCACGATGACGGGATGGCTGGTCGGCCGGCCCTTGGCGGCGAAGATCTTGCGCACCGCCGCCGGATTCTGTGCGTTGGCGCCAAGCCCATAGACGGTCTCGGTCGGAAACGCCACGAGCTCGCCGTCGCGCAGTGTCTGCACGGCAGTCTCGATCTCGACCTGGGTCGCTCTGACGATTCGAACCATGATGTGGGAATTCTACCAGCCGTGGCCGAGGAGGCGTGCACAGTAGATGCGCGATGAGTCGCTTATTTGCTATCGATGGCCCGTGCGAGCTCGAACAATGTCAAAGGGTCCGTGCACTGTCGTCAGGACGCGACGTCTCAGTAGTGGCTGCCAACAACGCGAAGGATCGGCTCGCGAGAGCGGCTATACGGCTTCGGTTCAGCTTATCGGGCCACAGAAGGCCGACATTCATTCCAGGGCTTTCCGCTCCCAGCCGCTGGCCGTATGCGTGAGCTCGTACGCCGGCCAGTAATGCTTGTCGAGCTTCAGCGTAATCACTTCCGGTGCATTGTTCCAAGTGATCGTCTTCAGGCGCACCGAGGCGCGATCCGGCCTACCCGTGACAGCTCCCAGAAAGGCGTCCAGATCCGGCGTGGGCACCCCGTCTACTTCCACGATGCGGCGGCCCGGATACAACCCATAGCGCGTCGCAGGCGATCCATAGGCGAAGTAGCCGACATACACGCCCACGGGTGGAATTCCGCGCTGGGCGCTCATGGCACGATGCGGTGCCTGCAATGTGGCCCCGCCCCATTCAACGAGACGGTCGATATCCGCACCCGGCAGCTCTACGGTCTTGATGTCGAGTGTCTGCTCGCCGCTGCCGCGCCATACGGTGACTTTCACTCGCTCCTTGTCCGCTGCAGCGCGCTCGACTTCCCTGAATCGCGTCACGACACTGTCGTCGATCGCCAGCACGATGTCGCCTTGCTGAAGCGCTTTCGCCGCCGGGGAGCCGCCGACCATGCGTACCACGGTCAGCGCCTGCCGCTGCGTGGGATTCTGTGCGGCCAGCTTGCGGGTCCAGTCCTCCGACAGCCCGATCTCCCGCGCGCTGGCGAGGGGCTGCACGGTGAATTCGGCCTCGAGCGAGTGCAGCGGCTTGTCGTTGCGGACGCGATCGAGCATATCGGCAACCAGGTCGATCGGCACTCCGCGATTGTCCTGCGCAATCTCGCGCCCGTTCTCGTATGCGAAGCTCGACCACAAACCCAGCACATTGCCGGCCTTGTCGCTCAATACACCATCGAAGTCGAGTGGCGGGTTGACGAGCTGCACGGCCTCCAGGTTGCTGTCACGAAAGCGCATCGTGCGCGACAGGGGCAGCTCGAGCGGATCGATACTCGCGATCTGCGTGTTGCGCGAGCGGATCTCGCTGTCCGCACCCAGGCCGACGACCCAAACCGATTCGCCTGCAGCCAGATCACGCGGAGCGAGCTTCGCGGACTTCACAGGCGTGGAGCCTATCAACTTCGGGTCGTAAGCCACTACGGCGAGATTGTGCTGTGGATGGACGTAGAGCACGTGGCCTGGAACCTGCACCGTCCCCGCGAACGTGATCGTCACGTCGCCAACGGCGACCGGCACCGTATTGCGGTCAACGACCACGAGTCCCCGCTGCGCATCCACGACCAGCCCGGTTCCGTGATAGTTACGCTCGGTAATTCCTGACACGGAATAGGGCATATCGAAAGTGACCATCGCCAGTGACGGCGCCAAGCTTTCCAGCCGCGGATCCTTGAATTTCGGGAATTCCGTCGAGCTCACCTTGAGCGGCTTGGGCGGCGGCCCCGCGGCGAGGTCCTTGCAGTCCCACACCCCCTGCCGGTCGTCCCGCTCGCAATGATGTGCCGGGAACCAGCGCCGATCCATGCGGACCGAGCGCAACTGGCTGCTGTTCGGATCGTCGATGGTGATGTAGCGGATGGTCGTGCGATCACCATCCCCAAGCTGGGCAATCTGCGCCTCCACGTCGCCGAGCTTGTCGATCTTCCTGGAGTCCATCATCGTAATGACGGCCCCGCGCGGGATGCCCGCGGCCGCGAACACGTAGCCCGGATTCGCGATGTACACGCCCCGCGTCGGGACGTTGAACTGGCGAGCCTGTTGGTACGAGAGCGTATTGAGGACGGCGTCGCCGAATTCTGCGTAGGCGCTCGGCGTGATAGCGTGCAGATCTCCTACTGGGAGCGTCGCCGAGACCGCCTTGCCTCCGCGCTCGAGGTCCAGTTGTACGTGTGCGCCGACGCTCGAATCCAGGATTTCATCGAGGGGCTCGAACTGGGTGACATAGCGCCCATTGACGCGTACCAGGATGTCGCCGGGCTCGAGCACGTTCTCGCTCGGCGAGCCGGGCAGCACCTCGGTGACGACCAGCATGCCGGTGTATTGCGGAAAGGTCTTTCTGACGGCGGCTTCCGTAGTGCCGCTCAGTCCCAGGCGCTTGAGCTCATCGTACGGCGTGTAATTCAACACCGAGTACAGGGTTCCCCGCGTGACCGGCTTCCCCTGTTGGATCAGCTCCAGGGCACGCCTCACCCGTCCCAGCGGCAGATAGAAGCTCGACGCCGCACCGTTGGCGCCCCCCGCATTGAGCGCAACGACGCGCCCGCGGATATCGATGACTGGCGAGCCGGAGGAGCCGCCCGAGGTACCGGAAGCGGCTTGCAGGTAGAAAGTGTTGAAGTCGTTGTACTTGGCGATGCCATATTCGGGCGCATCACGATCGAGCCTCGCCAGCGTGCCCGCCAGGATCGACAGCTGCTCGCCCGCATTGTTGCCCACGACACGGATCTCGCGGCCGATCTGGGCGCCCTCCGGGTACAGCGCCAGCGCCTTCGGCTTGATGAAATGCAGCTTGCCGGGGTCGTAACGATAGAAGCCGAAATCGTGGACGGGATCGCGGTACACCGGATAGAGCTGCACTTCCTCGCGGTTGAGAAACGTGGCTTCGGCGGTCACCGGTCCGGGCGTCACGACATGGCGGTTGGTCAGGATGAGGCCGCGCTCGGCATCGACGACGAACCCTGTCGCCTGCGCGGTTGAGTTCCACTCCGTATCGAACGCTCTCGTGGAATCGACGTCGATGGAGACGACGCTGCCGGCTATGCGTTCGAGCGTCACGGCCCAATCAGGATTGCCCTCCACCGCCGCCGCCTGCTGCGCCACCTGCGCGGCCTGCTGTGCCGCGCCAGGAGGGGGCGTCGGCGCGGGCTGGACCGGAAGCGGTTGGGACGGCCCCTGTTGAGCTGGCGGGGGTTGCTGGACCGCCGTCGTGCTGGCGCGGGGAGGAGGATCGCGTCCATCGCACACAGAGGCGCAGAACAGCAGGCACAGCCAGAGCAGTCTTGCAGGATGCATAGAATTCCTGAATTTGAATACGCGCCCGGATTTCGCGAAGCCCGCCATTGCTGGCCGCCTCACTGTCCGGCCGCTTCAGTCTACCGGCCGAGCAGAACGAGTAGCCAGACCGTGCCGAGCAGCACGAACGACACGAACACCGCGGCCGAGCCGATGTCCTTGGCCAGCCCCGCGAGCGTATGGCGTTCGAATCCGATGCGATCCACGGTGGCCTCGATGGCGCTGTTGATGAGTTCCACCACGAGAGTCAGCAGCATCGGGCCAATGAGCAGCGCACGCTCGATTCCACTGTGTCCCAGCCACAATCCCAACGGTATGACGATCACGGCGATCGCAAGTTCCTGGCGGAAGGCGGCCTCCTCGCGGAACGCGCCACGCAGCCCACGCAAGCTCGAACCCAGGGCACGGACTACGCGCAGCCCGCCGCGCGGTTTGTAGCGATCTACGACTGCGCTTTCGGTTTCCATCTCAGATCCAGCTGCTTGGCGGCCCGAACGTCGTCGAGGCGCCGCACCGGCATCGTATGCGGTGCGCTCGTCACGCGCTCGGGTTCCTGCTCGGCCTCCTTCTGGATTTGGGCCATGGCCTCGACAAACGCATCCAGAACGTCCTTGGTTTCCGTCTCCGTCGGCTCGATCAGCAGACATTCGGGTACCAGCAGCGGGAAGTAAGTGGTGGGCGCGTGAAATCCATAGTCCAGCAGACGCTTGGCGAAGTCCATGGTCGTCACGTCAAGCTCACGCGCCTGGCGCTTCAAGGTGATGATGAACTCGTGGCTGGCGCGTCGGGCCGGATATGCTGGGTCGAACCCCGCCTGCCGCAGGCGCGCCAGCAGGTAGTTCGCGTTGAGAGTGGCGTATTCCCCAACCCGGCTCATCCCTTCGCGCCCGAGCATGCGCATGTAGATGTACGCACGCAGCAGGACGCCGGCGTTACCCATGAATCCTGACAGGCGCCCGATCGACAGCGGCATGTCCTTCTCGGACAGCCACCGGTAGCGCTGCGCTTCTATTATTGGCTGAAAGTCGCCTGCGGCGCTTTCAGCAGACATCGGGCTCGGCCGCGGCCCAAAGGCGTGGCTTTTGCCCGCTGCGTTCTCGGAAGCAACCTGGCCCACGATTGGGATCGGCAGGAAGGGCTGCAGGCGAGCGCTGACGCCGACAGCCCCGGCGCCGGGGCCGCCACCGCCATGCGGCGTCGAGAACGTCTTGTGCAGATTCATGTGGATGACATCAAAACCCATGTCTCCCGGACGGACTTTGCCCAGAATGGCATTGAGGTTCGCACCGTCGTAGTACAGCAGGCCGCCGGCCGTGTGTACGATACGGGCGACCTCCTCGATCCGCCGCTCGAATACCCCCAGCGTCGATGGGTTGGTCAACATGATACCCGCGGTATTCGGACCGACCGCCGCCTTCAGCGCGTCGAGCTCGATATCCCCTTGCGCGTCGACGGGAATCTCGCGTACGACGCACCCGCACATCGTCGCAGTCGCCGGGTTCGTGCCGTGCGCGGCCTCGGGGACGATGATCTCGATGCGCTGCAGGTCGCCGCGTGCGCGATGGTAGGCACGAATCATGGCGACTCCAGCGAATTCGCCATGCGCCCCGGCCATCGGGCTCAGCGCGACGCCCTGCATGCCGGTGACCTCCTTCAACATCTCCTGCAGCTCGTACATGCAGGCGAGAAAGCCCTGGCCGTGGGATTCGGGCGCGAGCGGATGGCGCGCCAGGAACTCCGGCAGCATGGCGTACTGGTTGCAGGCCCTCGGGTTGTACTTCATCGTGCACGAGCCGAGCGGATAGAAGTGCGTGTCGATGGAGAAATTGAGCTGGGACAGGCGCGTGAAATGCCGTACCGCCTCGAGCTCGCCGACCTCCGGGAGCAGTGGCGGCGACGCACGGCGCAGGCCGGCTGGCAGGTCCGCGGTCGCGCTCTGCGGCAACTCCTGCGGCCATTGATCGGATGCGCCGCGGCCAGGATGGGAATACTCGAAGATCACTTTCTCGTGGGTTCGCATGACTTTCCTCGCAACACGAGCGCTGACGCGCGTCGCTTCAGGCCGCGCGCACGGCTTCCATGGCTTCGTCCAGAGCCGCGGCGTAGCGCTCGATGTCCGCTTCCGTCTTGGTTTCCGTTGCGCACACGAGCAGTGCGTGACCGAGCTGCGGATGGTGTTCCGAGAGGTCGAGTCCTCCCAGGATGCCGCGGGCCGCCAGCGACTGCAGAACCGGCGCTACCGGCCGGTCGAACAGCAGAACACACTCGTGGAAAAAGGCGCCCGCGAAAGCCCGCCGGACGCCGCTCACGTTTGCCAGCGCGGCTGCCAGCTCTCGCGTGCGCGCATGCGAAGCAGCGGCCGTGCGCGTCAGCCCGACCGGGCCCATGAGAGACAGATAGATGGTCGCCGCGGTCACGAGCAGGCCTTGGTTGGTGCAGATGTTGGAGGTGGCCTTGGCGCGCCGGATGTGCTGCTCGCGCGCCTGAAGAGTCAGAGTGAAACCCTCGCGGCCGCTCAGGTCCACCGTGCGCCCGACGATGCGGCCCGGCATCTGCCGGACGTACTCCATGCGGGTGGTCATGAAACCGAAATAGGGCCCGCCGGAAGACAGAGGGACGCCCAGGGGCTGACCCTCGCCCACGACGATGTCGGCGCCCCTGGCAGCCTGGCTGCCCCACTCGCCGGGCGGCTTCAACAGTGCAAGCGAAGTCGGATTCACGACCGCGATGACGAAGATACCCCGCGCATGCGCCCAGTCGGTCAACGCATCGACGTCCTCGAGCTGGCCGAAGAAGTTGGGTTGCTGGACCACGAGAGCAGCGATGTCCGCGCCCTCGAAGCTCTGCAGGGCAGCCACGGCAGTGCAGCCGCTGTCGGCGCTGTACGGGACTTCCTCGAAACGCAATCCCTGGTTGCCGGCGGTGGCGATCGCCACTTTCCGGTAGTGCGGATTCACGGCGCCCGGGACGAGGATGCGCAGGGACCTGGATTTGCGGTTCGCGCGCACCGCCATGAGGCTTGCCTCCGCGACAGCCGAGGCGCCGTCGTACAGCGAAGCGTTCGAGACCTCCATTCCCGTGAGATTCGCCATCATCGTCTGGTATTCGTAGATCAGCTGCAGGGTGCCCTGGCTCGCCTCCGCCTGGTAGGGCGTGTACGCGCTATAGAATTCGCCGCGCGTGGCAATGGCCCAGACCGCCGAGGGAATGTGATGCTCGTAGGCGCCCGCGCCGATGAAACACAATGGCCGTCCGTCGGCGCGCGCCCGTTCGCTCATCAGGCGGCCGATCTGCATCTCGTTCAGCTCGACAGGCAGCCCTTGCAGGGACTTCACGCGCAGTGAAGCCGGAATCTCGTCGAAGAGCTGCTCGATGCTCGCTACGCCGATCGCAGCGAGCATCGCCGCGACATCATCCGGGGTGTGGGGAATGAACGCCATCAGTCTCCCTCCGTCTGCAGCAACTGCTGATATTCGGCCGCGGAGAGCATGCCGGACATTGCGTCGCCGTTCGCCGGACGCACGCGCATCAGCCAGCCCGCACCATACGGATCGTTGTTGACCGCTTCCGGCTGCGCGGCGAGTTGGGGATTTCCCGATGTGACTTCTCCCGCCAGCGGAGCGTAGACATCGGACGCCGCCTTGACCGACTCAACGACAGCGCATGGCTCGCCCACCCTCAGCGTACGGCCCCCTTCGGGCACCTCGACGAAGACCAGATCGCCGAGCGCGTGTTGGGCATGATCGGTAATTCCGATCTCGACCGTGCCGTCCGGAAGGTTTCGCAACCATTCGTGAGTCTTGGTGTAACGCAGATCGGAGGGAACGTTGCTCATCAGGGTTTCTCCGGTAATTCCATCATCGCCTTGCCGAAGCGCACGAACGGCGGTTTCACGACGCGCGCGTTGAGAAGCTTGCCGCGGACATCGACCTGCACCGTTCCGGCCGCAACCGCGGGAACGCGCGCAAGAGCTATCGATCGCTCGAGGGTGGGGGAAAAGGTTCCGCTGGTGATCTCTCCGGCGCCGTCCCGACTCCCGCCCGCCGCGGCTCCGGGCACCACGACCCTTTGATGACCGCGGAGCACTCCTCGATCCTCGAGGATGAGGCCGACGAGCTTGCGGCGCGGCGCGTGTCCTGCGGCCGATTCCGCCCTGACTGTTTCGAGCGCTTCACGGCCGATGAAGCCCCTGTCGCGCGGCTCCATCGCAACTGTCCACGCCAATCCGGACTCGAACGGATGCGTGCTCTCATCCATGTCGTTGCCGTACAGGTTCATCCCTGCTTCCAGACGCAGGGTGTCGCGCGCCCCGAGTCCGCATGATGCGACGCCCAGCGCATTCAACTCTCGCCAGACGGCCGGCGCGGCGGCTGCCGGCAACATCAACTCAAAGCCGTCTTCGCCGGTATAGCCGGTGCGCGCGACGAACCACCCTTCGATATCGCGGCCGAAGAAGGGCTCGAGTGCGCCTGCCATGGAAGCGCCCGCTGCCGACAGCAGGCGGGCCGTTTTGACACGCGCCTCGGGGCCTTGGACGGCCAGCATGGCAAGGTCGGCTCGCTCAACGACGTCGACAGCGAAATCGAGCGCGTGGCGGCGGATCCAGGCGAGATCCTTGTCGCGGGTGCCGGCATTCACGACCAGCCGGAAGCGCGAATCGGTAAGGAAATAGACGATGAGATCGTCCATCACACCGCCAGCTTCATTCAGCATGCAAGCGTACAACGCCTTGCCGGGAATCTTCAGCTTGCCGACGTCATTCGCCAGCAGCGTCTGCAGAAATTGCCGTACGCGCGCACCCTCGAGATCGAGCACACACATATGAGAAACGTCGAAGACGCCGGCCGCACGCCGCACGGCGTGATGCTCCCCGATCTGGGAGCTGTACTGCACCGGCATGTCCCAGCCGCCGAAATCGACGATGCGGGCGCCCAGCTCCCGGTGCAGCTCGAAAAGAGGTGTTCTGCGTCCCACAGGTCCTCCGATGCTCGTATGCCGCTCACTCCCAACCGGCAGGCTTTTCGCGCGAAAAAGCCACGTCTTTTTCCCGCGTGCCCAAACCAGCCCCTCGGCGTGGCCCGCTGAAAATGGCCGTCGCGGCCATTTTCAGCCAATAAAAAAAGAGGCGGCAGG
>JBOIAD010000112.1:0-57142 GCA_050738795.1 Steroidobacteraceae bacterium
CTTCCTGACTTCCCCTTGCGCCTGGGGAAGTCAGGAAGCCTGACCCCTCGCAGCCCGGTTCCTGTTCGCTTGGGCCGCGGTCCCGAATGTCCTAGATTTTGACGGGAAACGCATCCCTGCCCGCGTAGCGTACCTTGCCCAGCTGCGCCTCGATGCGCAGCAGCTGGTTGTACTTGGCCATGCGCTCGGACCGCGACAGGGAGCCCGTCTTGATCTGCGTCGCCGCCGTGGCGACCGCGATATCGGCGATCGTGTTGTCTTCCGTCTCGCCGGAGCGGTGCGACACCACCGATGCGTAGTGCGCCTTGTCGGCCATGTCGATCGCGGCGAGCGTCTCCGTCAGCGTGCCGATCTGGTTCGGCTTGATGAGGATGGCGTTGGCGATGTGCCTGTCGATGCCCTCCTGCAGGATCCTCGTGTTGGTCACGAACAGATCGTCGCCGACGAGCTGGATCTTTTGTCCGAGCGCGCGGGTGAGCAGTGCCCAGCCGTCCCAGTCGCCCTCGCTCATGCCGTCCTCGATGCTGATGATCGGGTATTTGCCGGCCAGATCGGCCAGGTAGTCCGCGAATTGCGCCGCGCTGAAGCGGCGCTTCTCGGATTCGAGCTCGTAATGCGCCTCCCTGAAGAACTCGGAGCTCGCCACATCGAGCCCCAAGTACACGTCCTGGCCCACCTTGTACCCCGCCCTCCCGATGGCGCTCAGGATGACTTCGAGCGCTTCCTCGTTCGTGCCGAGGTCGGGTGCGAAGCCGCCCTCGTCTCCCACCGAGGTGGACAGGCCACGCTCGTGGAGCACCTTCTTCAGGATGTGGAAGATCTCTGCGCCGTAGCGCAGTGCCTCCCGAAAGCTCGGCGCCCCGACGGGCAGGATCATGAATTCCTGGATAGCCAGGCTGTTGTCGGCATGCACCCCACCGTTGATGATATTCATCATCGGCACCGGCATGACCGGCTCGCGACCCCTGCCGAGGTAACGGTACAGGGGCTCCCCCGCGTCGCGTGCGGCCGCGTGGGCCGTAGCGAGGGATATTGCAAGCAACGCGTTGGCTCCAAGACGCCCTTTGGTCTCCGTGCCGTCGAGCTCGATCATCTTGCGATCGAGGCCCGCCTGGTCGCGCGCATCGTGGCCGAGCAGTGCCTGCTTGAGCACGGTATTCACATGCCCGACCGCCGTCAGGACGCCCTTGCCGGCATAGCGCTTCTGGTCGCCGTCGCGAAGCTCGACCGCCTCGCGCGTACCGGTGGATGCCCCGGATGGCACGGCCGCACGGCCCAGAGCGCCGGAGTCGAGCACGACGTCCGCTTCGACTGTGGGGTTGCCGCGGGAATCGATGATCTCGCGGCCGTGGATATCGGCAATTCGGCTCATAGCAGGCTTTCCTCGAACGGATTGGCTTTGACGGCCCGGTCGAGCTCCTGCAGCGTCTGCAGTAGAGGTTCCATCCTCGCCAAGGGCCAGGCGTTAGGTCCGTCTGATAGCGCTTTGGCCGGCTCCGGGTGGGTTTCCATGAAGAGGCCCGCCACGCCCGAGGCCACCGCCGCCCGCGCCAGCACCGGAATGAACTCGCGTTGGCCGCCGGAGGCGGACCCCTGTCCACCCGGAAGCTGCACGGAGTGCGTGGCATCGAATACGACCGGACAGTTGGTGTCGCGCATGATTGCGAGCGAGCGCATGTCGGAAACGAGATTGTTGTAGCCGAACGAAAAGCCGCGCTCGCACACCATGATGTCGGCATTGCCAGTGGAGCGGGCTTTCTCGACCACGTTGCGCATCTCCCAGGGCGACAGGAACTGGCCCTTCTTGATGTTCACGGGCTTACCCTGCGATGCGGCGCTCAGAATGAAGTTGGTCTGCCGGCACAGGAATGCGGGCGTCTGCAGCACGTCCACGACGGCCGCCACCTCGGCGAGCGGTGTATCCTCGTGCACGTCCGTCAGGACCGGCACACCCAGCACGCGCCGCACGGTATCGAGTACTTTCAGGCCGGCATCGAGACCCGGCCCACGGTAGCTCCTGCTGGATGAGCGGTTGGCCTTGTCGTACGAGGCCTTGAACACGAACGGGATCCCGAGCCGGGTCGTGATCTCCTGCAGCCGGCCGGCGATCTCCTGCGTCAGCGTGGGACTCTCTATCACGCACGGTCCGGCAATCAGAAAGAACGGCCGCTGCAGGCCGACCTCGTGTCCGGCGAGCTTCATGCGCCGGCCGCCTGCGGAAGCTGCGCCGCCCGATACGCCCGCGCTGCGCGGATGAAGCCCGTGAACAGCGGGTGGCCGTCGCGCGGCGTGGAGGTGAATTCGGGGTGGAACTGGGTCGCCACGAACCAGGGATGGCCCGTCAACTCGATCACTTCCACGAGACCGTCGCGCGAGAAGCCCGAGAAGCGCAGGCCCGCCTGGCGGAAGCGATCCAGATAGTTGTTGTTGAACTCATAGCGGTGCCGGTGCCGCTCCATGATGATGTCCTTGGAGAAGATCTCGCGCGCGCGCGTACCCGCCCCGAGCACCACTTCCTGGGCCCCCAGTCTCATCGTGGCACCCTTCACGGAGGCCTCATCGCGCGTCTGCACGCCCTGCGCCTGATCCTGCCATTCCGAGATCAGCGCGATGACCGGATGCGCAGTCGCGCGGTTGAACTCGGTGCTGTTCGCATCCGAGAGACCCAGCATGTGGCGGCCAAACTCGACGATCGCCACCTGCATCCCCAGGCAGATTCCGAGATACGGAACGCCCTGCTCGCGCGCAAAGCGCGCCGCCTGGATCTTGCCCTCGATGCCGCGCTCGCCGAAGCCGCCGGGCACGAGAATCGCATCCATCCCCTGCAGGGCGCGGGTGCCGTGCTGCTCGACGTCCGTGGATTCGATGTAGTGGATGTTGACCCGCGTGCGGCTCTTGAGGCCGGCATGCATCAGTGCTTCGTGCAGCGACAGATACGAATCGCGGATCTGCACGTACTTGCCGACCATCGCGATGTCAACCTGGCCATCGGGATTGGCCTTCGCGCTCACGACCTGGCGCCACTCGGCCAGGTCCGTTGAGGGCACCTCCAGGCGCAGCTTGTCGGCGACGATGTCATCGAGCGCCTGCTCATGCAGGAAAATCGGGATCCTGTAGATGTCGTCGGCGTCGATGGCGGAGATCACCGCGCGCTCTTCGACATTGGTGAAGAGCGCAATCTTGCGCCGCTGTTCCTCGGGCAACGGGTGCTTGCAGCGGCACAGCAGAACGTCCGGCTGGATGCCGATGCCGCGCAGCTCCTTCACGGAATGTTGCGTGGGCTTGGTCTTGATCTCGCCGGAGCCCCCGACAACGGGCACGAGCGTCAGATGCATGTAGACGCAGTTGCTTCGGCCCAGCTCCACGCCCAGCTGACGAATCGCCTCCAGAAAGGGCAGCGACTCGATGTCGCCCACCGTGCCACCGATCTCCACCATGCACACATCCGCCCCGTCGGCGCCGAGCTTGATGCTGCGCTTGATCTCATCCGTGATGTGCGGAATGACCTGGACCGTCGCACCCAAATAGTCGCCGCGGCGCTCCTTTGCAATGACGCGCTCGTAGATGCGGCCGGTCGTGAAGTTGCTGTTGTGGCCGGTGGTCGTGCGCACGAAGCGCTCGTAGTGGCCCAGATCCAGGTCGGTCTCGGTGCCGTCCTGTGTCACGAACACTTCCCCGTGCTGGAACGGACTCATCGTTCCCGGATCCACGTTGATGTAGGGGTCGAGCTTGACCATCGCGATCTTGAGGCCGCGGGCCTCGAGGATCGCCCCGAGCGAGGCGGCGGCAATGCCCTTGCCCAATGAGGACACGACACCGCCGGTGACGAATACGAAGCGCGTCATAAATGTCTTGCAGGGATTTCCGTCGCGTGGGACCGAGCCATGAAGGCTGCATTGACGACGGGCGGACAAGTTATCACATCGGGACCGAGGCTGCGACCCGTTCGCTGGGCGACGCGTTCGCCGGTCCCGTTCGCTGCGACCCGTTCGCTGCGACCCGTTCGCTGGGCCCGTTTGCTGTGCGGCTCAGGCGCGCGTCGGGCTCACACTGCCGCATGGCGATGTCCAGACGAGCCTCCCCCGGTGGCGGCTCCCGCGAGTGGCCTGAATGGATTCATCGAGCCACAGTCCCCCGGCGGCGAGCAGGCTGTCACCGGAAAAAATCAGCGGCAGCTTCGCGCGCTCTGCAATAGGAAGATGAGCTTCCTGCAGTAAGCTCTTGAGTGCACGGCGTGGACCACCGCGTCTGGGACGAAGGCGCTCGCCTCCCTGACGCCAACGGATCGAGAGCGTGTCCGGCAACGCCTCGAGATTGACCGGTCCATGCCGATCGGGCTTCAGCTCCAGCTTGCCCGAGCCGGCGGGCAACTCCAGCATGGCCAGTGCGCGCCACCGCCAGGAAAGCGTAGCGTGCTGGCCGGCGGGTCGCGGGTTGCCTCGAGCCGCAGCGTCTGTTTCGTTGCCACGTCGCGGCACAGCGGGTCGGATCAACAGCAGATCGGCATGGCGCTGCACGACGGCAGCACCCCAAGCGACGACAGGGTTCGCATCCGGGCGCGCATCAATCAATGCGCCGGCCAGCTCATCCAGGCGCCGGGTGTCGGGCATCGACATGCCCGATCGGCCGATCCAGAATCGCAACGCATTGCGGCGCCTGCCGGGCTGCAACACACGCAGCGCCTTGACGGACAGGTCTGGCCCGTGGGATGCCCGTTCGACATCGGCGCGCGCGAGAGTGTCGAGAAGCTTCTGGCCCTCGGCGGCATGACGCGCACTGCGGGCTACAGCGGATCCCAAACCCTTCCAGCGCTCGCGGATCAACGGCAGTACTTGCCGCCGCAGGTAGTTGCGATCCAGGCGTTCGTCGGCATTCGTCACATCCTCGATCCAGGAGAGTCCCGATTTGAGGACCCAATCCTCCAATTCCCGGCGTGAGCGCGCTAACAGCGGCCGCGCGAGCCAGCCCGGGCCGAAGGGCGCAACTTCGGGCATCGCCGCAAGTCCCGCGAGCCCCGCGCCGCGAAACAACTGCAGCAGAACCGTCTCGAGCTGATCGTCCTCGTGATGCGCGGTCAGCAGAAACTCACCCGCACCCAGCGCTCCGGCCAGCAGCGCGTACCGCGCATCCCGCGCGGCGGCCTCCAACGACATTCCCCGACCGCGTACCACCTTCGCCGCAACGATCGTGACGGCGACGTTGAGCCCCTGCGCAAAACGGCGGCAATGCTCACTCCACTTGAAGGAGTCTGGATGCAGTCCGTGATTCACGTGGACTGCTCGCAGCTCCAGTGCCTTCGGCCGATGCGTGGCCAACGCCGCAAGCAACGCCGTGGAATCGACGCCGCCGCTCAGCGCGACGCAGATGCGTACTTCGGGATAGCCCGGCAGAATTTCGGCCAGACGCTGCGCAAGCCACCTGGGACCGAACTTTTGCGGCGGGGTGTTTATTCCGGGGTCTCGGAAAATACGCCGAACGATGCGATCTTCGCCGAGCGCGCGGCGCGCAGCTCGTCGCGCGGCATCGCTTCGAGCTGATCCAGATGACGAATCAATGCAGCCCTGAGCCGCTGGGACGTCTCGACGGGGTCGCGATGCGCTCCCCCCAGAGGCTCCTCGATCAGCTCATCCAGCAGGCCGAGCTTGTTGAGCCGGTCGGCAGTCAGGTTGAGCGCATCCGCCGCGGCTTCCTTCTTGTCCTGGCTCTTCCACAGGATCGACGCGCACCCTTCCGGCGAGATCACCGAATAAGTACTGTACTGGAGCATCAGCAGCCGGTCGCAGACGCCGATGGCCAGTGCGCCGCCGGAACCCCCTTCTCCGGTGACGACCGTCACGATCGGCACGCTCAGCACCGACATCTCGAAGAGGTTGCGCGCAATGGCCTCGCTCTGCCCGCGCTCCTCCGCGCCAACTCCCGGATACGCGCCCTGGGTGTCGATCAATGTGACCAGCGGCAGGCCGAAGCGCTCGGCAAGGCGCATCAGGCGCAGGGCCTTGCGGTACCCTTCGGGCTTGGGCATCCCGTAGTTGCGGCGCACCCGCTCCTTGGTGTCGCGGCCCTTCTGATGGCCAATGATCATCACGGCGCGATCGTCGAGGCGTGCGAGGCCGCCGACGATCGCGAGGTCGTCGGCAAACATCCGGTCGCCATGCAGCTCGTTGAACTCGCTGAAGATCGAATTCACATAATCCAGCGTGTAGGGACGGTGCGGATGGCGCGCCAGCTGCGTGATCTGCCAGGGCGTGAGATTGGCGAAAATGCTGCTGGTGAGCTGGCGGCTCTTCGCCTGCAGGCGGTTGATCTCGTCGAGGATGTTGACCTCGGATTCCGAGGTGACGTGCTTGAGCTCCTCGATCTTCGCTTCGAGCTCGGCGATCGGCTGTTCGAAATCCAGAAAGGCGACGGCCATAATGGTCAACGCGCCGGGACGGCCTGCGGCCCTTGCGGCAGAAACGGCGTTGGCGCTTTGTTTCGCGGCGTGGCACACGGTGCGGCGCGCGCCACGCTCGGGTTGGAATGGGTCTGGTTCAATTCTACGATGCTCTAGCGGCTGCGCGAGGTTACTGGCGCGCCCGGCGAGGTGCAAGCCACGCTCACCGGCCCGATTGCGCGCTGATGCTTCCGGGTGGGGATCCGCAAATCACCTGCACGCCGCCACGCCCGACCAGGCCTTCGAGGGTTTCGAGCAGCTCGCGGCTTGCGCGCACCGTCCATTCGGCACCGAGCGTGAGCGCGCCGCAGGCGCCCGAGCCGCTATATTCGACGGTGACCGGACACGGGCCGGGGCGCCACGGCGAGAGAATCTCGGCCAGCCGCCCCAGCAGCACGCAAGAGTCCGGGCGGGGCGGCCACTTCAATACGAGGCGGCGAGCCTGCTGCTCGCGGACCTTGTCGAGCTCGGTGATGCGGCGTGCGGACAACCGCCACGCGTCGCTGAACTCGTCGAAGCGAAGCATGCCCTCGACCAGGACCAGGGCATCCTTCGCGACGAGATCGCGATGCTTCTGGAAAATCTCCTCGAACAGCGTCACCTCGAGCCGCCCGGTGCGATCATCGAGGTTGAGGATCACGCGCGGGCCGCGTTTCTTCACCTCGTCGATGAGTCCCGCCACGGTGACGGACTTGCCCCCGCCGAATCGGGCCGGCTCCATCGGCCGGTCGCTCACCAGATCGCCGATCCGGTGCGAGACGAATCGCTCGAGCACCGCCTCGAACTGGCTGATGGGGTGCCCGGTGAGATACAGGCCCAGTGTGTCGCGCTCGCCGGCGAGGCGAACCGCTTCGCTCCAGTCGGCCGGCTCCGGCGTGCGCAAGGGGATCGCCGCCGAGCGGGGCTCCGCCGCGAGGCCGAACAGGTCGTTCTGGCCGGCCTCATGCGCCCTGGAGTTCTGGTCGCCGAGTTGCATTGCGGCCGGCAGGCGCTGCATGAGCGATGCGCGATTCGCTCCCAATCCGTCCAGGCTGCCTGAGCGGATCAGGGCCTCGAGCACCCGCCGGTTGACTTTCTGCAGATCCAGCCGCCGGCACAGATCCTCGATGCTTGCGAAAGGCCCGCGCGCATTACGTTCCGCTATCAGCTCATCGACCGCTCCCCGGCCCACGCCGCGCACGGCGCCCAGCCCGTAGCGGATCGTCTGCTCGCCGCCCACCGCGAACTCGTATTGGGACTGGTTGAGGTCCGGCGGCTTCACCTGCAATCCGATCTTGTCGCACTCCATGATGAGCGTGACCACCTTGTCGGTGTGATCCATGTCGGCGGAGAGCACCGCGGCCATGAACGCCGCCGGATAGTGCGCCTTCAGATAGCCCGTCTGGTAGGAGAGCAGCGCGTAGGCAGCGGAATGCGACTTGTTGAATCCGTAGCCTGCGAATTTCTCCATCAGGTCGAAGATGTGCGCCGCGAGCCGCGGGTCGACGCCGCGCGCGACAGCGCCGTCCACGAACACGGAACGCTGCTTGGCCATCTCTTCCGGCTTCTTCTTGCCCATCGCGCGGCGCAACAGATCCGCACCGCCGAGCGTGTAGCCCGCCAGGACCTGAGCGATCTGCATCACCTGCTCCTGATACAGGATGACGCCGTAGGTCGGCTCCATCACCGTCTTGAGGCTCGGATGCAGGTAGTCGATCGGACCGTCGCTCCTGCCGTGCTTGCGGTTGATGAAGTCATCCACCATGCCGGATTGCAGCGGGCCCGGACGGAAGAGTGCAACGAGCGCCACGATGTCCTCGAAGCGGTCCGGCTGAAGCCGTCGCACCAGGTCCTTCATGCCGCGGGACTCGAGTTGGAAAACGGCCGTCGTACTGCACGCTTTCAGCAACGCGTATGTCTTGCCGTCATCCATCGGTAACCTGCTCACATCGAGCGGCGGCTCGCCACGCTGCGCCCGGACATGATTGATGGTGGCAACCGCCCAGTCGATGACCGTGAGCGTGCGCAGGCCGAGAAAGTCGAACTTCACGAGGCCCGCGGCTTCCACGTCGTCCTTGTCGAACTGCGTGACGACATTTCCGCCGGACGCGTCGCAGTACAGAGGCGCGAAGTCAGTGAGCACGGACGGTGCGATCACCACGCCGCCGGCGTGCATGCCGGCGTTGCGTGTCAGTCCTTCCAGGGAACGCGCGAGATCGATGAGATTCCGGATCTCATCCTCCGTCTCGTAGAGGCGCTTGAGCTCCGGCTCCTTCGTCAGCGCATCGTCCAGCGTGATGCCGAGCTCGAACGGAATGAGCTTTGCGATCTTGTCGACGTAGCCGTAGCTCATCCCCAAAACCCGGCCGACGTCGCGCACCACCGCCTTCGCCGCCATCGTGCCGTACGTGATGATCTGCGAGACGCGCTCGCGGCCGTATTTCCCGGCCACGTACTCGATCACCCGGTCGCGCCCGTCCATGCAGAAATCGACATCGAAGTCCGGCATGGAGACGCGTTCCGGGTTGAGGAAGCGCTCGAACAGCAGATCGTGCCGGATCGGATCGAGGTCGGTGATACCCAGACTGTAGGCCACCAGCGAGCCCGCGCCCGAGCCGCGTCCCGGACCCACCGGCACCCCGTTCGCGCGAGCCCAACGGATGAAATCGGCGACGATCAGAAAATACCCCGCGAAGCCCATCTGGCAGATCACGTCGAGCTCGAGCCGCAAACGCTCGTGGTAGCCCTGATGGCCGTTCGATTTCCCGGCGGCGTTCGGCTGCGGCGGATGGACCACAGTCCCCAGGCGCTGGCTCAGCCCGCGCGCCGCCTCGTCTGTGACGAACTGCTCGGTGGTGAGGCCGCTGGGAACCGGATATTGCGGCAAGTGCGCCTCACCCAGCTTGAGGACCAGGCTGCAGCGCTGCGCGATCTCGATCGAGTTGGCGAGGGCTTCCGGCACATCGCTGAACAGCGACGCCATCTCCTGCGGCGTACGCAGGTACTGCTGCTGCGTATAGCGGCGCTGCCGCCCGGAATCGGCAAGCAGCGTACCGTCGTGGATACAAACACGCGCCTCGTGCGACTCGAAATCGTCGGCTTGCAGAAAACGCACGTCGTTGGTTGCGACAACCGGCACGCCCCGGCGGCTCGCCAGCGCCACGGCGGCTGCGATGTACCCTTCCTCTTCGGGCCTGCCGATGCGCTGCACCTCGATGTAGAAGCGATCGTCGAACAGCGCGACCCACTGCTCGAGCGCCTTTTCGGCGTCGCGGTCCCGTGCATTGGCGAGTGCGCGTCCCACGTCGCCCTCGGTAGCGCACGAAAGCGCCACCAGTCCCTCCAGAGTCTGCTTCGAGAGCCAGCTTCGATCGACCGAGGGAATGCCGCGCTGTTGGCCTTCCAGATAGGCGCGGCTGAGGAGCCGCGTAATGTTGCGGTAGCCGGTCTGCGACTGGCACAGCAGGCTCAGGCGCGAACCCTGTTGCCGCTCGCCGGGCTCGCGAACGAGCAGATCGACGCCGATGATCGGTTTCACGCCGCGCTCGAGCGCCGCGCGGTAAAACTTCACCATGGCGAACAGATTGCTCTGGTCGGTCACGGCGACGGCCGCCATGCCCGCCAGGGCCACGGCGTCGACGAGCTCCGGCACCCGCACGACACTGTCGATCAGCGAGTACTCGGTGTGCAGGCGAAGATGAACGAACTCTGGAGCCATCGCGGACCATTCGGGCAAGGCCTGCCCGTCAGCCATTCAAGTCTGGACTCAGGTTGCCCGTCAAGAGCTCGCCGGCAGCGGGGACCGGGCTGCCGCGATAGCGAGGATCCGACCCGGCGGGGAGCGATGACACACGCAAATTCGCGGGACTCTCCAGAGCGACTCTGACTGGATTGAACGATTTACGATGCAACGGGGACGGTGCCCGGCGGGCGAGCGCCTCGAGGTGCGCCGGCGTGCCGTAGCCCTTGTGGATTGCGAGATCGAATCCGGGGTAGCACGCATCCAGCCGTTCCATCATGGCGTCGCGATAAGTCTTGGCGAGGATGGACGCAGCGCTGATCGCTGCGACGCTCGCATCGCCCTCGATGATCGCCTCGACGGTGCACCCGAGGCGCAAATCGTCGATGCGCGGCAGCTGATTGCCGTCCACCTGCACGTGTGTGGGGCATACGGGCAAATGCATCAGTGCCCGGCGCATCGCCAGAAAAGTCGCGCCGAGAATGTTCAGGCTGTCGATCTCATCGCGGTCGGACCAGGCGACGGACCAGGCCAGGGCGCGCGAGCGGATGATCGGGGCGAGGCGCGCGCGCTCCTCGGGGGTGAGAGTCTTCGAGTCCGCCAGCCCGCTGATCCGGCGCCGGGGATGAAGAATGACAGCGGCCGCAACGACCGGCCCGGCAAGTGGACCCCTGCCAGCCTCATCGACGCCCGCGTACCGGCGAGGCTCGCGATGGGTGCGGATCCGAAACAATCTCATGGCGCTGGGTGAACGCATTCAAGAATGGCAGTGGCGGCGCGCTCGGCGCCACCCCGGCGCAGATTCTCATGTACCGCGCGAAACTCGCGCCTGAGCTCAGCGACATGCGCATCGTCTTCGAGCTCGCGCAGCAGCGCAGCGCCCAAGGCTGCCCCGCTGACCTGCTCCTGAAAAAATTCGGGCACGAGAGGCCGCCCCACCAAGAGGTTGGGTTGCGAGAAGTATGGCACCTTGACGAGCCCAAGTGTGCGCAGCAGAAATGCCGTCACCGTGCTGAGCCGATAGGCCACGACCATGGGACGGCCCGACAGCAGGGTCTCCAGTGTTGCCGTACCGGATGCAACGATTACGCCATCGGCTGCCGCAAGAGCGCGCTGCGCGTGGCCGTCCAGCAAGGCAATCCGAGGCACTCCACGGACCGTCGCGATCAAGCGCTCGAACAGCTGCCGCACTCGTGGGGAAGCCATCGGTGCAATGAACTGCACTTGCGGCCGCCGGCTGGCCATCCAGGCGGCGGCCGCCCCGAAATCTCTCCCGAGCCGTTCCACTTCGCCGATGCGGCTGCCCGGCAGAAGTGCGACGACTGTCGCCGCGGGATCCATTCCCAATGCTAGCCGGGCCGCACCCTGATCGAGCTCGAGCGGAATTTGGTCCGCAAGAGGATGCCCCACGAACACGGCGCGGACGCCGTGACGGGAATAGAAGTCCGACTCGAAAGGCAGCAGACACAGAACGAGGTCGCACGCCTTCGAGATCGTGCGTACCCGGCCTTGCCGCCACGCCCACACCTGTGGGCTCACGTACTGAACCGTCTTGAGTCCTTTGCTCTTGAGCCGCTTGGCCAGACCGAGATTGAACGCGGGAGCGTCGATGCCGACGAACACGTCCGGGCGGAGCGTTGCGAATCGGGAAGTCAACATGGTACGCAGTTTCAGCAGGCGTGGAAGATGACGCAGAGGCTCGGTAAATCCCATCATGGCGAGCTCATCCGCCGAGGCCCACGCCTCGCAGCCGGCGGCAATCATCTTGGGACCTGCGACCCCAAAACAGTTCACGGGCACGAGCGCGCGCAGCGCGGTAATGAGTGCCGCTCCGAGTTGATCTCCCGAGGATTCCCCTGCAACGATGCCGACGGACAGAGTGGCGGCCGCGGCGCCCGGCCGCGGGGCGATCGACGCCCGGGCCGCGCTCATCGGACGATACTGCGCGTCGAGGTGCCGATGAAATCGACGAATGCGCGGATCTCTGACCGGGCCGCCGCCAGCGGCTGCAGCTTCTCCAGCGCGTCCGCGAGCCTGAGGTCCGACCGATAAAGGATGCGGTACGCATCGCGGACGTTGCGGATCTGCTCCTCGTCGAAGCCGCGGCGCTTCATTCCTTCGGAATTGACGGCATGTGGCTGTGCGGGATTACCTGCAACCATCACGTAAGGAGGGACGTCCCGAGTGACAATAGCGCCTCCCGCCAGGAACGCATGCGCGCCAATCTTGGCGAACTGATGAACCGCGGTCAGGCCGCCGAGAATGACCCAGTCGCCAATCTCCACATGCCCGCCCAGCGCGGCGCAGTTCGCGAATACCGCGTTGTCGCCTACCACACAGTCATGAGCGACATGAGAATAGGCCATGAACAGGTTGTCATGGCCAATGCGCGTGACGCCTTTGTCATGAGTCGTGCCACGGTTGACCGTGCAGCTTTCCCGAAACACGTTGCGGTCGCCGATGTGCAGCCGGGTTGGCTCACCCTTGTATTTCTTGTCCTGCGGTGCGTCCCCGATGGAGGCGAACTGAAAGATCCGGTTATCCGCGCCGATGCGGGTCGGCCCGCCGATGACCACGTGAGGGCCCACGATGGTCCTTGGCCCGATCTCGACGTCCGGACCGATGATGCTGAACGGACCTACCGTCACGTCCTCCGCAAGCTGCGCCCGCGCTGAGACGAGTGCATGAGAGTCGATCACTTGCCGGTCTCCGGCGCGACCATCATGTCCGCGTGAGCCACCTCCGTCTGCCCGACCAGGGCGGTGCCCGAAAAGCGCCAGATGCCCTTCAGGGCGCGCTCGAGCTGCACGTTGAGCAGCAGCTGGTCCCCCGGCTCGACGGGTTTGCGGAAACGCGCCTTGTCGATTCCGACGAAATAGAACTTCGTCTCGTGATTCGGCACGACGCCCGCCGTCACGAAAGCCAGAATGCCCGCAGCCTGCGCAAGCGCCTCGATGATCATGACGCCCGGCATCACCGGACGCCCGGGGAAGTGGCCGGGAAAGAACGGCTCGTTGTAGGTCACGTTCTTCAACGCGCGAATGCTTTCGCCGGGGCGGCACTCGAGCACCCGGTCGATGAGCAGGAAGGGATAACGGTGCGGCAGCAGCCGCAGGATCTCATTGATGTCGAGTCGTACGGGGTCAGTCATCATCCTCATCCTGCACGGTGCCCGCGGCGCGCTCGAGATCATTGAGACGCCTGGAAAGGGACTCGAGCCTGCGGTAGCGGGCGACCTGACGGCGCCAGATTCTGGATTCTTCGATAGGAATGCCGCTGGAGTATACGCCGGGCTCCGTCAGCGAATGACTGACCATCGCAAAACCCGTGATCGTCACTCCGTCGCATATGGTGATGTGACCGGCGATGCCCACCGCTCCACCGATGATGCAGTTCTTGCCGATAATCGTGCTGCCGGATATTCCCGTACAGCCCGCAATGACGGTGTGGGCTCCGATCCGGACGTTGTGACCGACCTGAATCTGGTTGTCGAGCTTGACGCCTTCCTCGATCACCGTGTCCTCGATCGCTCCCCGGTCGACGGTGGTGTTGGCGCCGATCTCCACATCCGGCCCGACGCGCACGGAACCCACCTGCGGAACCTTCACCCATCGGCCATGCTCGGGCGCAAATCCGAAGCCGTCGCCACCGATGACGACTCCCGGCTGAATCACCGTTCGAGCACCGATCTCGACGCCGCGGCACAGTGTCACGCTTGCCACCAGACGCACGTCTTCGGCCACCGTCACGTCCTCCTCGATGACGCACTGCGGCCCGACGTAAACGCGTGGCCCGATCACCGCGCCGTCGCTTACGATCGCCAACGCCCCAATATGAGAAGTTGCATCAATCCGAGCGCCAGCCGACACCACCGCCGATGAGTGAGCTCCGGGGGCGGGCTCGGGAGCCGGATGCAGTAAAGTCGTGATCCGCGCAAAAATCGCACGCGGGTTGTCAGAGATCAGGGCGGCGGTGGGGCATGCATCCAGGGAAGCAGGGCTGAGGACGACGACTGCCGCACGCGTTGCAGAAAGCTCGCGCTTGTTCCGCGACTCTGACAAGAAAGCGACCGAACGCTCGTCCGCGTTTGCGAGCGTCCCGACACGCTCGACCAGGGTATCGGGATCGCCGCGAAGCTCGCAGCCAAAGCGAACAGCAAGCTCCCCGATCGAGATGGCCATGACGTGGACGATAGCGTCGCGTAATAGCCCGCGAGTGGAGGCTCAGTGCCCCTGGGGTTTTACCGGACCCGGTGCAATCGGCGTCGTGCCAGTCGGTCGCGCTGCGCCTCCCGGGTGCGCCTGCAGTTGCGTGAGGATCGCCGGGGTGATGTCAATCGACGGCGTCGTGTAAATCACGCCATCGGCGATTATGAGGTCGAAGTTCTGCGCCTTCGCGTAGATGCGAACCTGCTCGATCAGCACCTTCTGCAAGCGCGACATCTCCTCGTTGCGCCGGGCGTTGAAGTCGTCCTGCACTTCGCTCTGTTTCCGCGAGAGCTCGCGGTAGCTGTCGCGCAACTCCTTCTCCGCATTCGCACGCTGGTCCTGCGACATCGTAGCCGCATCCTTCTGCAGCCTGTCTTCCTTGGCCTTCAGGCTCGTCTGCTGCGTCTGCAGCTCGCGCTGCCGCGGCGTGAACTCGGTCCGTATCGCATTGAGGGCAGACTTGGCCTGGGGGGACTCCTCGACGAGCCGGCCGTAGTCCACGACCCCGATCTTCAGTTCCGCCCAGGCCGGCCCCGAGACCAGGGTCCCGACCGCGGCCATGGCCCATAGCATCGATTTGAAATTGATCGCGCCCTTCACGGACATACCCACCTCGAATGAATGCCGGCTATTGTGGCCTAAAACGCCTGTCCAATGGAGAATTGGAAGACTTCCGTCTCATCGCCCCACCGGTTCGTCATGTTGCTGTGCGTGGGATTGAGCGGCAGGCCCAAGCTGAATCGGAACAGTCCCAGCGGCGCCAGCCACTCCACGGACACGCCGGCCGAACGCTTGAGATCCTTGAAACTGAAGTCGTAATTGGCCGCGCTCACCTGGTCAGGCCCGAAGAATTGCAGGGACCTGGAGGTCGAGAAGACGTTGCCCATGTCGAAGAACAGGCTCACGCGGGCCGTGCTGCGCCATTTGGCCGGCATGGGCAGGATCAGCTCGTTGCGATTGACGACCCGCAGATTGCCGCCGTAGGGGTTGCCGAACTGGTCCTTGGGCCCCAGGCGGCTCTCACGATAGCCGCGGATGCTGTCCGGGCCGCCGCCGAAGAAATTGCGGTACGGGGGCAGTGCCGTGGTGCCGCGGAACGGGAGCCCGTAATCGACCGCAAAGTCGAAGGACAGGGCCACGGGGCCATGGATGGGAACGTACTGCAGGAAGCTGTAGTTGCCCACCCAGTAATTGACGTCGCTGCCGGGAATGGTGGATGAGATCGACACGGTCTGCCGCATGCCGTGGTCGGCGAACAGCGTGCGGTTTCGGGTATCCCAGCCCCACCCGGCCAACAGCTCGGCCGCCTTGAAATTGCTCCCGTAGAACACGTACTCGTTGTTCGTCGAATCGTCGTGGGCGAGGCGCGAATACGGGTGGCCGTTCTGTTGCACCCATTGCTGGGCCTGCAAGGCGCTGCCCAGTGAGTTCGTCAGCAGCTGGGAGCTGTCCAGCGAGCCGCCCACGCGCAGATACTGGTATTCCGTCAGCGGGTAGTCGAAGGTCGTCCCGACGCTGATGGTCTTGGACGAAAAGTTGGACGAGGAAGACACGAACTGCGTGACGTCGCGGTACGTGAGCGACTCCGTACGGGAGACGCCATCGATACTCGTGTACGGGTTCGTGTGCTGCAGACTGTACACCTTGCTGAAGGCGCCACCGTTCAGCTCGACGGAGATGCGTTGCCCCGACCCCAGGAAGTTCGCATCCGTGTAGCTGCCGTTGAGCTGGAATTTGTAGGTCTCGGAGTAGCCGATGCCCCCGCCCAGCTGCGCGCTCGGGCCCTCCTCGATCTTGAAATTCACATCCACCAGATCCGGCGCACCGGTGACCGGCGTCGTCTCGAACTCGACGTTCTTCACATAAGGCAGGCGCTGCACGCGCTGCTTCGAGCGCTCCAGCGAGGTGTTGGAGAGCCAGCCGCCCTCGAGCTGGCGCATCTCCCGGCGCAGCACTTCGTCGTTGATGCGGTTCGATCCCGAAAAGGTGATGTTGCGTACATAGACACGGTTGCCCGGGTCGACGAAGAAAGTCAGGGAAACCTCGTGGGTCGCATTGTTCGTGGTCGGTACCGGATCGACCTTCGCGAAGGCGAAGCCGTCGGCGCCCAGGCGGTTCTGAATGAGCTCCTGGGTGGAGGTGATGAGCTTGTGGTTGAAGGTCTGCCCCGGCTGCACGAGCAGCAGCCTCTCCAGGTCCGCCTTCGGCACGACGAAAGTACCGGCGAGCTTGACCTCGGAGACCTTGAAGACTTCGCCTTCCTCGAGGTTCACCGTGATGAAGATGTCGTCCTTCTCCGGAGCGATGGCCACCTGCGTGGAGTCGATCTGGAAGTTCGCATAGCCGCGGTCCATGTAGAAATTGCGCAGCTTCTCCAGATCCCCCTGCAGCGACTCGCGCGAATAGCGGTCGTCCTGCTTGTACCAGGACTTCCAGTTCGGCGTCTTCAGCTCGAAGGTGCCCAGGATCTCCTTCGGCTTGTACGTGTGGTTGCCCACCAGGTTGATCTGCCGGATCTTCGCGCGCTTGCCTTCCTTGATCTCGATCTTGATCTTGACGCGGTTGCCGGTCTCTTCGTCGACGTGGGTATTCACTCTCACGGCGTACTTGCCGCGGCTGTAGTACTGGTCCGTCAGGTACTGGGTGACATCCTCCAGCACCGAGCGGTCGAAGGTCTTGCCAGTGGCGAGTCCCACGTTGCGCAGGGACTTCTGCAGATCCTCGGTCTTGATGTCCTTGTTGCCCGTGATCTCGAAGCTTTCGATCGAGGGCCGCTCGAGCACCACGACCACGAGCGTATTGCCGTCGCGGCGCAGTTGCACGTCACGGAAAAAGCCGGTGGCATACAGCGCGCGGATCGCCTCGCGCACCCGCGTGGCAGTCAGATGATCGCCGATGTTGACCGGCAGATAGTTGTACACGGTACCTTCGGAGACGCGCTGGAGACCTTCCACGCGGATGTCGCCGACGGTGAAATCGGTATCGCTCGCCGGCTGTGCAAGCGCCAGTGCGCATTGCGCAAACAGGACAACCGAGGCCAGGACGGCGCGCGCCTTCATGCTTCATTCACCAGTATTGTTCTTTCGCACGCTTTGCGTGCCATTGGTTCTAAGCGTGCGGCACGAAGCCGCACTCGGTTGCATCCGCAAGCGTAGTGCGGCCGTCGGGGCCTCTTGATGCGTCGGCTGTCTTATCAACTGAACTGGCGCGCGATGTCATTGAACAATGCGACGCCCATCAGCAGGATGAGCAGCGCAATGCCGACCTGCTGCCCGAAGGCTTGTGCCCGGTCGGACAACGGACTGCCCTTCAGCCACTCCACCAGCTGAAAGACGATCTGTCCGCCGTCGAGAATCGGGATGGGCAGCAGGTTGAGAAACCCCAGTGACAACGATATCAGCACCAGGAAGCTCATGAATGAGGCGACTCCTGCCTCGGCTGAATCTCCCGCATATTCCGCGATCGACAGCGGGCCGTTCAGATTCTTAATCGAAACCTGGCCCAGCACCATGCGCCAGAACAGGCGTCCCTGCAGCGCGGTCATGCTCCACGCTTCCTGCGTCGCGCGGCCCAGGGCGGCTGCCGGCGAGAGGTCCGTGTGCAACAGCATGCTGTCGGGGTACTTGATGCCAAGCGGCTGCATGACGCGGATGCGCCCCACCCGCTTGCCGTCGACATCGTCGCTCGCGACGGCAACCCGGACACTGTTCTCGATACCGCCGCGGCGATATGTGAGCACGAGGCTCTCTCCGGGATGACTGCCCACGCGGGCCTGGATATCCCTGAAGTCGGCAACCGGCTCGCCTTCGACCGCGATGATCCGGTCTCCGGTCCTGAGTCCCGCGCGGGCGGCGGGGCCGTCCGCCGTGACTTCGCCCAGAACAGGAGGCACGGGCGGCGTCCAGAACTGGAATCCCAGCCCTTTGAACAGCGCCGAGGGCTCGGTGAGCCGCACGCGCTGCTCCTTGTCCGGCACATTCAGGTTCGCTGCGCGTAGCGCGCCGTCACGGCCGCGTACCGACAGCGTCGCCACGCCGCGTGAGCTCACGGCATCCAACAAATCGAACACAACGTCGAGCTGGCCGCCAACCTGCGAGCCGTTGATGGCGAGGATCTCATCGCCCGATCGCAGTCCACCGCGTGCGGCGACGGACTGGCTCATGACATCCCCGACGAGCGGCTTGACCTCGTTGACGCCACTCGCCCAGAACATACCCCACAGCAGGAGTATGGCGAATCCAATGTTGAATCCGGGGCCGGCCAGCAGCACGACGATGCGCTGCCAGGGCGGCCTCCGTGTAAAGGAGCGGGCAAGATCCCCGTCCGGGACGGGTCCTTCGCGCTCATCGAGCAGCTTGACGTAGCCGCCGACCGGGATGGCCGCCAGGACGTATTCCGTGCGGTCGGCGCCGGCGATCCGGCTGATCAACGGCCTGCCGAAGCCGACCGAGAACCGCAGAACCTTGAAGCCCAGACGCCGGGCCACCCAGTAGTGGCCGAACTCGTGCACCGTGACTAGCAGGCTCACGGCGACGACGAACCACAGCACGTGCCAGATGAAATTCATGCGTGAGCGTCCCTCACTACCCCACTGCGGACCCTGTTCGTATCGCGTGTCATGCCCGATTTCCCGGGATACCCAGACGTGGTCCGCTCACGGCACGACTCGCGGCCCGGGTAGCTGCTCGCGGGCGACGTGTCGCGCCTGCGCATCAGCGGCGAGCACATCGTCGAGACCGCCGATCGCACCACCGGTAGTCTTTGTTATCACCGTTTCAATGACCGCAGCGATCTCGATAAAGTTCAATCGCCGGTCGAGGAACGCCTGCACTGCAACCTCGTTGGCCGCGTTGAGTATGACCGGCTGCAGCCCTCCGGCCCGAGCTGCCGCCTGTGCCAGGGCGAGGCAGCGGAATGTGTCGTAGTCGGGGGCACGGAAGTCCAGCCGCGCCGTCCGGATCAGGTCGAGGAATTCTACACCGGAGGCAATTCGCTCGGGCCATGCAAGCGCGTGGGCGATCGGCGTACGCATGTCGGGCGAACCGAGCTGCGCAAGCAGCGAGCCGTCCAGGTACTCGACGAGCGAGTGAACGATGCTCTGCGGGTGCACTACGATCTCGACCTGCGCCGGTGTCAGTCCGAAGAGCAGACAGGCCTCGATGAGCTCCAGCCCCTTGTTCATCAGCGTGGCCGAATCAACGGAGATCTTGCGACCCATGACCCAGTTGGGATGCGCGCACGCGGCTTCCGGCGTGACGGAGGCGAGCGCTTCGCGCGGCAGATCGCGAAATGGGCCGCCGGATGCAGTCAGCAGCACACGCCGCACCCCGGGCGGAAACTCGCCGGTGCGCGCCTGAGGCGGCAGGCACTGGAAGATGGCGTTGTGCTCGCTGTCGATCGGCAGCAGCGTCGCGCCCGACGAGCGCACCGCCGCCATCATCAGCGAGCCCGCCATGACCAGCGATTCCTTGTTCGCGAGCAGCACACGCTTGCCGGCGCGCGCCGCCGCCAATGTCGAGCGAAGGCCCGCCGCGCCCACGATCGCCGCCATTACGCAGTCGGCCTCGCGCAGCGCTGCAATTTCGACCAGCCCTTGCTGACCTGCCAGCACACGGGTGCCTGGCGCCTTCGTGCCGAGCAACCGCCCGAGCTCGCGTGCCGCCGCCTCGTCCGCAAGCGCCGCGTAGGCTGGCCGCCAGCGCAATACCTGCTCCGCCAGCCGGGCGGCATTGCGATTCGCGCCGATGGCCACCAGCGTGAAGCGATCCGGATGACGCGCGAGCACATCCAGAGTGCTCTCGCCCACAGAGCCGGTGGAACCCAGTACGACTACGCCGGTCACGCCGCAACGCCCAGGACTGTGAGGCCAAAGAGGAGGACGGGTGCGGCGCCGGTCACGCTGTCGATGCGGTCCATGACACCCCCGTGCCCGGGAAAGAGCGTGCCGCTGTCCTTGAGGCCGGCAAACCGCTTCAGCAGGCTCTCGGTCAAATCTCCCACGATGGAGAACGCGACGGTGGCCAGGCACAGCGGCAGGAAGCTGCGCAGCGGAACGTCGAACCACGCCCCGCCCAGGATGGCGATCAGGGCGCCGGCCGCGGCGCCACCGAAAACACCTTCCCACGTCTTGCCGGGCGAGACCGTGCGCGCCAGGCGCAGCCGGCCAAAGCGGCGGCCCGCGAAAAACGCGCCGATGTCCGCGGCAAACACCAGAATGAGTGTAAACACCACCCACTGCGCGCCGTGCGATAGATCCAGGCGCAGGCGCACGAGTGCGAGCCATGCGGGCAGCAGCGCAAGCAACCCGGCCAGCGCAGCGGACCACGGAGCCACGCGCTGCGGCGCGAAGACGATCCAGACAAGCGCGCCCGCCCACCAGAGCACCGCAGCGCTCAGCACGATGTTTCGTCCTTCCGGTGTTGCAGTCACCTGCCACACGATGGGCATCATCACTCCCAGAAAAGCAACATAAGCCGCCCGGAACGCAGATCCGGGCAGTCGAAGGAATGCGGACCATTCCCACGCACCCGCCAGGACCGACACGGTCAGCACGATGACGGTCGCGACCGCCGGCAGGCACAGCACGATGATCAGCAGTGTCGCGCCGAGCACGACTGCGGTCATGATGCGCTTGCGCAGAGCGTCGTTCACGTCTCGCGGACTTTCGCGGGTGCCGCGCGCCCGGGCGCTGGCAGCTGCTCCTGCGTGCGCCCGAACCGCCGCTCACGGCCGCCGAAGAATGCCAAGGCCGCCTCGAGCTCGCCCAGATCGAAATCCGGCCACAGCACCGCGGTGAAGTACAGCTCCGCGTAGGCGGCGTTCCACAACAGGAAATTGCTGAGGCGCCGCTCGCCGCCCGTGCGGATCACCAGATCCGCATCCGGAACGTCAGAAAGCTCGAGGGCCGCGGCGAAACGCGCCTCATCGATCTCCTCCGGGCGTATTGAACCACTTGAACATTGCCTCGCAAGTCTCTGGGCAGCTTGAAGTATGTCCCACCGGCCACCGTAACTCACGGCAATCTGCAGCTTCAGGCCGTCGTTGGCCGCCGTACGGTGCTCCGCCGCCGCGATCCGGGCCTGCAGGCGTACGGAGAGCAACTTGCGATCCCCAATGAACCGCACTCTGACGCGATTGGCGTGCAGCTCGTCGATCTCGCGGTCGAGCGAGTCCACGAACAGAGTCATCAGGCTGGAGACCTCATCCGCCGGACGTCGCCAGTTCTCGCTGGAGAATGCGAAGAGCGTCAGGGCCTCGACCGCACGGCGGGCGCACTCCTGGATCACCATGCGCGTCGGCTTGAGCCCTGCGCGATGACCCGCTGCGCGCGGCACACCGCGGGCCTCAGCCCAGCGTCCGTTGCCATCCATCGTGATTGCGACGTGCCGCGGTAGCCTCAAACCTGCATGACCTCTTTTTCCTTGGCCGCGAGCAGCTGGTCGATGTCGGCGACGTGCTTGTCGGTCAGTTTCTGCACTTCGGCTTCGGCACGCCGCTCATCGTCCTGGGAGACGAGCTTCTCCTTCTGCATCTCCTTGATGCCGGTCATGACGTCCCGGCGCACGTTGCGGACCGCAACCCGCGCATTTTCCGCATCGTGCCGCAGAACCTTGGTGATCTCGCGGCGCCGCTCCTCCGTGAGCGGCGGCATGGGAATGCGTATCACCGTACCGGCGGTCATCGGAGTCAGCCCGAGATCGGATTTGTGAATCGCCTTTTCGATGGCCTGCACCATCGTCTTTTCCCAGGGCGACACGACCAGGGTGCGTCCGTCCTCCACGGCTATGCTGGCGACCTGTTGCAGGGGCACCTCCGAGCCGTAGTAGTCCACCCTCAAGTGCTCGATGAGGCTCGTGTGGGCGCGTCCGGTGCGCAATTTCTTGAGGTCGCCCTGGAAGGTCTGCACGCACTTCGACATGCGCTCACGCGCGTCTTTTTTCAGATCCTCGAGCATAAACGACTCCTGCGGCGGCGCACGCCCGGCGGCGCGCGGCACCCATTACTCGAAAGTTACGGTCGTGCCCACGTCTTCACCCTTGACGATGCGCGTCAGGTCGCCCGAATTGTTGAGATTGAAGACCCTCAAAGGCAAGCGGTTGTCGCGGCACATGACGATGGCAGTCGCATCCATGACGTTCAGCTTGTCGGTCAGGACCCTGTCGAATGTCAGGGTGGCATACCGCACTGCGGCCGGGTTGCGCACCGGATCATCGGAATACACCCCATTCACCTTGGTTGCCTTCAGCAGCACATCCGCGTTGATCTCGATCGCACGCAAGGACGCTGCCGTGTCGGTCGTAAAGAAGGGATTCCCCGTTCCCGCCGCAAAGATCACGACGCGGCCCTTCTCGAGGTGCCGCACGGCGCGGCGGCGGATGTAATCCTCGCACACCTCATTGATGCGTATGGCCGACATGACCCGCGCGTGCATGCCCAGAGCCTCGAGCGCATCCTGCATCGCAAGCGCGTTCATCACGGTTGCGAGCATTCCCATGTGGTCGGCCGCGACGCGATCCATGCCGGCCCGCGCAAGACCCGCGCCGCGGAAAATATTGCCGCCGCCGATGACGACCGCCGTCTGCACGCCCATCTCGATGATGTCCTGCAGCTCCCCGGCTATTCGCTTGAGCACCGCGGGATCGACGCCGTAGTCAGCTGCGCCGAGCAATGCTTCCCCCGACAGCTTCACGAGGATCCTGGAATAAGTTGGCCGGGTCGTCGCGTTCATCGCCTCTCTCCTCGCTTGCCCTCGTCATCCTCGTGGTCTTGCCGGGGTCCCCATGAAATCGAAAAAAACCCCGCACACGGCGGGGTTTTTCCTGGCCCTGCGCAGCCTCAATGCTTGACCGGGCTCGTGCCATCACCGGCCGACGCCGGTGTGGCGCTCTTCACCTGCGCCATGACCTCCGCCACGAAATCGTCCTGCTTCTTCTCGATGCCGGCACCGACCTCGAAACGCTCGAAAGCCGTGACTTGTGCCTTCGCGCCCTTCAGCAGCTTCTCGATAGTGATGTCCGGATCCTTCACGAACGGCTGGCCCGTCAGCGTGATCTCGCTAAGGGACTTGCGCAGCCGGCCCTCGACCATCTTGGCCACGATCTGCGGCGGCTTGCCCTCGCCCTGCGCCTGCTCCGTGAGGATCTCGCGCTCCTTGGCCACCACCTCGGCCGGCACATTGTCCGCCGTGAGATGCCGGGGATTGCTGGCCGCCACGTGCATGGCCAGATCGTGCGCCAGGGCCGCATCTCCCCCCTGCACCACCACCAAAGCGCCAATCCGCGTCCCGTGCACATACGCGCCGAGAGGACCGGGAGAGCTCAGCACTACGAAGCGGCGTACGCTGATGTTCTCGCCGATTTTCGCAACCAGCGTCCGCCGGCGCTCCTCGACACTCTCGCCGCTGTCGCCATTGCCGATCCGGGCTGCCAACAGTGCCTCGAGGGAGTCTGGCCTGGCAGCGAGCGCCCGGCTCGCGACCGCCTGGGCGAAGCCGCGGAAATCCTGCTCGCGCGCCACGAAGTCCGTCTCACAGTTGATCTCGACCATGGCGGCTGTGCGGCCGTCGGCCGTCTTCTCGACGACGACGACGCCCTCGGCGGCAACACGGGTTGCCTTCTTGTCGGCCTTCGCAAGCCCCTGCTTGCGCATCAGCTCGGCTGCCGCATCCAGATTGCCCTGGGTCTCCACCAGGGCCTTCTTGCATTCCATCATGCCGGCCCCGGTGCGCTCGCGAAGCTGTTTTACCGCATCTGCTGTGATATTCATTCGCAAAATCATCCTTCGTTATCTGTCGACGGCGCACCCGCGGCCAGCCGTGCTCACAGAATGCATCGCAGGCCTTGCCGGGTCAGGAAGTCGCCCCCTTGGCGGCGCAGCGCCCCTCGATTCACTCGCGAGAAGGTCCCGACGCGCCACCGCGGCCACTCTTGCCCCGCCGCGCGCCGCCAGATGGGCGCCGCTCAGTGGTGGCAGGCGCCGGCGCAATTCCGCCGACTGCAGCCGCGACGTCTGCTACGTCCTCGACATCCAGATCGTCCTCCTCCACCTCGCTGGGCAGCCCTTCAGGAGCTTCGGCCACCGGGGCTTTGACAGCAGGAAGCTTGCGGCGTGCCGGAGCTTTCCTGCGCACGGCGGCCTGCGGCTTCTGGCGGCCCCGGGCGGATTTCTTGCGGGGGTTGCCGGCCTCATCCAGCTCGACGAACTCATCCTCACCGACGGCAACCGTCGGCACGGATTCCTTGCCCTCGAGCACAGCATCCGCCATGCCCGTGGCATATAGCTGAATCGCGCGCATGGCATCATCGTTACCCGGAATGACGTAGTCGATCCCGTCCGGCGAGCAGTTCGTATCGACTATCGCAACGACCGGGATACCGAGTTTCTTCGCCTCGTGGATGGCGATTTTCTCGTGCCCCACGTCGACCACGAACATCGCATCCGGCAGCGACTCCATGTTCTTGATTCCGCCGAGGCTCCTTTCGAGCTTGTCCATCTCGCGGCGCAGCTGCGTCGCTTCCTTCTTGCCACGCTTCTCGAGCGCGCCGGAAGCCGCCAGCTCGGTGATCTCGACCAACCGCTTGATCGACTGACGGATGGTCTTGAAATTCGTGAGCATACCGCCGAGCCAGCGCTGATTGACGAACGGCTGGCCGGCACGCGCGGCTTCCCGCTGGACCGCCTCCCGGGCTGAGCGCTTGGTACCGACGAACAGAACGGTGCCGCCGTCGGCGATGACACCCTTCACGAACGTCGCCGCCTCCCCGTACAGGGGCTGAGTCTTCTCGAGATTGATGATGTGGATCTTGTTGCGTTCACCGAAGATGAATGGGGCCATCTTCGGGTTCCAGAAGCGGGTCTGATGTCCAAAATGGACACCCGCTTCCAGCATTTGTCGCATGGACACGCCGGACATGGGAAACTCCTGTTTGGGTTGGGCCTCCGCGCATCCCGGGTGGCCACCCTCGAGGCACTGCCGCTCGAGCGAGCAGCGTAGCCTCAAGAGCACCCAGCCACCTGGTGTGCGATGCGCGTGTGGGGTTGCGTTGCCAAAAAAGGCGGCGCTTTATACCATGAAGACCCCGTCTGAACAATGTCTTACGCGCTCGTTCAGGAGCCTTCACCCGCCCCATCATGCACGTGACCATCAAGACCCCGGAAGAACAGGACAAGATGCGTATCGCCGGCCGCCTGGCCGCGGAAGTACTCGACATGATCGGCGAGCACGTCGTGCCCGGCGTGACGACCGACGAGCTCGACCGGATCTGCCACGACTACATCGTGGATGTCCAGCACTCGATTCCTGCGAACCTCAACTATCGCGGTTTCCCGAAGACCATCTGTACTTCGGTCAACCACGTCGTCTGTCATGGCATACCCAACGACAAACGGCTGAAAGCCGGTGACATCGTCAACATAGACGTGACCGTGATCAGGGAAGGCTTTCACGGCGACACGAGCCGCATGTACTTCGTCGGAAAGCCGCCTACCCACGCCCAGCGTCTTGCGCAGATCTGCTGCGAGGCCATGTGGCGGGGGATCGAGACCGTCAAGCCCGGGACCCGGCTGGGCGATATCGGGCACGCAATCCAATCCTTCGTCGAAGAGCGCAACTACTCGGTAGTTCGCGAGTACTGCGGCCATGGCATCGGACGGGTGTACCACGAGGATCCGCAGGTCCTGCACTATGGCGAGCCAGGCACAGGCTTCGAGCTCAAGCGCGGGATGACATTTACCGTCGAGCCCATGGTCAACGCGGGCAAGCGCCACGTGCGTTTGCTGCCCGACGGATGGACGGTGATCACCAAGGATCACTCTCTGTCGGCTCAGTGGGAGCATACGGTGCTCGTTACGGAAACGGGTGTAGAGGTGCTGACGCTGGGTGCAGCCGGGCGGCAATAATGAGCGGGCAAAAGTCGCGCCATTTGCCCGTGGGCAGAAAGCGCCGCCCCGGGCGGCGACTTTCTGCAATTCAATAATGCCCGGCGCGGACCTGGAAATACTCGAAGAAGCGGCGCCACCGGCGACTCGTGCCGCTCCGTGGCCACTGCTCACGCGCCTGCCGCTCCTGCTCGACCAGGCTCGAGGCTCTCATTCGGCTTATCGCGAGCTCCTCCAGCAGGCGCACGAAGAGCTGAAAGCCCGCTTCCTCGCGGAGGAACCGGTCGAGGATCTCGTGCACGCACGCGCCGCGTCGATCGACATCGTGTTGCGGGAGGCGTGGCGCACACAGCACGTCGAGAACGCCGAAAACTGGGCGCTCGTCGCCGTGGGAGGCTACGGTCGCGGTGAGCTGCACCCCTGCTCCGACGTCGACATCATGATGTTGGTGCCGGATCCTCCCGATGTACAGGGCCGCGAAACGGTGGAGCGGCTGGTTGCGTTCCTGTGGGATATCGGGCTCGAAGTCGGCCACAGCGTGCGCACAGTCGATGAATGTGTGCAGGAAAGCTCAGCCGACGTGAGCGTCATGACGACGCTGCTGGAGGCGCGCCTGATCGCCGGTAGCGCCTCATTGGTCGAGCGGATGCGCGCTGCGCTGGGGTCCGGGCATGTCTGGCCCGTCAAGGCATTCTTTGAAGCCAAGGTCCGGGAGCAATCGGAACGCCATCTGAAAGCCCACGATACGGCGTACAACCTCGAGCCCAACGTGAAGACCGGTCCCGGCGGCCTGCGCGACATCCAGACCATTGCCTGGGTCGCCAAGCGCCACTTCGGATCCGACACGCTCGATGGCCTGGCGACTCGCGGTTTTCTGTCGGCGCCGGAGCTGCGCCGGCTGAAACAGGCGCAGGCCTTCATCTGGAAGGTGCGCTTCGGCCTGCACGCGGTGACCGGAAGGCGCGAGGATCGGCTGCTGTTCGATCATCAGATCCGGCTCGCGCAGACCTTTGGCTACGAGGACGCCTCGTACACGTTGGCGGTCGAGCAATTCATGCAGCGGTACTACCGCACTGTCATGGATGTAAGCCTGCTGAACGAGCTGCTGCTGCAGGTGTTTCGGGAAGCGATCCTCACCGAGAGCGAGCCTCCGAGGCCGCTCAACGCACGCTTCCAGATCCGCAACGGGTCGCTGGAAGCAGTGAGCGGCGAGGTGTTCGCACGCACGCCGTCGGCCATTCTCGAGCTGTTCGTGCTGCTGCAACAGAACCCCGAGATCAACGGAGTACGCGCCTCGACGATGCGTGCCGTCACGCGCGGCCTGTGGCTGATCGACGAGGAATTCCGGCAGAACCCGCGCAATCACCGGTTGTTCATGGAAATCGTGCGCTCGCCGGTGGGCGTGACGCACGAGCTGCGCAGAATGAATACCTACGGCGTGCTGGGCCGCTACATTCCCGCTTTCGGGCGAATCGTCGGGCGGATGCAGTACGACCTCTTTCACGCCTACACGGTCGACGCCCACACCCTGTTCGTCGTCAGCAATTTGCGCCGCTTTGCGATTCCGCGCTACGACCAGGAGCTGCCCGAAGCTTCGCGCATCATGCAGCAGCTGCCGAAGACGGAGATCGCCTACCTGGCCGCCCTGTTTCACGCCATCGCCAAGGGCCGTGGCGGCGATCACTCGGAGCTCGGCGCCGTGGATGCCGAGGCGTTCTGCCTGGAGCAAGGGCTTTCGCCGTATGACGCGCGCCTCGTCGCCTGGCTGGTCCGCAACCACCTGGAGCTCTCCATCACCGCGCAGAAGCAGGACATCGCCGACCCCCAGGTGATCAACGCGTTTGCTCGCAAAGTGGGCGATGAGAATCATCTGGATTATCTGTACGTGTTGACGTGTGCCGATGTGCGCGGCACGAACCCGAAGCTGTGGAATTCCTGGAAAGGCTCCCTGTTCCGCGATTTCTTCGACCGGGTGAAGCGCGCGTTGCGCCGGGGCCTGGAAAGCCCGATCGACCAGGAGCAGCTCGTTCGCGAGACACAGGATGCCGCCCGGAGGCTGCTCTTCGAGCAGGGCGTGCCGGAGGCCGACGTGGCGGGGGCCTGGACCCGTTTCTCGGCCGCCTACTTCCTGAGGCATACCGCCGACGAAGTGGCCTGGCACACGCGGCTGCTGGCGGAGCGCGATGCCGGGTCCGACGAGCCGCTGGTCGCTCTCGACCTGCGCGGCGTCCGCGGAACCACCTCGGTACTGATCTTCGCGCGGCCTCACCGCCACGGGTTCGGTCACACGACCGCCGTTCTCGACCAGCTTGGCCTGAACATCGTCGATGCGCGGATCACCCCGACAGGCGATGGCTTCAGCCTCGATCTGTATCACGTGCTCGAGGACGACGGCGCGCCGATCACGGACAACGACCGCCAGAGCGAGATCGAACATGCCATCTGGCGTTCCCTGCAGCGCCCGGAGGATTCACCGTTCGCTGTCTCGCGGCGCGCACCCCGCCAGGTGCGCATGTTCAACACCCCCACGCATGTCACCCTGAGCGTCGATGAGCGCAAGCGCCGCTCGGTTCTCGAGCTGACCGCAGGCGACCGCCCGGGCCTGCTGAGCGATATCGGCAAGGTGCTCATGGACGAGCGACTGCAACTGCATGATGCGAAGATCATGACCGTGGGGGAGCGCGCCGAGGACGTGTTCTACATTACCGACTTCGACGAGCGGCCGTTGAACGCGGCCGCCGCTCAACAGTTGCGCGAGAAGCTGATGCAGGCGCTCGATCGGCGGCAGGCCGCATGACGGACCGCGGAAGAGCGCGCCGGTGAATCCGCGGCTCGAGCTGCTCCACGCCTATCCGTTCGAACGGCTGGCGCGTCTGAAGGCAGGCGTGACGGCGCCGGCCGGACTCGAGCACATCGCCATGTCCATCGGCGAGCCCCGGCATGCCCCGCCCGGCTTTGTCGTCGAGCGGCTGCGTGAAAACGCGCATCGTCTCGACAGCTATCCGGTGACGGCCGGGCTCCCCGAATTGCGTACGTCCGCCGCGCGTTGGCTCGAAAGGCGCTTCGGCCTGCCACCGCACAGCGTGAACGCGCAGACCATGGTGTTGCCCGTCAACGGCACGCGCGAAGCCTTGTTCGCCTTCGTGCAGGCCGCGGTGGATGAGCGTCGCGAGGCGCTGGTCGCCATGCCCAATCCGTTCTATCAGATCTACGAGGGTGCGGCCTTGCTGGCAGGCGCGCAACCGTGCTTTCTCGACACGGCATCCGCCAGGGGCCAGGTGCCCGATCTCGAGGCGGTGCCGGAGGCGCTCTGGCGGCGCTGCCAGGTGTTGTTCCTGTGCAGCCCCGGCAATCCGCACGGCGCAGTGTTATCGCAGGATTTTCTGCGGCATGCGCTCGAGCTGGCGCGGCGGCATGACTTCATCATCGCGGCCGACGAATGCTACACGGAGATCTACCTGGACGAGCGCTCCCCGCCCCCGGGGCTGCTGCAGGCCGCGATCGGCGCGGGGCAGCGCGACTTCGAGCGCTGCGTGGTATTCCACAGCCTTTCCAAACGATCCAGCGTCCCGGGGCTGCGATCGGGTTTCGTCGCGGGCGATCCACAAATCATGGCGCGCTTTCTGCTGTATCGGACCTATCATGGAAACGCGATGGCCGTACCGACACAACTTGCGAGCGCCGCGGCGTGGGACGACGACCTGCACGCCGCCGCCAACCGGCACCTGTACCAGGAGAAATTCGACCGGGTGCTGCCGATCCTGGCCCCGGTGATCAGCGTCGAGCGACCGGCCGGGGCGTTTTACCTATGGCCGCACGTCGCGGAGGATGACGAGCGCTTCGCGCGCGACCTGTTTGCGACGAAGCACGTCACAGTGCTGCCCGGCAGCTATCTGGCGCGCGCACACGGTGCGAACCCCAATCCAGGAGCCGGCCGCGTGCGCATCTCGCTGGTACCGGAAGTCACCGAGTGCGTCGAGGCGGCGGAGCGTATCCGGGATTTCGTGGTGGCGCGTAAGCTGCACCGATGACGGACCTCCACGCACTGCAGGGCCTGCACCCATGACGGACCTCCATGCACTGCAGGGCCAGATCGATTCGGCCTTCGAAAGCCGCGCCCAACTGACACCGGCGACATTGCAGCCCGATCTTGCGGCTGCGATCGAGGCGAGCATCCAGCTTCTGGACAGCGGCCGCGCGCGCGTCGCAGAGCCAAGGGATGGGCGCTGGGTCGTCAATGAATGGCTCAAGAAAGCGGTACTGTTGTATTTCCGCTCGCACGATAACGCCGTCATGGACGCAGGCTGCATGCGCTTTTATGACAAAGTGCCGCTCAAGTACACGCAGGCGTCGGAGTCCGACCTTCGTGCGGGGGGCGCGCGCGTGGTTCCTCATGCGGTGGTCCGCAAGGGCGCTTACATCGCGCCGAACGTGGTGTTGATGCCCAGCTACGTCAACATCGGCGCGTATGTTGGAGCAGGCACGATGGTGGACACCTGGGCGACGGTCGGATCCTGCGCGCAAATCGGCCGCAACGTGCATCTGTCGGGCGGAGTGGGTATCGGCGGCGTGCTCGAGCCGCTGCAGGCGAGTCCTACCATCATCGAGGACGACTGTTTCATCGGCGCGCGTTCCGAGGTCGTCGAAGGCGTTGTCGTGGAAGCGGGTTCCGTGATCTCGATGGGTGTGTACATCGGGCAAAGCACCCGCATTTACGACCGGACGACCGGCAGTATTCATCAGGGTCGTGTGCCCGCCGGCTCGGTTGTCGTACCCGGAACGCTGCCCTCGAGCGACGGCAAGTACGCGTTGTACTGCGCCGTCATCGTGAAGCGCGTCGACGCGCAGACTCGTGCCAAGACCTCCATCAACGAATTGCTGCGCGCCGTAGAGTAGCAGCGTTGTCCGCCAGAGATCGCGCAGCGCCGAACCACTCGTGCCGTACCTGCTGGTTAGCTCACACCAGCTCGCTCGCACCAACTCGGTCGCACCACTCGATTCGTAACCGCTCTGTCACCCTCCTCCGACTGACTTCGTAACCGCCGGCTGCCTAACATCCCTGCGCGTGTTGTGCCTGTGCGCCGGAGGAGCATACGGGCCTATCCGGCAAGGGCGGCTACAACAAGCTATCCGGGAGAAGTCATGATCTCAGGCGCGCGGCTGCTGGCTCTAGCGGCGTTATCGCTGCCGATCGGCGCGGCGCTTGCGCAGTCCGATCCATCCCCCGACGCCAGCGCACTGCTGAAGCGCATCGAGGCGCAGGAGAAGCGCATCGAGGCGCTCGAGCAAAAACTGCGGCACCAGGAGGAAGTCCAGACACCCGAGGGAGCGGCAGGCCAGGGCGCAACCGGGACTGTCGTGGCGGGCCCCTCTGGATTGCTCATCGAGAGCGCCGACGGCGCGAACGTCATACGCTTCAGGGGCAATCTCGCGGTTGACGGGCGCTGGTTCCTCGATCACGGCACGCCCGAGAGCGCCGACACCTGGCTGTTCCGGCGCGCGCGGCCATACATCGAGGGGACGCTCGACCGGATATATGACTTGCGCTTCATGCCGGACTTTGGCAACGGCAAGGCGATCATCGTCGATGCGTTCGTCACGGCCCGCTTCCAGCCGTGGCTCGCCCTGCAGGTCGGCAAGTTCAAAGGCCCGGTGGGGCTCGAGCGGCTGCAGCCCGATCAATTCAACCGGTTCGTCGAGCTGGGTTTTCCATCCTCTCTCGTACCCAACCGGGACCTCGGCGTACAGCTTGGCGGAGACGTCATGGGCGGTGCACTGGGATATGCCGTTGGCTACTTCGACGGCACGCCGGACGGCAGTAGTACCGACGCGAACGCCTCCCCGGACGTGGACAATGACGGAAAGAAGGATCTGGAAGGCCGCCTGTTTGCCCAGCCCTTCATCAGTTCGGACCACCCCTATCTGCGGGGCTTCGGCTTCGGCGTGGGCGGCACTTACGTCAACAGTACCGGAAACGCGGCCAATACGTTGCTGGCGAGTTACAAAACGGCCGGCCAGCAGACCTTCTTCGCGTACCGCACCGGGACCACCGCCACCTACGCCGATGGAAAGCGCGAGCGGCTGGCGCCGCAGCTTTACTATTACGCCGGAAGCTTCGGGTTGATCGGCGAGTACGTCGAGTCGCGCCAGGAGGTGACGCGGCAGGTGAACGCGGTATTGAAGCGTTCCGGCGCGCTCGACAACAAGGCCTGGCAACTGTCGCTTTCCTACTTCCTCACGGGCGAGGCAGCCACCTACAACAGCTTCAAGCCCAACTCATCATTCGAGCCCGGCAAAACCGGCTGGGGGGCATGGGAGATCGCCGTTCGGCTGCACCAACTGCAGATCGATGCGGCGGCATTCGCCGCGGCCGGCGCCTCATTCGCCAATCCGGGCACCGCGCCCCGCAAGGCTACCGCCGCGGGCGTGGGCCTCAACTGGTACCTCAACCAGAATGTGAAATGGATGCTCGACTATGAGCGCACGCGCTTCGACGGGGGCGCCGCGCACGGGGATCGTCCGGACGAGAACGCATTGCTGACGCGGTTCTCGCTCGTGTTCTGATCATTTTGGATAAGTCAGCCGGTCTTGAATCGCAAGCAGCACATCGTGGCGGGCGACCTCTCCCAGCAGCGTGTTGCGCCACTGCCCGGGTGTGACGGGCAATACCGTCGCCTGCTCGCGCAGAAAACCGTCGAGTGCCTCGCAGAGGGACATTTCGGGCGTGAGCGTAAATGCCACGGGCCTGGCCACCGCCGAGACCGGTGAGCCAGGCTCGATCTGCCCCTTCCCCATCTGCTCGAACAACTCGCGCGGGTTCAGCCACGCGACGATCTCGCCATTGTCCGTCACGTAGACCCGTTCGAGCGGCCGCTTGGGAAGCTGCGCAAACATTTCCTGGAGGGTCGTCATTGGAGATGCCACGGCCGTTGCGGGTTCCACGAGGGTTTCCACGGTCCGAAGCCGCCAGTCGTCGCTACCTTCCATGGCCATCGCACGAGTGAGGGATGCGTGATAGACCGATTCACCGCGCCGATAGACCTTGGCGGCGAAGTGGGCGGCCACGCAGGCCAGCATGAGCGGCAGGACAATGTCGTAGTCGCCCGTGAGCTCGAACAGCATGAGGATCGAAGTGAGCGGCGCGTGCGTGGTTGCGGCCAGGAACCCACCCATTCCGATCAGAGCGTATGCGGCGGGAACCGACGTCACTGTCGGCAGCAGACTGTGTAACACGCCCCCCACCAGAGCGCCGACCGCGCAACCGATGAACAGCGTCGGCGTGAACACACCGCCGACGGCTCCGGAGCCGACGGTTGCCGAGGTCGCGAGCACCTTCGCAGCGAGGACCGCCAGCAGCCACAGCCCGACGATGTCTCCACGCATAATGTTGCCGACGACACTGTAACCGTTGCCCCACACCTGCGGCACGTAGATCGAGACCAGGCCGACGATCAGTCCTCCGAGCCCCAGCTGCCAATAAAGCGGCAGATGCAAACGCACGAACCGGGATTTGGCGAAATCGAGCAGCGCAAGGAACGGCGGAGCGAGGTGCCCCAGCAGCACGCCCAGAATCACGAAGAACACCAGCTCCCAGTTCGAGACGAACTGCACGTGCGGCACATCGAAAACCGGTCCATACCCCAGGAACTTGTGAATGGTCACGCTGGATATCACGGAGGCCACCACCAGCGGCCCAAAGCTCTCCATGGCCATGGAGCCCAGTACGATCTCGGAAACGAACAAAGCACCGGAGATCGGCGCGTTGTAGGCTGCCGCGATTCCCGCGGCGCCTCCGCAGGCGACCATCAGCCGTAGCCGCGGAATGGGCGCGCGGGCCAGGAGTCCCAGCTTCGATCCGAGCATCGCAGCGAGCTGCACCATCGGACCTTCGCGGCCGATCGAGCCACCCGAGCCGATGGACAGGAGCGACGAGAGGCTGTTCGACAAGGTGACACGCGAACTGATCCTGCCATCGCCGACCAGCACGGCTTCCATGTAATCGACTGCTCGGGCTGAAGTCAGAGCGCGGCCGGTCAAATGCAGCACGAGGCCGGCAAGCACTCCTCCGACCAGAGGGACAAGCGCACGATGCCACCATACGAGATCTGACGCCGCGTGAACGAGGCTGATCGTCTGCCCTGTGAACACGAGTTCGAGGAGGTGAATGCCCTCGCGGAACACAACGCTTGCGAGCGCTCCACAGAAGCCGACCAGGGCGGCCCAGAAGACGATGCCGGCAAGGTCCTCGTGACCGAAGAGAATAAGCCGCAGTCGCGTCAGTAACGACAGAGGCAGACGCGCGAGTTCTCCCACCGGGCTATGCATCACCCGTCAGACTACTTGCATGCCCCCTATTTGCAACTACTGGCTTCGCAAGAAGCCTGTGAACCGACGACGTGTCCATTCGGCAGGCGGATCCAGCGTCCGTTTCCCCCCGAATCCGCTGAAGCGCGCGCGCCCTGGGGTAGCGCCGTCCCGTCCACATCGACGACAGTGGTCCTGCGCGGCTCGATGACCACCGGCACATCCACGTAGCCCGAGTCGACTGCCAGCGCCTTCACGCCATACGCACCCGCGGGCAGCGAGACCTTTGCGGGCTCCTGGCTGAACAGACCCGACCGCGAATCTGCCCCATTACAGGCTCCCCGCGCAGCGCAGCGCCGTATGGCGGTGAAGCCCTGCTCCGGCGGCGCGGTCGGTCGGGGATCGCGCGCGGCAAGAGCCAGAATGGGCCGAATCTTTCCAACAAAACGCCAAAAGCCTCAGTGCGATCGCGGAGCGCAGGCAGACCCGCTTCGAAAATGGGTGGCAATGGCGCGCTGAAATAAAACCGTCATCTCTTTGACATCCCTCTGCCACACATCCGCAGCACAGTGTGCGCCGCCCATTTTGAATGAGCGTCTGGCTGTGGCGCGAATGCCGCATCCTCGAGCGATCTGGGGCTGCAGCCGGGTGAGGCCAACTTTCTCAAGACACGACAGGAAGATCCCAAGATGACACCAAAAAGTCTCGCCTTGCCCGATTTCACTCTCAGACTGAGTGGCCAGACGCGTCCCACCGCCGTGGCAGCCGTGGTTGCGATGGCCCTCGGCGTGTGCCGGATGCCGGACTCGATGGCCCAGGCGCCCGCGCCCGTGCTGCCACCGCCCGCGGCCGCTGCCCCCAAGAGCACCAACTTCGGGGGCGACGATGTGGCGGCGGGCCTGAAATTATCCGACCTGGCCTACGGAAAAGTGAAAATCGGGGCCACCTTCTACGCCGACTACGCGTACTACACGCAGACGGGTTTTGGCCCGCAGTTCCTGACCCAAATGAACCAGGATGGCCCCGGCAACGGCGGGTTCAACACGTTCGACGTGACCCGCACGTACATCAATTTCCTGTACCTCCCGAACGATGACGTCACCCTGCGGCTCACGCCGAACATCTACCGGCAGGTGGACGTCTCCAGTGCGATCAGCAACGGCAAGAACTCGGGCATCGCCTCGAGCTCCAACGGCAACCTCGGCTTCCGGCTGAAGTACGCGTACATCCAGTTCAATTCGCTGTTCAAGGGAACCCACGCGCTCGGCAAGGACTACGTGCGGTTCGGCCAGACCATGAATCCGCTGGTCGACTGGGAAGAAGGGCTGTGGGGCTACCGCTATGTGAACCTCGTGCCGTGGAATTACTTGAGCCTGAGCTCAACCTACACCGGGGTCGTGATTGGAGGGCCGATCGAGGCGAACGGGAAGGAGTTCCTGGACTATCAGATCGGTGCGTTCAACACTGCCAGCTTCCATGCCATCGAGACGAACGACAAGAAGCAGGGAATGGTGCGCGTCAGCTGGTATCCGTTCGGCACCACCAAGGACCGAACCGGCCTCGGCATCACCGGCTTCTATGATTACGGCTGGAACACCAAGACGCCAGACTCGCCCAGCACGAGGATCGATCGAGCCGCCGCGATCGTGCACTACCAGGACCCCTCCGGGGCATACCTGATCGCCGGCGAGTACGACTGGGGCCGGAACTCCTTCAGTGCAGGCAATCTGTTCTCCGGCGCCGGTCCAGCCGATGCGCTCGGGCTCGCAACGACCCCGACGCCGTACGCCACGTTTTCCAGCATGACCGCCGGGATTCTCGGCGGAACCGATACACGCCAGAAGGGCTTCGCTTTCTTCGGTCACGCGAAGCTGTGGAAGTCCTTCGAAGTGTTTGGCATGTATCAGCAGTTCAAGCCCAACACGGAGATCGGTGGCACGAATCCGCTGGATTTCCAGCGAACCGTCTTCGGGCTCAGCTACAATTACAACAGTCACCTGTCGTTTGCGCTCGATGACCAGAATCTGAATTACTTCCACAAGCAATTCGCGCTGCTGCCCGCGCAGATCGCGACCTTCAGCGGCTCGCTGGCGGCGGCACATCCGGCGGGCATTCCCGGCGCTGTTCCAACCGACACGAACGTGATCATGCTGAACGTACAGTTCAGCTACTAGGGTTCACTCCACGAGGCTGCCGGCCGCAACAGCTCGCGCGTGTTCGCGGCCTAGGAGGGGCCGGAAGCGGTGGGCGTCAATGCCGTTTCCGGCAACACCTGCGAATCGGCCCCGATGCTTCGAACGTGCCGCGCGAGGTTGCGTGCGTGGTCGCCAACCCGCTCCAGCGACTTGAGCACGAAAGCAGCCTCGAGCGCGACATTGAAATGCCGCGGGTCTTCCATCGCACGTGTCAACAACCGCCGTAATCCGGCGGCATATTCGCCGTCGAGCTCCTTGTCCCGCGCAATGACTTCGGCCGCGAGCAAGATGTCCAGCTGGTCGAACGCCTCGAGCGACAGGCGCAGCAGGCTTACGGCAAGTTGCGCGAGATGCCGCGCATCGCGCGTGGTTCCGGGCCCCGGGCGCTGGCCGGATCTGACTACGGTGCGCGCGATCTTCTTCGCCTCGTCGCCGGCGCGCTCGAGCTCCGCGACCGCCTTGGACATTGCGATCGTCGCGCGCAGATCGCCGGCCACGGGCTGGCGGCGCGCGATCAGTGTGAGCTGCTCTTCGTCCAGGCTGGCGTCGTATGCGTTGACTTCGCGCTCGCGCTCGAGCACGTGCTCGGCCGAATCTGCGTGCCACTCGGTATAGGCGTACGCGGCCTCGCGCACCTGGTCCAACACCAGCCCGCCCATCTCGACCACGCGGATATGCAGCGCGGCCAGCGCGCCATCGAATGCCCTGCTGATGTGGCCCTCAAGCATCAACAGCCCTCAACCGAACCGCCCGGTGATGTAATCCTCGGTGAGCCGGTGCCGCGGGTTCGTGAACACGCGGTCCGTCTCCCCGACTTCGATCAGCTCCCCCATGTGAAAGTAGGCGGTGCGCTGCGAGACGCGCGCGGCCTGCTGCATGGAATGGGTGACGATGACGATTGCATAACTTGCACGCAGCACGTCGATGAGATCCTCGATGCGCGCGGTGGCAACGGGGTCGAGCGCCGAGCACGGCTCGTCCATGAGGATGACCCCGGGCTGGACCGCGATCGCGCGAGCGATGCACAGCCGCTGCTGCTGGCCGCCGGACAGGCCGGTGCCCGGGCGGCTGAGGCGGTCCTTGACCTCATCCCAGAGGCCGGCGCGCTGCAGGCTGGTGCACACGATGTCGTCCAGGTCGGCCCGGCTGCGGGTGAGCCCGTGAATGCGCGGACCGTAGGCGACGTTGTAGTAGATCGATTTCGGAAATGGATTCGGCTTCTGGAACACCATGCCCACGCGCGCGCGCAGCTGCGCGGCATCCTGGCGCTTGTCGTGAATATCGGTGCCGTCCAGCGTGATCGAGCCGGTCACCCGGGCGCCGGGGATCGTGTCGTTCATACGATTCAGGCAGCGCAGGAACGTTGACTTTCCGCAGCCGGAGGGACCTATCATTGCCAACACCTGCTTGCGTCCGACATCGATGCTGACGTTCTTGAGCGCATGCTTGCTGCCGTAGAAAACATTCACGTCGCGACACGAGAACACCGGGTTCTCGATGGACGTCTGCCCGATAGTGCCGCCCCCAGTGCGATGCTCGAGCGAAGTTGCAGCGGGCATGCGGCCGCTCGGCTTGAGGTTGAGCCCCCCCTCGCCAAGGCGTCGCCGCGGCGACTGCTCAGGAGCGCTCGATGTGTCCATCGGCTCGCGCTCCTGCACCATCCCATTGCCCACATCGCTCATTTGATTTCACCCGAATCGTCCGGTCACATAATCGTCAGTTCTGCGATCCTTCGGTGCCGTGAACATCTGTTCCGTCGGACCGACCTCGACGAGCTCACCCATATACATGAATGCCGTGACGTTTGAGACGCGCGCGGCCTGCTGCAGATTGTGCGTAACGACAGCCAGACAATATTTCTCGCGAAGGTTCTGCAGTGTTTCCTCGACGCGAAGGGTTGATATGGGATCCAGTGCCGCGGTGGGTTCGTCCAGCAGCACGACCTCCGGTTCAAGCGCAATGGTACGCGCAATGCACAACCGCTGCTGCTGCCCTCCTGAAAGGCCGCGCCCGTCCTCGTGCAGCTTGTCCTTGACCTCATCCCACATCGCCGCGTCGCGCAATGCGACTTCGACGCGCCCGATGAGCTCGCTGCGGTCGATGCGCCGCGCGAGCCGCAGGCCGAAGGCGACATTGTCGAATATTGACATCGGAAAGGGCGTCGCTTTCTGGAACACCATGCCCACTCGGAAACGCAGGCTCGACAGATCCACGGTGGGCGCCAGGATGTTGAGTCCATCGAGTAGCACCTCTCCGCTGGCGCGATGACCGGGATAGAGGGCATACATGCGGTTGAACACCCGCAGCAGTGTGGATTTGCCGCAGCCGGACGGACCGATGAAGGCCGTGATGCTGCGATCCCTCAACACCAGATTGATGTCCTTCAGCGCGCGGTTCGATCCGTAGTAGAAATCAAGATGCCGCGCTTCGAATTTCACGGCATGCGCATGAGCGGAAGCGGGGCCCGACAGCGCATTGCCCACCGCGCCGTGGCTCACCGCCGCGGCGCTCATCGCTGCTTGCCTCCAGCCGGATTCAATGCGGAGACGACCACGCGCGCGCTGATGCTGAGGATCAGTATCGCCAGGGTGATCAGCAAAGCTCCGGACCAGGCGAGCTGCTGCCAGTTCTTGTAGGGGCTGAGCGCGAACTGAAATATGATCACGGGCAGGTTCGCCATCGGTGCCCGCAGGTTGGTGCTCCAGAACTGATTGTTGAGCGCCGTGAACAGCAGCGGCGCCGTCTCGCCGCTGATGCGCGCGACGGCCAGCAGCAGGCCGGTGACGATGCCGCTGCGCGCGGCCGGATAGATGATGCTCGTGATGGTGCGCCACTGATACGCACCCATCGCCGTGGAGGCATCCTTCATTCCCTGTGGGACGAGATTCAACATGTCTTCCGTCGTTCGGACCGTCACCGGAATCGCGATCACCGCCAATGCAACCGCTCCGGCCAGCGCCGAGAAGTGCCCCATCCGCACCACGAGTATCTCGTAGACGAACAAGCCCACGATGATCGAAGGCGCGCTGAGCAGCACGTCGTTGACGAACCGGATCACCGCGCTGAGGCGCGATGCGCGGCCGTACTCTGCAAGGTAGGTTCCCGCGAGCATGCCAATCGGTGCGCCGATCACGATGCCGATCAGCGTCATGACGACGCTGCCGTAGATGGCGTTGAGAATGCCGCCGCTGCTGCCGGGCGGCGGCGTGTTTTGCGTGAACAGCGCGACCGACATCCCCGCCAGGCCGTTCGAGACCAGTGTCCAAAGGATCGCGCCCAGGCAGAACAGGCCTATTGCGGTGGCCAGGCCCGAAAGCCCCAGCGCCAGCGCGTTGGTGAATTTGCGGATGCCGCGGCGGGTCATACCGATGAGAGGGCGCGGCGATCGAGGCGCAGCAGCATGAAGCGCGCCGCCGCGATGACCGAGAACGTGATGAGAAACAACAGCGCGCCGAGCGCGACGAGCGATGAGGTGTACAGAGTCCCGACGGCCTCGGTGAACTCGTTGGCGATCGAGGCGGAGATGGTGGTGCCGGGCGCCAGCAGCGACGGGCTGATCCGATGGGCGTTGCCGATCACGAACGTGACGGCCATCGTCTCGCCCAGAGCGCGTCCCAGCCCCAGCATGATGCCCCCGACTACGCCGCTGCGCGTGTACGGCAGGACGACCTTCCAGATGACCTCCCAGGTCGTCGCTCCCAGTCCATATCCGGATTCCTTCAGGACATCCGGCACGGTCTCGAACACATCGCGCATGACCGCCGAGATGAACGGCAGCACCATGATCGCAAGAACGATGGAGGCGGTCAGGATACCGATCCCGAACGGGGGCCCCTGGAAGAGCCTGCCGATCAGGGGCAACGGGCCGAGCCAGTCGATCAGCCACGGCTGCACGTGCCGCTGCAGGATGGGTGCCAGCACGAACAGGCCACAGATGCCGAAGATGATGCTGGGCACCGCGGCCAGCAGCTCGATCGCCACGCCCACGGGCCGCTTGAGCCATGGCGGGGACAATTCGGTGAGAAAGATCGCGATGCCGAAGCTGATGGGAATGGCGATCAGCATCGCGATCAGGGAGGTGATCAGCGTGCCGTAGACGGCTGCCAGAGCGCCGAACTGGTCGGTGACCGGATTCCAGATCTCGCGCGTTAGGAACCCGAATTTGAACTGTGAGAAGGCCGGCCAGGAGCCCTTCAGCAGCGACACGGCAACTCCTCCCAGCAGGGCGAGCACGATGAGCGCGGCCACGAGTGTGGCCGCGCGGAAAACGCGCTCCCTGAGTCGCTGGCCCGCGGCGTGCCGCGAATCCGCCGCGATGGCCGCCGTATTCACACGCTTACCGTTATTTGGCCACCATGGCCGGAATCCCCTTGATGTCCGACTTCCACGTGGCGCGCACCTGCCTGATCAGGCTGTCCGGCAGCGGCACGTAGTCCAGCTCGGACGCCATCTTGCCACCGCTGCGATAGGCCCAGTCGAAGAATTTCAGTGCCTCGCCCGTCTGGCCCGGATTGGGCGGGTTGCCATACACCAGGATAAAGCTCGCACCGGAGATCGGCCAGCTCGCCGCCCCCGGCTGGTCCGTCAGGATCAGATAGTAGCCCGGCGCATGCGACCAGTCTGCGTTCGCCGCTGCCGCCTGGAACGTCGCGGCGCTCGGCGAGACCGCCTTGCCGCCCCTGTTGATCAGCTTTGCATACGCCATGCTGTTCTGCTTTGCGTAGGCATACTCGACGTAGCCGATGGCACCATCGGTCTGCGTCGTCATGTTCGCCACGCCCTCGTTCCCCTTGGCGCCGATTCCCGCAGGCCACTGTACGGAGGCATTCGCGCCGATCGACTCCTTGAACTTCGGACTCGACTTCGACAGATAGTCCGTGAACAGGAAGTTGGTCCCGGAGCCGTCCGAACGATACACGGGCGCGATGGCCGTGTTGGGCAGCGCGGCCGATGGATTCAGTTTCCTGATGCGCGGATCGCTCCACTTGGTGATGTCACCGAGATAGATGCCGGCGATCGTCGCGCCATCCAGTGTGAGCTGGCCGCCCTTGATGCCCTTGACGTTCACGACCGGCACGACCCCGCCGATGATCATCGGAAACTGCACGAGGCCGGAATCCTTGAGCTCCGCGGGCTCCAGAGGCTTGTCGGATGCGCCGAACGTGATCGTCTTCGCCTTGATCTGCTTGATGCCGCCACCGGAGCCGATCGACTGGTAGTTGAGGCCTACGCCCGTCTGCTTCTTGTAGGCATCCGCCCACTTGGAGTACACGGGATAGGGAAACGTCGCGCCTGCGCCCGAGATGTCCGTCGCGGCTTGAGCCGTCACCGCGAGCCACAACGCGGCTGCCGCCCCAAGTATTCGTTTCACACTCGATGGGTTCATCGCTCCACTCCTGTCCTGTCGCGTTTTGGGATTCCGCCGCGGTCTCGCAGCGCGCCGGGGCAGCAGCATCTCGCACGGCACAAGTGCATTACATGACGGCAATATGACGTTTTGATGACAGGCGCCACCCACAAACGGCTTGCCGGCCGCCCACGCTGGCCGTATAAACGCGAGCCGCCGCAACCCACTCGCCTGCCACGACGGATTCACCGCCGCCCCCGATGTCGCACACCCTGGAGCTGACCCGCAACCTGATGGCTCGCCGCTCGGTCACCCCGGCCGATGAGGGGTGCCAGGAGGTCCTGATGAGCCGCCTGGCGACGGCGGGCTTTCAAGTCGAGGCCCTGCCCTTCGGGACCGTCGAGAACTTCTGGGCCAAACGGGGCACCGGCGCTCCGGTACTGTGCTTTGCCGGCCACACGGATGTCGTGCCGAGCGGGCCGCTGGAAGAATGGCAGAGCGACCCGTTCGTGCCAGCTATCCGGGACGCGATGCTGTACGGCCGGGGTGCAGCCGATATGAAGAGCGGCCTGGCCGCCATGGTGACTGCGAGCGAGGAATTCGTTGCCAGCCATCCCGGTCACAAGGGCTGCATCGCGTTCCTTATCACGAGCGACGAGGAAGGACCTTCGCTCGACGGCACCAAGCGCGTCATCGAAGCGCTGGCGGCGCGTGGCGAGCGTATCGACTGGTGCGTGGTCGGCGAGCCCTCGAGCGAGATCACGATCGGGGACACGATCAAGATCGGCCGCCGGGGCTCTTTCAGCGCCAGGTTGACGGTGCATGGGGTGCAGGGACACGTCGCCTATCCGCAATTCGCCGAGAACCCCGTTCACACCCTCGCCCCGGCGTTGGCCGAGCTGACGAGCCGCGTGTGGGACGAGGGTACGGAGCATTTCCAGCCCACGAGCTTTCAGGTCTCGAATCTCAACGCGGGCACGGGTGCGCCCAATGTGATTCCGGGAGAGCTCAAGGCGCGCTTCAACCTGCGCTATTCACCTGTGCAGACCCAGGAACGGCTCAAGGAGATAGTCGAGGGAATCCTTCGCAAGCATGCCGTGCGCTACACGATCGAGTGGTACGTTTCAGGGGAACCTTTTTATACCCCGCCTGGTGCATTGTCGGATGCGGTTGGCACGGCCGTTCAGCTCGTAACGGGCACGCGGCCGAAACTGTCGACAGGCGGCGGTACGTCCGATGGACGCTTCATCGCACCATTTGGCGCGCAGGTCGTAGAGCTCGGGGTGGTGAACGCAACCATTCATAAGGTCAATGAATGTGTGCGGGTCGAGGACATCGACCGGCTTCACCGGATGTACTTCAACGTGTTGCGAAACCTGCTGACTTAGCGGGCGAAAGGTGCGGCGCATGCGTCGTACCCTTCTTTTTCCAATGGACTAGCGGACTGGCCCATTGCCCGGGGCGCTCCTGGCCCGCCCGGTCCGAAGGTTGGTCACGACGCCGGCGCTGCCCAGCAGCAGCGCGCAGATCAGGACCCAGGCCGGCATCGCGAGGCCCAGGAACTTCCAGTTGACCTGACTGCACTCGCCACTGCCGGTCAGCACCTTGCGAATCACTTCGGTGACCGGCGTGAATTGCAACAGTACGTCAAGCGGCGCGCCGCATGAGGGTAGCGTTCCGGGCGGCAGGCTCTGGACGTACAAGTGGCGAGCGGCCACACCTATCGTGGCGAGCGCGGCAGCGCCGATCAGCAGGGCGTAAATAGCGGCTCCCCACGACCGCGGATTGTGCAGACCCGCGATCAGGAAGAGGACGCCGAGGCCGGCAATCGCGATGCGCTGGAAGATGCACAGCGGACACGGCTCGAGGCCGAGCTTGTATTGCGCAAAGTATGCGTAAGCGAGCATCGCGACGCAGGCGATAAACCCGGCGAAATTGAGCAGGCGGCGATTAGCGGGCCCCACGAAATTCAGCGTCTTGGTCGAAGGTGCGGGCATTTAAGTATGGCAAAGCTGAAATTCGTGGGTGCCTTGGCGGGCCCCACGAAACGGATCACGAGCTTGCTGGATTGCCGCCGGGCCGCTGTTCCCTGAGCTCGCGTTCGACGTCGTCCAATGACGTGTGGCGAATGTCCTTTCCATGCACCATGTAGATCACGTATTCGCTGATGTTCTTGGCATGATCGCCGATACGCTCCAGAGCCCGCACCACCCACATGACATCCAGCGCACGGCGGATGGTCCGGGGATCTTCCATCATGAAGGTGATTGCCTGACGTTGGATGGACTCGTATTCCTCGTCCACGAGCCGGTCCTGCCGGGCAACGCGCAAAGCGGATTCGACGTCCATCCGCGCAAAGGCGTCCAGCGCATCGTGCACCATTTCCGAGACTACCCGCCCGAGGTGCTTGATCTCGCGATACTTGTCGGCGGGACGCTCCATCGTTGCGAGCCGCGAGGCGATGTAGCCGATCTTTTCGCCCTCGTCGCCGATGCGCTCAAGGTCGGTAATAGTCTTGATGATGGCGACGATGACCCGCAGGTCGCCCGCGGCGGGAGCGCGCGTGGCGAGTATGCGGCTGCATTCCTCGTCGATGGAGACTTCCATGTTGTTGACCTGGTAGTCATCCATCGCCACGGATTCGCCAAGGGTGCTGTCGCCCTCGACGAGAGCGGTGACGGCCTTGTGCAGCTGCTGCTCCACGAAGCCGCCCATGCCGAGCACTTTGCTGCGAACGCGCTCGAGGTCCTCGTTGAAGCGACGCGAGATGTGGTGGCTGAGATCGGCGGTTTCCATCAGTTGGCGTCTCCGGCACTGCTCGGCTGCCCACGCGCGGCAGTGCGCGTGATCATAGCGGAACCGCGCGCAAACAGCGCTGCGCGGGCACCGGCCGGAATCGGCTGCAGCCCCTCGAGGAACTGCCCGGTCGCCGCATCCCAGGTGAACGCCTTCGCGCGCCGCGCACAGACCTGCCGGTCCAGCCGCAACGCAGAACATACAGCAGCCCGGAGATCTTCGTTCAGGATGCCCGTCACACCCGGCTCAATGACATCGATGGGGCCCGGCACGGGGAACGCTGCGACCGGGACGCCGCAGGCGAGCGCCTCGATCATCGCCAGACCGAAAGTATCGGTGAGGCTCGGGAAGACGAACACGTCCGCGCAGGCGAGCATGGCGGCCAGCTCATCTCCGAACCGATAGCCGGTGAAGACCGCATCCGGATAGCGAGCGACAAGGGCCGCGCGCTGGGGTCCGTTTCCGATGACCAACTTCGTGCCCGGAAGGTCGAGGCGCAGAAACGACTCCAGGTTCTTCTCGACCGCAAGACGTCCCATGTACGCCATGATTGGCCGGGCCAGCGGGACAAGTTCCGCAGGCGGAGTTGAGACCATCGGCCTGAAGCGCTCGAGATCGACTCCACGCCGCCACAGATGCAGATGCTGGAAGCCCTTGCCGGAAAGTTGTGTGCGCAAGCTCTCGCTGCTGATGAACGTCCGGGCTGCGGCGCCGTGAAACCGTCGCAACCATGCGTAGCTGACCGAGATAGGAATGGGCCAGCGAGCATGCAGGTATTCGGGGTACCGCGTGTGGTAGGACGTCGTGAATGGCAAACCGTGCCGGAGACAATGGCGACGCATTGCCAACCCGACCGGGCCTTCTGTCGCGATGTGAATCGCGTGCGGGCGAAATGCATCGAGCTGCCTGGCAATGTGCCTTCCTGGCGCGATTGCGAGGCGGATCTCCGGATAGCTGGGCGCGGGAATGCTCAACAATCCCTGCGGGGAGACGACGCGAACCTCGTGACCGAGGGAACAGAGGGTCTTGACTGTCGCTTTGAGTGTGGTCACGACGCCGTTGGTCTGCGGCTCCCAGGCATCGCTCGCGATCGTGATTCTCAAGCGGCATCCGCCGCCACCCGCCGCGTTGTCGCTCGGCGCGCCGGAGACAGACCATTTGGCCACCGCAGCGACTGCAGTTCGCCGTCCAGGGTTTCGATCGCGGCTGTGCAGGATTCGACCCAATCGTCAGTGTTGCAGTAAACGGTTCCGTCGATCTCACGCAGGTTTGCGCGATAGCTGACCGCCACGGTGGCGTAATAGAGCGCATCGCCCAGCCGCGCCAGCCAGGGAGCGCAAGGAACGATCCTGACGAATTGATAGCCGTGGATGACGAGCAGTCTCTGGCCGCGAGCGGTCTTGCCTGCTGCGCGGTAGAGTCGGGGGCCCCCATGTCGTACGGATGACAGCCCAACGAACTATTTCTTACGGATGAGGGACTTGCGACGAAAACCTAAACTGTCTCGCTCTGCCGAAGCGGTGCGGACTGCACGCGCGTCAGGGGGAAGTGACAGATGAACCTGCTGCCGCTGCCGAGGGTGCTCTGAACCTCGAGCTCCGCCCCGTGTCGCTGCAGAACGTGCTTCACGATAGCCAGACCAAGGCCTGAGCCGCCGGTGGATCGGGAGCGGCCGGCATCCACACGATAAAACCGCTCGGTGAGCCGCGGAATATGTTCCGGGGGAATGCCGATGCCGGTGTCCGTCACCGAAAAGTGCCCCCCGTCCTCATCGACCCACCAGCGCATCTCGATCGAGCCTTCAGCGGGGGTGTACTTGGCGGCGTTGTCCACCAGATTGGAGAACGCAGCGTGTATTTCGGGCTCATCGCCCAACAGCCGGGAATCAGAGTCGATGCGGATCCGAATCTCATGGGGATGCACCGGGCGCGCTACCACGTCCTTGCGGAGGATGGCGAGCAGCCCCGGGATGTCCAATGGCTCCCCTCCCAGCATCTCGTCGGTCTCCTCGAGGCGCGACAGCGCCAGCAGGTCGCGAATGATGCCGGTCATGCGCTCGGCCTGGCGGCGCATCTCGGTCACGGGCCCCTGCAGATCGTCGTCGAGAGCGGGATCCTGGCTCAGGGTCTCCAGATAGCCGGAAATGACCGTGAGCGGCGAGCGCAGCTCATGCGATGCGTTGGCCACGAAGTCCTTGCGCATCGCTTCGAGCCGCATCTGGCGCGAAACGTCGCTGACCAGCAGAAGCTGCTGTCCTTCCCCGTAGGGCACGACCTGCAGCGACAGGTAGCCGTCCTCTATCGTATGGGTGCGGATCACGACGGGATTGGAGAAATCGGCGATCTGCAGATAACGCGCGAATTGCGGCTGGCGCAGCAGGTTCTCGATGCGCACGCCGAGGTCGGCGGTGCGACGCAGATCCAGAAGCCGTGCGGCCATCCGGTTGAACCAGGCGATTTCACGCTGCGCATTCAGGATGACCACGCCGTTCGGCAGCGCGGCTGTCGAGCGCTGCAGCTGGCGCATGAGCTGCACGAAGCGTTGCTTGTGGAAGCGCTTGCGGCGGTGCAGGCGCACGATCTGCGCAATGATCTCGCCAAACACGCCGCCGACGTCGGGCGGGTCGGCAAAGCTGCGGTGCCGCAGCCACCACTCCAGGCGGAACAGGTTGATCAGCTGCCAGCCCAAGTGCAGGGCAAGCGCGCTCCCGAGTCCCACCCAGACGTTGCCGGACAGCCAGCCCAGGGTCAGGCCGACGAGCACCGTCGCGAGCATCCGACCCGTTGCGAACCACCACGCGTGCGTCGCCGGTTGCATGGGCAAACTCAAGAATCCGTAAGCCGTCGTAGGCCTGGTATGTGGGCGCTACACCGCCCGCGCCGAGAACCGATACCCGGAGCCGCGGACGGTCTGTACGAAGCGATCGTACCCGAATTCCTCCAGCGCCTTGCGCAATCGACGGATATGGACGTCGATGGTTCGCTCCTCGACGTAGACGTTGCCGCCCCAGATCCGGTCGAGCAGCTGGTCGCGCGTATAGACGCGTTCCGGATGCGTCATGAAGAACTCGAGCATCCGGTACTCGGTCGGGCCCAGGACGATGGTACGGTCTGCGACCGTCACGCGGTGACTCGCCTGATCGAGCGCGAGGCCTTCGAACTCGATGAGCTCGTCGGCGCCATTGTGCGCCCCCCGGCGCATCACGGCATTGATGCGCGCCAGCAGCTCGCGTGGGGAGAACGGCTTGGTGACGTAGTCATCGGCGCCGCCCTCGAGCCCTGCGACCTTGTCGCCCTCCTCCGCCCGGGCGGTCAACATGATGATGGGCAGCTCGCGCGTCTCGCGGTCGCGCTTGAGCGCGCGAGTCAACTCCAGACCACTCATGTCCGGCAGCATCCAGTCGATGAGTAACAGGTCGGGACGCTGGTCCGCCAGCGCCGCGCGTGCGGCACGGCAATCCTCCGCCTCCCGCACCTCGAAACCGGCGCGTTTCAGTCCGAACGCGATCATCTCGCGGATCGGCCGCTCATCCTCGACGATCAGAACCTGTTTTGCGGGCATGCGTTGCAGACTATGGGACGGGGGTATTACAGGGCTCGTATGTTGCAGATTCATGACGGCAGGGCCGGCCGCGTCCGTTCCCGAGCCATGACCCCCTCATGGACGTGTCAATTCCATGACTTGGCGCGGGCGACATCTCATGACTTGGCGCGGGCGACATCGTCCCGGAGATAGACGGGGATGGCCTGCTCGGGGGCGACCACGCGCCCGGCTCGAACCTCCGGAGCGGCCAGAATGGCTACTTCAGCCGCGTGCGGCAGAATCCGGTCATCGATGCCGGCCAGGCGCTCGCGCAGGGCGTCGCGAAGCTCCTCATACGCGGCGAAGCCCCGTCCCGCCCCGTGAACCGTTCCGCTCCAGTCATCGGGAAGCCTGACAGTGGCCGGCTTGCCGACGCGCTCCTCTGCGATGGGCGCCATCAGGCCGTCGGCTGCGCTTTCAAAGCATCCCCAGTACACCTCCTGCATCCGTGCGTCATTGCATACCAGGGTACGGGTCGCCGCGCCGCTGCCGCGTGAGGCGCGCTGTGCCACCGCCCGCAAATCCGAAATTCCCACGACCGGGAGGTCGGCACCGAAGGCCAGACCCTGTGTAACGCTTGCTGCCAGCCGCACGCCGGTGAAAGAGCCCGGTCCGCGGCCGAAAGCAATTGCATCCAGTGTGGGCAGCCCGACGGCGGCCTCGCGCAGCAGCTCGTCGACCATCACCAGGATGCGCCCGGCATGCCCTCGCTCGAACTCGGCGCCGCGCTGAAGGACATTGCCGTCGATCCACAACGCGGCCGAGCAGGATTCCGTGGCCGTGTCGAGCGCCAGAATTCTCACGTCTGAATCAACCCGGCTCCTCGAGGGAGGCCGGGTTCCCGCGGGATTGCGCGGAAGCCTCTATGCGGGCGGCTGATCGCAGCTGCGGCGCATGACGACGAAGAAACCGAAGGGTCTCGTCGAGATCGCGCGTGACGCTCATCGCCGGCAACGCGGCGACAAAGACCTTGCCGTAGCCCCGCCCGACCATGCGCGGATCGCAGATCACGACGGCGCCGAAGTCGTCTTCGCTACGGATCAGCCGGCCAACACCCTGCTTGAGGGCCAGGGCGGCCTCCGGGAGCTGGTAGTCGCGGAACGCATTGCCACCGCTCACCTGCAGATGATCGATGCGCGCGCGCACGAGCGGATCGTCCGGCGAGGCAAACGGCAGTTTCTCGATGATCACGAGGCGCAATGCCTCACCTTTGACATCCACGCCTTCCCAGAAACTGGTGGTGCCGAGCAGCACGCCATTGCCATCGTCGCGAAACTCTTTCAGCAGCCGCTCTCGCGGAGCCTCGCCCTGCACGTACAGCCGGTAGGGCGCGGTCGCCGACCATTGCTCGCGCAAATGAGCCGCGGCCTGGCCAAGCGCCCGATGGCTTGTGAAAAGCACGAACGCGCCGCCACGCGAGGCCTCGATCAGCGCGACGGCCGTCGTCATCACCGCGGCCACGTATCCTGAAGCGGCCGGTTCCGGCATACCGGGTGGCAGATACAGGAGGCTCTGCCGCTCGTAGTCGAATGGGCTGTCGATCTTGAGCGTCGGAACATCGGCGAGGCCCAGGCGCCCGGTGAAATGGCTGAAGTCCTCGCCAAGCGACAGAGTTGCCGAGGTGAAGATCCAGGCGCAGCGGCGGGCCTGCAGGAGCGATTGAAACCGGGCCGAGATATCGAACGGCATGACACTGAGGGCAAATCCGCGCTGCAACGTCTCCGCCGCCCGTGCACCCTCGATCTCGTCGACCGCAGCGATCCGCTCCAGGCCCAGAGCCAGATCCCCGACACGCTCGCCGATCTGTGCCAGTGGACCGTCCGAATCGACCGACTCCAGCGTGGCCTGCAGCACTTGCAGCGCGTGCACGAGCGCCTCGACCGAATCGTTGAGCGGCGAATGCGATTGCGTCCAGGACATGCGCACAGGACGGGACGGAAGAGACGCCGCAACCCGATGTAGGCTCTGCTCGACGCCACGCACGGCGTCCGCTACATCAGCGGCGGTCCCACCTGCACCGCCCTTGCCCGGCTCGAAGGAAGACTTCGGAAGTTCCAGGTGCACTTCCTTGAGGACACTCTCGATGCGCCGGCTGCTGACATTCGCACTGAAGAACTGGGTCGCCAGATCCGGGATCTGATGGGCCTCATCGAGAATGATGGCGTCGCAGGCGCCCAGCAGGTCACCGAAGCCGTCTTCTTTGAGCGCCAGATCCGCGAGCAGCAGGTGATGGTTGACGATCACGATGTCCGCATCAAGCGCCTCGCGCCGTGCCACGGCGACGTGGCAGCGAGGCATCTCGGGACAACGAACGCCCAGGCAGTTCTCGCGAGTCGAGGTGACCTGCGGCCAGATCGGATGCGAGTCCGACAACCCGCGCAATTCCGCCAGATCGCCGACGCGCGTGGTTCGTGCCCAATTCCGAATCCGAGTGAGCATGCGCTCATGGGTCGAATGGCGCGGATCCAGCGAAAGTTGACTTTCGTCGGATCCCGCGCCCGCCAGGCGATGCCGGCACAGATAGTTCGTGCGTCCCTTGAGCAAGGCCACCCGCGCTGGCCGGCCGAGCGCCGCGGCGACCAGCGGCAGATCCTTCGAAAACAACTGATCCTGCAGTGTGCGGGTGCCTGTGGAGATCAGAATCCGAGCGCCCGAGAGCAGTGCGGGCACGAGATATGCGAACGTTTTGCCCGTGCCAGTGCCCGCCTCCACGGCCAACGTTTCGCGGCTCCGGAGTGCGGCGGCGATGCGCTCGGCCATGCGCAATTGTTGCCGGCGGACCTTGAAATCCGTCAGTGCCCGCTGCAACGGACCTCCGTGCCCAAATATGTCTTCAAGATCAAGCATGGACAAAGCACGCTACCGTGCGCCCCCCTGGCATGTCGAGGCGCATTCGCCGCCTGAATGGGACAGAAAGCGCAGCGACTGTGCGGTAATGGAACAAAACGGCACCCATTGTCCTATTTGTGAAAGGCATCCGGCCGGCCCGGCTATACTTTCGGCACCGGCCTGCGAGGGGCCACCCCAAGACGGCTCGTGCGAGGGCCGGCAAGACCGCGCTCCTGCAAGGGCCGGCTCGACCGCTCCTGCGAGGGCCGGCACGACCGCTACCTGGAGGGCCCGCGGCAAGACCGCTCGACCCGCAAACGGTCCAGATGAAGGCCGCGTCGTGGTGGAATAACAGAGGATCCGTGGATGGCCACTGCTGCACACCTGATTACTCCGCTCTCCCAACTCAGCCCTGACGTGGCGGATTGGGTGAGCTCGGTCCGCGAGCTGACCCAGCCGCGAGAGATTCACTGGTGCGACGGATCCGAGGCGGAGGTGCGTGAGCTGACCGCGAAGCTGCTGCGCGACGGGGAGCTACAGACCCTGAACCCGGAAGTGTTTCCCGGCTGCCACCTGTCCCGCTCTAACCCGGGCGACGTGGCGCGTGTGGAGCATCTTACCTACATCTGCAGCCCCAACAAGCAGGATGCGGGGCCGAACAACAACTGGATGGACCCCCAACAGGCGCACGCGAAGATGCGCGACCTGTTCCGCGGGTGCATGAAGAACCGCGTCCTCTACGTTGTGCCGTATTGCATGGGACCGATCGACTCACCGCTGGCACGCTGCGGAGTCGAGATTACCGATAGCCCCTATGTCGTGCTCAACATGGCGATCATGACGCGCATGGGCCGGATGGCGCTCGAGCGCATCGCGCGCGAGAGCCGATTCGTGCGCGGATTGCACTCGACCGGCGAGCTCGATCCCGAACGCCGCTTCATCATGCACTTCCCCCATGAGCTCGGCATCGAGAGCTTCGGGTCCGGATACGGCGGCAATGCCCTGTTGGGAAAGAAATGCCACGCGCTGCGCATTGCAAGCTGGCAGGCCCGAACCGAAGGGTGGCTCGCCGAGCACATGCTGATCGTCGGCTTGCAGAACTCGAAAGGCGAGACACACTATCTCGCCTGCGCATTTCCTTCCGCCTGCGGCAAGACCAATCTTGCCATGCTGATTCCGCCGGACTCGCTGCCCGGCTGGCGCGTCTTCACGGTGGGCGATGACATCGCCTGGCTGCATCCCGGCGCGGACGGACGCTTGTGGGCGATCAACCCTGAGTCGGGCTACTTCGGCGTCGTGCCGGGAACGAATCCGCAGACCAACCGCAATGCGTACGAGATGATCCGGCGCGATACCCTGTTCACGAATGTAGCGCTGACCGCGGACAATCAGCCCTGGTGGGAAGGACTCGCCGCGGGCAAGGCAGTCATCGACTGGCAGGGCCGCCCGTACGATCCCACGCGTGGGCCGGCGGCGCACCCCAACTCACGCTTTACGGTGTCCGCCAAGCGCAATCCCAGCTATTCGCCGCGCGCGGAGGATCCGCGTGGGGTGCCGATCACAGCGCTCGTATTCGGCGGCCGGCGCCGCGAAGTCGCGCCCCTGGTCTACGAGGCCCGCGACTGGAAGCACGGTGTTCTCGTGGGTGCCTCCGTCGCATCCGAGACCACGGCCGCCATGGTCGGGCAGGTCGGCGTGGTGCGCCGCGATCCCATGGCAATGAAGCCCTTCTGTGGTTACAACTTCGGCGATTACTGGCGGCACTGGCTGGATGTCGGCGCGAAGTTGGCGCGGCCACCCGGGATCTATCATGTCAACTGGTTCCGGCGCGATGCGCAGGGGAAGTTTCTGTGGCCGGGCTATGGCGAGAACCTGCGCGTACTCGAATGGATACTGAACCGGAGCACGGGCAGTGTGGGGGCCCAGGACGCGCCGATCGGGCGCCTGCCGCGGCCCGAGGATCTGAACACGAAGGGGCTCGACGTAAGCCCGGATGCGCTGCGAGCGTTGCTTGCGGTCGACCCGGCACTGTGGCGCAAGGAAATAGCCGACGTGCGCACGTACCTGCAACAGTACGGTGACCGGTTGCCCGAGGAATTCTCGCGGGAGCTGCGGGACATCGAGTCCCGGCTCTCGGCCTGACTGCGCGTCAGCTTTCTTCGCAGTTGAAGCGGATCGTCTGCGGCGCGTCCTGCTCGGGCAGTCGGCCAAGGCCGATCATGCCCTCCCCTTTGATTTGCAGGCTATCCCGGCGGACGAAGGACTCTTCCCCGTCATTGGTCTGTACGAACGTGCCGTTGGTGCTCTGGTCGATGAGCACGAACTTGCTGCGGTTGATCTCGATGCGTGCATGCAGGCGCGAGATCAGGTTGCCCTTGATGACCACGTCGTTGTCCTCGGCGCGCCCGATCGTGATGCTCGAATGCTGCTCGTCCAGCAACAGCTCGCGGTCCTGGCACCGCAGCCGCAGGCGCATCAGCCGCACCGGACGCGAATTCATCGCGATGGCCGGCACCATGCTGGTGACGTCCTCGGACTGCCAGAGCACCTCGTAGAGAGTGACTTCGCTGCCTTGCCCCTTGAGGGTTGCGACATCGATCTGGCGGCAGGACGCACGCCATTCCGGTGATAGTCGCTCCACGGTGGCCGCCGTCGTGATGATCTGGCCGGCCTTGGCCTGGCTCGTCATCCGGTTGGCCGTGTGGACGGTGGCGCCGAACACATCGCGCGCCTCGAGCATCACCGGGCCGAAGTGGCAGCCGATCCGGATCGCCACGGCCTGATTGTCGACCTTCAACTGCGCGTGCGTGGAGATCTGCAGCTGCATCTGGGCTGCCGCATTCAAGGCTTCGTCCGCGCTCGGAAAGGTCGCCATGACCTCGTCGCCCATGGTCTTGATCACGGTGCCCTGGCGTTGCTCGGTAGCGCTTCGCATGACATCTATGCAGATCGCAACCATGTCACGCGCGCGCAGGTCGCCCATCTGCTCATAGAGCCGGGTGGAGCCCACGACATCGGCGAATACAATGGCGAGTTCGATATCCTTGCCCATGCAATGCAGGCGGACCACGGGTGGGTCGGGTGCAAACTCCTCGGGGCTCAATCAATTACAAGGGATTATACGCGAGCGCTCTGAAGCTGCTAGCAAGTGCGCCCCATGGCCCGCCGCGTGAAGACAGTCGCCATAGCGAGACACGCCAGGGCATCGTACGGTGTTCAGCGCAGATCGGCCAATGACTTGGGTTGCGGGAGGCGGCCGGAGGCAAGCTGACCCGCCTTCCTGAGCACCTCCGGACCCGCCCCGGCAACTCGTGAGCCTTCACTCAGGTAGCGCCTGTATTCGCGGGCGCCCGGCTCCCCGCCGTAGAGTCCCAGCATGTGGCGGGTGATAGCTGGAAGCCGGCCGCCGCGCGGCAGCTCACGCTCCGCGTAGCGTGCCATCCTTTCCAGGATCTGCGTCCGGGGCAGCTGTATCCCGGGCTCCCCGGGATACAGTGCGCGATGCAGCTCGCTCAACACGAACGGGCGGTGGTAGGCCTCTCGTCCCAGCATCACGCCGTCGCACCAGGTCAGCGCGTCGATCGCGGCGCTGCTTTCACGGATGCCGCCATTCACGATCAGCGGCAGTTGCGGGAAAGCCTCCTTGATCCTGCGCACCACGTCGTAACGCAGGGGGGGAATCTCGCGGTTGTCTTTTGGTGAGAGTCCACCCAGCACCGCCTTGCGGGCGTGGACGATTGCGACCTCACAACCTGCGTCCCTCACCTTGCGCACGAATGTGTGCAGCACTTCGAAGTCCGCCTCATCGAAGCGGGTAACCGCTGAGGGGGCCTCGCCTGCGCGTGAGCTCACCACGCCGACTCGCATCTTTACGGTGACCGGCACCCGCACGTGGGCACGCATTTCGGCCACGCAGTCGGCTACCCGGTCCGGCTGCAGCATGAGGCAGGCTCCGAAAGCGCCGCTCGCGACCCGATCGCTCGGACAGCCGCAATTCAGGTTGATCTCGTCGTACCCGGCTTCTTCCCCGGCCCTCGCCGCGGCCGCCAGCTCCGCCGGGTCGCTGCCGCCGAGTTGCAATGCAACCGGATGTTCCTCGGGATCGAAGGCGAGCAGCCGCGACCGCTCGCCGCGCAGTATCGCGGCGGCCGTGATCATCTGCGTATAGAGAAATGTGTGCGGCGAGAAGCCGCGCAGGAAGAACCGGCAGTGGCGGTCGGTCCAGTCCATCATCGGAGCGACACTGATCCTTCGATCAACGAAAAGCCTTTGTTTCTCGAAGGAAATGCCTATTTTTGGAGTGTTTTCCATGCTGTGCGTTTCTGCGGGATTTCTGGGCATTCATCCGAATTTATCACTTGCCGGAGCTACGGAAGTGCTACGAAAATGCACCGTAGCACCGGAGATCATCTGTGGCACACATTTTAGCTAGAAAGTATTCATCGGGTTCTACTCGCTATACGGCCAACGTCCGCATCAAGAGGCAAGGCGTGGTCATCCATCGAGAAGCCAAGACGTTTGAGCACCGTGCAGCGGCACAGAAGTGGGCGAAGGCCCGCGAGGTAGCCCTGGAGGATCCTGCGGCGCTCATCCGAATCCAGCACGGGGCGCCGAGCCTGGGCGAGCTCATTCGGTGGTACATCGATGAGTTCCAGACGATCTCCAAGTGGCAGCGAAGCAAGCAAACCCACCTGGAGTATCTGGAGAACCACACGATCAGCGAGGGCAACGCGCTCCTGCTCACCACCGCCATCCTCATCGATCACATTCGGAGCCGTCGCGCTGCCGGCGCCGGACCCGCCACCGTCGCCAACGACCTGACTTGGATTGGAGTCGTCCTTCGTGCGGCCAAGAGCATTCGAGAGCTTCCCGTCAACCCTGCCATCGCCCAAGAGGCGCGAACCGCTTGCCGCGAGCTGCGTCTGATCGGCAAGTCCAAAAGACGCGAGCGGCGTCCGACACCTGAGGAGTTGAGCCGACTCTACGAGTACTTTGAGAGCCGGGATCGCCGCTCCCGAATGCCGATGCGGGACATTTTGGAGTTCGCGATTGGCTCTGCACGCCGCGAAGCGGAAATCTGCCGCCTCGAATGGAAAGACAATAACGCCGCCGCGAGATCCGGCTGGGTTCGCGATGCGAAGCATCCGACCGAAAAGGACGGAAATCACAGGCAGTTCAAATACACCCCCGAAGGATGGGCCATCGTTCAGCGCCAGCCGCGCACGAGCGAGTACGTTTTTCCCTACGACCCAAAGAGTGTGGGTGACGCCTTCACCAAAGCCTGTCATGTCTTGGATATTCAGGACCTGCGCTTCCATGATATGCGCCATGAGGCGACCAGCCGCCTCTTCGAGCGCGGGTACCAAATACACGAGGTGGCGCAATTCACCCTGCACGAATCCTGGAATGAGCTGAAGCGCTATACGAATCTGAGGCCGGAGAAAGTGCGCGAGATTGAGGCCGTAAGCGCGCCATTGGCTCCGGCTGAGAGTTCCCGCGATGAACGCAGCACTGTGAAGGCACCTAGTCCGCCTTCACGCGCTGACGATCAATCAGGTCGGCGAGGTCGGCGGCACTCACCAACCATGGGGATTTCTGTCCGCCGAGCCTGAAGGCTTTGCACGGCAGCATCTTCGACGGAGCTCGCCGCCGGGCTTCCTCGAAGCTCAAACCGAAGTACTTGGGGGCGACTCGCTCGAGCGGGATGTTCGCTTCCCCGAATTCCGCTAGCAGCCTGTCGGGCTTAACGACGACGAATGAGCGATAATCACAGCTGGTCTCCTCGCTATCGGAACTGGGAAAGCATGAGCAACTTTCGACCGATCAATCGCGACACGGGATTTTTGCTGCCGC
>JBOIAD010000113.1:0-68591 GCA_050738795.1 Steroidobacteraceae bacterium
GCGATCGTGAAGAAGATCGTCGAGGAGCATGGCGGCCGGATCGATGCGGACAATCGTCCCGAAGGCGGCGCTCGTGTGCGCGTCGTCCTGCCCGTAAACGACAGCACACGATCGGCGACAGGGGTCGGGCGGCGGCACAGCGGACAAAAGTCACGCCTTTTGTCCGCGGGCTGAAAGCGCCGCAGGCGACTTTCGGCAATCGGAGCAGCGGACAGAGGAGGGCGAGGGCATGACAATTCCACACATTCTGGTCGTCGACGACGAAGCGGACATCCGTGGCCTTCTGAAGGAGATCCTGTCAGAGGAGGGCTACGAGGTGGACGTCGCCGCCAACGCCGTGCAGGCCAGGGCCTCGCGCGCGCGCCAGACGCCGGATCTCGTCCTGCTCGACATCTGGATGCCGGACGTGGACGGCATCAGCCTTTTGCGCGAGTGGTCCGCGTCCACCACCGATGGCTGCCCCGTCGTCATGATGTCAGGCCACGGCACCGTCGAGACCGCGGTCGAAGCCACGCGGCTCGGTGCTTTCGACTTCGTCGAGAAGCCGCTGTCGCTTGCAAAGCTTCTGCGCACGGTCGAGCGGGCGCTGGATGCCGGCAAGCGCCGCCGGCAGTCGGGCAAGCTTCTCGTGCCCGCGCTGATGGTGCCTGTGGGCAAGAGCAGGCAGATGCAGCAGCTGCGGACCGAGCTGCAGCAGATCGCCATCAACCCCTCGTCGGTATTGCTGATTGGCGAGCCCGGTTCCGGGAGGGAGGCTTTCGCGCGCTATCTTCATGAGCGTGGCCCGCGAGCGGGACGCCCCTTCGTGACGCTCATCGCGAGCAGCCTGCGCGATGCCGATGCGGAGAGCCGCCTGTTTGGCCGCGAGGAAACCGGCGGCAGCCGCCAGATCGGCCTTCTGGAAGAGGCGGCCGAGGGTACGCTGTTCATTCACGAGATCGAGGATCTGCCGCCATCGGCACAGCGGCTGCTCGTCGGCGTACTCGAGTCTGGCCAGTTCATGCGCATGGGTGGCACCGATTCCATCCATCTGAGCGCCCGAGTGCTGTCATCCGCGCAACCTGGCGTCGAGAACCGGGCGGGCTCCGAGGGCTTTCGCCGGGATCTGCTCGCTCATCTGAACATGCTGATCGTGCGGGTGCCGCCATTGCGTGACTATGCGGAGGATGTGCCCGAGCTGCTGCGACACTACGTCGATCGTGTGGTGGACGCGGAAGGCCTGCAGTTCCGGCGCTTCAGCGTGGCCGCGCAGAACCGTCTGCGCAACTACCCCTGGCCGGACAACGTCCGCGAGCTGAAGAACCTCGTGCATCGCCTGCTGATTCAGGGCGGCGCCGAGGAGATCCGTCTCGAGGAGATCGAGCGTGAGCTGGCCGTGCAGGCGCCCCCGGGGGAACCGCTGGTCAAGCAGGATCTGCTCGCGCTGCCCCTGCGGGAGGCCCGCGAGCAGTTCGAGCGGGCGTACCTGCAGCAGCAGCTCATGCTGTGCAACGGCAAGGTGGGGCAACTGGCCAAGCGCGTCGGCATGGAGCGCACCCACCTGTACCGCAAGCTTCGCTCCCTCGGAGTGGATTTCAGAAACATCAGCGAGGACTGAACGGCACAGCCGTGCGCACGGGCTGAGATATTTCACTCCCCCGGGGCAGTACTGACAAGAAGCGTAACCCGAACTCGGGCCTCCCGGCGTGGCCGCCGGCGGCTTTCGACAGAATGAGGAGTGCCGCTCAACTTGCAGTCGCACGGTTTACGCGTGCTGATCGTCGAGGATGTCCGCGCCGAGTCCGACCTCGCGATCCATCAGCTTGCCCGCGGCGGCATCCAGTGTACTCACCTCAGGATCGATTCCGAGCGGACGTTCCGCGCGGCCCTCATCAGCTTTCGCCCACACATCATTCTGTCGGATTTCAGCTTGCCGGACTTCGACGGCATGGCCGCCTTGAAGATCGCCGTCGATGAGGCGCCAGATGTGCCGTTCATATTCCTGTCCGGCACGATCGGCGAGGAGCGCGCCATCGAAGCCCTGCGGCGCGGCGCGGTGGACTATGTGCTCAAGACCAACCCTGCGCGGCTCGTACCGGCGGTGCGCCGGGCCCTTCGTGAAGTGAGTGAGCGCGCCCGGCGGCGCATTGCCGAGCAACAGATCCGTCAGAGCGAGGAGCGTCTGCGGGACATCGTCGATACCTCCCAGGACTGGATCTGGGAAATGGATTCGAGCGGGCAATTCGTGTTCAGCAGTGAGTCGGTCCGCGGAATCCTCGGCGCGGCGGTTGAGGACGTGATCGGTGCGCGCTTCGAAGACTTCCTTCACGAAGGCGATCGCGCGTCGTTTGCAGATGCCCTCGGCCGGATTGGAGCCGAGCAGCGTACCGCCACCGGCATCGTGACACGTTGGAATCACTCGGGCGGTGGATTTCGCTGGCTCGAGGGCAACTTGCTGGCGCTCATCGGCCCGGACGGAAAGGTATCCGGCTATCGTGGCACGCATCGGGACGTGACCGAGCGCAAGCAGCAACAGGAGCGCATCCTGCGGTTGACGCGCATGCTGCAGATGCAAAGCGGCGTCAATGCGGCCGTGGTGCGAATCCGGGAGCGCGACGCGTTGCTGCGCGAGGCCTGTCGGCTTGCGCTCCAGGTAGGTGGCTATGAGAACGTACTGGTGGCGCTCGTGGAGAAAGATGGCGGCCATGCCGTATCCTGGTACCGCGTGGGCATGGAACCGGGGCCGGCGGAGCCGCGGGAATTTCCGATAGGCGACGGGAGGGAAGCGGATACCAGCCTGGTCGGTCGCGCTCTGCGGACCGGTGAGATCACGATCTGCACCGATCTGACCCAGTCCGAGCCACCCGTCGCTTGCCGGTCCGAGTTGCTGGCCAGCGGCTTCAAATCGCTCGTGGCGCTGCCGTTCAGTGTCAATGGGGCCCGCATCGGTGTGCTGTGCCTGGCGTCGCGGGAATCGGACCAGTTGAGCGACGAGGAACTGCTGCTGTTGCAGGACATGACCGCCAACCTGTCCTTCGCAATGCAGTACCGCCAGAAGGAGTCGGCGGCGCAGTATCTTGCGTACTTCGATGCTCTCACCGGCCTTGCGAAGCGTGCGCTGTTCTGCGAGCGCCTCGACGCCTTGCTGCGAAATCGCACTGGACCGGAGTCGGACCCTATAGTCGTTGCCTTCGACGTCATGCATCTGAGCAACGTCAATGACACTTTCGGCCGGCACGTCGGAGATCTGCTTCTGCAGCAGGTGGCAGACCGCGTCAAACATCACGTCGTTGACGACACGCAGATCGGCTATCTCGGCGGCGGCACGTTCGTGCTCGTGCTGCCGCAGGCGGAGCCCTCCGCCGAGAGTGTCACGGCGCTGCTGGAAAGTACGGTGTTCCGCGACGTCTTCAGGATCGAAGGCCGCGCCATCCGCACCTCCTTCAAGTCAGGCATCGCGCGCTATCCGCTCGACGGCGAGGACGGCAACACGCTCGCCCAGCGGGCGGAAGCCGCGCTGAAACAGGCAAAGGACGCCGGTGAGCCATACCTGCACTACCAGGTGCAAATGCACAGCGAGCTCACCGAAAGGCTCGCGCTCGAGCACAGTCTGCGGGGCGCGCTCGATGAGCAGCAGTTCGTTCTGCACTACCAGCCGCTGATCAATCTTGCGACGGGCCGCATCGACGGGGCCGAAGCATTGTTGCGCTGGAATGATCCCCAAGGCGGCGGTCTGGTCCATCCGGCGCGGTTCCTGCCGGTGCTCGAGTCGTCCGGCATGATCGTCGCAGTGGGCGAGTGGGTCTTGCGGAGAGCTGCAGAAGACTGCGAGCACTGGAACCGCGTGGGGCTCGGTCCCGTGCGCATCGCAGTTAACGTGTCCGCGCAGCAGATCCGCCGGCGCAGGTTCGTGGAGAACTGCCTGGCTGCAGCAGCGATCTGCACGAGCGGCGGCTGCGGGGTGGATCTTGAAATTACCGAGACCGGGCTGTTGCACGACGTCGAAGGTGCCAGCCGCAAGCTTCGGGAGCTGCGTACGGCGGGAATGCGTGTCGCCATCGACGATTTCGGCACGGGCTATTCGTCGCTCGGATTGCTGTCGAAGCTTCCGGTGGATCTGCTCAAGATCGACCGCACGTTCATCAGCGGCCTGCCGACGGATGCGGCGAGCGTCACGCTGGTGTCGAGCATCATCGGGCTGGCGTCAGCCTTCAATGTGCAAACCGTCGCCGAGGGGGTCGAGACCGCGGCGCAACTCGAGCTTCTGCGCCGGCTGAAGTGCGATCACTCGCAGGGCTTTCTGCATTCCATGCCGGTGCAGGCTGCGGATCTCGAACAGCTGCTGGTGCGGCAACGTACGGACGCTCTCAGTCTCCAACTCGTATGACCAACGCGTCGATGTCTGCAGCCTGAAGCTGCTTGCGCAACTTGTTGAGGTCTTCCAGTTTGGTGATGGGTCCAATTCGCACGCGGTGCCAGACGTCGGCATCGACCGCCACGCGCTGTACTTTTGCGTCGATGCCCTGCATTGCAAGCTGGGCGCGCACGCGGTCCGCGTCCGACTCATTGCGGTATGAGCCCGCTTGCAGGACATAGACTCCGGGGCGCTCGACGCGCGCTGCCGCCGGGAGATCGCGTTTGACCTCCTTGTCTTTTTCGGGGACCACGACTTCGAAGTTCGGCAGCATCTCGTAGAAGTCGTACTTCTCGCCCGTGGACGAGGCCGCTGCCGCCTCGGGATCAGCAGGAGCCGCGCGGTGGGGGTCCGGCAGCGGCGCCTCGTTCTTCTGGTGACTGGCGTCCCGCTTGCCATTCATGTAGTAGACGCTCACGGCGCTAGCGAGGACGATTCCGACGAGGGCCCCCGCGCCAAACTCGCGCATCCGCCCCACTTTGAGCGGGCGCCTCCTGGCCTTCTTGTAGTCTCTTGTCATGCGCTTCGCGCGAAGCGCGCCGCAGGAAGCGTCCGGATCACATGCTTTCCGGGGCGGAGACGCCGAGTAATGTGAGCCCGTTGCGGATCACCTGCTGTACCCCCAGGACCAGGGCGAGTCGCGCGTTCCGCAGCCTTGCGTCGCTCACGATGAACTGCTCGGCGTTGTAGTACGTGTGGAAGACATTCGCGAGCTCGCGCAGGTAGTGGACCACCGCATGCGGCGCACGATTGGTGGCAGCCAGCGCGAGCACTTCCGGGTAGCGCGCCAGCGAATTGAGCACGGCCTGCTCCTGCTCTCCCGCCAGCATTTGCGCGCTCGCGAGCCCTTCGGCGCAATCCAGCTCGAAGCCGCGCGCCGCAAGCTGCTTCATGACGCTCGCCACCCGCGCGTGCGCGTACTGGATGTAATACACAGGATTCTCATTCGTGCGCGCCTTTGCGAGCTCGAGGTCGAAGTCCAGAGGCTGGTCGTGGCTGCGCATCAGATAGAAAAACCGGCAGGCATCGTTGCCGACTTCCGCGCGCAGCTCGCGCAAGGTGACGAACTGGGCTTCGCGCTTGCCCATCGGAATCTTCTCGCCGCCGCGCAACAGGTTGACGAACTGCACGAGATTGACTTCGAGGCAGTCGCCCGGCTCGCCCATTGCAACGAGGCCGGCGCGCACGCGCGCGACATAGCCGTGGTGATCGGCGCCAAGCACGTCGATCAGGCGCTCGAACCCCCGCTCGCGCTTTTCGAGGTGGTAGGCGATATCCGATGCAAAATAGGTTCTTGCGCCGTTCTCACGCACCACGACACGGTCTTTCTCGTCGCCGAAGTCCGTAGCGCGGAACCAGGTGGCGCCCTCCTTCCGGTACAGGCGCCCTTGTGCCTCGAGCCGTTCGAGGGCGCGGTCGATCGCGCCGCTTTCGCCCAGCGCCCGCTCGGAATACCAGCGATCGAAGCTGACACCGAACGCCTCGAGATCGGCCCGGATGTCGGCGAGCATCTGTTCCAGTGACAGCTCGAGTACGCGGCGGAATCCGTCGTCACCGATGAGATCGCGCGTCCGCCCGATCAACGCGTCGATGTACGCCTCCTTGTCCCCGGCAGGCGCATCGGCGGGCAGATCCTGGAGAACGTCCTTCGCGGCTCGCCGCAGCCGATCGCCTGTCTTCAGGCGTAAGTACTCGGCGATCGCGCGAACGTAGTCGCCGCGGTAGCCGTTCGCAGGGAACGGCAGCTGCTCACCGTTGAGCTCCAGATAGCGCAACCATGCGCTGGCGGCCAGGATATCCATCTGGCGGCCCGCATCGTTGATGTAGTACTCGCGGCTTACGCTGAACCCCACGGCATTCAGCATGTTGGACAGGGTCGCGCCATAAGCGGCTTGGCGCCCGTGGCCCACATGCAGCGGCCCGGTGGGATTCGCTGAGACGAACTCGAGCATCACCCGCTGACCGCCTCCCAGATTGCTGCGCCCGTAGCGGTCGCCGAGCTCGTGGATTCTCGCCAGCTCCTGCGAGTACGCTTGCGGGGTCAGAAAGAAATTGATGAAGCCGGCACCGGCCACTTCGCTGCGTGCAATGAGCGAGTTTGGCGGCAGCGCCGCGACGATCGCCTGCGCAAGCTCGCGGGGATTGCGCCGGGCTGCTTTGGCGAGCCGCAAAGCGGCATTCGTGGAGAAGTCGCCGTGCTGGAGGTCGCGTGTACGCTCGACGCTGATCGAGGCAGCGTCGGTTGCATCCGGGATTGAGCCACCCGCCAGCTCGCGCAGTGCGGCCTGCAGAAGTTGCTCGAGTTGCGGCTTCAAGGACTTGAGAGTTCCAGCGCTGGGCGGGGCGGGAAGTCTACCCCATGCGCAGCGCAGGCCCGCACGCGTTTGCCCCACTGCCGAATTCAGGCATCCTTGCGCCGCCTCAATCACGCAGTTTAAGGAGGGTCCATGCTGTTCCGCCGCCGCCGACATGCGCGTGAGGGCATGCTGAAGCTCATCACCGCCTATTGGCAGTCGCAGCTCGTCTTCGTTGCCGCGAAGCTCGGAATCGCCGACGTTCTGGTGGCGGGGCCGATGACCGCCGATGTAATTGCGAGGCGCGTCGGCGCGGATGGGCCGTATCTGCAGCGCGTGCTGCGCGCGCTCGCCAGTGTAGGGGTTTTCTCGACGGACTCACAGGCGCGCTTCGGTCTCACGCCACTGGCGCAGACGCTGCGAAGCGATCATCCCGAATCGCTGCGCAACTTCGCACTCATGCTCGTCGATGACTACACCTGGCAGGCGTGGGGCGCCCTCGATCACGCGGTGGTGACCGGAGGCTCCGCCTTCGAGCATGTGCACGGCTTGCCCGCCTTTCCGTACATGCAGCAGCATCCGGAGAAGGAACGGACTTTCTCGGCGTCGATGGCCAGCATCTCGGCGATGGAGAATTCGGCGGTGGCGCGTGCGTACGCATTCGGCCGCTTGCACAGAGTCGTCGATGTTGGAGGTGCGCACGGGCACCTGCTTGCCACCATCCTGCGTACCTACCCCAATCTTCGCGGCGTGCTTTTCGACCAGCCACAAGTCGTGGAGGCCGCCGCTCAGACGGGATTCATCACGGCCCCTGATGTGCACAGTCGTTGCGAAGCCGTGGCCGGGGATTTCTTCGCATCGGTCCCCGAAGGCGCCGACGCCTATGTCATGAAGTACGTCATCCATGACTGGGACGATGACAGAAGCGTTGGCATCCTCCTCAACTGCCGCAATGCAATGGCCGCCGACGGCCGCGTACTCGTCGTGGATCACGTCATCTCGAGCGGCAATCGCCGCGACTGGAGCAAGCTGTTGGACATCAACATGATGGTGGTGCCCGGCGGCCGGGAGCGCACGAGGAACGAGTTTCGGGACCTGTTCGGTCGTGCGGGACTGAAGCTCAGGCGCGTCATCGCCACCTCGTCGTCACTGCATATTCTGGAAGGCGTAACGGCGTAGCTCGTTGGTCGAGCCTCGCCGCCTGACGACCGGCTTTTCGCGGGCAAAAACCACGTTTTTTGCCCGCGGGTGGACCCACGCCGCGCGCTATGGTCCGCCGAAATCGCCGCAGGCGATTTCGGCCTATAAACTAGTACAGCTCGATCGGGTCCACGTCCAGCGCCCAGCGCACTCGCCGCGCGCTTTGCAGCTGCTCCACTTCCGGCAGCCACGCATCCAGAAAGCGATGCAGGGCACCGCGCTCCGGGCTTTCGATCAGCAGTTGGGCGTGATAGCGGCCGGCTCGCCTGGCCATGGCGGCCGGGACCGGGCCTAGAAGCTTCACCTCGCGAGGAGGCTTTGCGAGCCCGCGGGCGTCGGCCAGAAACGCCAGCGCCGCATCGGCCGTTTTGGCAGAATCCCGTACCGCCGCAAGGCGGCTGAATGGCGGCCACGCCGCCTGGGCACGCTCGGCGAGGGCGGTGCGTGCGAAGCCGTCATAGCCTTCGGTCAGCAGACTCTGCAACAAGGGGTGGGTCGGGAATTCGGTCTGGATCAGCACCTCGCCGGGGCGCGTTCCGCGCCCGGCGCGCCCTGCGACCTGCACGATCGTTTGCGCCAGCCGCTCGGGCGCCCGGAAGTCCGTGCTGAACAGACCCTGGTCGGCATTCAACACGACGACGAGTGTCACGTTGGGGAAGTCATGGCCCTTGGTGACCATCTGCGTGCCGATCAGAATGCGCGCCTCGCCGGAGGCCATGCGGCGCATGGCGGTCTCCATGTCGCCCCGCTTTCGGACCACATCCCGATCCAACCGGACGAGTGCCACACCGGGGAACAGTGCCGCCAGCGCTTCCTCGATGCGCTCTGTTCCCTGTCCGACGGTCTTTGTGGCAAACCCACATTGCGGGCATCGCGCAGGGAGCGGCGCGTCCGCTCCGCAATGGTGGCATCTAAGCCGGCCCGCGCTGAGGTGTACGGTCAGTCTTGCGTCGCATTCGGCGCACGGCGCAACCCAACCACAGGCGGTGCAGAGCAGCGTTGGCGCATAACCGCGCCGGTTGAGAAACACGAGTGCCTGGCCATCCTCCTGCAGGTGCCGTTCCATTGCCTGCACGGCCGGCGTCGAGATTCCCGCCTGAACCGCACTCGCGCGCAGGTCAACCAGGGCCATTCGCGGCGGCACCGCCTGCTCGGTCCGGCGCGAAAGAGACAAGCGGACGTAGCGGCCGGTCGTCACGTTGTGCAGAGTCTCCAATGCCGGCGTAGCAGAGCCGAGTAACACTGGAACGTTTGCGCGTTGTGCCCGCACGACGGCCAGATCGCGCGCGGAGTAGCGGAAGCCTCCTTCGTGCTGCTTGAAAGATGCGTCATGCTCTTCATCGACGATGATGATGCCGAGATCGGCCATTGGCGCGAAGATGGCCGAGCGCGTGCCCAGAACGATCCTGGCGCGGCCGCTGAATGCTTCGCGCCAAGCGAGCAGGCGTTCGTGATCGGTCAGCGCCGAATGCAAGACCGTCATCGGGGCATCGAACCGCTCGCGAAAGCGGCCGACGAGCTGGGGAGTCAGCCCGATCTCCGGCACCAGCACAAGGGAGCGGCGCCCCAACGATAGAACGCGCTCTGTAAGCCGCAAGTACACCTCAGTCTTGCCGCTCCCGGTCACCCCATGCAGCACGAACGCGCCAAAGCGCCCCAGCGATTCGGCGACGGCATGCACGGCGATCTTCTGGTCTTCGGCAAGTGGGGGGCCGGCAACCCGCACTCCGATGGGCTCATTCGCGGTTGCCGGGGTGATGTCCCGCGATGTGATCCAGCCACGTGCGGCCAATGAGCGCGCGGCGTCCCGCCAATTGGGCATGTGCACGCTCAGAGTATCCGTGGCAAGACTGTCGTGCTGAACGAGATGCTCGAGCAATTGCCTTTGTTTTGGAGCGCGTCGCGGCTCGCCTCGCGCGCAGGCTTCCTGCCCGGTCCCGGTTGCGCTCCAGTGCTCCTCGGTCGCACTGGCGCTTGCACCCAATCGAAGCGCCTTGGGCACGGCGGCGGAAACGACCTCACCGGCCGGATGGTGGTAGTACTCCGCCGCCCAGCGCAGTAGCCCGAGCGCGGCGGGGTCGAGAATGGGCCGGGAATCCAGGATCTCCAGGATCGCTTTCAGGCGCTCGGGAGGCAGGTCTGACGAGTCCGCGACCTCCATGACCATGCCGACCAGCCGTTGCCGGCCGAAGGGTACGCGAACGCGAGTTCCGGGCTTGATGCACGCATGGTCGGGCGCCGCAGCGGCGGTCCCGGGCGGCAAATAGTCGAACAGGCGCCGCAGCGGCGTGTCGAGCGCAACGCGAAGGACCGTCATGGGGTATTCTAAATCAATGGCTTGCGCTGGCCGCGCGGAGTCAACCAGGTCCGGCGCACGCGCGTTATACATCGCATGTCTGGGTTTGCTACGCTCGCGCCGCCTTATAGCATGCCGTCGGCAACATACGGCGACGTGGAACTGTCGGATTCGACTACAAATACCCAATCTCGTGCGCTGAACCAGTTTCTGGCCGGCGTCGAGCTGAAGGCATTCAAGATTGCCCAGGCGGCGCTGCGCCACGAGGACGACGCGCTCGATGCTGTGCAGGATGCGATGCTTCAGCTTGCGCGCGCGTATGCCGGCAGGCCGGCAGAAGAATGGAAGCCGCTGTTCTATCGCATCCTCGAGAACCGGATTCGGGACATCCAGCGCCGCCGGACGGTGCGCGGCCGTGTGATTTCCTGGCTGCCGTACCGGGGCGACGATGACGAGGATGAGCTGGATCCGATAGCGCAGGCGCCCAGCGCCGACCCACAGCCACCGCGCCGTCTGGAGATAGCGGAGGCGATGGGAGCCCTGGATCGTGCACTCGAGGCGCTGCCCCGGCGGCAGCAACAGGTGTTCATGCTCCGCACGCTCGAAGGGCTCGACGTGGCGCAGACGGCGACGGCGATGGGCTGCTCGCAGGGCAGCGTGAAAACACATTATTTTCGCGCGCTGCAGACACTTCGCGCGCGACTCGGAGAGTTCTGGACATGAGTCCGATCGAGGAATTGCCGGGCAGGTTCGAGCAGCAGGTGCGGGACGTGCTCGAAGACAGCGTGACGCGTATCGACGGCCGGATCCGGTCGCGCCTGAATCAGGCGCGGCACGCCGCAGTTGCGGAAGCGGCGCGCCGCCGCCCGATATTCTGGCGACGCTTCGTGCTGATGCCTGCTGCAGGAGCGGTAGCCGCGGCAGTGCTCGTAGCTTTCATCCTCTGGCCACATTCGCCGCAGATGGAGCTGCCGGTCGCCGAGGGTGGCCATGCCACAGTCGAGGATCTGGATTTACTGGCGGATGGCGATGGGCTCGATCTGGTCTCCTCCGAGGAGTCGGACGGGTCGTTTTTTGAATGGGCGGTGGAGCAGACGGATTCGAGTGAGACGAGCACCTGATGCGCAGTCGTTGTGTCCGCCTCGTGCTGACGCTGGCAGCCCTGACGTCCGGGTGTGCGGTCGTGCTCGCGGACAACAAGGCGCCCGATTCGACAGCGGACGCTGAATTGCTGGAATTTCTCGGCAGCGTGGATTCGGGTGCGGATTCACAGGCGGCCGCGCAGGCGGCCGCGGACGATGAAGGCTGGATCGATTACCTGTCGCAGACGGATATCGACGGGGTTGCCAAAACAGCCGACCCGGGCGGGCCGGCGCGGGCGAAGCAGGTCGCGACGGGGACACCACCTCCGGCGGCCGGAGATAAAAAAGATGAGTAAGGGGCAATCCCTCGTACTGGTCGGGCTGCTGGCGGCGGCCACGCCGGCATTGGCGCAACAGGAAACGCCGCCGCAGCCCATTGCACCGCCGGCAGCCCAGGCGCCTTCCCAGGGCCAGGCGCCCTCCCAGGGCCAGGCGCCCTCCCAGGGCCAGGCGCCCTCCCACGGCGTTCCCTGGTCGAGCCTTTCCGCGGATCAGCAACGGCTGTTGGGACGTTTCGGCAACGACTGGAATACGCTGCCGCCGGAGCGTCAGCAGGCACTCGCGCGCGGCAGTGATCGATGGCTGGGCATGTCGCCGGAACAGCGTGAGCGCGCTCAGCGGCGCTTCCAGCGATGGCATTCCCTGCCCCCGGACCAGCGGCGCGCGCTGCGCGATCGCTGGGAGAGATTTCAGTCGCTGCCGCCCAATGAGCAGGCAGCCGTCCGACAGAATTTCCGTAGATTTCAGCGGTTACCGCTGGACAAGCGCAGGGATCTGCGCGAGCAATGGCGCAATGCCTCGCCCGCGCAGCGGCAGCACATGATTCAAGAGGTGCGCGAGCATCGGATGAGGCGCATGCAGATGCACGCGCCGCCCCCGCGGCACCCTCGTCATTGAAGCCAACACACCGCGGATAACATCGCCGCGCTGCGGCGCAGAGCACATGGAGACATGGGCCGCAGCCCAGGGGAGTGTCATTTGGCCGTTGACGTGACCTTTGGACGCGTCACCAAGGGCACGTTGCAGACGTCGACATGGCCCGCTGGTACCTTGAACCACTCTTCGCGCCGGTTGCGGCGCGCTTCAACGAATGCCGCGAACGTCGGCGTATCGGTGCGCAACACTTCCAACTCGGTACGTTGCGCCTCGGGCAGGTCCGAGGCGACGCGTACAGACTTGATGGGAACCCTCTGCTCGGGCTTTTCGTAAAATCCCAGCGGCCCGCTTCCCCGCGGCAGAGTCGAAAGCCATTCCATTCCCTGCACGACGCGTCCGACCAGCGTCACGTTTCGGTCGAGGTGACGAGGAGCCTGCCCGGTGACGACATACAATTCGGTGCCGCCGCCACTGTCCACGTCGTTGTCGCGGCCGGCGCCGACCATCCCGTAACAGTGCACGAGCCAGGCCCGGCCGAACTTTGGATCGACTGCGGCAGGGAAGCCGTCCGAAAATCCAACCTCGGGTGCGTAGGTGTCGGGATCGGGAAGCGGGGTGAATGGTACGCCCCGCGAGGCGCGCTCGAATTCCGCGGCCAGCGTCCGTTGCGCGTTCTTGATCGGCCGCTTTCCATCCGGATCCGCCCACTGAACGACGTAGTTGTCCTGTGAGCGGACGATCGCGAGGCCGTCGTAATAACCTTCGCGTGCAAGGGCCTCTATGTTCGCCGCGTGGTGCGGCGCGAACACGGGGTCGAGCTCGATGATCACTCGGCCCGCCGGAAGCTCGACATACAGCGTGTTCCGCAAATCCAGCGGCCTCCAATCGGACGCTGCGGAGCCCGCAATCACGTCGGCTGATGTGAGTGGCCTGCGGGCGTTGTTGGCGGCAGCACCGGCGGAAGACGGCGTCTTGGCTGCCGGCTTGGGCGGTGCCGCGGGACTTGCCGCTGGACTTGCCGCGAGGAGTGTCGCCGCCAGTAGCCATGGGGGCTGGACAATGGCCAATACGGCAGCGAACCGCGACTGGCTCCAGAATCTTCTCATGCTGGTACCTCTGCACATGGCACTCACGCGCATGCGGGCCGGCGAAGGTCAATCGACCGCTTTGATGGCCTGAATGAGCTCCGCGCCGGCTTTCTGCGCATCGCCGTACAGCATGCGCGTGTTGTCGAGATAGAACAGCGCGTTCTCGATCCCCGAGAACCCGGCGCCCTTGCCACGCTTGATGACGACGACGTTCCTGGCCTTGTCGGCATTCAGAATCGGCATTCCATAGATCGGGCTCGACTTGTCCGTGCGCGCCACCGGGTTGACCACGTCATTCGCGCCGATGATCAGCGCTACGTCCGCGGTGTCAAATTCTGAATTGATCTCGTCCAGATCGGCGATGAGATCATACGGTACGCCCGCCTCCGCGAGCAGCACGTTCATGTGCCCCGGCATGCGCCCCGCCACCGGGTGAATGGCGAATTTCACGGTCACCCCCCGATCGATCAGCAGTTGGCACAGCTCCCAGATCTTGTGCTGCGCCTGGGCTACGGCCATGCCGTAGCCCGGCACGACGATCACCTTTTGCGCAAAGGCCATCATGACGCCGACGTCCGCCGCCTCGATGGGCTTGAGGCTGCCGGTCACCTCGCCGGTGGCGGCGGCGCCGGTATCGCCGAATCCGGAGAACAGCACGTTGCCCAGCGACCGGTTCATGGCCCGTGCCATCAATTGCGTCAGCAGGGTTCCGGCCGAGCCGACGACCGTGCCGGCGATGATCATTGCGGCGTTGTTGAGCACGAACCCTTCGAACGCCACCGCAAGTCCGGTGAGCGCGTTGTAGAGGGAAATCACGACCGGCATGTCGGCGCCGCCGATCGGCAGCGTCATCGTGAGTCCGAGCAGCAAGGCCAGTACGAAGAAAGCCGTGACCACGGTGGGCGAGGCATTGAAGTGAAACGCGACCAGAGCGCCCAGCAGCAACGCGGCCGCGAGCAGGATCAGATTGAATACCTGCTGCCCGGAGAAGCGCACGCTGCGGGTGATGAGCCCCTGCAGCTTGCCGAAGGCGATCGCGCTGCCGCTGAAGGAGACCGCGCCGATAATGCCGCCGACTGCCGCGAGCGCCGAAATCGCATAACTCCGACTCTCTCCGCGGTAGAGCTCCACTGCGGCGATCGCCGCCGCTGCGCCGCCGCCCATCCCGTTGTACAGAGCGATCATCTGCGGCATGTCGGTCATCGCCACTCGCTTGCCGCTCCACCACGCCAGGCCTCCGCCCACGACGATGGCGGCGCCGATGAGCGGGTAGTTGGTCATCGCCGGGTAGAAAAACGTGACCAGCGTCGCGACCAGCATGCCGGCACCCGCCCACAAAATGCCGCTGCGGGCCGTGACCGGCGAGCTCATGCGCTTGAGCCCCAGGATGAACAGGGCCGCCGTGACGAAATAACTCCCCTGGATCAGGGTATCCGCATCGATGAGCGGCATCAGTGCACCCTCGGTCCCGTTCCCTGGCTGCGGCGCGCGCCGCTCGACTTGAACATCTCGAGCATTCGCTCCGTGACGACATAGCCGCCGACCGCGTTGCCCGCCGCGAGCAGCACGCCGATGAACCCGATGGTCTTTTCGAGAGTCGTGTGCGCTCCGCCGAGCGCGACCATGGCACCGACGAGCACGATGCCATGGACAAAGTTGGATCCCGACATCAGCGGCGTGTGCAGGATGACCGGCACGCGGGAGATGACCTCGTAGCCGGTGAAGGCGGCGAGCATGAAAATGTAAAGAGCAACGATACCCGTCATGTGCGGAACCTCCCCGCGGTTTGCATCAACCCGTGATCGTCCGGGCCATGGAGCCGTACACGTGCGACCCTTGCCCCGTCAGCCTTCGATTGCCTTGCGCGTGGCCTCATGCCTGAGCTCGCCTCCATGCGTAAGGCACGACTGCGCGAAGACCTCATCGTTCCAGTCGATTGCAAGCTCGCCTTTGCTGATGGCGGGCTTGAGAAAATTGAGGAGATTGCGCGCGTACATCTCGCTCGCGTTGTAGCCGAGAGCGGCGGGCAGATTGACCGCCCCGATGATCTGTACGCCGTGATGCTCGACGACTTCGCCGGCACGGGTGAGCTCGCAGTTGCCTCCCTGTTCGGCGGCGACGTCCACGATGACCGACCCCGGTCTCATCCGCTCCACGGCAGCGCGCGAGATGATCTTGGGTGCCGGACGCCCCGGCACGGACGCGGTGGTCACGACCGCGTCAGCCGCCGCGATGCGCGAGTCCAGCACTTCCTGCTGCTTGCGCTTCTCCTCGTCCGTCAACTCCCGCGCATAACCGCCAGCCGCATCGGCGCTCACGCCGGTGTCAACAAATTTCGCGCCGAGAGACTTCACCTGCTCCTTCGTCGCTCCGCGCACGTCGTACGCTTCCACGACGGCACCCAGCCGCCTTGCCGTCGCGATTGCCTGCAGGCCGGCCACGCCGGCGCCGATAACGAGTACCATCGCAGGGCGGATGGTGCCCGCAGCCGTAGTCAGCATCGGAAGGAATTTCTGCAAGTGGTTGGCTGCGATCAGTACCGCCTTGTAGCCGGCGATGGCCGCCTGCGATGAGAGCGCATCCATCGACTGCGCGCGTGAGATGCGAGGCACGAATTCCATCGCGAAGCTCGTGATGCCACGCTCTTTCAGCGCCTTGACCTCCGCCTGGCGCAGGTAGGCCTGCATGTGGCCGATCACCACGGTCCCCGTTTTCAGGTGCTGAATCTGCTCGATCGACAGGGGCTGGACGGTCAGAATGACCTCGGACTGCTCGAGGACCGCCGTCGGAGTATCTGCCCACGCCACGTTCTTGAAAGCGGCGTCGGGGAACTGAGCGCGCGTTCCAGCGCCCCGCTCGATGAGCACCCGGGCGCCGGTCTGGGCAAATTTGTCAGCCACCTCGGGTACCAGGCTGACGCGCGTTTCTTGGGGCGCGCGCTCACGGAGCGCGCCGATCGTGACTGGCATGCAGGGCCCTCGAACGTGCTGGGCGTGGCCTGCCGGCCACGCGTTTGGAAATCCTCAAGCGAATTAAGCGGTTGCAACGTTGAATTCTTGCACAAATCTGCTTTATCTTACAGCGGCCATGCTAGGCATAGATCTCGACAGCGCCGACCACGGCCACCAGGATGACCTGCGCATCGTCGCGACCTTCGCGGCGCGCGGGCTCTCGCAACTTGTCCTGCGTACGGACGTGGCCGGTATGCCGCTCGAGTGGATCGACTATAAGGAAGCCGCGCGACTGTACCATCAGGAGCAGGTCGCTTATACGTGTGGCTCGCCGCTCTACACGCTATACGGCGGTGTGAACGCTGCAAGCGGACTGCGCACGGTGCTCGAGGTCAACTCGATCGTGGCCACCGTCGGGCACACGGGTAACCCCGGCAACACGCGCCACGACTATGTCCCGCCGCTCAACAACCAAACGCTGTTCCGGCGGGACGCTTACCTGTGTATGTACTGCGGAATGCGCTTTCCGTCGCGGGAGCTGTCGCGCGATCACATCAGGCCATTCAGTCAGGGTGGCATCGACATCTGGACGAACGTCGTGACGGCGTGCCGCCGCTGCAATAACCAGAAGGCATCGCGCACTCCGGAGCAGTCGAAGATGCAACTGATCGCCGTTCCGTTCACTCCGACCTATGCGGAATATATTTTCCTCAAGGGCCGGCGCGTGCTTGCGGACCAGATGGAATACCTGCTTGCCCATTTCCCGCGGTCGAGCCCGCTGCACGACCGCATCCAGCGCTGGCTGTCGTGATGACCCCGAAGACCACCCCAGGAAATCAAGCTTGCATCCGCACACGAGCTTCAACCGTCGACCAGGATGCTTGATTTCCCGGGGACCCCGGTGAAACCACCCCAGGAAATCAAGCTTGCATCCGCACACGAGCTGCAACCGTCGACCAGGATGCTTGATTTCCCCGGGGACCCCGGTGAAGAGCCGGGGGGTGGGGAATTGATCTTTCTGATCGACGCTTCGGTCTACGTGTTCCGTGCGTATCACTCCGTGCTGCCCGACATGATCGATCGGGACGGCAATCCGGTGCACGCGGTGTTCGGATTCGCCCGCTTCGTGGGCGATCTGATCGAGCGCATGCGCCCAAGATACATCGCGGTGGCTTTCGATCAACGGCTCGCCAACTCCTATCGCAGCCGCATCTATCCGGCCTACAAGGCGAACCGCGAGCCGCCCCCAGTGGATCTCCCCGCGCAATTCGAGCGCTGCCGGCAGGTGTGCCGCCACCTCGGGCTCGCGGTATTCACCCATCCGGAATACGAAGCCGATGACATCATCGGCACCCTTGCATGCCAGATGCGGGAGGAGGGTGTGCGCTCGGCCTTCATTACGCGCGACAAGGATCTCGCGCAGCTCATGCGCGACGGCGACCTGTTCTGGGATTACGGGGCGCGCGAGCAATTCGGCTACCACGACATAGAACGGCACTACGGCGTTGCGCCTGAGAGGTTTGCCGACTATCTCGCACTCACGGGTGATTGCGTCGACAACATTCCGGGCGTCCCGGGAATCGGACCCAAAACGGCAGCCGTGCTGATGAAGGAATTCGCATCCCTCGACGATCTGTATGCCGGTCTCGGGCGCGTGGCCGGTCTGAAGCTGCGCGGCGCAAAGACACTCAGTGACCGGCTGCGCGAGCATCGCGAGTCCGCCTACCTGGCGCGGCAGCTCACGCGCATCACCTGCGACATGGAGCTTGGCGTGGGCGTCGAGGGGTTGCGCCGCCGGGCGCCGGATGTCTGCGCACTGGGTGGCCTGTACGACCAACTGGGCTTCGGGCCATTTCTGCGCCGCCAGGGAGACCGGCTGGCGCAGCTGGCCCTGGATTGAGCCGCCTCCCGCGTTGATCGCCGCGGAAGCGGAGCCGCTCCCGGCGGACTCAGCGTCAGCTTTGATGGTCCTCGTCGGCGGGTGGCGATTCGCCCGCAATGCATCCAAGCGGCTCGCCTGAGCCATCCGGACCGCGCGCCTCGAGGTGCACCGTGCGTCCCCTGAGAAGCTGGGTGTCGATGCGCACGAGCTGGCTGCCATCCGGCTGCATTCGCGCCGCATAATGCGCGGCCGGAAGCTCGTGCCTCTCGGAATCCAGGGCCACGACTCGCAGCTCTCTGGATACTCCAGGCACTCGCAGAAGCGCCAATTGCGTATCGGCCGCCAGATGCAGCGTAGTGCACTCGTCCGCACCGCGCGTCACGGAAGGGACGTTGAACACAACAGTCTCCGTAGAGTCGAGGTCGGTCACTTGCGCGCTCCTTCCGGCCCAGCCGCCCGCGGCACCCACGACTCCTGCGCCCAGCAGCGAAGCGGCCATGCGCCAATCGGTAAACGCAGGCAGATACTGCTTGCGGGCCGGTGGACGCACCGCGGGACGCTGTTCGGGCATGTCGAGCCTGATCGCGCGCCAGGCCTCGACATCATCAACACATTCGGCGCACCCCATCATGTGCAGCTCGAACGCCTCTTGCGTGCTCTCATCCAGGCCGTCCGCGACATAGCAGGCAGCCGTCTGATTCGTCTTGAACTGTGTGTGGTCCATGGTATTCCCTACTCCTTGGTCGATTGCGCAGATCCCGACTCGCCAACCGCGAACCCGTGCCTGCGGAGGATTTCGCCGAATCGTTGGCGTGCGCGCCAGAGGACCTGATTGAACTGCATGTCGGTCAATTGCAACGACTCGCGGATCGCAATCCGCGGCTCTTCCTGGAGGTAGTACCGTACCAACACTTCGCGGTCGCGCTGCACGGGCAGATGGCCCATGAGATCGCGCACGCATCTGGCGAGTTGCTCGTGGTCAAGGCGTTCTTCCAGCGACAGCGCCTCGTCCTTGAGATTCGTGAGCAACTCCCGATCGTTGTCGTGCCGGTGTGAAAGCTCTCCGCGCCAGTAGGCCGTGGCGAGCTTGCATGCCGTGCGATAGAGATAGCCTCCCAGATTGTGCGGGTCATCCAGACCCTCGCTACGGATCTTCTTGATCGCCTGCAAAAACGTGCGCTGCAACAGGTCCTCGGCGGCATCGCGAGCGATGCGTCTGTGCAGGAATACCTGTAGCAAGGGCCTCCGATATCTCACGTAAAGTTGATTTTGGAGGCTCGTCCGCTCGGCAATGGCTTCTACGAGCGCTGAATCGTCACGGGCAGCGCGGTCCAGGGGCTTGTCGGGGCAGATCTCTGCCGGCGGTGATTCGATATATGTCATGGAGGCGCTTCCCGCTTCGATCCTGGCTGGCGACAAACGCGCGCTGTCCGGCCCTCCGTTTGCAGTAGGCAAGCATCGGCTAGCGGGACCCCGTCTAAGTATGGCGTCCGCGCCCCAGGTTTAGAACGGCGTGGAGTTTTGAGCATTTGCCCTTGTACGACCCTTGCCAGGAACTCGTCTGTATTCAATTTAGCATAGGGAGGCCTTGCCCAGATGCCGGCCAGCAGACCCGCGAGGATGGCCGTGGAGTTCGAGCTTCCTTGTTCGAGCTGGTAGCGGTTGGGCGGCGAGCCTGCGCCGATCACACAGGCGCTGGGAGACCCCAGGTTGAGCCCCAGCGGCGCTGGGCTCGTCCCCGGGGAGATCATGTCGTCGTTTCCGATCGGCACGGCCCGGACGATCCGCCGGAAGCGGTATGCGGCAGGAAAACCGGCGGCAGGCTCTCCTTTGTTGGGCACGCTGGCCACCACGACTGCCGCGCGGGGCGAATCAGGCCGATCGGCGATCTCGGCAAACGCGCTATCCAGCTCGGGTGTCGTGGCATTCCAATGAGCGCTGAAGCTCAGGATCCGGGCGCCCATGCGTGTTGCATAATTCAGTGCCCGCACCAGGCGTTGTGGATTCGCATCGTCGTCCACACCCCGATTGCAGCCGACGACACGCAGGATCATGAGGCGTGCGCCATCTGACCCGGCCGCGGCGATTCCCACGCCGTTGTTTCGCCGGGCCGCCACCAGGCTTGCCATCAGCGTGCCGTGGCTGAAACGCGAACGGCATTCGCCCTTGGGAGAGACATCGGCGCTGTCATCGACGAAGTCCCATCCGTGGACGTCGTCAACATAGCCATTCCCGTCGTCGTCAACTCCTGGCTTGCCGTGTGCCTCTGCCTCGTTGGTCCAGAGCTGATTGCGCAGATCTTCGTGGTCGATATAGGCGCCATCGTCGAAGACGGCGACGATGACGGGCTTGTCGGCTTCGTGGTCACTCCAGGCCAGCGAGCCGGCGACGTAGTCAACCCACCATAGATTGCCCGCCCGATAGGCGCAGTCGCTCGTGGCAGCATCGTCCACTGGCGTGGACGGCAGAAGCGTTGAGCACTTCAGCGGTTGGCACGGAAACGCCCCTGCGTCCTGCGCCGGGGCCGGTGGGACAGAGCGGGTGATGAGGAGGAGCAAGCCCACCCCAGCCGCACGGAGGGTGCCCGGCGTCATGCCGCAATTCTAGTCGCGTGCCGCAGCCGAAACCCGGACTTGATCGGCGCCCTTGCGCCAAATGCGGGATCCCCAGGCACAGGATCCCTTGGGGCGGCCCTCGGCACGCCCCAGGGAAGCCGCGCACATCCGCCGGCAAATCAGTCGCTGCTGTGGATCACGCCGTCGTCATCGAGCTTGACGGAAGTCGGCGAGTTGACCGACTGCATCACGATGATCGCGGCGGCGTCACCGGTCACATCGCGTGGGAAGATCAGTACGTGTTCCAACTGTCCCTGAATCCTCGCAAGTCCATACCAGTGCTGCTGCTCATAATACGGCTCGGATGCCTGCGCATAGCCCGACATCGCGAGGAACGGCGAGCTCGCCTCCTGGCCGGGAATGCACTCGAAGTCCGCGGGTATGCTGGTCATCTTCGTGCCGGGGCGGTACTCGAGCTTCATGCCGTTCCAGTTGGCGGCCCAATGTTGCTGAGCGCCATCCTGCGCCTCGAGCACATAGCTGCCGTCCTCGGCCGGGCGGGGCACTATCCGGAATTTGAGGCCGGTCTGCACGCGGGCCGCGAGCCCGGCGTGTTGCTCGGTGCAGTTCTTCGATACGGTCCATGTCTTGAAGAAATAGCCGGGGACGGTGGCCGCTTCGGCGGGTGGCGCCGTCGCCGCCCAGCCGACGAGCAAACACTGGGCGATGATCGATGAAGACAGGGATACCTTGCGGGACAGGGACATGGAGTTCTCCTCGGAGGGTGCACGGCAGGGATGAAACGAATCCGCGGTACATCACTGCTGCGAGGAGGCTGCTTATCTCAGGGAGACTTCCGGCTTCAGGCCACGGGCCGACCGCTTGCGAGATCTACAGGGTCGTGTCGGGCCAGCCGTGGAGCGCAAACGCCGCCCAGTCATAGGAGGAGGAAGCGGTGGCCTGATCGAGCTGCGCCCTGCGCAGGGCGGCCGACGCCGGCAGACGGTCGAGCAGCAAATATCTGTAGAACTGCCGCATGAAGCTCGAGGTGCTCCGATCGTCGATGCGCCAGTAGCTTGCGATGACGGCAGCCGCGCCCGCCTGCAGGAAGGCTTGTGCCGGACCGAGTACACCTTCACCCGGGAGCAACCGGCCGCGCGACGTCTCGCACGCGCTGAGTACGACCAGGCTGGAATGCAACTTCAGTGCCAGAATATCCAGCAGCCCGAAAGCGGATGCCGGCCTGCCGGTGCCCTCTTCGGGTGTCAGTGCGAGCGCCGACAGGCGGGGGCGTTGAGCGTCCACCCGGGCGTGAGTTGCAATGTGCAGCAGATCAACATGTTCATCCGCCGCGCGGCGCAATGCGCCGGGTACGGCAGCGCACCCGAGAAGCGTCTCGACGCGGCCGGCCGGTCTCGATTGCCGCGCTAGCTGTGCAACCATCAGAACCTCGGCACGGCTGCCGGGCAGGCGCGGCAGGGCCTCGGTCCAATCGAAGGCCGCCCGCGTGACAGGCTTTGCGCTCGACTCTCCCGCGGCGTCCAGACACTCGTGGTGCCAGTCGGAAATCCTGAATACGGGGTCGCCGATCAGCTCGATCCGTGGCGCGCTGGCGCGCCCAGCGGAGGGTGTGTGCCCCTGCGTCAGAAACAGTGCGGACGGCATGATGGACGTTTCCGCATGTTGCAGAACCGTCTGGGCCGCGAAGTTGGAAGACCAGGGAAGTACATTGAATGGAATAGTGTGCAAGGCATCGTCGGGCACGAAAATGATCCGTTTGCCGGACAACCTGCTGGTGAGGGGCCACAACGCGAGCCGCGCCAGGCGCTCGGCGGCGGAGCGAACCGTACTGGCAGGCGACTCGGGGTCCCGCAGCAGCTCGCGCAGCTCGCCGGCCGCGGCGGCGATTTCGCGCCGCCCGCCCAGTTGCACGAGTTGGGCGCTGCCGTTGCCGTCGATCACGAAAGCAAACATGTCCCGCGAGCCGGCGGCATACTCGACCAGCGTGGCGTCGAGTCGTCCGAGAGCCTGCTTGAGCTGGTTGCGGTCGAATGGCTCGACCGTGCCGCGCTCCCGCCGCACTGCGCTGTCCAGCTCGGCGAGCAGGTCCTGATGCTCGGCGCCTGCATTCGCATTGGCGAGCTGAACCACCTCCCGCAACAACTGTCGATATCGCGCGGCCGGGGGTGCCTCGAGCGGCGACGAGGCATCTCGCTTCGTCTGAGTGATTGCATACCGCAAGCTGCGCGCGCGTCCCCGCTCCGAAGTCTCGAACGCCAACCACGTCATATCGGGATCAGCTCCTGCTTGCGAGGCATACAGGTCCATCAGCTCCGCGAAGACGGTGTACTGCGTAGCCAGATAGGTGGCGCGCTTCTCGCCATCGAGCTGGTCGATCGGGACCGCTTCGATCAGATCGGCGGCGGTCTGCAGTGTGCGCGCGGCTTGCGCCGGCAGCCGTGATGCGCGGTAACCCGCGGAGATGAGCCGCAACGAAGTAACGGTCTGATCGATGTCGCCCCGCGCAACGCTGGTTTCCAGCGCCCGGGTGGAGTCCTGCAGCGTGCGGGCGCCGTTGCCGGCAAGCAGTGCCGATTTCACGACGCCGAGTTGAGCTGCGCCGCGGTGCTCGTAGGTCGCCGGAAGCGCCGCGTTGTCGGCGATGCGTAGCGCCCGCCTGAAGCTCGTTTGCGCTCCTTCGGCATCGTTACGTTCCAGAAGCATCGTGCCGCGTGCGTTTGCGAGACGAACCTGTGTGCGCGAATCCGCGGCGTAAGGGCCGGCGGCATCGAGACAGTGCTGCGCCCGGGCGTCGTCGCCTTCCATCATGAGGAGGTCGCCTAGCGAGAGCAGCGCATCGAAGACGACGATCCTGTTGGCAGCCGCAAGCGTACGCGCATCGAGAGAATGCCTGCACAACTGCGTGTGTCCGGTATCCGCAGGGGCGGAGAAGCGATCTGTCGGCGGCGGCCCGGAGGACGCGGACGAGTCAGTTCCGGCAGGGAGGGCCGCGCCGGCCGATGCCAGCAACTCGGGACAGTCGAGCGATGCTGCGTGCTGCAGGTCATTCTCCGCGTCGGCGAGAGTGCCGATCTGCACCAGGAGACTGCCAGAGCGCGCAAGCGTGCGGCGTACGCCGGGGCAATCTCCGAGCCCTGCGTACTCGCGCATTGCCGCCGCGTGCGAGTGTGCGCTGCTGCTGAAGAGACCCACTACGCCCTGCAGGCGCCCGAGGTTGTTCCAGATGTCCGCGGCCACTTTCGGGTCGAGCTCCGGCCGCAGAGCACGCAAGGCGTCCCCATACGCTGACAATGCAAATGCGTAGTTCTTGTCGGCCTCCGCAAGCAGCGCAAGATTCTGACTTGCGATCGCGTAGCAATCCCAGTCCTGCAGGGCGCGGCAGCTTCGTGCGGCCTGCGCGAAGAGCTCGCGCGCCTTTGCAGGGGCGTCGAGCATGTACTCGAGAAACCCGGTCATGATGTCGAGTCGCGGCAGCTCGCGCGCACCAGCGCCGCTCGCGGCGTCGTATTTGCGCGCTACGAATAGCCGTTCGCGCACCCTCGGTGCGACAACATGGACATCGCCGCCTGGCATATCGAGCAGCGCTTTGCCCTGCAGACCGGCGAGCAGGCCGGTAAAGATCGGATCGACCGCGGTAAAGATCGGATCGGCCTGTTCGCCGTAGTCGGCAAGAGCCTGTCCCGCGAGCGCATAGCTGTCGCGTTTGCGATCGAATCGGCGATACGCCAACTCTGCCATGGCGTGACGTGCCTCGGCCGACGCCCGCCGCAGACGCTGTCGATCAAATCCGCGAGCGGCGCTGAGGTATTCATCAAAAGCCGTGTTCCAGTCCCGCCTCTGCGTGGCGTGGCCCGCAGCGGCGAATGCCCTCTGTGCCCATAAGCCCCTCTCGATGGGCTTCACGAGAGCCGCCGAGATACATGCCTCACCGCGGATTTCCGGCGAGTCCTGCGCGCGAATACTGACGATGTGCGAATCGGCGTGGCGCACGCCCGTGACCAGTACGATGGTACCGAAGCGCTCGACCGGGCTTGCCGCCGCAGTCGCCGGATCGTGATCCAGCGTGGCGATGACCGACACCCCCCGTTCTTCGATCCTGATGTCCAGGACGCCGGCGCTGGGCGCGGCAATGTCCCATGAGGCTTCGACGGTTCCGCCCACCGGGCGGCACGTTCGGAGAAGGATATTCTGCGATGAAGCCTTCGAGCCGCAGGCTGTCAGGAGCAGGCACGACGCAAGGACGGCCAGCCAGCCACAGGCGCCCTGGCTGGGCGAGAGCCGCAACGTGCCGGCGGGTGTCGACATGCTGATAGCGGAATTCGTGAAATGGCCGGCAGCGCAGCGGCCGTTCTACGCCATAACGGCGATCCATGCCATGAGTCGCCGTGCTACGCCATGAGCATCCATGCCAGGAGCCGCCGTTCTACGCCATAAGGACGATCCATGCCAAGCCTTCCCGGCGCGGACTGCGTCCGCTTGCGGGACGCTCACGGATGCCCTGCGAAACTCGGCTACGCTATGCTCGTGGGCAGCGCAGGCTTCAGTGCCCGAGGCGGAAGAACATGACGAACCGGAATATCGAGTCAGTGTTGCTGGAGGAGCGGTCCTTTCCCCCGCCGCCGGACTTCGCGGCGCAGGCGGGCCTGAAGGCTGCCGACCTGCAGCGGCTGCAGCGCGCCGCGGCCGCGGATCACACGGGATTCTGGGCGGATCTCGCCCGGCAGGAGCTGACCTGGCAAACCCCCTTCACCGTCGCGCTGGACGACTCGCGCGCCCCCAACTATCGCTGGTTCACGGACGGGCGGTTGAATGTCTCCTTCAATTGCCTCGACATCCATCTGCAGGAGCGCGGCCACAAGACGGCGATCATTTTTGAAGGCGAGGGCGCAGATACGCGGCGCCTGAGCTATCGCGAGCTGCATACCGAGGTGTGCCGGTTCGCGCGTGCCCTGAAGGCACAGGGCGTGCAGCGCGGCGACCGCGTGATTATCTATATGCCGCTGATTCCAGAAGTGGTCATCGCGATGCACGCGTGCAACCGGATCGGCGCGGTTCACTGCGTGGTGTTCGGGGGATTCTCGGCTCCGGCGCTGAAGGACCGGATCGTGGACACCGAGGCCAAGATCGTCATCACCGCGGACGGCGGCTGGCGCGCAGGAAATGTAGTCGAGCTGAAGGCAGCGGCGGATAAGGCGCTCGCCTCCGGCTGCCCCAGCGTCAAGCGCGTCATTGTGTTTCGGCGGACGGGCAAGCCCGTGGCCATGGATGCAAAGCGCGACCTGTGGTGGCACGAAGCAATCGAGGGCCAACCGCCCACATGCGAGCCGGAGTGGGTCGACGCGGAGCATCCGCTGTTCCTGCTGCACACCTCGGGCTCGACCGGCAAGCCGAAGGGAATCCAGCATTCGAGCGGCGGCTATTTGCTGGGCGCCAAGGTGACGACCAAGTGGATATTCGATCTTCGGGATGACGATGTGTTCTGGTGCACCGCCGACGTGGGCTGGGTCACGGGACACAGCTATGTGGCCTATGGGCCGCTGGCAGCCGGCGCAACCGTCGTGCTTTACGAAGGCGCGCCCACGACTCCGGATGCGGGCAGACTCTGGAAGATCTGCCAGACGCATGGAGTCAGTATCTTCTACACCGCACCGACCGCGATTCGTGCGTTGATGAAGCTGGGGGAGGAGTGGCCGGCGAAATACGATCTTTCGCGCCTGCGCGTCCTCGGCAGCGTCGGCGAGCCGATCAACCCGGAGGCCTGGATGTGGTATCACCGCGTGATCGGCAAGGGCCGCTGCCCGATCGTGGATACCTGGTGGCAGACCGAGACCGGCGCCATACTGATTTCCCCGCTGCCGGGCACCACATCCACGAAGCCCGGGTCCTGCACGAAACCGCTGCCCGGCATCGATGCCGATATCGTGGACGACGACGGCAAGCCGGTGAGCAAGGCGGAAGCGGGCGGCTATCTGGTCATCAAGAAACCTTGGCCCTTCATGCTGCGAACGCTGTGGCGTGATAACGACCGCTACCTCTCAGCCTACTGGCAAAAGTTCAAGAACCGCTACTACGTCGCCGGCGATAGCGCCCGGCGCGACAAGGATGGCTATTTCTGGATCATGGGGCGCATCGATGACGTGTTGAACGTGGCCGGGCACCGTCTGGGCACGATGGAGATCGAGTCCGCACTCGTTTCGCATCCAAGGGTGGCGGAAGCCGCCGTCGTCGGCAAGCAACACGAGATCAAGGGCGAAGCAGTGTTTGCGTATGTCGTGTTTCGCGGGCAGCGTCCGACCGGCGACACCGCCGCGATGGTGGAAGAGTTGCGCAATTGGGTCGCGGAGCAGCTCGGCGCAATTGCCAAGCCGGACGAGATCCGGTTCGCGGACAATCTGCCGAAAACCCGCTCCGGGAAGATCATGCGCCGCCTGCTGCGATCGATAGCGCGCGGCGAGCCGATCGTGCAGGATGTCTCGACGCTGGAGAATCCGGCGATTCTCGACCAGCTGCGCGGAGTGGATGAGGGGCAGGCGGCGGCGGCCAAGCCTGCGGCCGGGAAGTCCCGGCCGAGTGCACGGAAGCCGGCTGCGAAGCGATTTGGCGCGAAGCGATCGCCTGGGAAACGATCGCCAGCGAAAAAATCGCCTGCGAAGGGATCGCGTGCGAGTAAATCGGCGGCCCCGAAGGGCAGATCGCAAAAATCCCGGGCGAAGAAAAAATCCCGGGCGAAGACGAGCACAGTAAAGCCCAAGCGCCCGCCGGGGAGGCAGACCAGGAAGACGACAGCCAGACGGAAAAGGCGCTAGCGAGCAAAAGCCACGCCTTTTGTGAGCGGGCACCGCGCCCCGCGAAATTGAGCGTCTTGGTCGACGGCATGCGCACGATGGACGCGTAGAAGCTCAATTTCGTGGGTGGTCCTCGAAAGGGCCGCAGGCCTCTTTCGGCAATCAGACCAGTGAGCAAAAGCCACGCCTTTTGAGCGCCACTTCACTCCGAGTGCCTGCACGCGTCATGCAAGAGTGATGATCACGCCTTCGTTTGCGCGCAGATTGACCTCGCCATGGCTCGCTTCGTCTTCGCGATCGAGATGGGTAGACAGAACGATCCGGCCGCGGTTGCCGATGACGTTCGCGAAAGACACTGCGTGCGGCTCGGCTCCGAGATTCAAGGTCACGAGCAAACGCACTCCTGCGGCTTCGCGAACGAACGCGAGCAGATCGCCCGTCATGGCGAGCGGGTTGTAAGCGCCGTACACGAGCGCCGGCGTCGCGCGCCTCAACGAGATCAAGCGACGATACAGCGTGAGAATCGAAGTTGGGTCTGCGTTCTGTGCCTCGACATTGACAACCGGATAGTCGTCGTCAACAGGCAGCCATGGCGTGCCGCGCGTGAAGCCTGCGCTGGCTGAGCCATCCCACTGCATCGGCGTGCGGCTGGGGTCGCGACCGTGCCCGAAGCCCGGCACGTTCCGTTCGTACGGATCCTGAATCCGGTCCGATGGAATGCTCACATTGAGCATGCCGATCTCGTCCCCGTAATACATTGTCGGCGTGCCGCGCAGCGTCAGCAGCAGCATCGCCGCCACCCGCGCCTGCTGCACGCCGATGCGGCTGGCGATGCGCGGCCTGTCGTGATTGCCCAGGACCCAGTTGGGCCATCCTCCTTCGGGCAACGCCGCCTCATACTCGTCGATGAGGGAGGCGATGCCACGTGCATTCCAGGGAGCTTCGAGGAGTTGGAAGTTGAATGGCAGATTCGCCCCCTTGAGGTCCGCGCCGTAGTAGGCGACGAGGCGCTCGATGGGCAGGTAGATCTCGCCGATCAGGACCCGCTCGTCGTATTCGTCCATCACACGGCGCAGGCCGGCCACCACTTCCTGCACCTCCGGACGATCGGCGGTGTAGAGCATGAGCTGGCCCGCGTGCGCGGGATCACCGGGCCTGCAGGCGCGATTCGGCGGATTGTCGCGAAACTGCTCGTCCTTGATGAGAAGCCACAGGACATCCACCCGGAATCCGTCCACGCCGCGGTCGAGCCAGAAGCGCAGCACGGCGTGCATGGCTGCGCGCACCTGCGGGTTGCGCCAGTTCAGATCCGGCTGGGCTGCCAGAAACGCGTGATAGTAGTACTGGCCGCTGCGCTCATCGAATTCCCAGGCGCTGCCCCCGAAATGGCTCAGCCAATTGTTGGGCGGGCCGCCCCCGGGCGCCGGATCGCGCCAGAGGTACCAGTCGCGTTGCGCGCTGCCGCGGGAAGCGCGCGATTCGATGAACCAGGGATGCCGATCGGAGGTGTGATTCGGGACATAGTCGAGTATCAGCTTCAGGCCCCGGCGATGCGCCGAATCCAGCAGGCGGTCGAACTCCTCGAGAGTGCCAAAGGACGGATCCACGTTCGTGTAATCCGATACGTCATAGCCAAAGTCCCGCATCGGCGACGGGTAGATCGGCGACAGCCACACGGCATCGACACCGAGCGCCGCCAGATAATCGAGGCGGCCGATGATTCCGCGCAGGTCCCCGATACCATCGGCGTCACTATCGAGAAAGGAGCGCGGGTAGACCTGATAGATGATCCCGCGCTGCCACCAGCTTTTATTCGCTCGCATGAGTCTTCACAATTGGCGTCCGCCTCGAGTCCGAAGTACAACGAGGCGTTGCAGCAGTCGTTCCCGTCAATGTTGGACAGGAGAGAGACATGTCACCGAAGAAGCCCGCGCTCGACCCCCGGTCAGTCGAGCCCATCAGCAGAACGAACTATCCGGAGCCGTACCGTTCACGCGTGCTGCCCCGCGAGCGGCGGCGGCTCGGAGACGCGGTCGGGCTGACGAAGATCGGAATCAACCACACGACGCTGCAGCCCGGCAAGGAATCCTCGATGCGTCACTGGCACACGCACGAGGACGAGTTTGTCTTCATGCTGGAAGGTGAAGTCGTGCTGCGCACCGGTGAGGGCGAGCAGCTCTTGAGCGCGGGCATGTGCGCTGGGTTTGCGGCGGGGAGCGACGACGGACATCAGCTCATCAATCGCAGCAGCACGCCGGCGGTATATCTGGAGATCAGCAACCGTGACGCTGAGGACAGCGCTTATTATTCCGATCCCGATGTGGACCTGATGGCGAACCCTCCGAACGCCCGGGGACGCTTTACCCGTCGGGACGGAACGCCTATCTGAGCCTTCGCCCGGCGCACGACCTGCTGCCCGTTCCCCGCGATTTTTTGCCGAGGCGGCCTGCCGACTGTGGCCATGCGCCTGGTCGGCACGAGGTACGGAACTTGCGGCGTGCCTGCTACGCAAGCCGCTAACGAGGCAAGCATGGGCGAAGTCATACATGTCGCCTTCGGCACCGAGCGCGAATGGGAGCAGACCCGAGCGAAGACGGCCGACGGCCTGATCACGATCGGCTCGTTGTTCGGCGACGACGAGGCTCTTATGCGCGCCAAGGCGGACTGCGTCTATCAGATTCTGCGGGAGATCGTGGAGGACGTGCCTGCCGTGCAGATCACCACCAGGATGCCCGAAAACCTGTCCGAAGAGCAGCTCGATGCGCTGACAGGCGTGATCAAGGAAGCTGCGCTGAAAGGAATCGAAATCGCGATGACCCATTCCGTGCAGGTGCTGATGAGCTCCATCTACGACCTGTGCACCTCGAAACTGCACGCCTACCCGCAGTGAGGAGATCAGCGGCCCGCAGGCATCAGTCGCAGGGTGTATGAAACGGTTACGTCGTTGCCGACCCACTCGGTCGACTTCCAGTCGCCCTGCCCGACTCCGAAGTCGAGCCGCTTGATCGTCGTCTGCCCGGTCAGGTAGCCGGCGGCCTTGCCTTGCTCGTCGGCCGTGCGGAAAGTGAAAGACACGTGCTGATCGCGTGTGACACCTCGTATCGTGAGTTTACCCACGGCGTCGTAACCGTTTGCCGTCTTGCCGATCTGTGTGGAAGTGAAGCGCGCCTGCGGATATTTCGCAACGTCGAACAGGTCGGAGTCGCGCAGCGTGTCGTCGCGCTCCTGATCGCCGGTATCGAGCGAGCTCATTTGCACGACGACATCGAGCTTGCTCGACGCGAGAGCGTCCGGGGAGAAGTCCAGGGTCACCGGAAACCTGGCGAACTTGCCCTGGTTGCGAGCGCCGGCCTGGACGAACTGGAATCCGAGCGAGCTCTTCGCCGGATCGAGCGTGTACCGGGTCACCGGCGCGGCGCCGGCTGCCGCCGCCGTGGACAGCGCAACAGCAAGTAGAGCGGCACGGAGCGTGAAGCTCGCGGAAACAGTCATCATTGGTTTACCTCAACGGGGTTTGTTCGTGCGGGGCAACATCCGCCTCAGTACGTCATCCTTCAATACGAAGTGATGCTTCATGGCGGCCGCAACGTGCAGGAAAACGACGGCGTAGAGTGTCGCCGCCAGCGCGTGGTGAGTCTCTCTCATGGTGTCGTAGAGCCACTTGCTCTTGGGAACGAAATCCGGCAGCTGAAAGAAATTGAACCAGCTGACCGGGAACCCGCGCGCCGAGGTCATCATCCACCCGGTCAGGGGCATCGCGAACAGCAGCAAGTACAGTGCCGCATGCGTGGAGCGTGCCAGTGCACGCTCGTAGGGCCTGAGCGTGGTCGGCAACGGCGGTGACGGATTGGCCCCGCGCCATGCGAGGCGGATCACCGCGAGACCCAGGATGGTGATGCCCACCGACTTATGGCGCGCGAACATCGCCAGCTTCTTCACTCCAATGGGTAGATCCTCGGCGATATTGGCAAGGATCACTTGCGTGATGATCAATGCGACGATCAGCCAGTGCAGAAACTGGGAGACCGCGCCCCAGCGGGCAGTAGTGTTTCGAACGGACATGAGTCTAAGCTTAAGCAAATGAGCGTGAGTTTCAAAATGGCGATGTTACGCGACGCCTGCGCGGCGTTCCTCCTGGTCATGTTTCTCGCGGCTTGCCCAACGGGTCCGCACGGGCCGGGAACGCCTTCGCCCACACCGGTGGAACGCCGGCCAGTGGAACAACCCGCGGCCCCGGAAGTTCCGCGGCACGAAGGCCGCCCATACGATGTCGCGTCCAGCGAGTCCTTGTTGACCATTCTTGCGTTTCGAGGCGGTGCGTTCGCCAAGGCCGGACACAATCACGTGATCGCCGCGCACGACCTGTCCGGGACGGTGTACGTTCCCGATGACGTGACGCATTCGACCTTCGAGCTGCGCTTTTCGGTCGCTCAACTGGCGATCGATGAGCCTGAGTTGCGCGCGAACGAGGGTGCGGATTTTCCACCGGACGTGCCCGATGCCGCCAAGGAGGGTACCCGCCGCAACATGTTGAGCGAGGCGTTGCTCAATGGCGCGCAATATCCGGATATCACCCTGGAGTGCGAACGCATTGAAGCCGGCGCGGCTGGAACGGCGACACAAGCGCAGGTGCGCGTCGCCATCCGCGGTCAAACCCATTCCGTAGCTGTTCCGGTGCGCTACGAGCTGCGCAGCGACCGTCTTGTCGCATCCGGTGAGCTTGCAATCAAACAGAGCGAGCTGGGCCTGACTCCGTTCAGCGCCATGATGGGGGCGCTGCAGGTCCAGGACGAATTGCACATCCGGTTCCACCTCGTGGCGCATGCCGCGCAGGTCCATGGCGCCGCGGGAACCTGAGCACGCACTGTCCTACGCCCGCAGGTCAAATCACGCCCTCCAGCAGCAGAAGCGATGTTCCCTCGGGGGCTTGCAGCAGAGCGTTGCCCCCGGCCGCGACGCCGCGCGGCAGGGCGGCGGACATCTTCAGGCCGAGCTCGCGCAGGCGTGAAATGCGTGCGGACATCTGCGGGTCGAGGAATACGAGCATCGGCGAGTCGAACGTGCCCGGGTGATGAAACGCGATGTCCAGGTGATCGCTCGTGAGCGGCAGGTGCGCGTAGGGAGTATCCGACTGGCCGGTCGCGACGAAACCCAACGGCTCCCAGAATTCCCGGGCGGCCTCGAAGTCCCGCGCAGGCAGGCTTAGCTCGCAGAAATAGCCGCACTGCGACATCTCGTCGGGCTCGCGCGCAACGGGAGAATAAGTACGCGCTTCGATCCCCGTCACCGCATTGCCCGCCACGTCGCAAAATCCGATCTCGTTGAATACCTCATCGCCCGTTCTGCACACCGTGAGCTCGATGCCGCGAGCTGCGAATTGTGCCAGGCGGCTGGCAACGCCGGGTACCAGGAACGTAAGCGATGGCGAAGGCGCGCGCCGCTGATGCAGGCCTATGAACACCCGGCCGTCGGTCAACACACCGTACGCATGCGGCCAGGTGTCAGTCGTGGGCGCCTGCGTGAAGCCGAGTGATTCGTAGAATTCGACGGACGCGCGAATGTCCGTGGTACAGATGCTGATCTCGTGGAACCGGCCGAGCACGTTTGCCGCGATCGCCGGGCTGCCGCCTCAGGCGGATGCACCGCGCGCGGCGCCAGCCGGCCGCAGACCCAGCTCGACATGCGTCCAGCCCTGGCAGTGCCGCGCAATGAGCTCGGCCAGGAACCGCGCGTGCTCCGCCCGGGCGTTGAGGGCGGGCACGTACTGAAAGCGCTCGCCGCCCGCTGCCATGAAGCGGTCGCGATTCTCCATCGCGATCTCCTCCAGCGTCTCCAGGCAATCCACGGCAAAACCCGGGCAGACCACCGTGACCTGGCGCGTCCCGCGGGCCGGCATCTGCTCCAGCACCTTGCTGGTGTAGGGCTTGAGCCAGCCGTCGGGTCCAAAGCGGGACTGAAAGCTCACGCTCCACTCGTCGTCCTTCAGCAGGAGCTCATCGGCCAGCAGCCGCGCCGTTTTCTGGCACTTGCAGAAATACGGATCGCCCTTGTGAAAGTAGCGCTCGGGTATGCCGTGAAAAGAGATCAGCAGATGTTGAGTTCTGCCCTGCGCTTCCCAATGCTGGACGACACTGGCGCGCAGCGCGTCGATATAACCGGGATCATCGTGGTACTCGGCCACGTAACGCAGCTCCGGCAGCCAGCGCCAGCGGCGCAGCTCGGCATTCACCTGGTCGTAGGCCGCACCGGTCGTCGCTCCACAGTACTGCGGAAACAGCGGTACGACCAGGATGCGCTGGGCGCCCGACTCGCGCAGCCGCGTAAGCCCTCGAGGCACGGTCGGCTGGCCGCCGTACAACATTCCGAGCTCGATCGAAAAAGGTGCCAGCACGCGCTGCGCGAGCGTGCCCGTCAGTTCCGTGCGCAGCCGCGTCGACAGATCGAGCAGGGGCGCTCCGGAAGTCGACCAGATCTTGCGGTACCTGCGCGCGGAGCGCCGTGGCCGCAAGGGCAGGACGAAGCCGTAAAGAATGGGCAGCCACAGCAGTCGAGGCAGCTCCACCACGCGAGGATCACCAAGCAGTCCCGCAAGGAATCTGCGCACGTCCGCCGGCGCCGCCGAGGCCGGCGTACCCGAGTTCACGAGCAGGATGCCGATACGCTCGGCGCCGTCGCGGTGGAAATCGGGGGAGCTGATGTAGCGCATGGGAGTCAAGATACCGCAAGCCGCGCGCCGCAGGCCACTCCGGGCGGATGGCTCCCGGCGCAGGGCGCTTTCGACCACCGACCGGGTGTTACGCAGATCACGTAAGGCCCCCGACGCACAGATACTTGATCTCCGTGTAGTCCAGGATGCCGTAGCGCGAGCCTTCGCGGCCGATTCCCGACTCCTTGATCCCGCCGAATGGCGCGACTTCCGTCGAGATGAGTCCGGTGTTGAGTCCGACAATGCCGTATTCGAGCGCCTCGGCCACCCGCCAGGAGCGGGCGAGGTCGCGCGTATAGAAGTAGGCGGCAAGCCCGAACTGCGTATCGTTGGACATGCGAATCGCCTGCTCCTCGGTCTCGAAGCGAAACAATGGCGCGACCGGGCCGAAGGTCTCCTCGCGCGCCATCAACATGGCGGGACTCACGTTCGTCACCACGGTGGGCTGGAAGAACGTGCCGCCCAGGGCATGACGCTTGCCGCCATAGGCAATGCGCGCGCCCTTCGCCAGTGCGTCGGCGACGTGCTCTTCGACTTTGGCCAGCGCCTTTGAATCGATCAGGGGCCCCTGGTCGGTCGCACCTTTGAGTCCATCTCCCACGCGCAGCTGTGAGACGGCGTCAACCAGCCTGGTCGTGAACGCATCGTAAATCGAGGACTGTACGAGCAACCTGTTGGCACAGACGCAGGTCTGCCCCGTGTTGCGATACTTGCTCGTGATGGCGCCGGCGACGGCGGCGTCGAGGTCTGCGTCCTCGAATACGATGAACGGCGCGTTGCCACCGAGCTCCAGCGACAGTTTCTTCAGCGTGCTCGAGGATTGAGCCATGAGGCGCTTGCCGATCTCGGTCGAGCCGGTAAAGGTCACCTTGCGTACGCTGGGGTTCGATGTCAGCTCGGCGCCGATCACGGCGGCGCTCTTTCCCGTGACGAGATTCAACACGCCTGGCGGGATTCCGGCGCGCGCGCCCAGCTCGGCCATGGCCAGCGCGGAGTACGGCGTCTGCTGCGCGGGCTTGCACACGAATGTGCAGCCGGCGGCAAGCGCAGGTGCCGCCTTGCGGGTGATCATGGCTGCCGGAAAATTCCAGGGGGTGATCGCCGCCACGACCCCGATCGGCTGGCGCAAGACGAGCAGGCGCTTGTCGGCCTGGTGACTGGGGATCACATCGCCATACAGGCGTTTGCCTTCCTCCGCGAACCAGTCGATGAAGGCGGCCGCATAGCCGACCTCGCCCTTCGACTCCGCCAGCGGCTTGCCTTGTTCGGCGGTCATGATGATCGCGAGATCCTCCTGGTTCGCCATCATCAGCTCATACCAGCGACGCAGTATCGCGCCGCGCTCCCGCGCCGTCTTCGCCGCCCAGGCCGGGAATGCGGCCGCCGCCGCTTCGATGGCGCGGCGTGTTTCGCCCGCGCCCATGTCAGGCACTGAGCCGAGCTTCTCGTGCGTCGCAGGGTTGAGCACGTCGTGAGTTGCGCCGCTTGCGGCATTCATCCACTGGCCGCCGACGTAGGCCTGCGTGCGCAGCAGATTGGGATCCTGCAACTTCATGGGGTGACCTCGCGGGAGCTCAGGCGGACCGGCCTTCCTCGCCGGCCACCTGGCGGGCGAGAAATTCGAGCGTGCGCCGGCGGGCGAGCGCGGCGGCTTCAGGGTCGTAGCTCGCGCGCTGGTCGCAGTTGAAGCCGTGGCCGGCCGCATACTCATGAAAAATCCCCGGCACGTGGGCTGCCTTGATCTTCTGCACATCGCTCGGCGGGATGCTTTGATCCCGGGTACCGAAGTGATACATCACCGGGCACCTGGGCTTTCTGTCGAGATGGTCCGCGACCTTGCCGTAATAGACGATCGCACACGCGAGCGGCAGCTCGCAGGCTGCGACGTACGACAGCGCACCGCCCCAGCAATAGCCCACGGTGCCGACCCGGCCGGAGCGCCTGACTACCGCCAGGGCCGCACTGAGATCCTTGAGCGTGTCGTCCAGTTTCAGCTGTTGCACGTAGCCGCGGCCTTCCTGCACCTCGGGCTGCGAATAGCCGAGCTCGATCCCACGGCGCACCCGGTCGAACAGGGCAGGGGCGATCGTGGTGTAGCCGTCCGCGGCAAATCCGTCCGTCACGGCCCGGATGTGGCTGTTGATGCCGAAAATCTCGTGAATGACCATGACCGCACCGCGCGGCTTGCCGGGCGCGGCCGCCAGGTAGGCCTGAAACTCATGGCGGTCGCGGGCCATGATCGTGGTGAATTCGCCCATGTATCTGTCCATTCGGGGGAGGGGGGTCGATGAGGATACCGTCCCCGATCCCGGAAGGGAAAGCTGGGGGGGATCTGAATGGCTTCATCAGGTCAGCCGTGGCATTCTGACGCCCGTTTTTCGTGCGGCTCATGCAGCGGAGATGATCCATGCTCGTCGGCTCAGCGGTGAGACGCGTCGCCATCGTCGGTGGCGTGCGCATTCCCTTTGCAAGGGCGCATACGGCGTATGCAAAGGTCAGCAACGAGGACATGCTGACTGCCGCATTTCGCGGCGTAGTCGAGCGGTTCAAGTTGAACGGCGTGCGCCTTGGCGACGCCGCGGCCGGCGCAGTCATCAAGCACACCAAGGACTACAACCTCACGCGCGAATGTGTGCTGTCCGCCGGGCTGCACCCGCAGACTCCTGGAGTTGATCTGCAGCGCGCCTGCGGTACGAGTCTCGAGGCGGCCATCCTCATCGGTAACAAGATAGCGCTCGGGCAGATCGACTCGGGCCTGGCCGGTGGCACGGATTCGATCAGTGATGCGCCGATCGTCTATCCGCGCTCCTACCAGCAACTGCTCCTGGAAAGCTTCCGGGGGCGCACGGCGTGGCAACGGATCAGGCCTTTCCTCGGCTTGCGCCCGCACCATTTCAGGCCAGTACTGCCCGCCGTGGTCGAGCCCCGCACCGGACTGTCCATGGGGCAGAGCGCCGAGATCATGGCCAAGCGCTGGAAAATCGCGCGCGAGGACGAGGACAGGCTCGCGTACGAGAGCCACATGAAGGCGGCGGCCGCATGGCGCGAGGGGTTTTACGGGGATCTCGTGGTCGAGTACCAGGGCCTGAAGGTCGACAACAACATCCGCCAGGACACGACTCTCGAGAAGCTGGCCAAGCTGCGGGCGACTTTCGATCCGCAAGGCGGCACGCTGACCGCAGGCAACAGCACCCCGCTCACCGATGGCGCGAGCGCGGTGTTGCTCGCCACCGAGGAATGGGCGGCGCAACGCAATCTGCCGGTGCTGGCGTATCTGACCTACGGCAAGGCTTGGGCAGTGGATTTCGCAAGCGGCAAGGAAGGGCTGCTCATGGCGCCGGCCTACGCGGTGCCGGCCATGCTCGCGGACGCGGGCCTGAGCCTGCAGGACTTCGACTACTACGAAATCCACGAAGCCTTCGCGGCGCAGGTGCTGTGTACGCTCAAAGCCTGGGAATCAGCCGAATACTGCCGCGACGTGCTCGGGCTGCCCGGGCCCCTGGGCAGCATCGACCGCTCGAAGCTCAACGTGAAAGGCGGCAGCATTGCGGTCGGGCATCCGTTTGCCGCGACAGGCGCGCGGATCGTCGGCACGCTTGCGAAGATCCTGGCGGGCGATGCCACAGCGAAGCGCGGATTGATCTCCGCGTGCACGGCCGGGGGCATGGGAGTCACGGCCATCCTCGAGCGTTGACTCACTGCCTGTCCCCGCAGCGCCCATCTGGATTATAAGTAGGGAATGGAGGGGGACATTCCCGAGGAAACAGTGCTGCTGCGCGCCGATCTGGGCGTCGTATTGAGTGGCCTGCCCCTGTTCAACGGTCTCGACAGCGACATTCTGGTCGAGATAGCGGCGGCGGCCGAGTGGCTCTCGCTTCCGGGGGGCGCGACGCTGTTCGCCGCGGGGGAATCACCTGACGCCCTGTATGTCGTCTTGAGCGGTTGCCTCGGCGTCTTTTCGCCCGAGCACAGCCGGGACCGCCGGCGCTTCATGGGCCGGGTCCTCGCGGGCGATACGGTGGGAGAGATGGGACTGATCTCCGGCCGGCCGCGCTCCGCCCACGTGGCCGCGCTGCGCGACAGCGAGCTGGTTCGGATCTCGGGCGACTCGTTCAACCGCATCTTCGGCCGCCACCCCCAGGCCATGATGCGCATCGCGCGCCTGACGGTCGATCGCCTCGAGTTGTCCCAATCGAGCATGCGCGGACCGCGCCACGGCGCGCGCACGTTCACGCTCCTGCCGCAGAGTCTCGAAGTCGACGTCGGCGGCTTCGCCAGCGAATTCGTGAAGGCGCTCGGCAGGTTCGGCCGAACGGAGCTCGTCTGGAGCGTGCGGGCCGAATCCCATACGAGTCACTGGTTCCACAAGATCGAAAACGCCAACGACTTCGTGGTGTACATCGGCGACGCATCTCCGGGCCGCTGGAGCAATCTGTGCGTGCGGCAGGCAGACGCCCTGTTGTTGCTGGCACGCGCGGAGAGCGTGCCGGGGCGCTGGGCCGCGCTGGCCAACCCGCGCGATTCGAGCATGGCTCCGCAAAGAGCGGAGCTCGTTCTCCTGCACGACGGCCATCTGGTACGCGGCGCGGCCGCCCGCTGGCTCGCCGATCAGCCCGCAATTGCCCATCATCACATCACTGCGACGGCGGATATTGCGCGTTTGGCCAGAATGCTCACCGGGCGCGGCGTGGGACTGGTGCTATCCGGCGGCGGGGCGCGCGGCTTCGCGCACATCGGCATCGTGAAGGCGCTGCGCGAGGCGGGGGTTCCGATCGACCTGGTGGGAGGAACGAGCATGGGAGCCATCCTGGGCGCCGGAGTGGCCCAGTGCTGGAGCGTGGACGAGCTGACCCAGCGGTTCCGGCATGCGTTCGTGGAAGCCAAGCCGCTGCGCGACTACACGCTGCCGTTCGTGTCCCTCGTTTCGGGTCGGAAGGTCAGCAGGCTGCTGCGCAACGATTTCGGCGACACCACCATCGAGGATCTGCCGCTTACCTTCTTTTGCGTGTCCTCCAACCTCACGACCGGCCACTCGGAAGTACATCGCCGCGGCGAGGTGTGGCGCTGGTTGCGGGCCTCGGTCGCCATTCCGGGAGTGTTGCCTCCTGTGGTGCACAAGGGCGAAGTGCTGGTGGATGGCGGCACGATGAACAACCTGCCGGTGGACGCCATGCGCGAGCTCGGGCGCGGACCGGTTATCGGCTGCGACGTCGGCGCGGATCGTGCATTCACGATGGACAGCGACGAGGTTGACGTCCCGTTGCCGTGGCAACTGATGAGCTGGTTCCAGCTCCGGCGGCGGCGGCCCAATATCTTTCAGATCCTGTGGCGGGCGGGTATGGTCAACAGCAGCGCCATGACCGCCGCCCACCGCGAAAAGACCGATCTGCTGCTGCAGCCGCCGCTGGCAACGATCGACATGCTCAACTGGACCGCATTCGAGCGCGCCATCGATGCCGGCTATGAATACGCGGTACGGCGCCTGGAGAAACTCTCTTCGGACTCGCCTCTGCACGCCATCATCTCGAGCATCTGAGCAGGCAGCGTAAGGTCCGATGCCGCCGGCCGCCGGAGTAAACGAGCCTTGAATCGCCTCCCGACCCTGGTCGTGTTCTGCCGCCGCCCCGCCCTGGGCAGAGGCAAGCGGCGCCTTGCGGGCGTGCTGGGCGAGGCAGATGCCTTCAAGATCGCAAACGCGCTGCTGGAGTGCACGCTGGAGGATGCGAACAGCTGGGACGGCGCACTCGTCATCTCGCCCGCCGGGGCCGAGGATCATGACTGGGCCGCGAGCCTGGTGGCCCCTCCAGCCCGGGTGCAGCCACAGCCGCAAGGCAATCTGGGCGAGCGCCTCAATGCTGTCGATGCCGCGGTGCGCAACTGCGGCGACGAGCGCCTCGTTTTCATCGGAGCCGATGCGCCTTCCCTGGCGGTTACCGACCTGCTGGCGGCCGCGGCCATTCTGGATCGGGCGGATGTCGTGTTGGGTCCGGCGGCGGATGGCGGAGTCACTCTCATGGGATCGCGCGTACCGTGGCCCGATCTCGCCGGCCTTCCGTGGAGCACGCCGGCTCTCGGAACCGCGCTCGAGCTGCATTGCGCGAAGTGCGGCCTGACGGTAGGCCAGACATCCTGCTCGTATGATATCGACGAGGCATCGGATCTCGCCGCCGCCTGCCGCGCCCTTGGCGCTGATGAACGTCCTGCACGCCGCCGATTGCATCGGCTCCTCACGGCCGCTGTTGAGCGTCACGCACTCGCGGGGGCGTCCGCCGACGTGCGCGCATGAAGCGACGTGCTGCCGCCGCACTGGTAGTCGTTCTGTTGCTCGCCGCCGCCGCGATCCTGCTGCCCGTGAAGGATTGGCTGCGCGAAGCTCTTGTGTGGACGAACGCACACCGCGAGATTTCCTGGCTGGTCTTCATCGTGTTGTATGTCGTGGCGACCGTGTGTCTGATTCCGGGAATCCTGCTCACGCTGGCCGCCGGCGCGATCTTTGGCCTGCCGCGCGGAGTCGCCCTGGTTTCCGTGGCGAGCGTAGCGGGCGCAACCGCCGCATTTTTCGTCGGCCGCACCTTCATGCGCGAGTGGATCAGCCGCAAGATCGAAGCGTGGCCGAAATTCCGTGCGCTCGATCGCGCGCTGGGCTCGCGCGGATTCTGGATCGTGCTGCTCACCCGCCTGTCGCCCGCGTTCCCGTACAGCCTTCTCAACTACGCCTACGGTGTATCGGCGGTGCGTCCCCGGGACTACATTGTCGGCTCCTGGATCGGGATGTTGCCGGCCACCGTGCTGTATGTCTACGCGGGTTCGGCCGCCGCCACCTTGACTGAGGCACTGTCAGGCGGGATCCAGACCGGCAGATCCGGCTGGGCATTGCTGGGCGTGGGATTCGCGGCAACCATCGGAGTTGCGATGCTGGTGACGCACCTCGCGCGGCGGCAGCTCGAACGCGAGTTGATAGAGAAAGGGGCACCATGACTTCGACCGGCGAGGCGCGTGGGAATGATTTCTCGCTGGCGCCGGGACCGAGCTTTGATGATGCCTGGCGCAGGCTCGTCTTCCCACGTGACTATCGCAATCCCCAGCCTGCGCCATGTTACAACCTGACGGTCATCGGCGCCGGCCCGGCAGGTCTCGTGACGGCCATCGCCGCCACCGGCCTCGGCGCGAAAGTCGCGTTGGTCGAGCGCCACGCCATGGGTGGCGACTGTCTCAATGTCGGCTGCATACCCTCCAAGACGCTCCTCGCCGGGGCTGCGGGCGGGCTCTCGTTCGCGGACGCCATGGCCCGCGTGAAGAGGGTTCGCGCGCAGATTGCGCAGCACGACTCCGTCGAACGCTTTGTGAAGGCCGGCGTGGACGTCTTTCTCGGCGAAGCAACTTTCGAGCGCGCGAACGAAGTTCGGGTTGGAGAGGCCGTGTTGCGAGCTCGCCGGATCGTCATCGCGACCGGGGCGCGTGCGGCCATCCCGCCGATACCCGGCCTCAGCGAACTGGCACCGCTCACGAACGAGACGGTGTTCGACCTGGCCGGCCAGCCTCGGCGTCTCGCCATACTCGGCGCGGGGCCCATCGGTTGTGAGCTGGCGCAGGCGTTCGTCCTCCTGGGAACGCACGTGGATCTCATCGAGATCGAGCCTCAAGTGTTGCCCCGGGAAGATGCCGATGCTGCCAGGCTGATAGCGGGTGCACTTGCGCGCGACGGTGTTGGGATACATCTGGGGGTACGTGTTGCGTGCGCATCTCGCTCCCCGGAGGGCAAGACTCTGGTGCTGGAAGACGGCACCCGCATCGAGACGGATGAAGTCCTCGTCGCAGTTGGGCGGCTGCGCAATGTCGAGGCCCTGCACCTGGAGAATGCCGGCGTCCGTTTCGATCCGAAATCCGGAATCGAAGTGGACGCGAGCCTGCGAACATCTCAGCGAAACATCTTTGCGGTGGGTGACGTCTGTTCGCCGTATCAATTTACACATGTGGCTGATGCGCACGCGCGCGTGGTCATCCGCAACGCCTTGTTTCATTCGCGGGCCCGTGTGGACCGGCTCGTGATTCCCTGGTGCACCTTCACCAGGCCCGAGCTCGCCCGCGCAGGGGCTACGAGCCGCGAGCTGGAGCGCGCCGGCCGGGCTTATGACCGCTACCGGATCGGGTTTGGCGAGCTCGATCGGGGCCGCACGGATGACGCCACGGACGGTTACGCGGAAGTGCTCACCGCAAAGGGCACGGACCGGATTATCGGCACGACGATCGTCGGCAAGGATGCGGGCGAGCAGATTGCACCGGTCGTACTCATGATGGTGCGTGGTATCGGGTTGCGGGAATTGAGCGCTCTGGTGGTCACTTACCCGACGCGCTCCGAATACCTTCGCCGGCTGGCCGATGCTTACAGCCGGACCCGGCTGACGCCAAGGGTGGCGCGTATACTCAAATGGTGGCTGGCCCGCGGACACCGGGCCCCGCGAAATTGAGCGTCTTGGTCGACGACAGTCGCACGTTGGACGCGTAGAAGCTCAATTTCGTGGGTGGTGTACCGGGCCCCGCGAAATTGAGCGTTTTCAAGGGAAGACTGGATGGCCCTGCAATGCGCCTCGCCCTGATAGTGCCGACACTCGACGACGACACCGCGCTCGCGCACTTCCTTACGCAGCTTGCGGGACTCGATCTGCCCCCCGACGAGGTCATCGTCGTGGATGGGGGCTCACGCAGCTCGACAGCGCAGATCTGCCGCGACTTTGGCTGCACGTGGATGTCTGCGCAGCAAGGCAGGGGCGTGCAGTTGAGGGCTGGCGCCGCGCGCGCGAATGCGGACGCATTGTGGTTCGTTCACGCTGACTGCCAATTGCACCCGGACGCGTCCAAGGCGATCCGCGCCGCGATCGCAACTGGAGAGGCGGGAGGTTATTTCCGCTTCCAGTTCGGCGGGGAACGCCGCGCGCTGAAACGCTTCCTCGAGTGGTGTATCGCATGGCGCTGCCGCGCGGCGATGGTCTATGGCGACCAGGGCATTTTCGCAACGCGCAGCGCCTACGATGCGAGCCCCGGCTTCAGCGCGCAGCCACTGTTCGAGGAAGTGGCGCTCGTTCGCGCGCTCAAGCGCAGCGGCCGCTTCGCCGCGCTCGCATTGCCGATTATCGTGTCGTCGCGACGTTGGGAACGTGATGGCTTCCTGCGCCGGACACTGCACAACCGCGCGCTGGCGCTTGGGTTTCTCCTGGGCATCGACTCGATGACACTCGCACGCTGGTATCGCACCCGGGTCTCCCAATGAGCACGGCACACCGAGGCCTCGCAGATCTTCAGGATTGGCTGCGGACGCCGCTCGGCGATCCGCGCGGCTACATTCAGCCGCACACGCTGTCGGAGCTTTGGTTTCACACCGGCACGGCCTGCAATCTGGCGTGTCCGTTCTGCCTCGAAGGCTCGAAGCCGGGCGATCGGCGCCTCGGCCGAGTCAGTTTCGTGGACGTGAAGCCCTTCATCGACGAGGGCGCGGCACTGGGCGTGAAACAGTTCTCGTTCACGGGCGGCGAGCCTTTCATCATCAAGGATCTCGTGCGGATTCTCGACTACGCTCTCGAGCGCGCTCCGGCTCTTGTGTTGACGAACGGGGTGGATGCGCTCCCGAGACGCATCGGCAGACTCCTTCCTCTGCGAGCCAAGCCGCACAAGTTGAGCCTGCGGGTGAGTATCGACTATCCCCAGGCCGCGCGGCACGATGCCGGCAGGGGCTCCGGAAAATTCGCCGAGGCATGGCAAACTCTCAGGTTGCTGCACGAAGCAGGTTTCAGGGTCTCCGTCGCACGACAGATGGAAAAAGGAGAGGATCGCACGGCGACGCAGAGCGAATACCGCCGCCTCATGCGCGCGTACGGTCTCCCGGAGGAAACGAACATCGTCGCGTTTCCGGAATTCGGCGTGCCGGGCTCGCATGCGGATGTGCCGCATGTAACGCACTCGTGCATGACGACGTATCAGACCGAGGCGAGCCGGCGAGAATTCATGTGCGCGTACAGCAAAATGGTCATCAAGGAAAACGGCCACATGCGGGTGTACGCGTGTACGCTCGTTGATGACGATCCCGCCTACGATCAGGGCGGCAGCCTGCGCGACAGCCTCGGCAAACGTGTCATGTTGCGGCACCATCGGTGCTTCAGTTGTTTCAAATACGGCGCGTCCTGCAGCGAGACCCAGGGCCATTGACCCGCGCGGCCATTGACCCGCGCGGCCATTGACGCGCGCGGTCAGCCGGTGAGAAAACCCAGCAGCGCTCGCTGATCGGCGGTCATGCGCTCCCGCGGTGTAACGATCGCGGCCCGCAATGCCTGCCGGCAGGGACGCGATTCATCTTCCACGTACTGACCGACAACCTGGGCGACGAGTCGCTGCACGCGCTCGAGACTGCTGCGGAACAGGCCGATGACCTGTTCCGCTGAAGCATGTTGCTGCGAGTCATCGAGCCAACAGTCGTAGTCGGTGGCGACGGCGATCGTGCAGTAGCCCAGCTGGGCTTCGCACGCCAGGAAGACCTCCGGCACATTGGTCATACCCACCAGGTCCGCGCCGGCGTTGCGCAGGAAGAAGCTTTCGGCCCGGGTGCCCAGTCGGGGCCCCTCGACACACGCGTAGGTCTGGTCCTCGTGGATGGGCAATTCGAGGGACCGCGCGGTGCGTGCGATGAGTGCCGCGGTCATCCTGCACGTTGGTTGTGCCGTGGAGACGTGTGCGACGAGTCCCCTGCCGAAGAAAGTGGAAGCGCGCAGCCCTTTGGTGAAATCGATGTACTGCGAAGGGAGGGCGAGGTCGCCCGGGCGGACCTGCTCGCGAAGGCTGCCGACCGCCGAGACGCCGACGATGGTGCGCACGCCAAAGCTCTTGAGTGCCCAGATATTGCCGCGGTAGTTGATCTCGCTCGGCAGCAGATCGTGATGCAGCCCGTGGCGCGCGAGGAACGCGACATTTCGCCCCTGCAACACACCAAGCACGATGGGCGAGGATGGCGCGCCGAAGGGGGTAGTCACCTCGCGTACGTCCGTGACCTGTAGCTCATCCATCTGGTACAGGCCAGTTCCGCCTATGATGCCGATCATCGGGTTGCTCCTGGCCGGGCGTTCGCGCGGGCAGCAATTGCGCGGGCGGCCTTCGACGCGGCAAGATGCCTCAATCGACGGCCCGACAACAAGTCGAAACAACGGACGAGCATCCATGGAGCCTGCTGCTATCGCATCTCGTGGAGTATCGGTGTGGCCTGCCCGGCTCACCCGGGGAGGCCTGTGGACCCTGGGGGTCGGCCTGGCGCTGATGGGCGTGTCCGGACCCCTGAATCGCTATGCCCTCGTGGACTTCCGCCTGGCGCTGCTGGCCTTCGTCGCGGGGATTCTGGTAAGCGCCATCGGGACCCTGCTCACGATCGTGGGCGTAGTGGGGGCACGATGGCGCCAGGCGCACATTCCCGGGGTATTCGCCGGAGCCGGCATCGTGGTGGGTCTGATAGTGGTCGGATCCATGGTGCTGTGGATCGGCCGGGCGATGTCAGCACCGCCGATTCACGAGATCAGCACCGATCTCGCCGATCCGCCCGCCTTCGTGGCGGTCAAGCCGCTGCGCAGCCAGGCGGGTGCTGTCAATCCCCCTGAATATGCAGGTCAAGTCAAGGGGCCGGGCGGTACCATCGATGTGCGCCGCTTGCAGCGCGAGCACTATCCTGACATTCAGCCGCTGCAGCTTGGCGTGCGGCCGGACGAGGCGCTCGGTCACGCCCGGCGCGTAGCGGAGGAGCTGGGATGGAAGATCGTTGCCTACGTGCCGGCGCAAGGCCGTCTCGAAGCCACCGACTCGACAGCCTTCTTCGGCTTCAAGGACGACGTGGTAGTGAGGGTCCGTCCAAGCGGCGCGGGTACGTTGCTGGACGTCCGATCCAAGTCGCGCGTTGGGCTGGGGGATGCCGGAACGAACGCAAAGCGCGTCAGGGCGTTCCTCAGACTGATGGGGAAGCGTTGAGCCGCGCCCATACCCCCGTAGCCAGTACATGAACAAACCCGGCATCGATCGCGTTTTCGAGCGGCGCCTGTCCGCACTGGTGAACAGCGGCCAGCCGCAGATCCTGCAAGGCGGCCGCAAAGGAGTCGAGAAGGAATCGCTGCGCGTGAGGCCCGACGGTATGCTGGCGAACACCCCGCATCCCCGCTCGCTGGGATCGGCACTCACCAGCGTTCACATCACGACGGACTATTCCGAGTCGCTGATCGAGCTGGTCACGCCCGCCTTTACCGCGAGCTGGGAGCTGCTGCAATACCTGCTCGATCTGCACCAGTTCGTCTACCGGCACCTGGGCGAGGAGCTGCTGTGGGCGACGAGCATGCCCTGCGCCATCCAGCGCGACGAGGACATTCCGATCGCCGAGTATGGCAAGTCGCACATCGGGCGGATGAAGACCGTTTATCGGCGCGGGCTCGGGTTGCGCTACGGGAGGATGATGCAGGCCATCTCGGGCGTGCATTTCAACTATTCGTTCCCGATCCCCTTCTGGGAGCTCTACGCGGATGTGCGCGAGTCGCGCGAGCGCGGCACGGACTTCATCTCGGCCAGCTATTTCGAGCTGCTGCGCAACTATCGGCGGTTTGGCTGGATCGTGCTGTATCTGTTCGGCGTGTCACCGGTGGTGTGCAAATCCTTCCTGAAAGGCCGCAGCTTCGAGCTCGCCGACCTGACGAGCGACACGGCCTATGAGCGCTACGCGACGAGCCTGCGGATGAGTGACCTCGGATACCGCAATCGTAACCAGGCGGACTTGCGCGTCTCGGTGAACAGTCTCGACGAATATGTGCGCGATCTGACACACGCGATTACCACCGTACACCCTCCCTACCAGGCACTCGGCGTGCAGGATGCCGGCGGCGAATACCAACAGGTCAATGCCAACGTGCTGCAGATCGAGAACGAGTATTACAGCTTCATCCGGCCCAAGCGGGTGGCGCGGTCAGGCGAGCGGCCGACCAAGGCGCTGCAGCGCGCCGGCGTCGAGTATGTCGAGGTGCGCGCGCTGGATGTGAGCGCCTTCGATCCCGTCGGCGTCAATCAGAACAAGTTGCGCTTCCTCGAAGCATTCCTGGCGCTGTGCCTGATGAAGGAGAGCCCGCCCATCGGCGACCTGGAGCAGAGCGCGCTCGATGAGAACCACGTGACCATCGCCAGGCGCGGGCGGGAGCCCGGACTCGAGCTTTGGCGTGAGGGGCGCATGGTACCCATGCAGGCCTGGGCGCGGGAGCTGCTGGATTCGATGACGGGCATTTGCGAAGTCCTCGACCGGGACGATCCCTCCCGGCCCTACTCGCAGGCGCTCGCGATGCAGGCTGCCAAGCTGCAGAACGTGGCGCTCACACCGTCGGCGCGGCTCATGGCCGAGCTCGCCGAGAGCGGCGAGTCGTTCTTCGATCTCGCGCTGCGCATGTCGAAGACGCACAAGGCCTATTTCCTCGATCTGTATGCGCCCAACGAGGAGCGGCTCGCCGACTTTGCCGCGCAGGCGCGCGAGTCGCTGGCCAGGCAGGCCTCGATCGAGGCGGGCGACAAGGGCACCTACGAAGAATACCTGGCCAGGTATTTTGCGAACTGAACACGCGAGCGCCGGCGCGCCTTGCGTACGCGCCGCGAAGACCCGATCCTTTCCACCATGAATGCACTCTCCATCCGCGGGCTCACGAAGGTCTACAAGAATGGCGTACAGGCGCTCAAGAGCGTCGATCTGGAGGTCGAGCAGGGAGATTTCTTTGCTCTGCTCGGTCCGAACGGCGCCGGCAAGACGACGCTCATCGGCATCGTGACCTCGCTCGTCAACAAGACGGGCGGGCAGGCGAGCGTCTTCGGCCACGACATCGATCGCGATCTCGAGGCGGCCAAGGCCTGCATCGGTGTCGTCCCGCAAGAGCTCAATTTCAACATGTTCGAGACTCCGCACACGATCGTCGTGAACCAGGCGGGCTTCTACGGCATTCCACGTCCCGTCGCGCGGGTGCGCGCGGAACGCTATCTGAAGCAGCTGCAGCTGTGGGACAAGCGGGACAAGATCTCGCGTGGCCTGTCCGGCGGCATGAAGCGGCGGCTGATGATCGCACGCGCACTCATGCACGAGCCGCGGCTGCTGATTCTCGATGAGCCGACGGCCGGCGTTGACATCGAGATTCGCCGCTCCATGTGGGACTTCCTGCGCGAGATCAACGCGCGCGGCACGACAATCATCCTCACGACGCACTATCTGGAGGAGGCGGAGACGCTCTGCCGGAACATCGCGATCATCGATGGAGGCCGCATCGTCGAGCGGGATCGGATGAGCAGCCTGCTGCGCCGGCTCAACACGGAAACCTTCGTGCTCAACCTGCGCAATGTGCTGGCGAGCCCGCCCGGGCTGCAGGGCTACCTCCTGAGGCTCATCGATGAACACACTCTGGAGGTGGAGATCTCCAGGGAACAGAACCTCAACGAGCTGTTCGCGCGGCTGTCGACGGCCGGTATCGAAGTGCTGAGCATGCGCAACAAGGTGAACCGGCTCGAGGAGATCTTCATGCGCCTGGTGGAAGGGCACGCGCCCGCTGCCATGCCGCGGGCAGGCCACTCCTGATGGACACGGCAGTCAACGATGCCAGCGCCCCACCGGTCGATCCGGGCGTCGTGCGCTGGATCGGGTTCAAGACCATCGTCATCCGCGAGTACGACCGCATCATCCGCATCTGGGGCCAGACGATCGTCCCGTCCGCGGTGACAGCGACCCTCTACTTCGTGATCTTCGGCAGCCTGATCGGACGGCGCGTCGGCACGATGGGCGGCTTCGACTACATGCAGTACATCGCCCCGGGCCTCATCATGATGTCGGTGATCACCAACTCGTACGCGAACGTCGTGTCGTCCTTCTTCGGCGCGAAATTCGGCAAGCACCTGGAAGAGATGCTGGTGTCACCGCTGCCGCCCTGGATCATCGTCACCGGCTATGCGGCGGGCGGCCTGGTCCGGGGAATGCTCGTCGGCAGCGCGGTCACGGCCGTGTCGCTCGCGTTCACGCACCTGCACGTGCATCACATCCTGATCATTCTCGCGGCGGTGGTCCTGACTTCCCTGACTTTCTCCCTCGGCGGATTCCTGAACGCGCTGTTCGCGAAGAATTTCGATCAGGTCAACTTCATCCCGGTGTTCGTGCTGACGCCGCTCACGTACTTCGGAGGCGTCTTCTACTCGGTCAGCCTGCTTCCGGGCTGGGCGCTGAAGCTGTCCTACATCAACCCCATCCTGTACATGGTCAATGCCTTCCGCTACGGCTTTCTGGGCGTCTCGGACGTGAACGTCGGCATCGCCTTCATGCTCATGCTCGCGGCGGCGTTGACGCTGTTCACCACCGCCGTGGTGATGATGCAACGCGGCACCGGAACGCGGGAATAGGCCATGGCGCGCTTCTGCGGGCGCAGCCCATGAAAATCGCCTTGGTGACCGCACGTGCCGCACGTGGACTCGATGAGGACGAGCCTCCTCTTCGCCTGGCGCTGCAGGCGGCCGGTTGCGAGGCGGAGGCGGCCGAGTGGGACGATGTCCGGGTTGACTGGTCCTCATTCGACCTGGCGCTGCTGCGCTCGGCCTGGGACTACGCGGAGCGCCTGTCGGAATTCCTGGCGTGGGTCCAGAGCGCCTCGACGCTGACGCACGTGTTGAATCCGCTGCCCGTGGTGCGCTGGAACACGGACAAGCACTATCTTGCCCAACTTTCGAAAGCGGGCGTCGCGACGGTTCCCAGTACGTTCATGGAACCCGGCGAGGCGGCGGGGCGCGCTGTCGAGCAATTCCTGCGAGTGCACGCCAATGCGCAGATCGTGGTCAAACCAGCGGTGGGCGCGGGATCGCGTGACACCCAGCGTCATCGGCGCGTGGAAGCAGGCGCCGCCGTGGCGCACGCTCAGCGACTGCTCGACGCAAATCGCAGCGTGTTGCTGCAGCCGTATCTGAATCGGGTGGACGACGACGGCGAGACTGCTTTGATGTACTTCGAGGGCCGCTTCAGTCACGCGGTCCGCAAGGGCCCGCTGTTACCTCCGGGCGGAGATGCCACGACCACGCTGTTCGCCGCGGAGACCATCACCCCGCGAACCCCTGGAGCGGATGAGCTTCGACTGGCCGACCAGGTGATGTCCGCAATTCCGTTCGACACACCGCTGTACGGGCGCATCGATCTCCTTCGGGACGACGATGGGACGCCGTGTCTGCTGGAGCTGGAATTGACCGAGCCGTCGCTGTTCTTCGGCCATGCAGCGGATTCGGCAGAGCGGTTCGCAGCGGCGATCCTTCGCTGGCACGCGCGCCTCGCGAAGTGAGCGGGCGCCGGACGGGACTCAAAGTTGCTGCTGACGGCGCGGACTTGCGTGTTGCGCTGGACCCCCGGATTCTGAGGCGCAACACACCAAATCGCATCCAAGTCCCTGTCGCAACGAAACATTCACACTTGCGTCATGGATCTGACGTGCTGGCGATGAATGCTGAAGCGCTAGGAAACCACGGGCAGCGGCACCGCCGTGGTTCGTAAGGGCTGACATGAAGTCGAGCGGTTTGAATGCGTTCATGGCGCGCATCGACGCGGTCGAATACGGCATCTGCCGTAAGCTCAATCGTGGCGCATCGCTGACGCTTCCGCGGCGCACGTTCCAAATAGCCAGCCGCCTGGGTGATGGCATCGCCTGGTACGTGCTGCTTCTCGCGCTGCCGGTGCTCTATGGAGCTCCAGCGGTGAAACCTGCCATCATCATGGCGCTCACCGGCGCGCTGGGGGTCGCGCTGTACAAGCTGCTCAAGCGTGTTTTCGTTCGCGAGCGGCCGTTCATCACCCATTCTTCCATTGCGCTCGCCGGCTCGCCCCTGGATCGATACAGCTTCCCTTCAGGCCATACGCTGCATGCCGTGTCGTTTGCCTGGCAGGCCTCGATGCACTTCCCCGAACTGAGCTGGGTGCTCGTGCCTTTGGCTGCGCTCATCGCCAGCTCGCGCGTCGTCCTCGGATTGCATTATCCGACCGACGTGCTGGTCGGTGCGGTCATCGGGGCGTCGCTCGCCGAGTTCGGCTTGTCTCTAACGTAACCTGCGAAAAGACCTGGCAGAGCACGGCCGAGCTTACGCGCGAACGTGGTCCTCCGCCGCAACGGCTCGACGTCTTGCCGACCTGTACGGGGGCTGCGGCCCGCTCTGGGATCGCAGACTGTGGCGGCCTGAGCAGGAGCGCCGCCCGTCGCCGGACAATCGTCGCACAGGCGCGACAGCGCTGGAAACGGCGGCGTTCTGCGCTACACTTTGAGGACGTCTGCCGGGCAGGAAGGCACGCCTTTGAGCCCGCCGGGTGCACAATCTGGGGGGGTGTTTGGAGCAGGGCATGGGAGCCAAGCGCGCGCTGATCGTCGACGATTCGAAGTCCGCGCGCCTGTTTCTCGCGCGGATCCTCGAAAAGTACGAGATCGACGTCGACAGCGCGGAGAATGCCGAATCCGCGATCGAGTATCTGGCCAGCCACCGGCCGGATGTGATTTTCATGGACCACCTCATGCCGGGCATGGACGGCTTCCAGGCGGTCCAGGCCATCAAGAACAATCCACTCACCGCGACGATTCCCATCCTGATGTACACCTCCCAGGAGGGCGAACTGTACTTGGGGCAGGCCCGCGCGCTGGGCGCCGTCGGTGTTCTGCCCAAGCAGATCAAGCCCACCGACGTATCCAAGGTCCTGTATCAGCTGCACCTGCTGACCGAGCGGCGCAGCTCGTACCAGTCGAGCTTCCGGGCTCTGAACATGCCCTCGCCGGAGGGTGCGTCGGCCGATCACAGCGCTGCGAACGACTCGGGTGTGGTACCCAAGGTGCTCACCGAGACGAGCTTGCGAGAGCAGTTCGCCGAGCTGCGCAGGGCTCTCGTCGCGGGTGTGGACACCCAGACGGACCGCATTACCGCCGAAGTCCGCGCACTGCTGCTCGAGGCGCTGCCTCCGCCCCCGCTGGACGGAATTCCGACACCACCATCGCGTCCGCTTCCGCAGTGGGGATGGCTTGTTGCCAGTGTCGCGCTCGCGATCGCGCTGGGCAGCACAGCGTTGTGGTGGCAGCAGGTGAAGCAAATGCGGATGTTGACGGCGGACGTGGCGCAACTCCGTCATGATGTGGTGGAACACGCCGCCTCTGCGGGAATTGCTGCCCCGGGTCCCGCGTCCGGTCGTGCGCCCCTGACTATGGGCTCGGCCGGCGGAGCGGATGCAGGGGCCCACTCCGCCGTGCCCGCCGCGTCAGCCGACTTACCCGGGACCGCGGCGGCGCAACCAGCTCCCAGAGCACTGCCGACGGATACCAGGCCGATGATCGTGCCGGTACCCTATGCCGCGGATGCCCTCGGCGGCCCCCGACTGGAGCTCATTCGCCAGCTCCTGGATCGGCTGGTCAGGGAAAGCCGCAGCGGCGTCGTGGATATCAAGTCGTTCGCGGGCCGCTTCTGTCTCATGGGCAATGTAACGGATGGGTTTTCCCTTGCACCGGACGAGAGTCCGTTCGCGAAGTGCGACGTCGTCGGGAATCCGTCGGACGATGCCCTGTCCGCCGCACAACGCATTCCGCTTCCGTTCGCGAATCTCGCCGGCGCAGTCCGGAATGCTTCGCGCGGGACGCTCGATGTACAGCCCTCGACCGGGGATGCGACCGCAACCGTGGCACCCTATCCACAGGTCGTCCCCGATCTCACCGCCGGCGCATGGAATCGGGCGGCCGGCGCCAATAACCGGATCGAGATCCGGGTGCGATAAATGAGCGGGCGGCAGGCCGCCGCAGGCGGCTTGCCGCCGATCAACGCAGGACTCATCGCTTCCCACCGTGTTGTTTCGACCTGACGAAGAATTCCGTCCCCCGCGCTGGCTGCGCAACCGGCACCTTCAATCGATGCTGGCCAGCACGGCCGCACGCCGCGGCTCGATCGCGCGGCGCACGGGCGCAGTCGTCGCGGCCGAAAAGGAAATACTGCTGGATTGCGGGGACGGTGTGCGCCTGCAGTGCTTTCGATCCAGTCCTCCCAACAGCACCGGCAGGCCCGCGGTCATCCTGCACGGCTGGGAGGGCAGCGCGCAGTCGCTGTACATCCTGTCACTCGCGCAGCAGCTCTTCGATCGCGGGTTCGAAGTCGTGCGGCTCAATCTGCGCGATCACGGGGAGACTCATCATCTGAATCGGGACCTCTTCCATTCCTGCCGCCTGTCCGACGTCATTGGCGCGCTCCGGAATCTGCAGCGCGTATTCCCGGGCAGGCCGCTGAGCCTGGCGGGCTTCTCCCTCGGCGGAAACTTCATGCTGCGCGCGGCGGCCCAGGCGCACGCAGCGCATTTGAATATTGCGCAGGTCGTGGCTGTCTCGCCGGTCCTGGATCCCGGGGAGACTCTGGTCGCGCTGGAGCGGTCCTTTCCGGGCTATCAGCTGTATTTCGCGCGCAAATGGATGCGCTCGCTGCTCAAGAAGCAGGCCGTGTGGCCGGGGCACTATGACTTCCGGGAGCTTGGGCGGATGGCGGACCTGCGCCACATGACCGCGGAGCTGGTGCGCCGCTTCACCGAGTTTCCCAGTCTCGAGGACTACCTGAACGGGTACGCCATCACCGGCGGGCGGCTCGCCAGGCTCGAAGTGCCCGTGCGCATCATCACCTCGCTGGACGATCCCATCATCCCGGCGCACAGCCTGCAGCGGCTGGCGCGCTCTTCCTGTCTGCAGGTTACCGTGACCCGCCATGGCGGGCACTGCGGTTTTCTGGAGCGGCTCGCCGGGCCCAGTTGGGTGGAGCGCAGGATCGTCGCGGAGTTTGAAGGCGCTGCCGCGGCTGTCGCCGATTTTGAACGCGCCGCCACGGCCGTGGCCCCCGATACCCCGCCATAGCCTCATCCGGCGCGGACGCCCGCGTGTGCTCAGCGCTGCTCCGGCTTCGCGGCCGCGGCGCGCTTTTCTTCGAACCTGAGGATCGGCTGGCCGCTGGTCACCGTGACTTCACCGTCTACCACCGCGCCCTTGGCGATGGCGATGGTGCGCGCAACGATGTCGGCGTGAATGACCGCGGTGGCGCCCACCTCGAGCTTCTCTTCGACAACCAACTTGCCGCGGATGTGTCCGGCGATCACGGCCGCCTGCGCGTGGATCTCGCCTTCCCACTGCGATCGGGCCGCCATGCTCAGCGCGCCGCCCACGCGCCCATCGCCCCGGATGACGCCGCACACCACGAGCGGGCCGCCGGTCTCCAGATCTCCGGTGAGGCGGCTCCCCTCCGCAACGAAAGTCGGCGAGCTTCCGAGCTGATCGATCAGTCTGCGCTTCGGTAGGCTCATCGTGACTCCAGTGGCAAGCCAGGCAGGTCGGGTGATCGGCGCCGCAGCTCCCGCGCGGCGAACTGCTGCTCCCGCGAGGCGCCCGGCAGCTCGTGCCGCGAGCCGCAGGCACGGGCCGCGGAAACCTGATTTCCCGATGGTGGCCTAGAATAGCTGGCGGCCGCAGTGAGAAGGTGCTGACGATGATCACAATCCGGGCAGGAAAAGTTGCGATGGGCGTCTGGCTACTGATGCTGGCGGCGGGGTGCAGCCGCGAGCAGCAGGACTGGCGCTCGGCCGAAGCGGCCGACACCATGGAGAGCTATGGTCAATTCATCGAGCGCCACCCCGAAAGTGAGCTCGCTACACAAGCCCGGCTTCGCGTGACGCAGCTCGGAGAGGATCAGGACTGGCAGCAGGCCGGAAGTGCGGATACCGCAGAGGCCTACAGGCAGTTTCTCGCCCAGCACCCCAGCGGGAAGTGGGCGCAGGAGGCGCGGATTCGCATCGAGAATTTTTCGCTGGGGGCGCAGCCTGAGGGTGCGATTTCTGCTGCACCGGCAGCCCAACCAGCACAACCTCGAACGGGGCCGGATCAAGGGACGGCACTCATCGCGCCCGGCGACGCCGCGGTGCCCGGTGCCGCCGTGCCCGGAGACGCCGCCGTGCAGCCGCAGCCGGAGCGCACCGCAGCAGCTCGCGCTTCGACGCCGGTCGCGGGGTCAAGTAGCGTCGCGGGCGCTGCCGTTCAGCTCGGAGCGTTCAGCAGCGAAGCGGGCGCGAACAACGAATGGCGGGTCCTCACGGGGCGTTTCGGTCCTGAGTTGCAAGGGCTCTCCGCACAGGTCGCCGTGGCGGATACGCCCTCAGGACGCCTTTATCGGCTTCAGGCGCGCGTCGCTGATGAACCCCATGCGCGCGCGCTCTGCGATGAGCTCAAGAAGCACGCGCAGGGTTGCATCGCGGTGTTGCGGCACTGACCAACCCCGCGGCGTTCGGTCCAAAGCTGACAATTCTGGTCACGATGAACGGGTTCTCAGGAGCACGCTAAGCTCTTGTTTTAAATGAGACCGGGGAGCCTGGCACAAGGTTTGCTTTAGCTAGGCGGCAAGGCTTGAATCGCGAACAACTTCCCCGGTGTTCGCCTCCTCGGCGCCGCGATGCGACTTCCCCCGCTCGCGGCGCTTTTTTATCGCCGGCGGTGGAGGCCCTTGCAGCGGCCCAGCCCCATACCCATTGTCTGCCGTACCTGGCCGCGGATCCGTACAAAAGTACGCGCACCCCGCTGTCTATCCCTTCCGGTCAGGGCCCTTATTCCACGTCCCGCCGTTAGACTTCCAGCCATGAACAAGAGCTTCGGATCGCATTTCCTCGCCGCGGGCTCACCGGCTGCGGTTGCCGTGACGCCGGCACTTGCAGTGCCCGGACGCGAGCTGGTGCGCAGCACGACGCTTGCAAATGGACTGAAGATCATCGTTTGGCCGGTCCACGCGATTCCCAACATCGCGCTCTACAACTGGGTTCGCGCTGGCAGCCGCAACGAGGCGCCTGGAATCACCGGCCTGGCGCATTTCTTCGAGCACATGATGTTCAACGGCACCACGCGCCGCCAGCCTGGCGAGTTCGATCGGCTCATGGAAGCGCAGGGTGGTGCCAACAACGCCTTCACGAGCGATGACGTAACGGTCTACCAGGACTGGTTCCCCAGCAATGCGCTCGAGCTCGTGTTCGATCTGGAATCCGATCGTGTCGCCCACCTCGCGTTCGTCCCTGAAGTCATCGAAAGAGAGCGTGGCGTCGTCTATTCCGAGCGCCGCCTGCACGTGGAAGACAACAACCAGGGTTTGCTGAGTGAGCAGGTTCAGGCCAGCGCATTCGTCGCACACCCGTACCGATTTCCGACGATCGGCTGGCCGTCCGACATCCAATCGTGGCGTATCGAGGACCTGCAGCGGTTCTTCAGAACCTTCTATGCACCCAACAATCTGACGCTCGTGCTCGCCGGCGACCTGGTGCCGGAGCCGATGTTCGAGCTCGCGAGCAGGTACTTCGAAGCCATCCCGCGACAGCAGCCGCCAGATGACGTCCGCACGCGCGAGCCGGAGCAACTCGGTGAGCGCCGTATCGTCCTGCGGCGCAAGGCGCAAACTCCGCTTCTGCAATACGCGTACAAGGCGCCAGCGGCCTCGGACTCGCGCGGGCCGGCGGTGAGCCTCCTGTTATCGATCCTCGTCGACGGCGATTCGTCGCGTCTGCACCGCAGGCTGGTGGAGGAGCGGCAGGTCGCGATCGAGGTCAGCGGCCATTGGCAGGAGGGCTTCGATCCCGGGCTGCTGTGGTTGTATCTGACACTGCCTGAAGGGTCGAATCCCGATGCAGTGCAGCCAGTGATCGATGACGAGCTGCAGAGCGTGGCGGCGCGCGGTGTGACGGACGCCGAGCTGGTGCGGGCAAAGAACATTGCCGCGGCCGGTTTCTGGAAGAAGCTCGCCACCCTGGACGGCAAGGCGCAGTTGCTCGGCGAGTACGAAGTGTTTCACGGCGACTGGCGCAGGCTCTTCGATGCACCCGCGCAATTCGACAAGGTGACGCGGTCGCAGGTGCAGGCGATGGCGCGCGAAATTCTCGATGTACGCCGGCGCACGACCGGCGTGCTGATTCCCGAGGACGAGAAGGCGTGAGCACCGCGCGCGGTGCGGGCGTGAGGGTTCCGGTCCATGAGCGCATCGTGCTCGGGAACGGGCTGACTCTCATCGTCATGCCGCGCGACGATGTCCCATTGATTGCGTTCAACGCCGTTCTGCGGGGCGGCGAGTCCGCCAGTGCCGCGGACAAATCCGGCGTCGCATCCCTCGTCGCGGGGCTGCTGGAGAAAGGCGCCGGCGCACGGGATGCGTTTGCTTTTGTCGACGCGGTCGAAGGTGTGGGCGGCACCTTCAATGCGCGCGCGGGCCCCGAGTCGATCACGCTCGGTGGACAGTTCCTGGCGCGCGATCAGCACCTGATGCTCGAGCTGCTGGCGGATGCGCTCCTGCGGCCGCGGTTCGCGATCGAGGAGTTTGCAAGCCTGCGGGCACGCCAGATCGAGCTGATCAAGGCCGCGAAGGATTCCGACCCGTCCGGGCTGCTGGGCACCTATGGCCGCGCATTCCTGTTCCGCGGTCATCCCTACGGCCGCCCGGTCATTGGCAGCGAAACGTCCCTGGCCAAGGTCACTCACGCCGACGTCCTGGAATATCACCATGCATGCTTCGGTGCCGACCAGCTCACCCTCGTGGTGGCCGGCGACATCGATCCCGACTGGCTCAAGCGAGCGGTGTACCGGGCGTTTGCCGAATGGCCGGCTGCGGCGCGGCCCGCGCCGCGGCTGCAGCAACCGGCGCGGGCGCGACAGCGGCGGGTGTTGCTGGTCGATTCGCCCGGCTCGGCCCAGACGCACTTCTGGATCGGCAACGTCGGTGTGGACCGGCACTATTCCGAGCGCGCCGCGCTCGATCTGGCCAACACACTCTACGGCGGGCGCTTCACGTCCATGCTCAACACCGAGCTGCGCGTGAAGTCCGGGCTCTCGTATGGCGCGCGTTCCGGATTTACACGTGGCAGCGTGGCTGGAGAATTCGCGATGCGCTCGTTCGCGCAGACCCGGGATGCCGGCAAAGCGCTCGATCTTGCGCTGCAGACCCTCGAGCGGCTGAAGCGCACCGTCGTGAGCAGCGAGATGTTGGATTCGGCGCGCGCCTACGTACTGGGCCAGTACCCGCTCGGCTTCGAGACGGCCGCGGACTGGGCCGCCGCTCTGGGCGAGCTCGAGTTGTACGGCCTGGGTGCCGGATACATCGAGGACTACGGCTCGCAGCTCCAGGACGTGACGCTGGCACAGGTCCACGCCGTCATCGAGAAGGCTTTTCCATCGCCCGAGGCAGTGGCCGTCGTTCTGATCGGTGATGCCGCTCATCTGCGCGCGCAGGTCGGCGGATATGGGCCCGTCACGCACATGCCGCTCACGCAGCCGGACTTCGATGCCGGGTTCAACCGCTTGCCTTCGCGGGCCGCCGTCCCCACGTCAACGGCAAATTCGAGGCTGTAACGACGCATGGAATACCGTGACTATTACCAGATGCTCGGAGTGGGCCGCACCGCGGCCGCGGATGAGATCAAGAAGGCCTACCGGCGCCTGGCCCGCAAGTTCCACCCCGACGTCAGCAAGGAGGCCAATGCGGAGCAGAAGTTCAAGGAGGTCCAGGAGGCCTACGAGGTTCTGAAGGATCCCGAGAAGCGCGCCGCGTACGATCAGCTCGGGAGCGACTGGAAGTCCGGCCAGCAGTTCCGGCCGCCGCCGGATTGGGGCAGCGGGTTCGAGTTCCGTGGCGGCCCGCGTGCGCGGCAAGGCGGAGCGCGGCGCGGCGGGGCGCGGCAGGAAGAGGCCTTCGAGGATGCGGAAGGCTACAGCGATTTCTTCTCCTCGCTGTTCGGCGCCCGCGGGTTCGGCGGTGTTGGCGGGGAAAATCCCTTCTCCTCTTCGGGCGGCCGGCGGGCTGCCCGCGACCATCACGCGCGCGTCGATATCGACCTCGAAGAGGCTTATGCCGGCACAACGCGCACGCTCGAGCTGAAGCGCCCCGAGCTGAAGCCGGATGGCACCCTCGATCTGAAGACGCATACCGTGCGTGTCACGATCCCCGCAGGTGTCACGGAGGGCCAGCTGATCCGTCTCGCCGGTCAGGGGGAGCAGGCATCCGGTGGTGGCCGTCCAGGCGACCTGTACCTCGAAGTCCGCATCAAGCCGCACACGGTGTTCCAACTTGACGGGCGAAACGTGACGCTGACGTTGCCGATCGCGCCTTGGGAGGCTGCCCTCGGTGCGGCGGTGACGGTGCCGACGCCGGGAGGCCCGGTCGAGATGCACATTCCCGCCGGCTCGCAGTCGGGTCAGAAGCTGCGTTTGCGGGGACGGGGACTTCCCGGCCAGCCCGCGGGTGATGAGTACATCCAACTCAAGATCGTCGTCCCGCCCGCCAACTCGCCCGAGGCTCGCGCGTTGTACGAGCAGATGAGCGAGAAGATGGCTTTCGACCCGCGCGCCGATCTCGGGAGGTGACAGTCATGCCGGACCGGAACACAGCGCCGGACGCGCACCTGCTCGGCGAGAGCGACTGGATCGCCGCCGCCGACGCGTGCCGGCTGTGTCTAATCGACCTGACGGCCATCGTGGAGCTGGTCGATCTCGGGGTGGTGGCTTCCCGCGGCCCGGCACCTCAAGAATGGCAGTTGCCCGCGGCGGCGCTGCCGCGGCTGCGCATCGCCGGCAGACTGATGCGCGATCTGGGCGTAAACGTGACTGGCGCGGCGCTTGCGGTCGAGTTGCTGGAGGCGCAACGCGAGCTGGAACGGCGGATTCGCAGCCTGGAGCGCCTCGTGCATCGGTGATTCATGCGTGCCCGAGCGGGAGTGCTCAACCAGGAAACGCGCGGCTCATTGCCCGAAGCTCTGTGGATTGCCCTTCAGGTAAGCCTCTTCCTCCGGCGTGTTGCTGCGCCCGAGGAGATGATTACGGTGCGGAAAGCGGCCGAATTGACGGATGAGCTCGCGGTGCTCCTGTGCGGATTCCAGCGCGTTCTCCATGGTGGCGCGTAGCTCGGCCGGCGTCTCCGTGACCAGCCGCTTGTAAGCGGCAACCGACTCGTCCTGGACTTCCAGCGATTCAGCGTGCTGCAGTGGAAGGTAGAAGACAATCCGCTCCACCACGTTGAGTGCGCCGTCGGCAGCGGATTGCATCCCGGACAATGCAAGCCCCAACGCCTGCTCGTCATACGCAAAGGCGCGCGCCGTGCCCCGATAGATCTGGCGAGGGAATTGATCGAGCAGAATGATCAGGCTCAGCCGGCGGCGGGGGCTGTCGGCCCAGCCGTCGAGAACCCCGCGCGCCGCGCGCTCGACCAGGTCCAGGAATTCGGACCGGATCAACTCGTCGCGCTGCCGCACCAGTTGCGGATCGGACTCGAACCACAGGCTCGCGCGCCGCCGCAGCGACTGCGCCCGGGAGGCCGGGTCGCCCTGGCTGGGCAACGAGCCCGTCCAGGGCTTGCCGAACCAGAACTCACGCACTTTGAGAGCTTCGTCCATGCCGTCACTCCGACTTGGCCTCGTCGGCCTCGAACAGCTTCTCGAGCTGCTGGGCGGCCTCGCGCGAGGCGGCGAGGAACTTGGTCTCGTCCTCCTTGACCGCGTACTGGGCCTCGAGCGTCGCTTCGTCGTGCTGGCGGAATTTGCGCACCGCGGCGCGAGCGCTGGCGGTCGCCTCGCCAAGTGTTTCAAGAACCGTTGCAGCCATCTCCAGGCTCGAGACGTACGTCTCGCGGATGATGTAACGCACACCCAGGTCCTTCAGCGCAAATGCATGCTGACGATTGCGGGCACGGGCCAGGATCTTGAGCCGCGGGAATTGCTCGCGAACGAGTTCCGCGGCGCGGACTGACGCGTCGACGTCGTCGATCGCAAGCACGAAGACCGCGGCAGTCTCCGCACCCGCTGCACGTAGCAGATCAAGACGCGAAGCATCTCCGTAGTACACCTTGTTTCCGAATTTACGCACGAAGTCCACGTGGGTCTGGTTGGAGTCGAGGGCTGTAAAGGCAATGCGTCGGGCACGCAGAACACGTGCCACGATCTGACCGAAGCGACCGAAGCCCGCGATGATCACCCGGTTCTCGCCTTCGTCGATACCATCGAAGGGACGCTGCGGCTCCGCACCCCAACGATCCAGCAACTCGTCGTGCAGAATCAGCAGCAGCGGGCCGAGCATCATCGAGAGGGTCACGGCCAGGATCAACAGGTCGGCCGTCCCGCTGTCTACGAGGTGCTCGCGTGCCGAGAGCGTGAACAGCACGAATGCGAATTCGCCGCCGGCCGGCAGTGTGAAGCCCAGTTTCCACGCCGAGCGGCCGGACTGGCCGCTCGCCCTGCCCAGCGCCGTCACCGCCAGGAGCTTGATCGCGATAAATCCGGCGGTCACCAGCAGAACCTTCCACGGCTCCGACAGCAGCAGCCCGAGATTCGCGGCCATGCCCACCGCAACGAAGAAGAGGCCGAGCAGCAGGCCCTTGAAAGGCTCCAGGTCCGCCTCGAGCTCGTGGCGGAATTCGCTGTCCGCGAGCAGCACACCGGCCAGGAAGGCTCCGAGGGACATCGACAACCCCGCCAGGTTGGCCAGCAGGGCCGTCCCGATGACCGTAAGCAATGCCGCAGCGGTGAATACCTCCGACACCTTGAGCCGCGCAACGACGCGCAATGCCGGCCGGAGAATCAACCGTCCGCCGATGACGATCGCCGCCATTACCACGAGCAGCTTGGCCAGCGTAAGCCATCCCATGCCGCTCGGGACCGCTGCGCGGGAAGTCCGGGATAACAGCGGCAGCGCTGCAAGGACGGGGAGCACGGCAAGATCCTGAAACAGCAGGATGCCAAAGGCCGCCCGCCCATGCGGGCTCTTGAGCTGCGTGCGCTCTGCGAGGAGCTGCAACACGAGGGGCGTCGAGGACAGGGAGAGGCCGAAGCCCACGATCAGCGCGGCGGCCGGTGCCAGACCGAGCATCCATCCCGCAGCGCCGAGCAGCAGCGCGCACACGAGCACCTGTGCGATGCCCATCCCGAAGACGATCCGCCGCATCACCCAAAGACGGGTGGGCTGCAATTCCAGCCCGATGATGAACAGCAGCAGCACGATGCCGAATTCCGCGAAGCTCATGATGCTCGGGACGTCGTGGACCAGGCGAAAGCCCCAGGGACCGATGACCATGCCGGCCGCCAGGTAACCGAGGATCGAGCTCAGCCTGAGGAGACGGAACACGGACACCGCCAGGACGGCGGCGCCGAGCAGAACGGCGGTTTGAGCGAGTGAGATCATGATTCCCTACCCTGCGCTGCGCGCAACTTTCCCGCGGGTTCGCGGAAGACGCCGCAAGGAGTCGCGGCGCGTGCGCCTGGAGATTGTCGCAGGAATCGGGGCGTCCAATGGGGTCGCTTGAGTTCTGCGGCTGCGGCCCCATGCCTTGCCTCCTATGTTGGACGAGAACGATTCCTCCCCCGGAGGCAGCAGTCTTCCGGACGAGGTACTGGACGCGTATTCACAGGCGGTCGTCGGTGCCGTCGAGCACGTCGGTGCCGCCGTAGTAAGCGTCTATGTAGGGGGTGCAGGCGAAGCGGCGCGAGCGCGCGGTGGTGCCGGATCCGGTGTAGTCGTGACTCCAGACGGCTACGTATTGACCAACGAGCATGTCGTTCAGGGAGTCCAGGACGCCCGCGTCGCTTTCGTGGACGGTCGCAGTGTCCCCGCAATAGTCGTCGGTCGCGATCCCGCAACCGACCTCGCAGTGCTACGAGCCCAGGCGGGAGCGCTTCCGTACGCGCGCCTCGCAAGTGCACCGCCTCCTCGCGTCGGACAACTGGTCGTCGCCGTGGGAAACCCCTTCGGGTTCGAGTCAACGGTTTCCGCTGGCGTGGTCAGTGCCTTGGGTCGTTCACTCCGAAGTCGGCATGGACGTCTCATCGAAGGGGTTGTCCAGCATACCGCGGCACTCAATCCGGGTAATTCTGGCGGGCCGCTCGTCGATTCGAGGGGACGGGTCGTAGGCGTCAACACCGCAATCATCGCAATGGCGCAAGGGATCGGATTCGCCGTACCGGCCGCCACCGCCCAGTGGGTTCTGACGGAGATCCTTACACAGGGACGCGTGCGGCGAGCCTACCTCGGTGTGACAGTGCGCGATCGTCCGCTGGATCTTCGTCTGGTCCGCGCGCTCAATTTGCCTGTGACGCGTGCGATTGAGATTACGAGCCGCGATGAGCAGGGTCCCGCCGCTCGATCTGACCTGCATTCCGGTGACCTGATCGTGGCTGTGAACGAGGCGCCGGTTGACGGGATCGATGCGCTGCACCAGCAGCTCAGTCGCTGGCAGGTGGGTACGGCGCTCACCCTCCACATCGTCCGGCGCACTCAGAGTTTGAAGGTCTCGCTGACGCCTCGCGACCCAGGCTGATTGCAGTCAGCGCCGCGGGAGGCGGTAGCCGCCTGCACGAGCTCGCCCCGGCCTGGGGCGACGGCGATGGATCCGAGTGGGCCGCGGACGGGCATTCGGTGCAATCGGCTGCTCGAAGGGCATGGGATCCAATCGGCTGCTTGAAAGCGTTTCTTGGGCCGGTATTATCGGAGCATTGTGAAGGTGTAGACAGGCGACCGAAGCGCGGGCTGCAAGGCCTCCTGACCCGTGCGATCTCGACTGCTTTCCCGCGGGCGGCGAACCTCGGCGGGTCTCCTGACCGAAAGATTTCCGATCGGGCCGTTGCAGGATGTGACCTGCCGCGGAAGTGCGCGCACGCGCGGCTTTTCTGCACAAGACGCTACGAGGCCATGACGATGAGCTGTGCCGACACGGGACTCTATAAGGCAGCCTACGAACGCGACAGTTGCGGCTTTGGCCTGATCGCCAATCTCGACGACCAGCCAAGCCACTGGCTGATCCAGACCGCGATTATCTCTCTCAACCGGCTGACCCACCGTGGTGCGATAGCCGGCGACGGCAAGACCGGGGACGGCTGCGGGCTGCTGCTGAAAAAGCCGGACGGCTTCCTGCGTGCAGTGGCGCAAGAGGCCGGCATCGAGCTGGCGGACCGCTTTGCATCGGGTCTCGTTTTCCTGAATCGCGATCCGCAGCTTGCGCGCACCGCGCGGGAGGCCCTCGCGGCACAACTCGCGCGGCAAGGCCTGGAGCTGGCCGGATGGCGTGTCGTGCCGGTTGATGCGGATGCGTGCGGCTCCCAGGCGCTCAAGACACTCCCGCACATCGAGCAGATCTATGTGAATTGCCGCCTGGCGGACGTGGACGAGGCCGCGTTCAACCGCAAGTTGTACATGGCGCGGCGCCACGCGGAGAAGGCGCTTCAGGAAACCGATCCCGCCTTCTACATCCCCAGCCTGTCCGCGACCACGATCGTGTTCAAGGGCATGGTGATGCCGCAGTACCTGACACAATTCTATCCGGATCTCGAGGACCCCCGGCTCGAGGCCTCGGTCGCGGTATTCCATCAGCGCTTTTCCACCAACACGCTGCCGCAGTGGCGGCTGGCACACCCGTATCGCTACCTCGCCCACAACGGCGAGATCAACACCGTGCAAGGCAACCGCAACTGGGCGCTGGCGCGCGGGCCGCTGTTTCGCTCCCCGCTCCTGCCAGACCTCGGGCAAGTCCAGCCGCTCGTATCGCTGACGGGCTCGGATTCGCAAAGCCTCGATAACATGCTCGAGGTGCTGTTGATGGGAGGCCTGGATGCGCTGCACGCCATGCGGCTGCTGATTCCGCCCGCCTGGCATGGCCTGGATTCGATCGATGCGGATCTGCGCGCATTCTATGAGTACTACTCCGTGCACATGGAGCCCTGGGACGGACCGGCGGGCGTCGTGCTCACGGACGGCCGCTATGCGGTGTGCATGCTCGACCGCAACGGACTGCGGCCGGCCCGGTTCGTCATTACCCGCAATCGGACCGTGACGATCGCTTCCGAGACGGGTGTCTGGGACTACGCGCCCGAGGATGTCGTGCGCAAGGGAAAGCTCGGCCCGGGAGACATGATCGCGCTGGACCTGCAGACCGCCACGCTGCTGGAATCGCAGGACATCGATCAGATCCTCAAGTCGCGTCATCCCTACAAGACCTGGCTCAAGAAGGGAGTGCGCTATCTGGAGACCGACCTCGTGGATCCGCGCCTGGCGGCCGAGCCCATGGACCGGGAGACGCTGTTGCTTTACCAGAAGATGTTCAACGTCACGTCCGAAGAGCGCGACGAGATCATCCGGGTGCTCGCGGAAGACGAGAGCGAGGCGGTCGGCTCGATGGGAGACGATACGCCGATGCCGGTCCTGTCGCACAAGGTGCGTTCCCTGTACGACTATTTCCGGCAGCAATTTGCACAGGTCACCAATCCTCCCATCGATCCGTTGCGCGAATCGATCGTGATGTCCCTGCAGACGCAGATCGGGCCCGAGTGCAACGTCTTCGTGCCGGCACCCGAGCATGCGCGGCAGATCGTCCTCGGCTCGCCCATCCTGTCGCAGCGCAAGTTGCGGCAGATTCTCGGCCTCAAGGAGGTGACGCACGAGTTCATCGACCTGCAGTACGACCCCGCGTTGGGGCTGCAGAAAGCGCTCCTGCGGATGTGCAAACAAGCCGAGAGCGCCGTGCGCGACGGCAAGCTCGTGCTGTTGCTGTCGGACCGGTACCTGGTCAGGGGGAAGCTGCCCGCTCACGCCCTGCTGGTGACCGGCGCAGTGCACCATCATCTGGTGCGAACGGGGCTGCGCTGCAAGTGCAATCTGCTCGTCGAGACCGGCACCGCCCGCGATCCGCACCATTTCGCGTGCCTCATCGGGTATGGCGCCACGGCCGTGTATCCGTACATGGCCTACCAGGTGCTGTTCGAAATGATGCGCAAGGGGCGCGTGAAGCTGGATTTCGCGACGCGCCTGGAGCTCGGCCGCAGCTATCGCGCGGGGGTGCGCAAGGGCCTGTTCAAGATCATGTCGAAGATGGGGATCTCGACCATAGCGAGCTATCGCAGCTCGCAACTGTTCGAGATCGTGGGGTTGTCGGACGAGGTCGTCAACCTGTGTTTCGCGGGGACCGAAAGCCGCGTGCAGGGCGCGGATTTCAGCGACCTCGATTCGGACCTGCAGCAGCTCGCCGCGCGCGCGTGGAATCCCCGCGAGCCGATGGTTCAAGGCGGCCTGCTCAAGTACATGCACGGCGGCGAGTACCACATGTACAACCCCGAGGTCGTCGCGACGCTGCAGGCGGCCGTGATCGCCGGTGACTACACGCAGTACAAGCTGTTTGCGCAGCTCGTCAACCAGCGCCCGGCCTCGACATTCCGCGACCTGTTGGGACTCAAGCCGGGCGCTGCGCCCGCGCCGCTGGCGCAAGTCGAGCCCGTACAGGCGATCCTTGCGCGTTTCGACAGCGCCGGCATGTCGCTCGGCGCTCTTTCGCCCGAGGCGCACGAGGCGCTCGCGACCGCCATGAATCGTCTCGGGGCGCGTTCCAACTCCGGGGAGGGCGGTGAGGATCCCGCCCGCTACCGCACGCAGAAGAATTCCAAGATCAAGCAGGTCGCCTCCGGCCGCTTCGGCGTGACGCCGGAGTATCTGATCAACGCGGAGGTGCTGCAGATCAAGATCGCCCAGGGCGCAAAGCCCGGCGAGGGCGGCCAGCTTCCCGGCCACAAGGTCAACGACATGATCGCCTCGTTGCGCTTTGCCCGCCCCGGCGTCGGGCTCATCTCGCCGCCTCCGCACCACGACATCTACTCGATCGAGGATCTCGCGCAGCTCATCTTCGACCTGAAGCAGGTCAATCCGCAGGCGCTCGTGTCGGTGAAGCTCGTCGCCGAGCCGGGTGTCGGCACGGTGGCGGCCGGGGTTGCGAAGGCGTACGCGGATCTGATCACGATCTCCGGTTATGACGGTGGCACGGGCGCCAGCCCATTGTCATCCATCAAGTACGCGGGCACGCCGTGGGAGCTCGGCCTTGCCGAGACGCACCAGACGCTGCGCCTGAACGATCTGCGCCATCGCGTGCGCCTGCAGGCCGACGGGGGGCTGAAGACCGGCCTCGACGTCGTGAAGGCCGCCATCATCGGTGCGGAGAGCTTCGGATTCGGAACTGCTCCGATGGTCGCGCTCGGCTGCAAGTACCTGCGCATCTGCCATCTCAACAATTGCGCAACGGGGGTTGCGACCCAGCACAACGTGCTGCGCTCGAAGTACTTCACCGGCCTGCCGGAAATGGTCATGAACTACTTCCAGTTCGTGGCGCAGGAAGTGCGCGAGATCCTGGCGGAGCTCGGCGTGCGGCGCCTCGAGGACATCATCGGACGCACGCAATACCTGCAGGTCCTGCCGGGTCAGACGCCGCGGCAGCGCAAGTTGGACCTGGCGCCGATCCTGTCCACCGCGGGCCTGGCACATGAGGCGGCGCAATTCTGCAGCGCGCCCTCGAACGCGCCGTTCGACAAGGGCGAGCTGGCCGAGCGCATGGTGAGCGACATGCTGCCCGCCATCGAGGGCAAGCAGGGCGGCGAGTGGACCTATGAGGTCCGCAACTACAACCGCGCGATTGGTGCCCGCATCTCCGGAGAGATCGCCAGGCGCTGGGGCAACTACGGCATGGAAGATGCGCCGCTCACGGTGCGCCTCACCGGAAACGCAGGTCAGAGCTTCGGAGTGTGGAATGCGGGCGGGTTGCATCTGCACCTCGAGGGCGATGCGAATGACTATGTCGGCAAGGGAATGGCTTCCGGCAAGATCGTTCTGCGGCATGCACGCGCTGCCCGGTTCGTCCCCCACCAGACCATCATCATGGGCAACACCTGCCTGTACGGGGCGACCGGCGGCCAGTTGTTCGCGGCCGGCGTCGCCGGGGAGCGTTTCGCGGTGCGCAATTCCGGCGCGGTCGCGGTCATCGAAGGCACTGGCGATCACTGCTGCGAGTACATGACCGGCGGCGTCGTGTGCGTTCTTGGGCGGACCGGTGTCAATTTCGGAGCGGGATTCACCGGAGGCTTCGCCTATGTTCTGGATCTGCAGCGCGATTTCGTCGATCGCTACAACCACGAGCTCATCGATATCAGCCGCATCCATGCGGAGTCGATGCAGTCGCATCTGCAGCACCTGGAGAACCTGCTCGAGCAGCACGTCGCCGCGACCGGCAGCGCCTGGGCCGATGAGATCCTGAACGACCTGCGCACCTATATCGGCAAATTCTGGGTCGTGAAGCCCAAGGCCGCCTCGATCGACTCCCTGATCGAGAACCTGCGGCGCGCCGCCTGAGGCGGGAACAACCATGGCAGACAAAAATCTTCAGTTCCTGGACATCCCGCGCACCGATCCAGCGAAGATCCCGGTGGAGACGCGCATCACGCAGTTCCGCGAGATCTATGCGCAATACGATGCGCAGGGCGCCGCGCAGCAGGCGGGCCGTTGCCTGGCCTGCGGCAACCCGTTCTGCGAATGGA
>JBOIAD010000114.1:0-15126 GCA_050738795.1 Steroidobacteraceae bacterium
CCGCGTGAAGTCGACGCCGGCACGCTTGCCATGCTGTCGCGTGTTCAATTCTCAGCAACGGACAAGGTTCTCGACCTTGGGTGCGGATATGGCGTCATTGGCATCGTTGCGGCAAAGCTGATCGGAGCAGAACGAGTTCATATGATCGACAACGACGCGCTGGCGATCGAAATTGCATCCAGGAATGTGCGGATTAACAGGGTGGACGGCGTGACCGTCGTCCGGAGTGACGGGTTCAACGACTTTCAGGAGATCGGCTTTACACAGATTCTGTGCAATCCGCCGTATCACGCCGACTTTCGGGTTCCGAAGCACTTTATCCATAAGGGGTTTAACCGGCTCGTGGTGGGCGGCAAGCTGTGGATGGTCATACGTCGTCAGGTCTGGTACCGAAATAAGCTGAGAGCCATCTTCGGAAAGGTGCAAGAGCATAGTGGCCCGCGGTACACAGTGTTCGAGGCCACCAAGAGGTCGCCCCGGTATGCGAACGTTACTTGATCTCCTGGTGCACAAAGGCCAGCAGGTTGCTTAAATTACACTGCGGCACTCATGAACCCCGCTCATATGCCCTTGCACATTCTGCCATCTAATCAGACGGCACCGCATTTGCTAAGTTGTGATCGCGAGAGAACGACCGGGCGAGTCACCGGTCTTGAGGACGTTACGCAAATACCCTGCCGGTACCTCGAAGGAGAGAGCAATGCAGAAGCGCAAGCTTGGAAAGGGTAACCTGGAAGTCTCGGCGCTCGGCCTCGGCTGCATGAGCATGAGCTTTGGCTACGGGCCGCCGGGTGACAAGCAGCAAATGATCGCCCTGATTCGCGCGGCCGTCGAGCGCGGTGTCACCTTCTTCGACACGGCCGAGATCTACGGCCCATTCACGAACGAAGAGCTGCTGGGTGAGGCACTCGCGCCGTACCGCGGCCAGGTAGTGATCGCCACCAAGTTCGGATTCAAGATCGATGCCGCGGGTCGTCAGGCGGGCCTCGACAGCCGTCCAGAGCACATCAGGGAGGTCGCAGACGCCTCGCTCAAGCGCCTCGAGACCGATGTCATCGATCTGTTCTACCAGCACCGTGTCGACCCTGACGTGCCGATCGAGGACGTCGCGGGCGCCGTGAAGGAGCTGATCCGGGCGGGCAAGGTCAGGCACTTCGGCCTTTCTGAAGCGGGAGCCAGCACGATCCGCCGTGCCCACGCCATCCAGCCCGTCACCGCGGTCCAGAGCGAATACTCGCTGTGGTGGAGAGGACCTGAGGCGGACGTTCTGCCGACGCTCGAGGAGCTCGGCATCGGCTTTGTCCCGTTCAGCCCGCTCGGCAAAGGCTTCCTCACCGGGAAAATCGACGAGAACACGAAGTTCGACAGCACGGACTTCCGCAACAGCGTTCCACGCTTCACGCCTGAGGCCCGAAAGGCGAACAAGGGTTTGGTCGATCTGCTCGGAACGATTGCAGCACCTAAGAAAGCGACGCCCGCTCAGCTCGCACTCGCATGGCTGCTCGCCCGCAAACCCTGGATCGTTCCGATCCCGGGCACGACGAAGCTGCAGCGGCTCGAGGAGAATATCGGAGCAGCGGCCATCGAGCTGACATCGGACGACCTTCGCGAGATCGACAGCGCCGCGTCGCAGATCACCGTGCAGGGCGCGCGCTACCCCGAACACCTGAATCGCCTGGTCGGCCGGTGAGTAGACCCAAGTAAAAAGAATCAATCGCCATCCAGACTGGGCACTTTGGAGTCCACCTCCGCCGCGATCTTGGCGGGATCGGCGCCTGCCACGGGGTACGATTCTGACCACAACACCGATCCGTCTGCCACGGCCAGGATTCTCACGGTAAGGCTCGGTGCAGCCGTGCGGTTGTCAACGACGCCATAGAGAACGTAGGTGGCATGATGTGCACGTCCGCGCTCCACGGCCGCTGCCGAGTCTGGCGAAGACAGCGGTTCATCCGTCAAGCCAACACGACCGTGATGGGACAGCGCAACTCTCCCGTACACCTGCGCGAACGCGGAGTCCGCCAGTTTTTGCGTGGCCGCATCACCGGCAGGGGCGCTGAAAGGGATCGCCAGTAGTGGACTTCGCGCCGTCGGGACTCCGCCGGCTCTGTCGGAGAACTCGTGCGCGATCTGCATGCCTAGTTTTGCGACCTCGGCCTCGTTCGAGCTGCCCTGATAGTTTTCAGAGATCTCTTTGAGCTTCCTGGCGTCAGCCGACGAGATTCTCCCGGAATGCTCGTGAGACGGGCTGCAACCTCGGGACAGTAAAGCGATGGATACCCATATGTAGACAACGATCTGTACCCACCTGGGAAATCGATTGAAAAATATCCAGGCCGACCGAAACGCCCATCCGGCCACATGAACCCAGAACCGTACTTTCTGTCCGGGCTCCTCCCTCGGGAATTCAGGAAATTCGCCTGCGCGTGGTGTTAAGCGGGTTGTGGCAGGCTGATCCGGCACGTTCCTCGTGGGCTGTGGTGCGCCGGGCTGGCGGGAGGCAAGTCGACGGCAAAGGGCCTCGAGTGCCGCAGTCGGTCGCCCGCCGGGGACCCGCATCCATTGAACCGTGAGAAATTTCTCCGGAACCCTGGCTCCAGCCTGAGTGGTGTCATCGATGACGACAGGCAAGAGAAAGAGATGATCGTCGGCCATGTCGAGGGTTCTCTCGACGGCCAGCCGCCACTCCCTGCGGAAATAACCCTCCGGGCGCGCTTCGGTTTGCGCCGATATGAGCGGCATGAAGAAATCGCATTCGCGTATCTGTCTGCGGATCTTCTGATCCCACGCATCCCCTCCGTCCAGGCCGCTCTCGTCGTACCAGACTTCAAGTCCAAATGCCGGGAGGGCGTCCCTGCTGACCTGCGCCCCTGCGCGGTCCTGCGCCGCATAGCTCAGGAACACGGAAGGTGGTGGGAGCGGAGAGTCGACGCGGCCAGTCGCAGACATGGTGGCGTGAACGATCCAAGCTCGGGCTCAAAGAGTCAACAGGCGGTCCGCGCAGACGAGGCGCCGGGGCTCCGACCCGCGTGCCTGCGTGGATGGTGGCCCCGACCGGAGGGCGGGCTACCGAAGCCCGAACAGGCCCGGCCCCACGTACGTGACCAGCTCAGATTGGGTGTGCCAGGTTGTGCCATGGTGAGCCGGGAGAGGGTGACAAGCGTTGTAAATAATTGACTCATAAGCCCATAGAATTCCCGCCATAGAGCTCCCGACAACGGTTGAAAGTCCATGTGTCGGTGGTTCGATTCCGCCCCTGGGCTCATTGCGCAGGCAGGGATCGGCGCCGTTTCACACAGGGACATATTGCTGATCGGGCTTGACATTGACGCGCGTTGCGTAAATATATACGTAATATGCGTAACAGGTCGGTCCTTGATGCTCTGCTCCCCAAGACCCGCCAGGGAATACTGGCGGCGCTGCTCGTTCAGCCCGAAAAGATCTGGTACGTCTCGGAACTGGCCCGTCGGATGGGCGTGCCCTCGTCCAGCCTGCAACGTGAACTCCATGCCCTCAGCGACGCTGGCATCCTCAAGACCCACCGGCAGGGGCGAATGGCCTATTTCCAGGCAAACGCCGAGTCTCCTGTCTTCCCGGATCTCCGCGGCCTGTTGCTGAAGACCGCCGGCCTTGTCGACGTGCTTACCGACGCCTTGCAGCCCCTTGTAGCCGAGATCCAGCGGGCCTTCGTGTATGGCTCCATTGCCAGTGGCTGGGCCCGTATGGACAGCGACATCGACCTGATGATCATCGGCGATGTGGCGCCCGCGGAGCTCGCCCTACCTTTGCGCAAGGCGCGCGAACAGCTCGGGCGCGAGATCAATCCGACCGTCTATACCGGGGCCGAGTTCACGAGACGACGCGCCGCGAAGGACCATTTCCTCACCGACGTGTTGACCAGGCCACGACTCGCAGTGTTAGGTACCGTAGATGACTTGGGCAAAGCTCCTCGCGAACAACAACGTCACACAAAGCCAGCCAAGCAAGGCCGAGCTCGATAGGCTGCGCTCGATCGTCGCACGCAGCGTGGCGGACGTCTCGGCCGCGGGCCTGTCAGCCGATTCGCGATTCATCATGGCTTATGACGCCGCAAGGACGCTGTCGCTGATGATCGTGCGCGCGTCCGGTTACCGACCTCGTACAGTCGGCGGGCATTACAATACCTTCCTCGCTCTCGAGGCAGCGGACCCGGCGTTTGCCGCGCAGTCAGCCTATTTCGACGGCTGTCGCCTGAAGCGCAACGCCTCGGAGTACGACTTCGCAGGGGGTGTCACCGATACTGAAGCGGCTGCGCTCCTGACAGAGGTCCGCCGGTTTGCGATCGATGCCGAGTCATGGATCCAGACCCATCATCCGGCGCTGGCATGACATGAGGAGTGCGGTCGCGGCCGAATTGCCACGATCGCAAGAAACCCGAGTACCTCCAAGTCCCGCCCTTGAATTGCCTTCTTCGTTTGCGCTCCAGCCCCTGACGCGCTGCCACAAGTGATGGGCGTCATTATTTGCTGTTCCCGCAACCGACACCGCGAATCCGGAGAGTTGCTGCCCGTGTGGCAAGGCGCTCGCCGTGCGTAACGTCCCGCACGCGCAGGTCAGTCACCGCCCTTCGGTCGAGCTACGGCCGCGACTGCCGCCTCGAACCCCTCTTCTGAATTGCGGGCGATTGCAATCTCGTCGGCGGTCCATTGGTGGATGATATTTACCCGCCAGGAGCAGAGCTGCGCGAGTTGCATAGCGTTCGACGAGGTCTAGTGCGTGGGTGGCCAGAAGGACGCTCGAACGCCCACTTGAAACGCGTTCGCGCAAATAGAGCCTGAGTGCGAGCGCGCTCGCGGGATCGAGTCCGTTAAACGTCTCGTCCAAGGCGATTAGCTTGGGATCCTCCACCAGCGCGAGCAGGACGGCGAGCTTCTGGCGCGCGCCGGTCGAGTATGTGTCAACGAACCGATCCAACATTGATGTAAAGCTCAGAGACTCAGCCAACATCATTACGTCACTGTCGATAGTGCTGAGTTTCTTCGACGCCGCGTAAATTTCGAGACATTGACGCCCAGTCAGAAGTCCGGGAAGCTGCGTGCATTCGCCTTCTGTCACACCTGCTGAGCCTAGGTTCCCGTCTGACCCTCGAATGCCGGGCCGCGGCATTCGCGATCGCCTGAGCTACCGCTGGGGACGTGGGCGTTATAGAACTCAACGATATGACTCGCGAGATGATGCTTCCGGGAGCGGAAAACAGCCCTGAACGAACTATAATAAATGAGCTCTTGTTATCGGCGAAAGCAGCGCTGTTGCCTGCTGAACCATGGTATCGGAATGAATCTGAGGGCCTTGATATGCACCATTCCCGCCTCTGCGCCGTGCTGATCGACTGCCGGACCTCCGATTTGGACGGAGCCGCGCGTTTCTGGGGCGAGGCGCTGGGTCGCTCAGTGGATCCCAACCATCCGAGCAGCCGCGGCAACTACCGTATGCTGGAGACCCCGCCCGACGAGCCGATCGTGGAGATCCAGCGCGTGGATCACGAGAGCCGGATTCACATAGACATCGAGACTGACGACATCGCCGCCGAGGTGGCGCGGTTGACTGAGCTGGGAGCCAGGGTAGTGGACCGCCTCGAGCGCTGGGTGGTGATGGAGGCGCCGACAGGCCAACGCTTCTGCGTGGTAAGGGTGCAGCGACCCGGCTTCCCGAAGAATGCCAACCGCTGGGACTAACCCGATCGCTCGGCGCACGCACCGCCCGGGTTTTGAAGTGGTTCAGGGGGCAAGAATCAGTTTTCCGCAAGTCGTTTCAATAAGCTGAAGAGCATCGGATGGCTCGCCTGGAGCACCTTACGAAGCGCCAGGTCCTCGTTCGTGCGGTTCGCGCGACGTGCATGAATCCAGCGATGAACGCACCGGTAGTGTTCCTCAGCGGGTGTGTCCCCGAAGGGCAAATCTGCCGCGAGCTGCAGCGCCAGTCCCGGCTCGTGCAGGAGTAGCCATGCGGGAAAATCGGCAGCGGTCAAGGTAGACTCTGACGATGACTGCGACCGTGCCGGCGTGTCCGGCTCGCTGTCGAGAAACTGCTGCCACAGAACGGTCAGAGCGGGCTGTCGCAGCTTGCTCAGCGCCCCTGCTGCCTGCTCGGGGGCTCGCCAACACAGGTGGCACCAGGCCATCAGCGCTTCAACGCGGCGCCGTCGACAAAAGGCGCTCTCCACGAGCCGCAGGCACAGCGTTGCATGTTGCTGCCAATCGGCCTCGCCGACCACGCTGTCGCTGACTGCGGTCCAGTCCTGCGCCTGACTCAAGGCGTAACTACGATGCAGAGTGGGTTTGTCGGGGGAAAAGGGTGCGCTGCGCAGCGCCTCTGCGAGCTGCTGCCACAATGGGGACAACAAGTCGCGCCATTGCGCGCCCAGCAGGCGCCGCGCGGTCGGCGTCAACTCGAGGAGAAAATCCAGTTCCTGTTGCGGCTCGTCGCCGGTGTGCCCCAGGTGCCCGAGTGCGGCGAGCAATTGATCGAAAGAGGCAAGGTCGGAATGATTGGGAGCCTGCGCGTAAAGCCGGTCGAGCTGCCGCTGCGCATCAGCGAGGTCGCGGGTTGTGAGGGCGCGCACGATGCCGTTGGCCAGGGCGACGACCGGATTGTCAAAGAACAAATCCATCTGCGGCGCGCTTTGCGCAGGAACATAGCGGCTGCCGATGAGCCGCTGCAGCTGCGCGTCCGCGCTGATGCATAGCGGTTTGCCGCCGCTGCTGTCCACTTGATGGAGAACGCGGGGATTGGACCGACTTTCCGACTGCGCCTCTGCGGACGTCTCAGTTGAGCTTTGCGTGTGCCACGCAAAGAACTCTTGCGGCTGCTCCACCAGTCCGATGCTGCGCGCGTAGCCGACAGCCTGCTCTATTTCCGCCCGCGTTCTTGACTGACTTCCCATCAGCACGCTGTCGAGAGCGTCGACGTCCCGGCGGCGCCACCGTTCGTAATCGCTGTAGAGCAGGCGCCCGGAGTTGAAGAGCAGTTCCAGCGGAGCGAATGCGCCTTGCTCCAGGAGTTGCGCATCGACCTGCGCCTGCAGTGAGGTCTCGATGGCCATCATGGTGCGAACAGCGCTTCGAGGTCGCTCGCGGTCCACGAGGCCGGCGACGCATTGCCTTGCGTGTACAGCCGATTCGCAAGCGCGTACTTGGCGGCCTGCAGCTGCATTATCTTTTCCTCCACCGTGCCTTGCGCGATGAGTTTGTAGACGAATACCGGCTTGTCCTGCCCGATGCGATGCGCCCGGTCCGTCGCCTGCGCTTCGACGGCCGGATTCCACCACGGGTCGTAGTGAATGACGGTATCCGCTGCCGTGAGATTGAGGCCGGTGCCCCCGGCCTTGAGGCTGATCAGAAACAGGGGCGCGGCGCCCGATTGAAAGCGGGCGATCACGTCCGGGCGGTTCTGCGTCTCTCCCGTGAGCTGGCAGTAAGGAATGGAGAGCTCGATCACCGCCGCCTCGATGAGGCGCAGCATGGAAGTGAACTGCGAGAACAACAGGACGCGGCGGCCCTCCGCGATGAGCTCCGGTAGCGCGGTCGTCAGCCAGTCGAGTTTGGCGGAGGGAATGTCTTCCCCGGCAGTCGCCACACCCAGCAGCCGCGGATCGCAACAGGCCTGCCGCAGCTTCAACAGGGCATCGAGTATGGTGATCTGGCTGCGGGCGAGCCCTTGCTGCTTCACGACTTCCTGAATGCGACGGTGGGTTGCGAGGCGGATGCCGTCGTAGAAGTCGCGCTGCTTGTCGTCCAGCGCGATGGCTTCGACGATCTCCGTCTTCGGCGGCAGGTCCTTCGCGACCGCGTCCTTCGTTCGCCGCAGCAGAAAGGGAGCGAGACGTTGCGCCAGGGCCTGCGCGCGCGGCCGGTTGCCGTTCTTCTCGATGGGCGTACGGTAATGGCGCTGAAAATGCCGTTCATCGCCCAGCAGACCGGGCTGCACGAAATCGAACAGCGACCACAATTCGCCCAGGTGATTCTCGATCGGCGTGCCGGTCAGGCATAAGCGATAGTCGGCGCGCAATGCCCGAGCCGCCTGTGACACTTTGGCGCGTGGATTCTTGATCGTCTGCGCTTCGTCGAGGATCACCAGATAGAACTCGCGCGCCAGCAGAATATCGCTGTCCAGTTGCAGCAGCGGGTACCCGGTGATCACGACATCGACCTTGTCGATGAGAGGAAACGATTCCCGGCGCCGGCTTCCATGCAGAGTCAGGCATTGCAGCTCAGGCACAAACCGCTGGATCTCCTGCTGCCAGTTGCCCAAGGTGCTGACCGGCGCGACGATCAGGGAGGGCTTGTGCAGGCGTCCGTGCTGCTTTTCCAGCGTCAGGTGTGCCAGTGTCTGCACTGTCTTTCCCAGGCCCATGTCATCGGCCAGGATGCCGCCAAGGCGATGCCGGCGCAGAAACTGCAACCATCCCAAACCTTCTTCCTGGTACGGACGGAGCACCGCTTGAAAGGGCGCGGGCGCCGCCATCGGCTGAATCCCGCCGGAAGCCTCGAGGTCCTCGATGAGCGCGCGCAACGACGAGTCGTCCGAGCGCAGCACCGGTCCATTCAACTCGCGGGAGAGTTGTGCGAGCCGGCCGCTCTGGCTCGTGGGTAGCGACAGCGCCTCGTGTCTGGTGAGGCTGTTCCTATCGAAAAGCTCCACCAGCGTGTTGGCGATGCGCTGAATGCGGTCGATGGCGATCGGCAGGTAGCGTCCGTCGTCCAGGAGCACGAGCCATTGCTCGCCTACGCGAAAGCCCGAGTCGTCTGGCGCGAGGGCTTTGCCCTCGGCAACTGCGTCACCTGCCAGGGATGTCTGCAGGTAGCGGGCGAGGGCCGGCAGCAGATTGACCTGCCGGCCATCCACCAGAACGCCGAGTCGCAGATTGAACCAGCCCTGCTGGCGATCCGTTTCCAGGTCGCCGTACCAGTTGTCCGGCTTGGCGATGCGATAGGGAAAGCTGCTCGCTACGCAGATTTCCCAGCCGGCGGCCTGCAGCCTCGGAAGCGCCTCCATCATGAACGTAAACCACTGCTTGCGACTATCCGTCACGGCCGGCAGGATTCGCTCGAGTTGGGTCCGCAGTTGCTGCTCGACGGCGCCATCGCGATCAATCTCATAGAGCGTGCCAGCGACCATCTGGCGCACTCTGTCCTGATTGGGTTGCAATCTGCTGCTGTCGACGGGCAAACCGTTGTAGACGAAATAGAGCAGCGCCGCGGGACCTGCGGATAAAACCAGCCGCGCCTCAAGAGTGGACAGCGCTTGCGCTTGCACCGACAGCACCTGTAGGCGCGGGAAAGGTTCTGTCCCGGCGTCGCGCGAGATCTGCTCGTTCGCGGCGGCTACTTGCTCCGGCGGGATCGCGGCGTGATGCCAGTAGTGTCGTAACAGGCTCACGGAGCATGGCAGCTCGAGCGGCCCTGCTTCGAGAGTCGTGGAGTCGATATACATCGCGGGTTCAATATCCGGAAAGACGTCGGCGGGGCCAGCCTGGCAACGCAGCTCCTGATCGCCGTTCGGCAACGCTTCCCATGCGGACTGCGCCTGACGAGGCTGGCTGGCCCGCAATGCTCGGCCACGCATCGATTGCCAGAAAGCACGTCCCGTGGCGACGATCTGTCCGAGCAAATCGCCTGCCGCGTCCCCATTTATCTCCCAGGGGCCCTCAAGCTGCCTTGCGTTCAGCGCTTTGAGAATTTCCTTGTCCCGCGGATCGACGTATCGTGGGAAGTCACCGCTGCCAGGCGACGACCGTGCCGCGAAAGTATGCAGGCTATCGATGCGGATGCTTTCACTTCCCCACATCGTCTGGCCGACCCACGCGGATATCTGAATTCCACGTGCCGCCCTGCGCCCGGCGGTTTCCAGTCGCGACTTCTCAAGAACATAGTAAAGCCGCTGCTGCTGCGGGGAGCTTCGCGTCGGTGCGGCGGCCGACAGTTGCAGCGAGGGCTCGACGGCTGATCGACGAGGTGCTGGTATTGCCGCAAGCGCCTGCTTTTCGGCGGTAATCGACACCGCAGCGACATGCACACAGGGGCTGAGTTCGCCGCAACTGCAATCCCCTTCCATTGTCCGGCCGTTCGAGTCTTGCCTGGGCGGGTTTTGACTGGCCTTGGTGTTGGGGGCACCGCAGGAACGGCGGCCGGTGTGATATCTAATGTAGACGCGGTAGTTGCCGGTCCGACGGTCTGCATCGGCAGCAACGATCCCAGTCACGACGCTGCCGGCCTGCAGAATGCGTACGTCGAGCACGCAGCCGATCTCGATCAGCCGCTCTGCCGAGCGGTACAAGAGCTCACCAAAGACATCCTGCAGCTGAGCAAGAGGATCGATCGCCGGGTCACGCATCACGGCATCTTTCCGGCAGTCGTTCCGAATAGCTACTCCAATTGTACCGTGAATCTCACCGAACGAAGGTGCTCATGCCGTTACGTTTCACCGCGCGCAGCGGGCCACAATGACTCGCCACCCGTTGGGAGCTGCGGCCGCCTGATAGCGCTCGATATCCTCTGCAATCGTGGACGCGATCCTAGCCTCCCCCTAGTTACGGGCGTGCTCGAGGTTTGCACGCCTGGTGCCCCGCGGTGTGCTGCGCTTAGACAATGAGGCTGGCAAGGGTGACCACAAGCACCTGGGCGAGATCGAAGTGCCTTACCGTTTTACGGACCTCGATGCACTCCAGGCGGACTTTTGGGCTGAAGTGAAAAGGAGAAGGAGAGGAAAATGAATACTGTCACGATCGGCGTCGCTTCCGTGGGGGATACCCAGCGTCGAACAGCGGCTGCGTTCCGCGGCAAGAAGCAGGGCGCGCACATCTCATTCGCGTCCGAGGATCTGCTCTGGAAGACACTCACACCCAAACGCTGGGCGCTCCTCAAGGTCATGGCGGGCCAGGGACCGATAGCGATCCGTGAGGTCGCGCGCCGAACCAAGCGCGACGTACGCGCGGTGCACAGCGACATTCATGTGCTGCTACGGGCCGGTGTATTAGAGAAGGCGGAGGACGGCCGCGTCACCTTTCCCTATGGCGCCATCCACGTTGATTTCCTGCTGAAAGCGGCGTGAACGAGCTTGAGCATGCTCAAGCTCATTTCGGGTACTACCACGGTTGGGGCGTCTGCCCGTACTGTATCGTGTAGGGGGCGCCTCATGCCTGCCGGCCGGTTACCGAGACCGAACGCGAATCAGCATCCTTTGCTGCGACGCACATGCACGGCCGTCTGGTCCCAAATAGCCTCCCCCTGTGACCTGCTCCCTCATATCGCAGAGAATATTCACTGCGTTCGTCCGTCTCGAGCCAGGAACGCGTATCCCGAGAAGGACCATTCTTGGCGCTGGCGTCGCAGCCGGGTCGGGCAGTCCATCGGCGCGCCCCTTTTTCAAAAACAAATTGAGCTCCCGCCTGGATTGCGCAAAGATACTTGCGTACGCCTCGTTGCATTGACATTGGAAGTTGAAGTGCGATGGCAAGTTACTTTTTACGCGTCAAGCATGTCTCGAGAGGGAAGGGCGCTCGCGTCACGAGAGCCGCGGCCTATCGCGCGGGTGAGCGGATTCGCGACGAACGCACGAGCGAGACTTACAACTACTCGAATCGCGCAGACATCGCTCACAAAGAGATCATTCTTCCATGGCAGTTAGCTGACCGGGCCGACATGGGCTGGGCCCAGGATCGGTCCAGGCTGTGGAATGCGGCGGAGCATGCCGGACGCCGCCGCAATTCCCGTCTGGCTACAGAAGTGCTCGTGCTCCTGCCTCCGGAGCTGACTCCGGCTCAGCGGATCCTCCTGGTTCGTACCTTTTCACGGGAGTTGGCCGGGAAGTATCGGGGCGCCGTCGACTGCACGATCCACGAGCCACGTTCCGGCGCCGACCGGCGTAATCATCATGCCCACCTGCTCATGACGACCCGGGAAGTGACCCCGCAGGGCCTGGGTCCCAGGACGACTCTCGAGCTGGGAGGACGGGAGCGGCACTTGCGCGGTCTCGGTCCCTCGAAGGCGGACTATTTGCTGATGCGCGAGAGTCCGTCAGGAACTGGTTGGCTTTCAACGAGAGCCAGAAGCAGACGGACGCCGCGCAAACTTCCGCGGACGAGCACTCTCACGAGCACGGCTTCGCCGGGAATGCGGGCGCTGACCCTGATGATGACGATGACAGAAGAAAGGATCGCAGCCGCGACCAGGACCTTGGGTTATAGAAGGAACGCCACATGACCCCACAAATTCATGCATCGACTCATGGCACAGCCGGTCTTATGCTGGCCTACGCCTCGGTGCAGGTGCTGCTACTTGTAGGTCTCATTCAGGGACGTGCACCGGTTTCCAGGCTTCTGCTGAGTCCCCTACTGGCCGTACCGGCGACTTTGGTCGCGGCTATTTTCGTCGCACTCGCGAGTCGCCTGTTGTTTGGCTTGGGGTCGGGCGGCGAGAGCGTGTTTCAGGTGAGCTTCGGCGTGGTGGTGTCTGCCGCGATCGGCTACGCGGCTGGCCGGTTGGTCGCACCGCGCAGGAGCTCGTCGGACACCTTGTATCGGCGCGGCGCAATCGTCTCGAATTCGCAACCGCGCCCCGGCCGGCAACGGCCCCGAGGTTCGGGCCCTGATGCACGCGGTGTAACAGATCCCAACACCTCCGTCACGCTCGCCGGCTTTCAGCTGGCACCGGAAGATGAGACCAAGCATTTCAAGTTCATTGGCACGACCGGCACGGGCAAGAGCACCGCCATCCGTGAAATGTTGGGCACCGCCCTGGCGCGAGGGGACCGTGCCGTCATTGCCGACCCGGACGGCGGGTATCTCGGCAGCTTTTATGATGCCGATCGCGGCGATGTGATTCTCAATCCGTTCGATGGCGACGCGGCAAAATGGCACCTGCTGGGCGAGATCACGAACGACTACGACGTCGATCAGCTTGCCAGGTCGCTCATCCCGGATAGCGGTGAACCGGATCGGATCTGGAGCGAATACGCGCGCACGTTCTTCATCGCCGTTACACAGCAGGCTATCGCCTCGGGGACCAGGGACGATGCTGAGCTCTACCGCCTGCTGAATGTGGCGTCTGTCAGGGATTTGCGGATGATGCTGGCCGGTACGGCGGCTGGGCCGTTCCTGCAAGACGGGAATGAGAAGATGTTCGGTTCCGTGCGATCCGTAACGAGCTCTGCCGTACGTGCACTCAAGTACACCACGCGCCAGCAGGGGACCCTCTTCACTGTGCGGGAATGGGTGAGGCAGGGAGCGGCGCGACACGCCGATGGACCGGGCGGCGCGCTCTTCTTCCCTTACAAGGCAGGAGAGATCGCTGCGTTGCGATCAACGATCTCCGCCTGGATGCGGATCGCGATCTTCGAAGCCATGAACCGGGGCGAGGGCGACCAGCGCTTATGGTTCATCGTCGACGAATTGGATGCCCTCGGCGAGATCGATGGCCTCAAGGACGCCCTGGCGCGCCTGCGAAAATTCGGCGGCCGCTGCGTCCTCGGATTTCAATCGATCTCCCAGGTCTCGAGCACGTACGGCAAGGGCACTGCGGACACGATTGTTGAGAACTGCGGCAACACGCTCATCCTGCGGTGCTCGGCGAGCGAGCGCGGCGGGACGTCGGAATTCGCGTCGAAGCTCATCGGTCAGCGCGAGGTCATCCACACCACACAGTCAAGGAGCCGTAAGTCCACTGAGTGGATGGCGTCCACAACGACCAGTGAGCATGTGAAAATCGAGCCGGCTATCATGGCCTCGGAGATCGAGCGCCTGCCGGATCTTGAGGGTTTTCTCAAGCTCGCCTCGGTTCCGGACTGGAAGCGTGCGACCGTCAATTTGGTCAACTATCCCAAGGTTGTCCGCGGCAGACGACCCGGCACTGCGGCGACCACACCGACCCCGGTCACCGCGCCACCCCCACGCGCGCCAGCCGTTGCAGCTTCCGTCGCAACCCCGCCTTCGCGAGCAATATCCCGAGCGCCGATCGCCAAGCGTGCCCGCAAACCGAAGGCTGTCGTAATCAAGTCTCCTGCCGCACCAGTCGAGGCCGCCAGGACATACCGCGGCAGAGCCCGAGCTGAGCCAACGCAAGTCGTGGCTCATGCCGATGACGCGGGGGCTGTTAAGGATCACGGCCGCGAAGGAGAATTGCGTGAGTAGCGCTGAGGAACGCATGGACCGAGAGTATCTTTTCGTGCCGCCAGAGGAGAACGCCGAGGTGCAAGCCCTGGGCGCCCACTGGGACGCGGAAAAAATGTGCTGGTACATCAGCTCCGACGAGGAACCGGCGAGATTCTCGAAATGGCTTTCGGACGCCGAGGAGGAATTCTCAATCACCTCGAGCGAGGCTTATGTGGCCGCCGCGATCGTTTCGTGCGGCACTTGCCATTCGAAGATCGAGGTCATTTGCATTCATTGCGAAAGCGGTACGGCTTCCGGTGAGCCGCTGACCCAGTTCACCGTTTCGGATGTGTGGGCAATCGATGACGCTCTCGCCCGGCAGCTCGAGACTTGGCCCACCTTCAAAAAGGTTGACGGCCCGGATGTCCAGGAAGGTTACTTCGCCAACCACTGCCGCTGCTGCGGCGCTCTGCAGGAAGATCTGTATCTGCATTCCGAGCCGGGCGAGCCTTTTTTCAACATACCGCGCGCGGTTTCGGGCTTGGTCAAACTGACGCCGCTCAGTGGACGGATCCAGTTGAGTGGCGATGAGCACTTCGAGATCGTCTGACTGCACGGCTAGCCGAACCGTTCCGAAGGGATGCCATCCGGATCTCGATGATCTGAACATCCCGGCCGGGGAAACCGGCGCTATCGTGTCTGCGGGTGCATTACTGCAGGTCGCCTTGCCTGACCTGACGTAATGTGGTACTGCCTGTAAACGCGATCGGCTTCAATACAGAGCCGTACGAAAGCGCAGCTCCCACTCCCTTGGTCGGCCGTAGATCGCGGAGGTCGCCGCGACGCCAAGCGACGTACCGTTCTCGGCGAACGTCCGGTATTTGCGGTCGGTCAGGTTCGTGCCTCCCAGTTCCGCGCTCCAGCGGTTCCCGATGGGCCGGAAGATCAGTCGCGCATCCACGAGGCCGTAAGCCGGTTGCCCCTCGTCAGGGTAGTTGGGC
>JBOIAD010000115.1:0-1547 GCA_050738795.1 Steroidobacteraceae bacterium
GTGCGAAGCGTACGGACATCTCCTGGAGAATAAATTGCGCCAGCAGCAGGCTGTCGCCCTGGCGCTCGCGCAGCGGCGGTATGCGAATGGCGACTTCGCTGATCCGGTAGAACAGGTCGTCCCGAAACGCCCCGGTGCCGATCAACGCATCGAGATTGCGGTTCGTCGCGCAAATGATCCGTAGATCCAGCGGAATGGGCGTTCGGCCGCCGATACGCTCAACGGTCCGTTCCTGGAGGACGCGCAGCATCTTGGCTTGCAGCGATGCGGGCATCTCGCCAATCTCATCGAGAAAGATCGTGCCCCCGTTCGCCGCCTCGAGCTTGCCCGGCGTACGCTTGGCCGCGCCCGTGAACGCCCCCTTCTCGTAGCCGAACAGCTCGCTCTCGAGCAGCGTGTCGGGGATCGCCGCGCAATTGATGGCGACGAACTGCTGATGGGAGCGTTCCGAGAGCCGGTGTAAAGCACGCGCCAGGAGCTCCTTGCCCGTCCCGCTGTCGCCAAGCAGCAGCACTGTGGCATTCGTCGGAGCCACTTTCTCGATGGCGCGACACAGGCTGCGCATCGAATCGCTCACCCCGATGATGCCCTCGAGCGCCATCGAGCCGGTCCGCTCGCGCAGCCGCCAGTTCTCTTCCTCCAGCTCGCGGATGCGAAATGCCCGCCGCACGACGATGGACAGCACGCCGGCATCGAGTGGCTTGTGGTAGAAATCGGCCGCCCCGAGCCCGACTGCCGCTACGGCAAGGCCGCGCGCATCGTGCTCCGTCATCGCTATGATCTTGGTGTCGGGCGCGAGGTTCAGGATCTGGCGCAGCAATTCGAGGCTTTGGGCCGCCACCGCAGGCTCGCGCGCCATGCCAAGGTCGAACAGCACGACGTCAGGCTCGATACGGCGTACGAGCACCAGTGCCTGCTCGGACGTTTCCGCAGAGGTGACCTCGAGGTCCGAGAAGATCTGCTCCAGCTCGCGCCGCAAGCTCTTGTCGTTCTCCAGGATCAGCAGCTTGCGGCGCTGAATTTCCGCAGCCACCAGGACTTCTTGCGCCATCAATGTGCTCCCTGCCTCGACCACCCAGTAGAGGCGGAACTTTACACTGAAGTGTAAAGCGCGCGGCGCCCGGATTCGTGGATTGCGTCACGCATGAGGAATTTGTGCCGCGCGGGCACCAGCCCCACCGTCGCACGCTCGCAGTGCCGCGCACGTTTCGGCCTGAAGCGGGGTTCGGCTGGCGTCAGCGCGCCCCCTTGCCCATGAATACGACTTCGGCCGTCTGCACGAGGATCGCCAGATCGAACAGCAGGTCGTTGTTCTTGATGTAGTACAGATCGTATTGGAGCTTCTCCAGCGCGTCCCTTTCCGACGAACCGTAGGGGTAGCACAGCTGTGCCCACCCGGTGATGCCGGGCTTCACGCAGTGGCGATTGCCGTAATACGGAATCTTCTGTGCAAGCTCCGTCACGAATTCAGGACGCTCCGGCGGGGACCGACGAAACTCATATCGCCCCTGAGGACATTGAGAATTTGTGGCAGCTCATCCACGCGC
>JBOIAD010000116.1:0-102495 GCA_050738795.1 Steroidobacteraceae bacterium
CGATGCGATCAGGTCGGACCAGGATCCGCTGGCGCTAATTACGGTCCGGCCGCGCACGATCGGGCTGCAAGTGACCCGCAAATTCTGACACCCTTGTGCGTCATCCGCACTTGCGCCCGGCTCGGCTGCGATCGCGGAAATCGCGTTCGATGTCCGGCGCAAGTGCGGACTGCCGCCTGGCAGGTGCAGTAACCCCCCGAAGCTTCAGCCGCAGAGCATGAAACCGATCTCGATCAGCGAGCGCGAAGGCGGTCTGCACCGCGGCCTCACCAAGGCCCAGATCGTGATGATCGGGCTGGGGGGCGCGATCGGGACGGGCCTGTTCATGGGCAGCGGCATTGCCATCGGCTATGCCGGTCCCGCGGTGATCCTCAGCTACGCGCTGGCGGGGTTCGTCGCCGTCGTCATGGTGTTCAGCCTGTCGGAAATGGCGGTGGTGCATCCAACCGCAGGCTCGTTCGGCACTTATGCCGAGACCTACCTGAACCCGTGGGCGGGCTTCGTCGTGCGCTACACGTACTGGATCTCCCAGGTCATCGCCATAGGCGGGGAGGCGGTTGCGGCGGGTCTGTACATGACCTTCTGGTTTCCGGACGTGCCGGTGTGGATGTGGTCGATCGGCTTCTGCCTGATCCTGTTGTATTTCAATTCGCGCTCGGTCAACAACTTCGGCACCGTGGAATTCTGGTTCGCGCTCATCAAGGTCGCCGCGATCGTGCTGTTCATCATCCTGGGCGCGGCCAGTATTTTCGGCCTCGGCCTGCCCGCGGTCGGCTTCCACAATCTGGGTGGATTGCCCGGTGGATTCTTCCCCAACGGCCTGGGCGGCGTGTGGATGGCCGTCATCGTCGGCATCTTCTCGTTCAACGGGATCGAGGTCATCGCGGTCACCTCGGGCGAGGCCGAAAATCCGCGGGTGGCCATTCCGGCGGCGCTGCGCACGATGGCGTTGCGGCTGTTCCTGTTCTACATCCTCGCCCTGACGATCATCGTCACCACGGTTCCGTGGACGGCCACGGGCGTCAAGGTGGTCGCGCAAAGTCCATTCGTCAGCGTGTTCGCGCACTCGGGGGTGGCCCATGCCGCGGGGATCATGAATTTCGTCGTCATCAGCGCCGCATTGTCCAGCATGAATACCAACGTGTATCTGTGCTCCCGCATGCTGTTCTCATTGTCCCGCGGCCGGTACGCGCCGCAATTCCTGGGGAGGCTGAGCCCCAGGGGCAGCCCGATCGCGGCCATCCTGACATCGGGTGCCTGCATTCTCGTCGCGGCCGGCATCTCGAAACTCACCCCTTACGCCTACAACTATCTGCTGGGCGTGGCCCTGTTCGCCGCCATCCTGGTATGGATGATGATTCTGGTGAGCCACCTGAGCTTCCGGCGCCATCACCGGCCCGAGGACCTGCCGGTGCGCATGCCGCTGTTCCCGTGGATGCAGATTGCGGGACTGCTGCTGCTGGCGGCGATTCTGGTCACCATGGGGCTCGACACCAAGTTCTTCTACGTGTCATGGCTCGTGGGCGTGCCCTGGGTGATCCTGATCTCGGGCGCCTACTTCGTGTGGAAGGCGCGGCAACGGCCGGCAGTCGCCCGCGAGGCGCTTCCCTAACGGGGAACCTGACCGGCAAGAATGGTTGCCAGCATTTCATTGCCGATATTGCCGCCGGAGACGACCGCGCAGACCCGCCGGAGTGCGTACCTGCCGGCGAGCGCCGCGGCGACCGCAACCGCTCCGGCGCCCTCGGCAATCACCTTGTGCTGCTCGGCCAGGAGCTTGATGGCGGCAGCGACTTCAGCCAGCGACACGGTGATCGAGCCGTCGATCATCTCTCGCGCCAATGGCCACATTTCGGGCAACACGGCGCCATATCCGACACCGCTGACGAAGCCCGGCGCGCACGGCGTGGAGACGATCTTGCCGGCGCGTAACGCCGCGGCAAATGGCTGCGCGCTATCGAGCTCGCAAGCGATGACCTTGACGTCGGGCTTCAGTGCACGCACGGCGCAGGCGGTGCCGCAAGCGAGTCCGCCACCGCCGAAAGGTACCAGAATGGCCTCGACGTCCGGCATATCCTCGAGGATCTCCAGGGCGACGGTGCCGTCGCCGGCGAGTGCTGCCGGATCCCGAACCGCATCGATGTACAGGCCGTGCGCGCCAGCGTGGTCCGGGTTTTCGACCGAGCGCCACCAGTCGTCGAGCGAAACCGGAATGACCCGTGCGCCCCACAGCCTCAGGCGCGCCAGTTTGGCTTGCGGGGCGTTGTCGGGCACGACCACTGCCGCTCGAATGCCGAGACGGCGGGCCATCCAGGCGACGGCGAGTCCGCTGTTGCCGGAGCTCGAGGTGTAGATGCCTTCTTCAAGAGTGGCACCTGGACGGGTCAGGATGGCGTTGCCGATGGGACGCAGCTTGAACGAGCCGATGGGCTGCAGGTTCTCGAGCTTCAGACTCACCTGCCGGTCCGCCGGCGCCGCATTGCAAGCCAGCAGCGGCGAGCGGATCGCCACCTGGCTCAGGCGCGCCTGGGCACTGCGGATATCCGCGATGGACACCTGTGCGATAGCCTGGATCATGGGTTGGACAAGAATCGACTACCCGGCGAGGATGCGATGACTATGGATTTTAAGATGCTTCGCGGCAGGTTTCCCGTACTGGAGCGCAAAACCTATCTGAACAGTGGTTCCTATTGCGCGCTGGCCGACAGCGTGAAAGAGGCAATCAACAACTACATGGACGATCGGCTTCTCGTGGGAGCGAACTGGGACGTCTGGGTCACCAAGAACGAGGCGGTGCGTGCCGGCATGGCGCAGGTTCTGCGGGCGAGCCCGGACGAGATTGCCGTGACAGCCTCGGCATCTGCCGGGATCAACGCGCTGGCCAGCGCGCTCGATTTCACCCAGAGCCGCAACAAGGTCGTGATAAGCGATTTCGAGTTCCCGACCAACGCACAGATCTGGCATGCGCAGCAATTGCGGGGTGCGCGAGTCGTTCATGTGCCGCGTGCAACCGATGGTTACATTCCGTTGGAAAACTTCGCGCAGGCGATCGACGAGCAGACCCGGCTCGTCGCCGTGACTCACGTGTGCTTCCGCAATGGCGCGAAACTCGATATTGCGGGCATAGTGCGCCTGGCACACGCGAAAGGGGCACAGGTGCTGCTGGATTGCTATCAAGCCGTCGGTGCCCTGACGGTCGACGTGAAGAAGCTCGAGGTGGATTTCGCCGTCGGCGGAATGCTGAAATACCTGCTCGGCACGGCCGGGCTGGGCTTTCTGTACGTCCGGGGCGCCTTGATTCCGAGCTTGACGCCGGCCAATTCAGGCTGGTTCGCCCAGGCGAACATCGCCGCCATGGATATCACGGCGAACCGCCCGTCGCCGACGGCGCGGCGCTTCGAGGCGGGAACACCGGCAGTCGTCAACTGCTACGCCGTCGAAGCCGGACTGAAGATCATCCTCGAGGTGGGCACTGAGGCGATCGAGGCGCGAGTGCGGCAACTCACCAGCCATTGCATGGAGCGCCTGGAGCAAATCGGCTGGCCGAGTGTCACGCCCCGCGAGGATGCGCGCCGCGGGCCGATGGTCTGCATCCGCTCGAACAACGTGGCGCAGCTGTTCGCGAAGCTGCTGGAACGTGACATCGTTACTTCGTTTCGCGACGACAATCTGCGCGCGACGTTTCATTTCTACAATGACGAACAGGACGTGGAGGCACTCATCGCCGCGCTTGCGGCACAGCGCGCTGCATTTCATTAAGTAAGCTTTATAAGTGTATGCTTTGAAAGCAAATAATCTTCACAAAACAGTCTAGTGCTGACGGCCTAATTTCGCGCACGAGTGGTGAAGGTGTCCAGTATCATCGAGCAGTACTGGGCTCACTGACTGCGGAGGCGACGATGAACGCACGGATTGCAGGCAACACGGCGGCGAGTGGCGTGTTGTTTCCCGCGGAAGACTTGCGCACCCAGTTCCCGGCTCTGGAGCGTGCCGGTTCCTTCATCTTTGCGGACAACGCGGCCGGTGCGCAGGTCCCGCAGGTGGTGTTGGACGCAGTGAATCGCCACCTCGTCGATCATAACGTGCAGCGTGGCGGGCTTTATCCCCGGAGCATCGCGGTTGATGCGACCATTGCCCGCGCTCGCGCCAGCGTCGCGGCGTTCGTGAACGCGCGGCGGCCGGAAGAAATTGCGTTCGGCATGAATGCCACGTCCTTCATCCGTCTGATCAGCCTGGCGATCGGACAGACACTGTCCGAACGAAACGAAATCGTCGTGACCGATCTGGATCACGAAGCGAACGTCGCCACGTGGCTGGCACTGGAGAGGACGGGCGCAAAGCTCCTCTGGTGGAAGATTCGCGCGGACGGCTGCCTGTACGCGCAAGACCTGGAGCCATTGCTGTCCTCGCGCACGCGGCTGGTCGCCTGCACTCTGACCTCCAATGCGCTGGGCTCGATCGTGGACGTGCGCGCGGCGGCTGACCTGGCGCACGCCGCGGGGGCCGAGATCTTTCTCGACAGCGTGCACTATGGCCCGCACGGGCCCATCGACGTGCAGGCATTCGACTGCGATTACCTGGTGTGCTCGGGATACAAGATCTTCGCGCCGCACATGGGATTCATGTGGGGCCGTTACGAATCGCTGGTGGCGCTGCCCACTTTCCGCGAGGACTTCATTCCGGATGAGCCCCCCGGAAAGATCGAGGCGGGCACGTTCATTTTCGAGAATGTCGCGGGGATGGACGCGGCAATCAACTATCTGGCGCGGCTGGGGCGCACGGTCGCCGGCAAGATAGGATTACCGGATGCGCAGTCGCTGCGTGACGATGCGCGGCAGGCGATGAACGCGATCCGCCTGTATGAGCAGGGTCTGTCGCTGGAGCTCACGCGCGTCCTGCACGATTGTGGCGCGCAGATCTACGGCATAGAGCACGCCGCCCGCGTGTCTCAGCGGGTGCCCACGTTCTGTTTCAACATGCCCGGAATCCTCCCGCAGGCCGTCACGGAGGCTGCGGCACGAGCGGACATCGGGATCCGCGACGGCCACATGTATGCGCCGCGGCTCATGCAGCGCCTGGGCCTGGCGCAAGAAACGGGCGTGGTGCGTGTCTCGCTCGTACATTACAACACGGTTGCCGAGATTCACCGCTTCGGCAACGTTTTGACGGACCTGGGCTCGCGCGGCTAATTCGATTGCTGAAAGTCGCCTTCGGCCGCCAGGCTTTGGCGCGCCTTGCGCGGGACGCGCACGACGAAGCGTGTGCGATTGGAAGATCCACAGTGGACGTCCACGGTGCCATGGTGTGCCAGCACAATCTGCTGGACGATGTACAGGCCGAGCCCGAGGCCCTCGCTTCTGCCCGCCTGCCGCAATGCGCCCCTGAACGGGTCGAAGAGCTGAGGTAACAGGTCCGGCGGAATCGTGCCGGCGTTGCTGACGGTCATCACCACGGCTTCAGGTTCCGCTCCATCGAGTCTGACCTGAACAGCCTCGCTGTCCTGGCCGTGCTGCAGGGCATTGCCGATGAGATTGGAAGCGACCTGGGCCAGGCGCTCGGTATCCCAGTCGCCCTGCAGATCACCCTGCAGATGCAGCTCGACGCGCTGCTGCGGGTAGGCGGCCTGGATCTCGGTGATCACGCGATCGAGCAACGATCCAAGGTCTGCAGGCTCGCGTTTCAGAGAAATGCCCCCGGCGAGCCGGGCGCGCGCGAGGTCGAGCATGTCCTCGATCATCCGGCTCATGCGCTTGCCGCTGGATTGGATGCGTGCGGCGCTCTCCCGCACGGGCCCTTCGGTCGAGTGCCGCTGGATCAAGTGGGCGGAGGTCAGCACGGCGTTCAAGGGGCTGCGCAGGTCGTGACTGAGTACCGCGGTCAACATCTCGTTGAGGCGCAGCGTCTCGCTACGCTCGCTCAGTTCCTGCGCCAGCTGCTGTTTCTGGCGATAGAGCTGGAAGAAAACGTCCGCCTTGTTCCTCAGAACACGCGGCTCGATGGGTTTGAACAGGAAGTCCACGGCGCCGCTGTCGTAGCCCTTGAAGATCCGGTGCTGATCCCGGGCACCGGCCGTCACGAAGATGATCGGAATCTGCCGCGTGCGTTCGCGTCCACGCATCAGCTCGGCGAGCTCGAACCCGTCCATCTCCGGCATCTGCACATCGACGAGGGCGAGCGCGACATCGTGCGCGAGCAGCAGTTCCAGCGCCTCGGAGCCGGAGCGTGCCAGAAGCACTTCGACATCGTCCCGCTGCATCAATGCCGACAGGGCGAGGAGGTTCTCCTCCAGATCATCGACGAGCAGGCACTTCACGCGTGACTTCATCTGGACCGTTCGGTTGGCGGGTCAGCGCGGCTGCTGTCCGGGGACGAAGCCAGCGTCCCCAGAAGATCCGCGATCTGTTCGAGGGACAGCACGAAGTCCGCCCGGCTGCGCTGCAAGGCTGACACTACCATGAGTGGCACCTGGGCGCTTTGCGGCTCCTGGACGACCGTGACGCCGCCGGCGCGGTGCACGGCCTGCAGTCCGCAAGCGCCGTCTTCGTTCGCACCGGTCAGAATGATGCCGAGCAGGCCCGCACCGTATACATCAGCCGCGGACTCGAACAGTACATCGATGGAAGGTCGCGAGTAGTGCACCGGCTCGTCGGCGCAGAGCGCGATCTGGCCGTTCTTTTCCAGCAGCAGATGATAGTCGGGCGGCGCGAAGTACACGGTACCCGGTGCGACCGGTTCCTTGTCTTCGGCCTCCCGGACCGGCAGCGCGCAACGGCGGTCGAAGATTTCGACGAGCAGGCTGGGCCGCTCGCGCGGCAAATGCACGACGATGAAGAGCGGGACACGCAACCCCGCCGGCAGCGCCGGCAACAGCACGGACAGCGCCTCGATCCCGCCCGCGGAGGCGCCGATGACGATGCCCTCGATGCGTTGCGCGAGCGGCTCGAGGCGCGTCAAGGCAGGTCCCGCCTCTGGTAGATCCGCGCGTCGCGCACGAGCTCGGAAAACGCTTCCGCGTGGGCGCAGAAGCGCAATGACTCTTTCGAGCCGATGCCGAGGAAGCCCTTGCGGCACAGGGCGTCGCGGAACAGTCCGACCGCCCGATCCTGCAGGCCGCGATTGAAGTAGATCAGCACATTGCGGCAGGAGATCAACTGCACTTCGGCAAACACACTGTCGGTGGCGAGGCTGTGATCGGAGAATACGATGTGCTGCTTCAGTGATTTGTCGAACACCGCCCGGCCATAGGCGGCCGTGTAGTATTCCGACAGGGAAGAGCGTGCGCCGGAGCTGCGGTGGCTTGCGGTGAAACCGGCGATACGCTCCACCTCGTAGACGCCGGCTGCCGCCTTCTGCAGCGTCTGCGGATTGATGTCGGTGGCATAGATGAGCGTGCGCGCCAACAAACCTTCCTCGCGCAGCAGGATCGCCAGGGAGTAGACCTCCTCGCCCGTGCTGCAGCCGGCGACCCACACTTTCAACGACGGATAGGTGCGCAGAACCGGCAGCACTGTCTCGCGCAGTGCGCGGAAATAACCCGGATCCCGGAACATCTCGCTGACCGGCACGGTGAGAAAATCCAGCAGGACGGGGAATGTGCCGCAGTCGTGCAGGACCTTGTCCTGAAGCTGCGACAGAGTCTGACAGCCGAACCGCGCCATCGCCGCCGTGAGGCGCCGCTTCAGTGAAGCCGGGGCGTACTGCCGGAAGTCATAGTGGAATTTCAGGAAGATCGCCTCGATCAGCAGCTGCAGCTCGATGTCCGTCTCCCGGGCGAGCACGCCGCGCTGCTTTATTTCGGCATCCACACGCGCACCAGGGACAGCAGCTTCTCCACGTCGAGGGGCTTGGCGATGTAGTCGTTCGCGCCGGCCGCCAGGCACTTCTCCTGGTCGTCCTTCATCGCCTTGGCGGTCAGGGCGATGATCGGCAGCTTTTTCCACTCGGGCTGCTTGCGGATCTCGCGCATCGCCGTGAGCCCGTCCATTTCCGGCATCATGATGTCCATCAGGACGAGATCGATCGCGGCCGTGGCCTGCGCAGTGCTGCGTGTCAGCAGCTCGATGGCTTCCTTCCCGTTGCGCGCAATCTCGATAGTGGCCCCCTTGGGCTCCAGAAGGCTCGACAGCGCGAAGATGTTGCGGACGTCATCCTCGACGAGGAGGATGCGGCGGCCCTCGAGCGCCGCGTCGCGATCGCGCGCCGCCTGCAACATCCGCTGCCGCTCCGGCGGCAGTTTCGACTCCACCTGGTGCAGGAACAGAGTCACTTCGTCCAGCAGGCGCTCCGGCGAGCGGGCATCCTTGATGATGATCGACCTCGAAAACCGCCGCAGGCCCTGCTCCTCGTCGCGGGTCAGAGAACGGCCCGTGTAGACGATCACTGGCGGAAACGACACGTCGTCCTGGTCGGCCATCCGCTGCAGCAGCTCGTACCCGCTGTAGTCCGGCAGGTTGAGATCCATGACCACGCAGTCGAACGTAGTTTCGCGCAAGCGTGCAAGCGCCTCAGCCGCATCGCGCGCGGGCGTAATCTCGACGTCGCCGTTCTGCAGGAGCCGCCGGATGCTTTCGCGCTGCCGCTCGTCGTCTTCCACCACGAGCACGCGCCGCAGAGCTTGCGAAAACTTCGCTTCGAGACGCTGCAGCGCCTCGACCAGCTGCTCCCGTTTCACCGGTTTCAGTGCGTAGCCCACGGCGCCCATTGCAAGCGCCTCGTGCGAGTAGTCGGCGACCGAAACCACGTGGACGGGAATGTGGCGCATCTGCGGGCTGCGCTTGAGCTGGTCCAGCAGGCCCATACCGGAGTAGTCGGGCAGGTTCATGTCCAGCAGAATGGCTTTCGGCCGATACGTCGCCACCGCTGCGAGTGCATCGCCTGCCGTGTGGGTCACGACACACTGGAAGCCCAGCTCGTGCGCCAGATCGCGCAGTATGGTTGCGAAGGACGGATCGTCCTCGACGATGAGGAGGAGGTGAGAGTCGGACCTGAGTCGTTCCGAATCGTCCTCCACCGTGGCGACCGCTCGAGCGGCAACCCCTTGTTCCGCGGCGGCAGCTCGTGGCTGCGAGCCTTCGGCTGCAGACGGTCTCGCCGCCACCGTCAGCGCCGCTGCCGGAGCGCGCGGCGGTTGCAATTTCCCCGGATATGCCAGCGGCAGCGTCAGCGTGAAGACACTCCCCGCTCCCGGCGCGCTCGTCAGGCTGATGTCGCCCCCCAGCAGCCGTGCCAGATCGCGGGAGATGGTCAGGCCCAGGCCCGTGCCGCCGAACCTGCGGTGCGTGCTGCCGTCCGCCTGCCGGAACGCATCGAAAATGATGCTCTGCTGGTGTTCCGAGATCCCGATTCCGGTATCGCGGACCGCAAAACAAAGGGTGCCCGCGGCGCCGGCGGCGATGCGTACCGAGACTTCGCCGCGCTCGGTGAATTTCAAGGCGTTCGACACGAGATTCTTGAGGATCTGCCCGAGCCGCTGCGCGTCGGTTTCCAGCCGGTCGGGGGCGCCCGGCTCCAGGGCGACGCCGAATGCGAGTCCCTTGTTCTGCGCGACGGGCTGAAAGGTTTTGAGCAGCGTGTCGATGGTCCTGGCGAGCGGGACGGTCTCCGCAGCGAGCTCCACCTTGCCCGCCTCGATCTTCGAGAGGTCCAGAATGTCATTGACGATCGCGAGCAGGTCGTTGCCCGCCGAGGAGATGGTCTGCGCGAATTTCACCTGTTCCGCGCTGAGATTGCCGGTGCGGTTGTCCGCCAGGATCTTCGAGAGGATGAGCGATGAGTTGAGCGGCGTGCGCAGCTCGTGGCTCATGTTGGCCAGGAACTCGCTCTTGTACTGGTTGGCCCGCTCCAGATCGCTCGCCCTGCGGGCGAGCGCCGACTGCGCCGTGGAGAGCTCGTCCTTCTGATGTTCCAGGATGTACGCCTGCTCTTCGAGCTGCGCATTGGTCTGTTCGAGCTCCGCCTGCTGTGCTTCGAGCTGCGCCTGCGACTCCTTGAGCGAGCGCGCCTGCACCTCGAGCTCTTCGTTGCTCACGCGCAGCTCTTCCTGCTGGGACTGCAGCTCCTCGCCCTGTCGTTGCGTCTGCCCGAGCAGCTCTTCCAGCCGCGTGCGATCTTTGGAGGAGCGTACGGCGATGCCCAGCGACTCGGATACCCGGCTGAGCAACTCACGATCCTCGGGCCGCACGGCGCGCAGGAAACCGAGCTCCACCACGGCATGCACCAACCCGTCAACCGCCGCCGGTGCGATCAGCAGCTCGCGCGGTTGGCCGCGCCCCACGGCGGAGGCGACGGGAAGGTAGCCTTCGGGCACGTTCTGCACGTGCAGGGGACGATTCTCTTTCGCCGCCTGGCCCAGCAGGCCTTCGCCGCCGCGCACCACGTCGCCCCGCATATCCGGCCCAAGCGCATATCCGGCGAAGCGCCGGAACTGGCCGGCACCCTCCGCGACATACAATGCGCCAACCCGGGCACCCAGGAATTCCGCGAGGAATCCCAGCACCTGGTCCCCCAGCCTGTCGAGCCGCTGCTCGCCCTGGAGACGCGCGCTGAGCGCCATCTGGCCCGAGCGCAGCCACACCTGCGCCTGCCGTGCCCGATAGTCACGCGAGGTCATGTAGGCAGCGGCGCCAATCAGCACGAGCAGCAGGGCGGAGCCGCTAAAGGTGACGGAAGAGGAAACCACTTCGGATTCCTTCCAGTCGTCCTGCCGCTGCGCAAGATGCTCGCGTTCCGAGCTCTCCAATTGCATCACGAGCGTGCGGATTCGATCCATCAGTTCCTTACCGACGTCCGTGCGCACGGCAGCCTGTGCGCCCAGCGCATTTCCTCCGCGGCGCAGGGCGATCGTCCGATTCAGCTCCGCAAGCTTCTGCCCGACGGCCTCCTCGAGGCTCGTCATCCGCCGCAGCTGCTCGGCGTCGTCGGCAACGAGCGCACGCGCGTTGCCCATTTGACTGGGAAGCGCCGCCTTCGCGTTCGTGTACGGCTCGAGGTAGCTCTCCTCCCCGGTGAGCAGGAAGCCGCGCTGGCCCGTCTCCGCGTCCTTCACGAGCGACAGGATCGCCTGCAGCTCCTCGATGACCGACAGAGTGCGTGTGACTCTCTGGGCGGCGATCGACCTCGTGCGCAGGGAGTCATAGGTCAACAGGGCGATGAAAATGACGGCCGCCGCCGCGAGCACGAAACCCAGCAACGGCCGGGGCGGCAGGGGTGCGCCGGCGTGGGCGCCGCGAGCTTCGGCAGGGGAACCGGAGACCTGATTCATCCAATACATCCCGTGAAATCGCCAGCCGGCATCTTAAGGCCGGCGAGGGCGGTTGTTCGCATGCGCGCCTGGCCGCGCGGGCCATCGGCCGCGGTACCGCGCAGCGATGTCTTTTTTCGCTGGAACCATCCAGTTTTTGAGCTTGGACGGGGCCTGGGGCTATGAAACGCTGCAACCGCGGCCCGCAGCCTTACAATGCGTTCCCATGCCAATAGATCCCGTCGACTCCCTGCTTGCCGCGCGGCGGCCCGGCTACGCGTTGCCCGCCACGTACTTCACGGATGAGGCGGTGTATGCCGCCGAGCTGGATCTGATATTCGGCCGCCATTGGCTGTTTCTGGCCTCGGAGCCCGAGGTTCCGGAGGCCGGCGACTACCGGACATACCAGATCGGCCGCCATCCGATCTTCATCCTGCGCCAGGATGACGGGTCCATCGCTGCGTTTCACAACACGTGCCGCCATCGCGGCTCGCGGATTCTGCAGCAGCCTGCGGGCGTGGTGGGCGCGAACCTGGTGTGCCCTTACCATCGCTGGACGTACGACACCGCCGGCAAAGTGATCAACTGCGGCTCCGCCGGGGATCTCGGAGCCGCGGGGCATCTTCACCTGCGGCGCGTTCACGTCAGGCGCCTGGCGGGACTCATCTTCGTCTGCCTCGCCGAGACGCCGCCGGAGGATTTCGCCGATCTGGCCGCGCAGCTGGGTCCTTATCTGGAGCCCCACGCGCTCCCGGGAACCAAGGTCGCCAGACAGATCGATCTGCTCGAGCACGGCAACTGGAAGCTGACCATCGAGAACAACCGCGAGTGCTTTCACTGCGGCGGGCACCCCGAGCTGCTCAACTCGCTGTTCCATTTTCTAGGCGACATTTCCGAGCAGTCGCTGTCCGAGGAAGAGCGGGGGATCTATCGCCGCTACGAGATGGCGCGCGAGCTCGCGTTGCAAAGCTGGCAGCGCGCGGGACTGCCCTGGCAACGGATCGAGCTGTTGCATGAGCGTCCGACGGCCTTTCGCGCCGAGCGGCTGGTGCTCGAGGGGCATGGCGAGTCCATGACCTTCGATACCCGCGCCGCCTGCCGGCGCCTGCTGGGGTCGCTGACCGACGCACGCCTCGGCAGTCTGCACCTGCATGTCCAGCCCAATGCATGGTTTCATTTCCTGAGCGATCACATCATTACGTTCTCGGTGCTGCCGATCGATCGCGAACGCACGCTGGTGCGTACGACGTGGCTGGTCAACGCTGAAGCACAGGAGGGCAGGGACTACGATACGGAGAACCTGACGCGTGTGTGGGTCGCCACGAACAACCAGGATGCGCACTTCGTCGAAGAGACTCAGCGCGGTGTGTCGAGCCCCGCTTACGTGCCCGGACCGCTCGGCGCCACGGAATTCATGGTGGACCTGTTTCACCGCTGGTACGAAGAGCGGATGCGCGCAGGGCTCGCGCAGCGCTGAGACTTCAGTGCGGCGGGAGTGCCTCCGCCAATCTGGGGACGATAATCCATGAACCCCGCAGGTGAGTTCTATCCGCCCATTGAGCCGTTTCGCACCGGACGCCTCGTCGTGGACGAGATCCACACTCTCTACTGGGAGGAATGTGGAAATCCAGCAGGCGTACCCGTGGTGTTCCTGCACGGGGGGCCCGGGGCCGGCTGCTCACCCGATCACCGCCGGTTCTTCGATCCGCGGCGTTACCGGATCGTGCTCTTCGACCAGCGCGGGGCGGGGCGCTCGACGCCGCATGGCGAAGTCAGGAACAACACGACGGCGCATCTCGTCAGCGATATCGAAGTGTTGCGCACCAGGCTTGCTATCGCGGCATGGCATGTCTTCGGCGGATCCTGGGGCTCCACGCTTGCGATCGCGTATGCCGAGGAGCATCCGCAATCCTGTTTGAGCCTGACACTGCGCGGTATCTTTCTGTTGCGCGCAGCGGAGATCGAATGGTTCGTACGCGGTATCCGCCATTTCGCGCCCCAGGCCTGGGAGGCATTCGCCGGCTTTCTGCCTGAGGGGCTGCGAGGCGATATCTGTGAAGGTTACTGGGCCATGCTCAACGATCCGTCGGCCGACGTGCGGCGCGCCGCGGCGAACTCATGGGCCTCCTACGAAGCGCGCTGCGTGACGCTGCGGCCCGGTGGGCCCAGGCTATCCGAAAGCGGGAATTCTCATAGTGCCGTGAGCCTGGCAAGACTCGAAGTGCACTACATGCGGGCGAATCGCTTTACCCCGGATGACCTGCTTCTGCAGCGAGTCGATCGCATCCGCCACATTCCGTGCGCAATCGTGCAGGGGCGGTACGACCTGTTATGTCCGCCGGTCACCGCTGTGACCCTGCATGCCGCGTGGCCCGAATCTACGCTTCAGATCATCGACGCTGCGGGGCATGCGGCCCAGGAGCCGGGGACTCGCGCTGCGCTGATCGCGATAATGGACGCAAGAGTGGCCCAGGAGTGACGGATCACGCGCTCGACGCGCCACCGACGTGGCAGGGCGCGGCGGCGGACGGCATCGGTGGGCGCAGCGGCATCCAGGTTCACGGCGCAGCTGGTGTCGCAGACGCCAGCACGTCGGCGATTGGCGGTGCGGCCGCGGGTACGTCCTTGCGGTAGTCCTTACCGATGAAGGCGGCCACGGTGGCCGCGATCTGCGCCTGGGTCACGGCGGCGATGTGCTTGCGCTCTCCCAGTGCCGGCGTATCGGGTCCGATGACGGCGATCCACACATTCTCGGAGCCCTTCTGCTCGACCCCATGCTCCTTCCATTGCACGCGGCCGCTGCCGCGCCCGTGATCGGCCGTGATGATGAAGGTGGTGCTGCCGCGGTACTGCGGCATGGACTGCATGGTATCCCACAACTCCTGCACGAACCCATCCATGCGGTGGGCGCTGTCCAGCACCAGATCGTAGCGCCCCTGATGGGCCCAATTGTCGGTTTCGCCGTAGCCAACGAACAGCACACGCGGTTGACCGGTCCGCACATAGTCGAGCAGCTCGACCTGCAGCAGGGAGTTATCGACGTCCTCCTCGTCAAAGCGGGTGCTCGTGGCAAACAGTCTGGCGAGCAGTGCGTCTTTCGATGCGTCGCCGCTCTTTGCCGGCGGGCTCCAGCCGGCCTGCATCACGAGATGGCTGCGCGGCTCGTTGAATATATCGGCATAGGTGCCCCAGGTGCCGTAGACCGCGACCTTGCCGGCGAGCCCGGGCGAGCGGTTCAGCCATTCGAACACGGTCATGTTGGGGTTCGGCCCGAATTCGTTGCTCGTGATGTCCTTGTTGGGGAACCCGACCGACATCTCGTTGTAACCCGGATAGGAGAAGGCGTAACCGTTGGTCACGTGTGCATCGCTGCCCAGCATGCGGTTGCCGAAGATCTGGCCCTGCGCGGCGACGGTTCCCCAGATGAACGGAAACACAAGCCGGCGGCGCTCGTGCGGGTCGTCACGCCAGTATTTGCGCTTCAACTCGTCCTCGGCCGCCCAGTTGCCGCCGTTCTTGGGATCGAGGAGCAACGGATCGGCGCCCGTGAACACCTCCTGCCAGCGAAGGCCGTCGCTCACGATCAATACGACCGTGCGGGTCTTTTGCGCCAGGGCCGGCGCGACCAGGGCGAAGGTCAGCAACAGGCCGAGCAGGGGGCAGGCAGGTTTGCGCATGGCGACTTCCGCGATGGATGGAACGATTGTGGGTCTGCTTGAGCTTAAGACGGCTGGCTGTCGGGCTCCCGGGCTGCGCGCTCGCGCGCGAAACTCTGCGCGCCTCAGATCTGCGAGCGGCGCAGCGCAATGAGATTGGGGAGGGCGCCGCCCAGGCCCAGTCCGCACAGAAACCTGATCGCAAGCAGACCCGCATAGCCCGATGCCCAGGCCGTAGCGAGCTGAAACACGCCGAACACGACCACCGCCGCCAGCAGCGCACTCTTGCGGCCCCACAGGTCGGCCACGCGCCCACCGATGAACGCCCCGAAAAACAGCCCGGCAGGACTGGCCGCCAGCACGTAGCCGAGCGCTTGCTTGGACAGCAGGAACTCGGGACCCAATCCGGGGGCGGCGATTCCCATGGACTGCAGGTCGAGGCCTTCGATGAGCGCAACGCACAGGCACAGCGCAAGCGTGACGCCCGAGCGCGGCAGCAGCTGCACATTGACAGTCGCGGTGGCGCTCAACCCGTAGCCCGCCTGAAGTGGATTTGTCGCCACTCAACCGGCACACTGGCGGTCCGAGCAGCACAGGAGCCGCCAATGATCAAAGTCACCGTACTATACCCGAACGGCGCGGGCACCACCTTCGACATGGCCTACTACACCAGCAAACATATGCCGATGGTGCAGAGCAAGTGCGGCCCGGCTTGCAAGAGCATCGCGGCCGACCTGGGACTCGGGGGCGCGGAGCCCGGCTCGAAGCCTGCGTACATCGCGATCGGATATCTGACCTTCGAGTCGGTCGAGGCGTTTCAGAAGGCCTTCGGTCCGCATTCGGCGCAGATCCTCGCCGACATCCCCAACTACACCAATGCCCAGCCGGTCATCCAGATCAGCGAGATCAAGCTCTGATCAGTCCGCGGGAAGGTGCTCCAGAACCCACGCGACCGTGCGGTCGCAATGCTCGCCGCCGAACTCGAACACGTCGCGCTCGGCGAGATCGATCTGCTGCGCCAGTGCCTCCCGCAGCATGCTCTTCGCCCGGAAGTGCCGGCTGCGCACCGTCTCCTGCGGGATGTCCAGGCATTGTGCGGTTTCTTCCACGCTCAATTCCTCCACGGAGCGCAGGACGAACACCACGCGGAAGTTTTCCGGCAGCTCATCCAGCTTGCGCTCCAGAAGAGCGCGCATCTGCGCCAGTCCCAGGGAGTTGTCCGGCTGCTCGGATTCCGGCGCTGCCGTGGCTTCCATCGCGACGTCCGTGTTTGATCTGACAATGGGTACGACGTTCTGCCGGCGCGCGGCGCGCCGCAGGCGGCCCAGGCATTCGTTGAGCACCAGCCGCGTGAGCCAGGTGGACAGCGCGGCCTCGCCACGGAACTGTTCGATCGACCGGTAGGCCCGCAGATAGGCTTCCTGCAGCGCGTCCTGCGCTTCAGCCTGATCATGCAATGTCGCCCGCGCGAGCCGATACAACCGCCGGTTGTAGCGGCGCATCAGGAGCTCGAAGGCGAATCGGTCCCCGCCGGCGATCCGCTGCGCCACCGACACGTCATCGTCCGGGATTGCATGGGAGCGTTCTGTCTGGGCGTCGGCCATGGGCTAACCTGCATTTCCTTGCGTCACTGGCACCCGCGGTAGCGTGGTGAGCGCTCGGGCATCTTCAGCTCTTGCTCAGAGAGGCTTGCAGTGTCTTGGCATGCTCCAGATGCGCGACGAAAGCCGGCCGTACCTTGACGAGCAGGGCCTTGAGTTCTTCGTTCTTCGCACTGGGGATCAGCGTCTTGTCCACCGCATCCAGAACGGCCTGGTGATAGGCGACCTCATGATCGATGTAGGCGCGATCGAATGCGCTGCCGCTCAACTTCTTCAGGGCAGCGAGATTCTGGTCGCCCCCCTGCTGCAGGCTCTGGCTGGTTGCATTGGGCTCGGGCGTGACGTGCAGCTTCGTTACGAGCTCGGTGGCCGACTTGTTGACACCGCTGTGGTCGGTGATCATCCGTTGCGCGAAGTCCTTGACTTCCTTGGAGCTCGACCTGGACTTCGCGAGCTTGCCGGCGTCGATGTCCACCTGGTTGGCGGTGACGACGATGGCGGCGATCTGCGGATCGGTCGGGCCGGCACCTTGCGCCCAGACAGCGGCCGTTGCGAGGGCCAGCACGCCTGCCCAGGTTGCGGGGATCACTCTCATGTTGTTCTCCAATGGATTGAGGTTGGCACATGACATTGGATGTCACATGCCCGCCCCCCGTTCCGGCGAACCGAATCTTATGAGGGCTTCGCGCTCGCGCTCGTGCTGGATCGCACTGGCACGCACCCGCAGCAGATCGCGCCGCGCGACCAGGCCCACCAGTGAGCCGTCCGCCCGATGCAGTACCGGAACCCGCCCCCTGCCCGTAGCCGTCATCCGGTCGGCCAGCCGGCCCACCAGTTCATCGTCGTAGCCGAGCACCATATCCTGGCCGGAGAGCAGCTCCGCGAGGGGTGTCTCGGGCTCGCCGGAGGTGGTGATCCACTGCAGCGCGTCGGTGCGCGAGACCATCCCGATCAACCGCCCCTCGTCATCCGTGACGGGATAGCTCTTGTGCCGCGGTGGAACGCCGGTGGCGGCGAAAAACTCGATCACCTCGCGCACCGTCCAGCGAGCCGGCACGACCTCGGGCGGTCGCGCCATGATGTCCCCGACTCGCATCGACTCGAACGGATCGACGACGTATTCGCGTACGATGTGATAGCCGCGGCGCGCTACCTTCTCGGTGAGGATCGATCGTTTCAGCAGCAACACGGTCGTAGCGTGTGCAGCAGCGCAGGCGATCGTCAGTGGCAGCATGGCGTTGATGTCGTGGGTCAGCTCCAGCCCGAACATCATCGCCGTGAGCGGCGCCCGCATGGTCCCGCCCATCATGGCTGTCATGCCGACGAGCGCCCATACACCCGTATCGGCAGAAAACATGCCGCCGAACAGAGTACCGACGACCCCGCCCATGATGAGCAGGGGAGCCAGCACGCCGCCCGATGTACCCGATCCCAGTGCGATGGCCCAGATGACGGCCTTGACGGCGAGCAGGCGCAGTGCCGCTCCGGAAGAGACGGATCCATTCAACAGGGCGGAAATACTGTCGTAGCCGACACCCAGCGCATGGGGCTCGATCAGACCGCCGACCCCGATGGCGAGGCCGCCGAGCAACGGCCACCACATCCAGTGCAACGGCAGGCGCTGGAACAGATCCTCGCTTCCATACACCATCGCGGTCAGCAGGCCGCAGATCAGTCCCGTAAGGATGCCCAGGCCCGCGCACGCGAACAGATCGATCTGCGACAGCGGCGCGAACGTCTCCAGCGGAAACAAGGGCGCGGTGCCCAGAGCCCACGAGCGCCATGCGGCGGCCACGACCGCGGCGACCGCGACCGGTACGAAGCTGCGCGGCTTCCACTCGAACAGCAGCAGCTCGACGGCCAGCAGCATCGCAGCCACGGGGGTGCCGAAAGTGGCGCTCATCCCCGCGGTCGCCCCGGCCACCAGCAGTGTCTTGCGCTCCGCGTTGGACAGATGAAACATCTGCGCGAACAACGAGCCGAGCGCGCCGCCGGTCATGATGATCGGTCCCTCCGCGCCGAACGGGCCGCCGGTTCCTATGGAGATGGCCGAGGAAAGCGGCTTCAGGAGCGCGACCCGGGGCTGGATGCGGCTGCGCCCGATCAGGATCGCCTCGATGGCCTCCGGAATGCCGTGGCCGCGGATCTTCTCGGAGCCGAAGCGGGCCATCAGTCCGACCACGAGGCATCCCAGGACCGGAATCAGCACTGCGGCGTGGCCGAGGGTGTGGTCGGCGATCACCACCGATCCGGTGCTCAGCCTGCCGAAATAGGCGAGATTCGTGACCAGATTGATGAGCCGCATCAGGACCCAGGCGGCGGCGGCTCCCGCCGTTCCTACCACGATGGCCATCGACGACAGCGCGAGCAGCCGCCGGTCCGCGCTGAAGTCGCGCAGTCCGTCCGCCGCGGCGAGTGTACCGCGGCCAGGTTGCGGCGGATCGGGAGTCGCGGCCGTGGGTCCTGATCCTGAATACGAATCCATGCGCAAGTCACCTTCGTGCAGCCCGTCGAGCCCGCTAATATATCGTAGGGCGCAGGCGCCGTTGGGCCCGCCTGTCCGCCGTAGATCGACGAGCTGGGCAGGCTCGCGCCGCTCTTGAAGGCGCTGCTGCGCAGACTGGAGGGGCCATAGGTCCGGCCGGCACCGCGCGGCTACGCTGCGCGCACTGCGGGCCGCCGTGATTGTGGCGGGTTTCACCCGCATTGGCGGTTCTAACGGGGGACAGCCCTGGAGGAAAACGCCATGTATTGTCCCAAGTGCGGCCAGCCTGTGCCCGAGAGCGCCCGATTCTGCGGCAAGTGCGGCGCGCAGATCACGGCGGACACTTCTGCATCCCAACCTGAACGAAGTACGGCTGGCGCGGCTGGCTTCGCATCCGCCATGGCGGGATCTGCGGCTGCCGCCGCCGCACCGCTGCCGGGCACCGGCACGCAGCTGTCAGGGCTGCTCGAACGGATCAAGAACATTCTGTTCAGTCCCAGGACCGAATGGCCGGTCATCGAGGCCGAGCAGACATCCATCGCGCAGCTCTACAGCAGCTACGTAGTGCCGCTCGCGGTATTTGCCGCCGCGGTGTCGCTCATTCGCATGTCGGTCGTGGGAATCAGCGTGCCTTTCGGCGGCACGATCCGGACGCCCCTGATGAGCGGACTGATGTATGCCGCAACGACGTTCGGCTTCGGCCTGCTGGGGTTATTCCTGGTCGGCCTCATCATCAATGCGCTGGCACCGGCGTTTTCGGGCGAGCGCAACTTGCGGCAGGCCTTGAAGACCGCAGCCTATGCCTTCACGCCGGCGTGGATCGGCACAGTCCTGACTTTCCTGCCGCTCAGCACTTTGTTGCAGCTTCTCATGGGAATCTACGGCATCTACCTGTTGTATCTGGGCTTGCCCGTGTTGATGCGCTCGAAGCGGGAAAGAGCGGGCGGCTACACGGCTACCGTCGTGCTGTGCACGATCCTGCTCGGGGTGCTGTTTGGTCTGCTGAGCGCTGCGTTCGGCGGCGCAGGCCGCCTGTCCGCATTCGGCGGCAGCCACGCCGGCACCGTGAATCCTCAGAGCCCCACAGCCGCCGCGGATCGCGGCGCCGCCACGCTCGGCAACGTCATTGGCGGCGCTTTGGGCACGGATGAGAAGGGCAAGGCCGGATTGGGCCAGGCCTTGGCCAATCTCGCCAGGAGTGGCGAGCAGATCGAGCAGCAGCAAGCCGCTTCGGCCGCTGCGGCCACCACCCAGCCCGGCGGCGCCCCTGGCGCCGCGGGCGGCAGTGCCTCCGCAAGCGGCAGTGCTTCAGGGGCGGATCCTGCACAAAACGCCATGGCCGCGGCCGGCGGCTTGCTGACCGCGCTCGGCGGAGCGCTCGGCGGAAGCCATCGCGTCAATCCCGTGGATTTCAACACTCTCAAGGCGATGCTGCCGGAGTCGTTGCCGCAGATGCGGCGTACCGGCGCGCAAGGCAGCAGCCAACAGGCCATGGGCGTGAAAGGCACTTCCGCGACGGCGGACTACGAGGGCCCGGCCGGCTCGCGCGTGCGGATCAAGATCGCGGATATTTCCGGCGTGACGGGCCTGATGGATGCCGCCAGCGCTCTGGTGCCCACGGGCGAGACTGAAAGCGACACCGGTTACGAGAAGGACACGGTCCTCGATGGCCGGCAGGTGCACGAAAAATACGACCGCAACAGTGGCCAGGGTGACGTGGAGGCCATCATCGCCAAGCGCTTCGAGGTCGATGTCGCGGGACAGGGTGTGCAGATGGAACAGCTGGAACAGACCCTGGCCCGCGTCGACCTGGCACGCCTGGAGGCAATGCGCGCGGCGGGTGCTATAAAGAATTGAGGAAGGCTACGAGCTGCTCCTTCTGTGCCGAATCGCTCGGCGTGACGCAGCGGACGGTTCGCAGGGATTGGGAGAAGGCGCGCCTGCTCCTGTTCGCGTCACTGCAAAAATAATGCACCGGTGCCCGACACCAGCGGTCCCGGGTCACCGGCGCTCGATTGCTCAGCCTTACTTGCTCGCGTCCGTCGCGTGCTTTGCCTTTCTATCCGGATGCATGTTGCCGCGGCTGAAGTCCTTCGCGGCATCCGCCACCGACATCATACCGTCCGAGCCTTTCATCTTGTCGAACTTCTGTTCCGCATACTTCATGAACTCGTCCTTGGAAATGGTGCCGTCATGATCCGCGTCCATTGCCTTGGCATTGAACCGCAGATTGCCGCGTGCAAAGTCCTTGCCCGCGTCGGCTACGGGAATCGTGCTGGCATCCTTCGCCATCATTCCCCACATGGTCTCGCCGTATTTCATCATCTCGTCCTTGGTGATCTTGCCATCGTGGTCGGCATCCATATCCTTCGCATCGAAATGCATGTTGGCTGTTTCGAACTGGCTGGTCGTCTGCGCGGTTGCGCCAACGGCCAGAAGCAGCAGCGCTACCGAGAGAATCGCCTTCCTGAACATGGTGGTCCCCTTGGAAAATTATTTGCGGATGGGTGTGCCGTTGCGCGGCGCGCCGGACCCTTGCGTCCGCAGTATGCGCCTCGGTCCGCCTTGTGTAACCTGATCGGCGTCGATTCCTTCGAGGTACGATGATTTCCATGGCCGAAGCACAGATCGTCCCTATTGGCCCACGCATTCGTACGGGCGGCGAAGCGATCGTCGATTGCCTCGCAGCGCACGGGGTCGAGACGGTATTCGCGCTTCCCGGAGCCCAGATCTACGGTTTGTGCGACGCTCTGGCAGGCAGCCAGGATCGCATCCGCACCATCGGCGGGCGGCATGAACAAGCCTGCGGCTATATGGCATTTGGGTACGCGCGCGCCACGGGCAGACCGGGCGTCTTCGCGGTCGTACCGGGTCCCGGTATCCTGAATGCATCCGCGGCGCTGCTTACGGCGCACGGCGGCAACACGCCGGTGCTGGCGTTGACCGGCGATGTCATGTGGGAATTCAAGGGGCGCGAACGCCGGCAGCTCCATGAGCTGCCCGACCAACTGGGTGTGCTGCGGGCAATCACGAAGTGGGCCGAGCATGTCGAGCACCCATCGCAGGTGCCTGAGCGCATCGCAACGGCGTTTCAGCAGATGAATTCGGGACGGCGCGGGGCGGCGGCGCTGCAGGTGGCGTGGGATTGCTTCACGCATTCGGCCCTGGTCGCTGCGCCCATGACATTGCCTTTATCCGCCGATCCGGAAATCGATCTGGACGCGGTCCATGCGGCGGCCAGGTTACTGGCCCAAGCCGACGCCCCGATGATCTTCGTGGGCTCGGGAGCGCTGGATGCGAACGATGAGGTCCGCTCCCTCGCCGAAGCCATCGGAGCGCCGGTAGTGAGTTTCCGCGGTGGCAGAGGAGTCGTATCCGACGATCATCCACTGGGCTTCACGGTTGCCGCGGGCCAGCGACTCTGGCCGCAAACGGATGTTGCATTGGTAATCGGATCTCGCTTCGAGCTGCTCGATATGCGATGGCGATATCGCCCGCCGAACCTGCGGCTGATCCGCATCGACATCGACCCCGCGGAAGTGCGCCGGCTTCCCGCTACGGTCAGCATCGTCGCCGCCGCGGCCGCCGGCAGCCGGGCGCTCGAGCGCGCGCTGACCCAACACGGCGCGCCCCGCCGACGTGATGCTCTGCTGGCGGCCACCAAGGCAGCCACCGCCGTGGCCATCCGCGAAATCCAGCCACAGGTCGATTACCTCCAGGCGATCCGCGATGTCCTGCCCCGTGATGGTTTCTTCGTCGATGAGATATCGCAGCTGGGCTTTGCCTCGATCTTCGGTTTTCCGGTCTATGCGCCCCGGACTCACGTCACCTCCGGCCATCAGGGCACGCTGGGTTTCGGTTTTCCGACCGCGCTCGGGGTCAAAGTGGCCTTTCCCGGCAGGCCGGTGGTCTCGGTGACCGGCGATGGGGGATTCATGTTCGCCGTGCAGGAGCTGGCGACGGCCGTACAGCATGGAATCCACGTCGTTACGGTCGTCTTCAACAACGAAAGCTTCGGCAACGTCTATCGCGACCAGCAGCGGCTGTTCGGCGGCCGCGTATTCGGATCCGAGCTGCGCAACCCGGATTTCCAGGCGCTGGCGCAATCCTTCGGTGTGCCGGCGCGGGCAGTCAGTCAGCCGGCGGCGCTGCGGCCCGCTCTCGAATGGGCGTTGGGCGCCGGGAGCCCGGCGCTCATCGAGGTGAAGGTACCGAGGGGCCGCGAAGCAGACCCCTGGAAGTACCTGCAGCCGCAATTCCAGGCAGCCGCAAATTCAACGTGAGGGCTGCGCCGAATGCCGCCACTACTTCCGATGCCTCGACAATACGGCGTCCAAGGCTTCGGATTGCCGCATGGCGGCAGCGTCGGTGCTCTCGACGACCGGTACGAGCAGGGACTCGAGCTCGGTCACCGGCATCGGCCGCGCGTGCAGATAGCCTTGCGACTGGTCGCAGCCGGCCTCCCGGAGGAATTGCAACTGTGCCGGTGTTTCGACTCCCTCGGCCACCGTCACGAGGTCGAAGGCGCGCGCAAGCCCGATAATCGTGGGCACGAGGCGCGCAGCCGCGCGGTTCTGCGGCAGACCCTTGATGAAGGATTTGTCGATCTTCAGAGTATCGACCGGCAGGTCCGAAAGCCGGCTCAGCGATGAATAGCCCGTGCCGAAATCGTCGATGGCGACCCGCACGCCCGCGGTGCGCAGTGCGCGTAGTTTGTGGACTTCCGGGGAGTCCGGATCGATCAGCAGGCTTTCGGTGATCTCGAGGTCGATTCCCCAGCCATCGACTGCCCAGTCGTCCAGGACCTCGAGCACGTGCTCGGCGAACCCGCGCTTGCGCAGCTGCAGGGGCGAACAGTTCACGGCGATATGGACCGGCCGCAGAGCGGCCGCCTTCCAGCGGCGGCAGTCTTCGGCGGCGCGCTTCAGGGCCCAATCCCCGACGGCCACGATCATGCCGGTGGACTCCAGAATCGGCAGGAACTCGGCAGGGGCGATGATGCCGCGCTCCGGATCGTTCCAGCGCAGCAGCGCCTCCACGCCATCGATCCGTCCGCTCGCGATATCCATCTTGGGCTGGTAGTAGAGCGTGTACTGTTGGTTGTCCAGGGCGCCGCGCAGCCGGTATTCGAGCGCGAGCCGGGCCGCAAGCTTCGAGCTCAGATCCAGGCGATGATGGTGGTATTGCTCGCCGGCCGCCTTGGCCTGCCGCAGTCCTGCCTCGGCATTCTGCACGAGCGCCTCGGCGTCGGCGCTGCCGCGGGCCCCACAGGCGAGGCCCGACTTCACGGTGACCGGAATATCGTGTCCGCTGATCCGGAAGGGCTGTTCGAACAGCGCAAATGTATTCTGCTGCAGCTCCCGCAGGGCCCCATCCTGATCGCCGGCGCCTTCCAGCACCATGGCGAAGCAGCCTGAGCCCAGGTAGGCGAGCTGCTCGGTATCGGCGAACAGTCCCTTCAACCGCTCGGCGATCGTCTGCAGCAGATGATCGCCTGCGTGGCGGCCGTAGGAATCGTTGATGATGCTCAGGTGCTCGATATCGAGCACGGCGACGGCGGGCTGCGGCTCTTCGGCTCTGCGGCCTGCCATGCGGCTCGCGAGACGCTCACAGAACAGCACGCGCTTGGCAAGGCCGGTGAGTGGATCGAAGTAGGAGAGGAACTGGACTGCGCTTTCCTTCTCGAAATACTGCAATGCGAACGACAGGTTCGCGGCGACTTCTTCCAGCAACCGCAATTCTTCCTCGGTCACGGCCTCGGTGTCCCTGGCTGTGAGCGTCAGAGCGCCCACCGTCGTGCCATCGACCTGCAGCGGCAGCGCCACCAGCGAGCTGAACGTGACGTTGCGCAGCGTGGGCCAGCCGGCAATGGCGGGGTCAAGCTGTCCGATATCGTTGCAGAGAAAGATCTCGCCCGAGCGCAATACACGGCCTGTGACGCTCGAATCCCGATCCACTGTCTGCGCAACCGTGAACACGAGAGTGCGTATGTTGGTATCACCCTCGCCGGCCCATGCGCAAGGGCGGGCGGTGCGGGTACCGGGATCGAGTATCGACACGAGGGCGGTCTGGTACCGCCCCGTGGTCACGGCAATGCGGCACGCTTCCTGCAGCAGCTCCATCCGGTCCCGGATGCGCACAACCGCGGTGTTGATTCCGGAGAGCATCTCCAGAATCCGCGTCAGTCGCATGATGCGCAGTTGCTGCGCTTCACGATCAGTCACATCACGATCCGCTCCCCGGAAGCCCGTGACCGCTCCGGCGGAATCGACCAGTGCAAGCGCATGTCGCTCCAGCCAGCGCACCGTGCCGTCCGCGTGCCGCCAGCGCGCGGTCATCGCGCCAAGGGTGCGCGAGTTGCTGTCCAGCGCGGCCAGCGAATCCTGCACTCCTTTGCGATCGGCCTCATGCAGCCACTCGCCGAAGTGTGTGCCCAGAATCTGTGCCGGCTCGACGCCCAGAACGTGGCGCACGGAATCGCTCGTAAAGACGAACAGGCCGTTGGCATCGAGCTCCCAGATCCAGTCGCGCGCGACGTCGATCACGTCCCGCAAGCGCGCTTCGGCGACGTCTCTGGCAATCCGCTGCGCCGCCTCGCGCAATGCCCGACGGACCGCGGGCGCCAGCCGCTTGAGATTGCTCTTGAGCACGTAATCGACGGCGCCGCGGCGCAGAGCCTCGATCGCACGCTCTTCGCCGATCGTGCCGGAGACGAAGATGAAGGGAACGTCCGGCGCTTCGCGCACCGCAATTGAAAGTGCGGACAGACCATCGAAGCGGGGGAGCGAGAAATCCGAAAGAATGAGATCGCAGTTGCGCTCACGCAGCGCCGCGACGAATGCCTCCTCGGTCTCGACGCGCCTGAAGGAGCATTCGATACCATCCATGCGCAGTCTGCGAAGGGCCAGCTCCGCATCGGTCGCTATGTCCTCTACGAATAGCACCCGCACGTACACGCTTCAGCACCCGCTCCATCGTTTGCCGCTCAAACTTACCATGTTGTGGCGCTTCCCCACCGTGCGGTGGCCGCAATAGCGCGATTCCGCTGCGCCAAAATGAGACGTGCGTCATAGGGGCGCTACCCGGCCCGAGCGTCCGGGCCGCCGTCAACGGCCAATCGTGCGCGACCGGTCATCAGGTACGACGTCCAGCTCCATCGCCATCCGTATGAGCTGCGCCAGGGAGCGCGCGCCCGTCTTCTCCATCACCCGGGCGCGGTAGAGCTCCACGGTGCGCTGGCTCAGGCTCAGATCGCTCGCCATGACCTTGTTGGACCGTCCCGCCATGAGCAACATCAGCACGTCGTGCTCGCGGCGTGTCAGCGAGCGAAAGCGCTTGATTATCCGCTCGCGCTCGCGCAGCTCGGCCCGGTTGCCGGCGTCATGGTCGAGCGCCTTGCGCACGTGAGCCAGCAACGTGGCGGCGGCTACCGGCTTCTGCAGGAAGCCGAAAGCGCCCTGCAGCAGCGCCTCGACCGCGGTGGGCACCTCGGCGTGGCCGCTGATGAAAATCACCGGAATGACCGCGCCGCGCAGATTCAGTTGTTGCTGCAACTGCAGGCCGGTCATTCCCGGCATCTGAACATCCAGCAGCAGGCAGCCGGGCTGAAGTGGATCGTAGGCATCCAGGAAAGCCTGCGCCGATTCGACGGTGCGGCATTGCAGCTGCTCCGCGGTCAATATGGCGCTGAAATAGCGGCGTGTGACGTCATCGTCATCGACGATGAAGACGGTCGGTATTCGGTCGTTCATGCGCTTCCCTCGTACGAGATTAATCGCCGACTGCGGTAACTACGGATGTGCGCAGGTCGCGCTTCCCTTCATGTCCTCTGCTCCCGTCCAGACTGCCCAGACGATAATGCAGCACAGCCCACGTTGGAATATGAGTGCTACCAGCATCCCCGACCAGATGTTGACTTGCACTTCCGCTCAACGGGTCTACCGTGAGGATACACCGTGAACAGCTCTATAGGCTCGACGACCATGCTTGAATCTGTGCAGACCGCTGCGGCGGTGGAGGCGGCGACGCTGCTCTTGACGCGGGCGATACAAGACACCCGAAAGCCGGTTGCCGATCTATGCAGCGCGCTGCAGCGCATGCATCGTGCGGTGGTGGCTGGGGAACCCGTGGCTCGGGATCTCGCCGTTTGCATCGAAAGTGTTCAGTTTCACGACAGGTTGGTGCAGCAGCTGGCGTTCGCGCGGGATCTGCTCGCACTCATCCTCAAGCACAAGCCGCTGGATATCGCCGCTTACGGTGCACCGCGCTGGCACACTCTCCTGGATGCGATTCACCACAGCGTGCCGCCCGCCGAGCGTTTCGAGCTGTCCGACCTCCTTGCATCCCCGCGAACGCACGGCGTGCAGGGTTCCTGCGAGCTTTTCGATTGAGTCCGCGCTCGGCGGCCTGAACTGGCGCGCACGTCTGCGGGCTCGTTTCCCCGCTCCTGAGCGCAGTTTCGTTACTTGAGCAGCGCGGCTGAGTCAACGTACTGCGAAAGCCTTCATGAGCCGGTAGGTGTACTCGACACTTTCGTCGAAGGCCTGGACGCCTATGCGCTCGTCGCGGCCATGTGCGCGATTATCGTCGACATCCGTCCACATTCCGCTCAGGCCGTACGTAGCCATCCCGGCGTTACGCGTCTGGCGGCCATCGCTGAACCCGGTCGCCATCTTCGGGATGATCGGGACGCCCGGCCACATCGAATGAACGACGCCACCCACCTTGTCGAGAATCTGCTTCGTCGGCGGCGATTCAGGGCTCATGATCGGCGGCGTATCCAGGGTAAGGCCGATCTTCGGGTCGGCGAGCACGTTGGTCAGCGCTGCCTGGACGCTGTCCGCGTTATCGCCGGGCATCATCCGGCATTGGATCGTTGCCTGGGCGCGCTGGGGCAACGCATTTTCAGCATGACCCCCCGAGATCAGCGTGGCCACGCAAGTCGTGCGCAACTGGGCGTTGAACCGGACGATCTGGCTCAGGCGCTGCGCGGCATCCGGATCGGGTGGTGAGTTCGCGACGGCGAGCATATCGGCGCGGACGGAACCGGTCTCCAGTGCCGCGAGCTGCTTGAAGCTGGCCCGGGTCGTTGCGGTCAACACCACGGGAAACTGGTAGCCCTGCAGATGCGCGAGGCCGTCGGCCAGGCGGTAGATGGCATTGTCCGGGCCGGGCAGGGACCCGTGACCGCCCGGGCTGGTCGTCTGCAGCGCGAACGTCACGTACACTTTCTCACTCGTGCCGACCCCGAAGAACTGCCGTTCGCCGTTCTTCAGGCCGCCGCCGCCGCCGTCGAGATTGACGACCACTCCCGCCTCAATCAGGTCCCGGTGCTCCTTCAGCAGAAACGCCGGGCCGTCCGCATCCCCGCCTGCTTCCTCATCCGCGGTGAATGCGACTATGATGTCCCGCGCCGGCTTGAATCGCTCGCGCCTGAGCCGGATCAATGTCTCCAGCAGCGCGGCATCGCCATCTTTCATGTCCAGCGAGCCGCGACCGTAAAACCATCCATCCTTTTCCACCAGCTCGAATGGATCGGTCGACCAGTCCTCGCGCCTGGCCTCGACCACGTCGAGATGGCCGAGATAGAGGACCGGTGTGCCGCCTCCCTTGCCCCGATAGCGCACGACGACGTTGCCCTTGGCCGGTTTGTCCTCGGGCGCCAGCAACGCGACGTCGGCGGCCGGGAAGCCCGCCGCGATGAGTTGCTGTTGAATGATCCGGGCCGCCGCCGTCGAGCCATGCTCGTGCGTCGTATTGACCCCGATCAATTCCTTCAGGATGTCATGTGCCAGGTCCCGATCCGCGGCGGGCGGGACCGGTCCGGGCTGAGCGGCCCGCGCGGCGGCCACGGAGCCGATGGCGAGGATCGCCAGGATCGACGCTCTTTTGTCATGCATGCGGGTAACTCGCGGGGCATCCAGGGCGAAGCTCGCCGGACGGCCATATTCGGATCAACAAGTATACCGGGGATTGCTCGAATGGCCTGAGGACGTTTGGCGCCCTGCGCCGCTCACCCGCTACCGTGGACGCCGCCCATGATAGGCAATTCGATGCCCGTGATGTAGCTCGAGCAGCAGGGAGCGGCGAGGAAGACGTACGCCGGCGCAATCTCCTCCGGTTGCGCCGGGCGCTTGAAATCGGTCGTCGAGCCGAAGTCCGGAACCTCGTCGTGCGGCCGGTCGGCCGGATTCAGGGCAGTCCACACCGGCCCCGGCGCTACGACATTGACGCGAATGCCCTGCGGGGCGAGTTGCGTGGCCAGCGATTTCGTGAAGGCGTGAATGGCGCCCTTGGTGGCCGAGTAGTCGAGCAGCCCGGGGGAGCCGAACAGCCCGGTTTCCGAGCCCGTGTTGATGATCGCATCGCCGTTGCGCAGATGTCTGATGGCCGCCTTCGCCATGTGAAAGTAACCGTACAGATTGGTCCGCACCGTCATGTCGAAGTGAGGCTCGGTCAAGTCGTCGATAGCGGCGGCGTGGAGTTGGAACGCGGCGTTATTCACCAGGATATTCAATTGCCCCAATTGCTCGACGACGTGCTCCACGGCGTCAGCGCAGAATTTTGCGTCACGCACGTCGCCGCACACCTCGATGCATCGCGTCCCTTCGCGCTCGACGGCGCGCCGCGTGATCTCCGCATCCGCATGCTCGTTGAGATACACGATCGCGACATCGGCCCCTTCGCGGGCGAACAACACCGCGACTGCCCGGCCGATTCCGGAATCACCGCCGGTGATCAGCGCGACCTTGCCGGCCAGTTTCCCGCTGCCCTGATAGCCTGGCGCGGTGAAGTTGGGGCGCGGCACCAGATCGCTCTCATCTCCGGGTTTCGCCAGGTGCTGCGCAGGCAGGGGGTTCGTCGGCTGATCCCATTCGCCGGCATTGATGGCTTTTGGCTTCGGCGTGGAGTCTTGCGCGCCGTTGGGCTTATCGCGACGTTCAACCTCCCGCTGGATCTCACGCTGCAGTTCGGCAGTGCGTTGGGCGCTGGAGCGGTAGCTCTCGAGTTCGGCACGTTGCATCCGGTAATTTCCATTTCGCGTGCGGCCATGACGCCGGTGCGGCTTCGACGCATAAAATGTGCCGGGACAGATCCTGCGCGGGACCGGCGGTTGTGCCGGCCTGAATTCGTGAGGGTCGCGGGGCGAGCCCGTGCGCGCCCTCAGCCTCAATCGTCCTTCAGCGCTTTGACTTTGGCTTTCACGGCATCGAGGTCCGCGTCCGCTTGTTCCCTGCAATCGCGCTGAGCGTTTCCGGAGAGTGACTCGCACTGCGCGAGCGCCACTTTGTGGTCGCCTTCGGCTTGAGCGATGACCGCATCGACGGCGGCGTTCGTCGTCCTGGCATCGGCCGTGTCTTCGGCAGCGCCCACATTCTTGCTGGCGGCCGCATCGGCGGAAGCGAGTTTTTCGGCTGCCTTCGAATCCTTCTGCGCTGCGCTGTCGCTCGCCTTCGCGACGTCTTCCTGGACCTTCGCCGGCGATTCGGCCTTGTTGCAGGCCGCCAGGCTCAGCATCGCAATCGCAGCCCAACTGCACAGGAATCGTAAATTCATCATCGTCTCCCGCTGTCGTTGTAGCTCTCGCCCAAGGAGCATGGACTTGCTGCGCAGGCTTGCACATTCACCAAGTGCGGACCTGATTGTAGGAATCGTCTGACTGCGCGGGCAAGAGCCGGGCAAATGTCCAGCCTGGAGGAGCGGGCACATGCGGCGCCGGGCATATGGCTTGCTTGGAGTTGTAACGAAGCGTCATTCCGTGCGCGGGGAGATACAACATGGATCTGCTGCTGGTCTTGATCCTCCTGCTGCTGCTGTTTGGCGGCGGAGGCGGGCTGTACTGGGGTTTCGGCGCGGGCTGGGGCCTGGGTCCGATAGGGCTGATTGTCCTGGTGATCGTGGTCGCGTACCTGCTGTATGGTTATCGCGGGAGGCGCGGACCGCCGCTCTAGGCCGCGGCCGCGCAACCGACGGATGAGGCCGGGGATTGCAATCGGCGACTGCCGCCCGCATTTGCGTCCTGAACCTCAATGAAAATGGGATCACTATGTCGCCGTTGATCATTGCGGGCGTATCCTTGCTCATCCTCGCAGCCGTATCCGTCATGGCGCTCTGGGCGTGGCTGCAGATCACGCGAGACGTGGTTGCTGAAGAGGGAGATGAGGATGCCGCGGGGGGCGAAGGGACGCCTGAAGCTCTGGCGGTCGTGCCCGAAATACAGCGGGCGCAACGGACGGACGCCGCTGATCTCGCCTCGAAGCAAGGTAATGAAAGCGCTTCATCCACATAAAATATAAAGGATTATGCAAGGCAGACCCGAAGCTCAGGGAAGGAACACGGATCTTTCCACTCGTGAGTTCGATGGCAGTTTCGTGCGAGCGCTGCCGAGCGACCCGGAGTTGCGGAATTTCGTCCGCCAGGTTCCGGGTGCGAGCTACTCGCGGGTCACGCCAACGCCGGTTTCCGCTCCGCACCTCATCGCATGGTCAGACGATTGCGCCGCGCTTCTGGGCCTCGACCGTCCTGTGGATGACGCAAGTCTCGCGGTACAGATACTCGCCGGAAATCGCGTGGCGCCGACAATGCAGCCCTATGCGGCTCGCTACGGAGGCCATCAGTTCGGGGTATGGGCCGGCCAACTGGGGGACGGCCGCGCGATCACGCTTGGCGAGCTCAGTCCGCGCTCAGACGAGCTTTGGGAGCTTCAACTGAAGGGAGCCGGCAGGACGCCGTATTCGCGTACGGCTGACGGCCGCGCGGTGTTACGCTCCTCGGTGCGTGAATTCCTGTGCAGCGAGGCGATGCAGTTTCTGGGAGTTCCAACGACCCGGGCGCTGAGCCTCGTCGTCACCGGCGACAGAGTTGTCCGGGACATGTTCTATGACGGCAATCCCCAGGCGGAGCTCGGGGCGATCGTTTGCCGCGTTGCGCCGTCGTTCGTGCGCTTCGGCAACTTCGAGATTCACGCAAGCCGTGGCGAACGCGATGCCCTGCAGCGCCTGGCGGACTACGTCATCGTGAACCATTTCCCTCAACTAGGCGCGCCTTCGCACCAGGTGTATGAAGCCTGGTTCGAGGAGATCTGCCGGCGAACCGCAGTGATGGTGGCGCACTGGATGCGGGTGGGATTCGTCCACGGAGTCATGAATACCGACAACATGTCGATTCTCGGGCTGACCATCGACTACGGTCCGTATGGCTGGCTGGAGGGCTACGATCCGGACTGGACGCCGAATACGACCGACTTGCCCGGCCGGCGCTACGCTTACGGGCGCCAGCCCCAGATCGCCGCCTGGAATCTCGCACGCCTGGCGAGCTCGCTCAGCCTGCTGATCGAAGACGTCCAGGCGCTGGAGCGCGCGCTGCAGGTCTATGCGGACACATTCACCTCGAATTGGCGGTGCATGCTCGCGCAAAAACTGGGCCTGTCGAGCCTGGATCGCGAGGGTGACGCTGCGCTGGTCGGCGCCCTGTTCGATCTTCTGCAGCAAACTGAAACGGACATGACGCTGTTTTTCCGCGGGCTCGCACTGGCTTCCCCGGATGACATCGGGCCGCTTCGCCCGGCGTTCTACAGCGACGGCGGACCTGATGAGTCCCAGCGGGCGCGCTTGACGGAGTGGCTGGCACGCTACGCAGAGCGTCTTGGAGTGGAAGGACTGCCGGCAGCGCAACGTGCAAGCAGGATGAACCGGGCCAATCCGAAGTTCGTGCTGCGCAACTACCTCGCGCAGCAGGCCATCGATGCGGCCAACGAAGGCGACTCGTCTGTAATCGAGCGGTTGCTGAACGTGCTCAAAACGCCCTACGAGGAGCACAGCGCTCACGAGGAGCTGGCGCAGCGCCGGCCCGAATGGGCGCGCGACAAGGTGGGATGCTCGGCGCTATCGTGCAGCTCTTGAGCGGCAGACCGGTCTGCGAGCGGCTGGATGCGAGCGGGCCGAATCGAAGCGCCACACGGGCGGAACGATGCTGACTAGCAACAGGGCCGAAGCGTTCGATCGCTGGATCCGGACTTCCTTCGTCCAGATGAATACCGAGCTGGAGAATCTGTACTTCGCGCAGGACGACCGCGCGCGGGTGGATGGCACGGGAGGCGCAATCAAGAGTGCATTGCGCGATGACGGCCATCAGCATGTGGTCGCGCTGCTCGCCGAAGGAAATACCGGAGACGGATTCGACAGCGCTTTTGGAGTGCTGGGCAACGTCGGCCTGTATCTCGGCGCGCTGCGCCGGCACGAGCTCACCAATCCCGCGCGAGAAGAGCGCTCGCCATTCATCGAGGCATCTTCCTTGGCGTTGCACGTCGGTGCTTCACTCGGCATGGCGCCGCGATTCTCGACCGCCCATCTCGCGACCCACAACAGAGCCGTCGCGGGCCTGCGCAAGAGCTTTACCTCGCTCCCGGATGAGTTCCTGTTCATCGACGAGAATACCCGCGGCATCCTTTCACTGCAGCGCGCTGCGGAGGCGCTCACGAAAATCGTGCATCTGGGCGTCTCGAGCCCGGTGGCGGACATCATGTTCGACACGGCGAAGGATGCGCTGCGGCAGGTCATGCGCTGCAACGCCCGCCTGTTCGAGAAGCTGGACGTCGAGCGGTTTTTCTACAGCGTGCGACCCTACTACAAGCCCTATCGGGTCGGCCGCCAGGAATATCGCGGGGCGAATGCCGGCGACTTTTCCGGCATCAACGAGATCGACCTGCTATTGGGCTTGTGTCAGGCCAATAATCCGTATTACGCGCAATTGCTGGTGGACAAGATGCTGTTCATGCTGCCCGCGGATCAGGCGCGGCTGCGGGACTGCATGATGCGAGTCAGTCTGCTGGACGAGCTCCTCGGGCTTCTCGAGGAGCATGGCGCTTGCGACTGGTTCCAGCGCAATGCCCGCGCCTACCTGGAGGTCTGCGACCTGTTTGGCCAGACGGCGCTCCAGCACCACGATGCCCTCGTCAAGCGCTTTATCGAGGATCCGGCGCGGACGCTGGACGCGACTCACCTGGAAGGCATTACCGCCAGTGGTCCGCCTCTGCCCGTGTTGCTGCGGGCGCTGGAGGTGCTGCGGGACCTGCGAACCGCCGCCGATCGCCACGACATCCCCACGCGGCATGCGGATCTCGCCCGGCTCCGAAAACATGTCACCGGGGTGGGCTGAACCGCACCCGCCCACGTCGCTCAGTACCACGCGGAACAAGTCGGGACGTTCTGTCAGCGCCACGCCTGCCACTGCGGCACCGAGAATCCAGGCGGCGCATCGGGAGGCCGTCCGCAGGTTGCTCAGATTGTTGTTTCCGCGGTTAGGCCTGATGGATTGTTTTCAACACCAGGCAGGCCTCGAGACCTTCCGGGCCGTCCTCGGAGCCGTGACCGGAGTCCTTCACGCCACCAAACGGGGCGTCGGCGCCCGCGATCATCGTTGTGTTGATGCCGACCATGCCGCTCTCGATGGCATCGCCCAGGAGCAGCGCCCGCCGCCCGTTCTCGGTAAAGCAGTAAGCGGCCAGGCCGTAGGGGAGGCGGTTAGCCTGCTCGATCGCCTCGTCAAATGTCTTGAAGGGCCGCAGCAGCGCGATCGGTCCGAAGGGCTCCTCGTTCATCACCCGCGCCGCGAGCGGCACATCGGCGAGCACCGTGGGCCTGAAGAAGAATCCCTGATCGCTCGAGCCGCCGCGCTCCCCGCCGGTGGCGATGCGCGCTCCGGCCGTCACCGCATTCGCGACGAACGCCTCGATCGCTTCCGGGCGGCGCGGATTCGCCATCGGCCCCATCTTGACTCCGGTCTCCAGGCCGTTGCCGACGGGCAGCGACGCCGCGCGCGCGGTGAATTCCTTTGCGAAGCGCTCGTAGATGCCCTCCTGGACATGGAAGCGGGTGGGTGACACGCATACCTGGCCGGCGTTGCGGAATTTGGCCGGCACCAGAATGTCGAGCGCGCGGTCGAGGTCGGCATCGTCGAACACCAGGACCGGGCCGTGACCGCCCAGCTCCATCGTCGTACGCTTCGCGCCGTCCGCGGCGAGTCTCATCAAGTGCTTCCCGACGGCTACGGATCCGGTGAAACTCACCTTGCGGATGACCGGTGAGGCGATCAACTGGCGGGAGACCTGATCGGGAATTCCGAACACGCAGGTCACGACCTCCTTGGGGAGTCCGGCGTCGTGTAGACAATTGATCACCTCGATCGCGGACGCCGGGGCCTCCTCGGGCGGCTTGATGATGATCGAGCATCCGGCGCCAACGGCGGCACCAAGCTTGCGCGCCGGGTTGGCGATCGGGAAATTCCAGGGGCAGAACGCCGCAACCGGTCCCACGGGCTCCTTCATGACGCGGCACAGCGTCCCCGCAGGGCGCACGAGAACGCGCCCATAGACCCGCCGCACTTCGGCCGCATAGAAATCGAACAGGTTGGCGGCCATCATCACTTCCGCCCTGGCCTCCGCCAAAATCTTGCCTTCCTCGAGCGTGGCGACGGTCGCGATCCTCTCGATCCGCTCGCGCAGCAGACGCGACGCGCCAGCCAATACGCTGCCGCGCTCCTCAGCCGTCTTCGCACGCCAGAGGCGGAACCCGCGTGCCGCCGTGTCCAGGGCGCGCTCCAGATCGGCAGCGGTAGCGAGCGGCAGCTCGCCCAGGCTCGCCCCAGTGGCGGGGTTGATCACCGTGTGGGTCGCTCGGCCGCGGGGGCCGAGCCACTCACCGTCGATGTGCAGTGCGAGCCGGGTGTCGTAGCCTTTCGCCATGTCGTGCGGTTTCCCTGGATGTTGGGTTCGGGGAGAGCTGGCGGGAATTATAACGCTGGCGCCGCGATATCGCCTAAACTGCCACGGGCATCGACAAGCACGGGGCAAAGTCCAGGAGCTCTCATGCGGCCACCTCACATTCAGACCGAACTGCCTGGCCCGAACGCCCGTGCGCTGTTGGAGCGCGACCGCGCCGTGAGCTCGCCATCCTACCCGCGCGACTATCCTTTCGTGATGGCGAAGGGGCGCGGCGTGGAGGTCTGGGATGTTGACGGCAATCGCTTTCTGGACTTCGCGGCGGGCATTGCAGTGTGCAGCACGGGACACTCGCATCCGCGGGTCGTGCAGGCCATCAAGGACGCTGCGGACGATTTTCTTCACATTTCAAGCGATTATTGGCACGAGCGCATGACGCGGCTGGCGGAGAGGATCAATTCCCTCGACCCACTGCGCACGCCGGTGCAGATCCTCATGTGCCAGAGCGGCACGGAATCGGTCGAGGGCGCGCTCAAGCTGGCGCGCTACGTCACCGGCAGGCCGCGGTTCATCGGCTTTCTCGGCGGCTTTCATGGCCGTTCCATGGGATCGTTGGCTTTCACCGCGAGCAAGTACACACAGCAGGCCGGTTTTTTCCCGACGATGCCGGGGGTCACGCACGTTCCTTATCCAAACCTCTATCGACCGCTGCTGGCGGGTGCGGATCAAGGCAAGGCCACGCTTGACTACATCGAAAACGTACTGTTCCAGAGCAACGTTCCGGCGCACGAAGTGGCCGCGGTTCTCATCGAGCCCATTCAGGGTGAGGGGGGCTACCTCGTGCCGCCCGACGGCTTCCTGCAGGGCCTGCGCGAGCTGTGCGACCGGCACGGCATTCTGCTCATCTTCGATGAAGTCCAGTCGGGGATAGGGCGCACCGGCAGGATGTTTGCCAGCCAACATTGGGGTGTATCCGCGGACATCATGACGCTGGCGAAGGGCTTGGGATCCGGGCTGCCAATCGGTCTCGTCGTAGCCCGAAAGCAGCACATGCAGAAGTGGAAGCGTGGCGCGCACGGCAATACATTCGGTGGAAATCCGCTGTGCTGCGCCGCTGCGCTCGCCACCCTGGATCTCGTCGAAGGCGAGTATGCGGCGAATGCCGCCAGCGTCGGCGAATACTTCATGAGCCGCCTCAGCGCTCTGCAGAAGCGATTCGACTGCATTGGAGACGTGCGGGGCAAAGGACTGATGCTGGGCACTGAGCTCGTCACGGATCGCACAGCGCGCAAGCCCGCTGCGCAGCTATGTCAGAGAGTGCTGACGCGTGCCTACCACAACGGCTTGCTACTGCTGTCCTGCGGTGTGAGCACTCTTCGATTCATTCCTCCGCTCGTGGTCAGCCGCGCAAACGTGGATGAGGCGATGGAGATGATCGAAGTCGCTTTGGTGGAAGCCTTGGCGGATTGTTGAGCGGCGCTGCGCAGTTGTCCGTCAGCGCGCGGGAGCCTCGCGCTCTGGGCGTATGGATGTGCACAGCCCTCATCGTCGGCAACGTCATTGGCATTGGCATATTCGTCATGCCGGCAGCGCTTGCGCCGTACGGATTGAATGCGCTGACCGGCTGGCTCATAACCGTCCTGGGCTGCACCTTCCTCGCAATAACATTTTCCGTCCTGGCACGTGCCTTTCCCCAGGACGATGGCCCCTACGGCTATACAAAGCGGGCGTTCGGAGACGGCACTGCATTCATCGTGATGTGGTGCTACTGGGTTTCCGCATGGGTGACCAATGCAACGATTGCCATCGGAGTCGTCGGATATCTGATGGTCTTCGTCCCCGCGCTCAAGGAAAATCCGTGGTTGCCGCCGCTCACGGCAATGTCCTTGCTGTGGTTGTTTGTGTTGATCAATCTGCGTGGCGCCCGTACGGCGGGGTGGGTGCAGGTACTGACGACAGTGTTGAAGGTGATGCCGCTGCTGGGAGTGATATGCCTGGGATTCTGGCTGCTGCTGACGCATCCTTCGGCTTACTCCGAGCACGTACCTTCCAACCCACCCTCGGTGCGCGAAGTCAGCAGCGTATCGACGATTGCGCTGTTTGCGATGCTCGGTATCGAGTGTGCAATGATCCCGGCATGCCGCGTCCGGGACCCGCGGCGGACAATCCCGCTTGCCACCGTGATGGGTTCCGTGTTCACCGCCCTCATCTACATTTGCGTGTCGATCGTTCCGATGCTGCTGATCCCGCAACAGGAGCTTGCCGCCTCGAACGCGCCCTTTGCCGATCTGTTTGCGCGGGTGCTCGGCGCACCTTCGGGCGAAGTGCTTGCGGTATTCGTGATCATCAGCGGCCTCGGAGCGTTGAACGGCTGGACGCTGATGACCGGGGAGGTGACGCAAGGCCTGGCCAGGCACGGCCGCTTCCCCGCCCTGCTGGCGAAGGAGAATGCTCATGGCGCGCCGACGCTTGCCTTCATCCTCTCGGGCGTGATCGCAAGCGCGATGCTCCTGACGAATTACAATCAGTCCGTAGCGAGCGGCTTTGCATTCATGAGCGTCGTCGTCACCGCAGGCAACCTGCCACTGTACTTCGCATGTTCTCTTGCGATAGTCGTGCTCGGGCGACGCGGCCGGATCGCACGTCCCGGGGGACTGGCCTACCTGTGGGCTGCTGCCGCGCTCTGCGCGGCTGCCTATTGCGTCTGGGTTTCGATCGGCATCGGATTGAAGCCCCTGGTGTGGACCCTCGCGCTGGGTGCCGTCGCGGTGCCCGTTTATATCGGCTCCCATTATCTGCAGCGTCGAGCCGCGGAAGCCGTGCCGTAGCGGTGCGCAGCTTTCAACTTCGCCCTGGAGGAATCATCCTACCAACACATGTTGGCGGCTGACAGTTGCACGATGACTTCATGTAAAAAATGACTATAAATATATAATTTATTGATTTATATTATATTTTAAGATATAAACCAGATCCCACCGGGCCAATGGCAAAGTGGCGCGCGGCGGCGCCCGCAGGATGACCGCCGAGCGCGCGTGCGGTGCGCGGACGGCGAAGATTGCTTTGGCGAACGCCCGGCAGGCAGCTATCATGTGCCGATGATGGACGCAGATCGGAGCAGTCAGAGCTGCGCGAACGCAGTCGCGGCGGATTCCGAGTCGCTCATCCTGGTGGACGAAGCCGACCGCGAAGTCGGACACTTGAGCAAGGTTCAATGCCACCAGGGCCGTGGTGTGCTGCATCGGGCCTTTTCCTTGCTTGTTTTCAATGCTGCCGGTGAGCTGCTGCTGCAGCAGCGCGCGGCCTCGAAGCGGTTGTGGCCGCTGTACTGGTCGAACAGCTGCTGCAGCCATCCGCGCCGCGCCGAGACCATGGAGGTGGCGATTCATCGGCGCCTGCACGAGGAGCTCGGGCTGCATTGTCCGCTGCACTTTCTGTACAAGTTCCAGTATCAGGCGCAGTTCGATGCGGCGGGCGCCGAACAGGAGCTGTGCTCGGTGTTCATCGGGCGCTGCACCGAGCCGGTGAAGATCGACCGGAACGAGATTCATGCGTGGCGCTGGATCGGAGCGGAGGCACTGGAGGCGGAAATCCGCAGCGGCGCCGACCGGTTCACGCCCTGGTTCATACTCGAGTGGCAGCGCATCCGGCGGGATCACCGCGCGGCGCTGCTCGCCTTGCAATAGGAGCTACCTTTTGGGCGTACCGTTGATTCAGGCTTATCGTGTTGGTCGCTACATCGCCGGGCGCAAGCTGCGCGGCGTGCGGCGCTACCCGCTCGTGCTCATGCTGGAACCGCTGTTCCAGTGCAATCTCGCCTGCGCCGGCTGCGGCAAGATCGACCATCCGAAGGAGACTCTGCAGAAGCGGCTGAGCGTGTCGGATGCGCTGCGTGCCGTGGACGAGTGCGGCGCCCCGATGGTCTCCATTCCCGGCGGCGAGCCGCTGATCCACAAGGAGATGGCGCAGATCGTGGCGGGCATCGTCGCCCGGCGCAAGTTCGTCTACCTGTGCACGAACGCCATTCTGCTGCCCAGGCACATCGACGAGTACACCCCTTCGCCGTATCTGACCTTCTCGATTCACCTGGACGGCAGCCGCGAGCGCCATGACGAATCCGTCTGCCAGGAAGGCGTGTTCGACAAGGCGGTCGCGGCGATCCGCCTCGCGCGCGGCAAGGGTTTCAGAGTGACCGTCAACTGCACGCTGTTCAGCGGCGAAGACCCGGATCACGTGGCCGCGTTCTTCGACGAAGCGATGGCGCTCGGCATCGAAGGCATCACGGTATCGCCCGGCTACAGCTACCACCACGCACCGCGGCAGGATGTCTTCCTGGGGCGCAGCGCCAGCAAGCGGCTGTTCCGCGAGATCTTCAAACGTGGCCGGCGCGCGCGCGCCACGGATGGCGGCGCGCGGCGCCGCTGGTCTTTCAACCATTCCGGGCTGTTCCTGGATTTCCTGGCCGGCAACCAGGCCTACCAGTGCACGCCGTGGAGCACGCCGACCTACAACATCTTCGGCTGGCAACGACCCTGCTACCTTCTGACGGATGAGGGCTACGCGCCCAGCTTCCAATCCCTCCTGGAGGATACGGAGTGGGACAAGTACGGCGTGGGCCGCAATCCCGCCTGCGATAACTGCATGGCGCACTGCGGATTCGAGGGTACGGCGGTGAACGACGCGTTCGCTCATCCGATCAAGGCGCTCAAGGCGGCCTTGAATGGACCGCGGCTCACCGGTCCGATGGCAGCCGATCCGCCCATCCTGTACGGCGATCGCGTGCGGCATTCGGTGACTGCGATTGCAGTCACCGATGTGAAGCTGGCGAGCCGTGAGCCCCAAGCCCCACAATCCTCCGAGCTGCGGTGATCAGATTGCGCGCAACTGCGGTGGAAGGGCACGCGTGAACGACGCATCCGGTGCTCGACAAGCAACACTGAACGAGTCGGCAACGCGCGATGCATTCGCGGCACAGCTGGAATCGTGGCGCGCGCGCATTGAGTCGGCGTTGGACGCTCGGCTTCCGCAAGCCGATGTGGTGCCCACGCGCCTGCACGAGGCGATGCGTTACAGCGTGCTGGGAGGCGGCAAGCGGATTCGGCCGGCGTTGCTGTTCGCCGCGGCGCGCGTAATAGGGCGCGCGGAAGAGGAAGTCGAGGCGGCGGCCTGTGCTGTAGAGCTGATCCACGCGTATTCGCTGGTTCACGACGACTTGCCGGCGATGGACGATGATGATCTGCGCCGCGGCCGTCCCACTTGCCACAAGGCCTTCGATGAGGCAACGGCGGTCCTCGCGGGAGACGCACTTCAAACCCTGGCTTTCCAGGTGTTGGCCCGGGATCCGGCACTGCCGGCAGCCGCCGCGACGCGGCTGCGGCTGATCGAGTTGCTGGCCGAGGCGAGCGGTACCTTTGGCATGGCCGGGGGGCAGGCGATCGATCTGGCCGTGCAGGGAAAGCAGCTCGAGGTGGCGCAGGTCGACGAGATGCATGCGCGCAAGACGGGCGCCCTGATCCGCGTCAGCGTGCTGATGGCCGCCGCCTGCGCGCCTTCGCTCGAGCCCCGCTGGTGCAACGCGTTGGCCGGATTTGCGACTCCCATTGGGCTCGCCTTCCAGATTCAGGACGATCTGCTGGACGTGCTCGGCGATGTTGCGACCCTGGGCAAAGCGACTGGAGCCGACAGCGAACGCTCCAAGCCCACGTACCCGGCTGTCATCGGCATCGAGGCGTCGCAGCAGCGGGTGCGCCTGTTGCACGCCCAGGCACTGGATTCCCTGGCCCCTCTGGGGTCGCGGGCCCAGCCGCTTCGATCGCTGGCTGACTGGTTGCTCGCGCGCAGCTACTGACAGGCGGGCGCCGGTGCATCCTGGCACCAGCCCGGACTTCCGATCGATGCGGACACCCTGCGGGGGCAACCTTGGCCGGCGCGGTTCCGCCTGCCTCTGCCATGTTAAAGTCCGCTTACGGTGAGGGTGGCTACACCCATGCCTCCGGAGGTCTTGTTCGCAAGATGTTGCCAGACAGTGTCAAATCGGATTCCAGCAGCCGTGATGAGGACTACCAGGATCAGGTGCTGCCGCACGTCTCGCGCACGTTTGCGCTGACGATCCCCGAGCTGCCCGCGCAGCTGCGCACCCTGGTGACCAGCGCCTATCTGCTGTGCCGGATTGCCGATACGATCGAGGACGAGCCCGCGCTGCCACCGGCCGCGACGTTCCTCCTGTTGCAGCGTTTCGTCGCGGTGGTGGGCGGCAAGGAGGATGCGGCGCCGCTGGCACGGGAGCTCGCGCCGCAGCTCTCGGAACAGACCCTGCCGGCGGAGCGCGACCTGGTGCTCAACATGGGGCGGGTGGTTGCCGTGACGGCTCGTTTCGATGCGCCGCAGCGCATTGCGATCCAGCGGTGCATCGAGGTGATGTGCGGCGGAATGCACCGGTTCCAGCAGACGGCCAGTCTGCGCGGCCTGCCACGCTCGAGTGACCTGGACGACTACTGCTACTACGTGGCCGGAGTCGTGGGCCAGATGTTGACCGAGCTGTTCTGCGGCTACTCCGCGACGATCGCGGGGCGGCGCGGCGCGCTGCACGATGTCGCCGTCTCCTTCGCGCAGGGTCTGCAGATGACCAACATCCTCAAGGATGTGTGGGAAGATCGCCGCCGCGGCGCCTGCTGGCTGCCGCAGGAAGTCTTCAGCCGGCATGGCATCGATCTTGCGCAGCTGTGCGCCGGTCATGGAGGTCGACGGTTCGACGCCGCAATGCGTGAGCTGGTCGGAGTCGCGCACGCGCACCTGCGCAACGCCCTCGCGTTCACGTTGCTGATTCCGGCGGAGGAGGCGGGTATCCGCCGCTTCTGCCTGTGGGCCATCGGTCTTGCCGTGCTCACGCTACGCAAGATCGCGGGCACACCGGGCTTTGCATCCGGGGCGCAAGTCAAAGTGTCGCATTCGGCGGTGGCCATGACCCGGATCTTGACCAACATCGCGGTGCGCAACGACTGGATGCTCAGGCGCCTTTTCGCTCTGGCCGCCCGCGGTCTGCCGCTCGCCTCGGCCTCGATGGTGCCGCGTCCGCTACAGCCCGTGGTGCACGCAGCCGAGCCTGCCACGCAATTCGATCCCGGCGCCCGGCACGTTCCACTGGAGCGGGCGCAACGATCCGAAGGGAGATCCGTACGTTGAATCGCAATTCCCGCGCGCGCGATCCGCTCGCCGATCACGGCACTGCGCCCCGCAAGCTGCGCTCGCCGGGGCTGGAACGGCTCGTCGAACAGTCCTCGCTCGATCGCAGGATCGAGGCCGCGCACGACGCGCTGCTCAATCTGCAGCACGCGCACGGGTTCTGGCTTTTCGAGCTGGAGGCGGATTGCACGATTCCGGCCGAATACATTCTCATGATGCATTTCCTGGATGAGATCGATTCGGCGCTGGAGGCGAAGCTTGCCGTGTACCTGCGCGCGCGGCAGGCGGATCACGGCGGCTGGCCGCTGTTTCACGGCGGCGGGTTGGACATCAGCTGCAGCGTCAAGGTCTATTTCGCCCTGAAGCTCGCGGGAGACAGTCCCGAGGCACCGCACATGCGGCGAGCGCGCAGCGCGATTCTCGATCAGGGCGGTGCCGCCCGGGCGAACGTGTTCACCCGGATCGCGCTGGCGCTGTTCGGCGAGATTCCCTGGCGCGCTGTGCCGTATATCCCGGTCGAGATCATGCTGCTGCCGCGCTGGTTTCCGTTTCATCTTGACAAGGTGTCCTACTGGTCGCGCACGGTCATGGTGCCGTTGTTCATCCTGTGCACCTACAAGCCGCTGGCGAAGAACCCGCGCAACGTGCACATCGGCGAGTTGTTCACGACCCCGCCGCAGCAGGAGCGCCACTATTTCCGCTTGCCGGCCGGAAGGGGCGGCCTGCTGGCCAAGGCGTTTCTCGTCGTGGACCGCATCGCCCGCAGCCTGGATCCACTGATTCCGAAGGCCATGCGCGCGCATGCCACGCGCCGCGCCGAGCAATGGGTGCTCGAAAGACTGAACGGCGAGGACGGCCTGGGCGCAATTTTCCCAGCCATGGTGAATGCGCTCGAAGCGATGGTGCTGCTGGGCTATCCGAGCGAGGACCCGCGGCGCGTCACCGCCAAGCGCGCGCTGCAGAAACTCCTGGTCGTCGGCTCATCCTCGGCGTATTGCCAGCCGTGCGTGTCACCGATATGGGACACGGCTTTGGCTGCCCTCGCCATGCAGGAGCGCGGTGGCGCCACGGCCATGGCGGCAGCCGACCGGGCGCTCGAGTGGCTGCGATCGAAGCAACTTCTGGATCAGGCCGGGGACTGGCGCGTGAGCCGCCCCGAACTTCCCGGAGGAGGCTGGGCGTTTCAATTCGCGAACGGTTTCTACCCGGACCTCGATGACACGGCGGTCATTGTCTGGACGATGCACCGGGCGAGCGATCCCGCACCCTACGCGGACACCCTCGAGCGTGCGTTGAACTGGCTCGTGGGCATGCAGAGCAGCAACGGTGGATTCGCCGCGTTCGATGTCGACAACGTTCACTACAACCTGAACCTTATTCCGTTTGCGGATCATGGTGCGCTGCTGGATCCGCCGACGAGCGATGTCACGGCCAGAGTCGTCACCGCGTTGGCCCTGGTGGGGCGACCGGCTGACAAACAGGCGCTCGGGCGCGCCATCGCTTTCCTGCGCAAGGAGCAGGCGGCCGACGGCTCGTGGTTCGGCCGATGGGGCACGAACTACATCTACGGCACCTGGTCGGTTCTGACGGCATTCGCACAGGCCCGTATCGGTCCCGAGGATGCGAGCGTGCGCCGCGCCGTGGCTTGGCTCCTTGCGCGGCAAAACGCGGATGGCGGCTGGGGCGAGAGCAATGACACGTACGCGCGCCTCCCGCGCCCGGGGGAAACAACAGCGAGCAATCCGTACCAGAGTGCCTGGGCGTTGCTCGGCTTGCTGGCCTCGGGCGAGGTGGATTCACACGCCGTGCTGCGCGGCATCGAGTACCTGTTGCGAACCCAGCAGGAGGACGGGCTCTGGAGCGACCCGAGTTTCACCGCGCCGGGTTTCCCGCGGGTGTTCTACCTCAAGTATCACGGCTATTGCGCGTATTTCCCGCTCTGGGCGTTGGCCGCATATCGAAATCTCTCACGCTCCGGAGCGACTCATTGACGCCGAATGGAGTCGGCGTCGTCTGTGCACTGGCGGCCGAAGCTCGCCACCTGGGTCCCGCAACGCGGCGCAAGGAGCCGCTGGCAACTCTTGCTGACGGGACTTTGCTTGCGGTTAGCGGGATGGGCAGCGCTGCCGCGGCAGCGGGCGCGCGCGTCCTCATCGAGGCCGGCGCGACCGCGCTCGCGAGCTGGGGTATGGCCGGAGGGCTGGATCCTGCGCTTCATGCGGGCGCCATATTCCTGCCGAGCGAGGTGATCGGCCCCGATGGCACTGCCGTTGCGACGATGCCGCGCTGGCGGGAGAGCCTGTGCGCCACCCTTGCCGCGCACCATCCAGTGAATGGAGGCAAGCTTCTGACCAGCCCGAGGGCTGTCGGGTCCCCGGCGGAAAAGGCCGCGCTCTACCGCCAGACCGGCGCCGCCGCGGTGGACATGGAAAGCCTGGCGATTGCGGAAGTGGCCGCGGCTCATCAAATGCCCTTCATCGCGCTGCGGGTGATCGTCGATAGCGCCCAGGACGCGCTACCCCGTGCGGTAGTGGCCGCCGCCGGCTCCGCCGGTCATCTGCGGCCGTGGCGGCTGATCGGCGCGTTGGCACTGGCCCCCGGGGATCTGGCACCGCTCATCCGGCTCGCGTGCCGCTACCGATCCGCGGGCCGCTCGTTGGCAGCAGTCGCGCGTTCGGGCTCGCTGGCGCCTCCTGCACCTTGCAGCACAGACACCGGCTCTCCATGAGAGCGCTGGTCACGGGCGCCACGGGATTCGTCGGCTCGGCAGTGGCCAGAGCGCTACTGCAGGCGGGCTGGCAAGTCCGCACACTGGTCCGCGAGCACTCGGACCGCCGCAATCTGCAGCACCTGGCCGTTGAAATCGCGACCGGAGATCTCGCGGACAGCGCCTCTCTCTCGCGTGCCTTGGTCGATTGCGAGGCACTTTTCCACGCTGCGGCAGACTACCGGCTGGGGGCACTCGAACCGCGGCAGCTCTATCTGACCAACGTCGAGGGCACCCGCAACATCCTCGATGCTGCCCGCACTGCGGGCGTCGCGCGGATCGTCTACACGAGCAGCGTGGCGACGATCGGCATACCCGCAGATGGGACGCCGGGAGATGAGGAAACTCCAGTCGGGCTGGCGGACATGGTTGGTCACTACAAACGTTCGAAGTACCTGGCAGAACAGGTAGTCCGCGAGGCCGCACAGGCAGGCACTGCGGTCGTCATCGTCAATCCGTCCACACCGGTCGGACCGGGCGACTTCAAGCCGACGCCGACGGGCCGGATGGTCCTGGATGCGGCTGCCGGCCGGATGCCCGCCTACGTCGATACGGGACTCAACATCGTACACGTCGATGATGTAGCTGCGGGCCACCTGTTGGCCTATCAGTGCGGGCGGGCAGGAGAGCGTTATATTCTCGGCGGCGAAGACATGGCGTTGCGAGAGATTCTTGCGCAGATTGCCCGGCTCGCGGGCCGCAAGGCGCCGCGCATCCGGCTGCCGCGCGCCGCGCTGCTGCCGGTGGCCTATGCAGCCGAGCTGATCGCGCGAGCGACCGGCGGCACCACTCGAATGACCGTCGAAGGCCTGCGCATGGCACGCAAGCGCATGTTCTTCTCGAGCGCCAAAGCGGCGCGGGAGTTGGGTTACCGGTGGCGACCCCCCGCAAGGGCCTTCGAGGACGCCGTGCTCTGGCTTCGCGAGCAGGGGTTACTGTAAAATTCACTGCTGCGCGCCTGCGCGTGCGGGCGCGCTATTTTCCACCGAGCCGTGATGTCCACACCGCATTCCATTGGTTTTGCCAATTCCGCCGCCCGGTGCCCATGGGATGCGCGGCTCGCGCGCCGGTTGGTGTCCCCGCTCAAGGATACCTGGGTCACCCCTAACCATCTGACCACCGTCCGGCTGGGGGTCGGGCTGGCTGCCGCGGCCGGGTTCCTGCCCGGGAGTTATGGATGGTCCAACGTGGCGGCAATGCTTCTGGTGCTGTCCAATTTCCTCGATCACACCGACGGCGAGTTGGCGCGCATCAGCGGCAAGGGCAGCCGGGCCGGTCACATCTACGACCTGGCCAGCGACGCCGCGGTGACGATCCTGGTATTCATTGCCATCGGCGCCGGCGTCAGCCTCCGGCAGGGGGCCGCGCTGCAGATCCCGCCGGCGCTGCTGGGCGCGCTCGCCGGCGGCGCGATCGCATTGATCTTCTTCCTGCGCATGCGGATCGAGGAGCTGGCCGGCAAGACCGCAAGCCAACAGGGCGCCATCGGCGGGTTCGAGACGGAGGACATTCTGTATCTGCTGCCCGTGGCGACCGTCTGCGATGGCAGCGTGCCATTGCTGATCGCAGCTTCGATCGGCGCGCCGCTGTTTGCGATCTGGGTGGTGATCGATTACCGCCTCGTGTTGCGGCGAGCGCGGCCGCTGACGGACGGACCGACGTCGGGGGTGGCCTGATCAGCATCGCAGCGACTCATGGAGCGGACGAACGCGCCGCCGGCGCCGAGCAAGCGATGGCCGCACGCCTGGGCAGCTTCGATGCGCGCATGCTGCGGGCCGAGTTTGCAGCCCACGGCTCATTCCTGTATCTGCCGCAATTGCTGGCGCCCGAGGTGACGGCCCGGTTGGTGGCCGCCGTGGCGGCCGTCGAGCCAGCGGTCAACCGCAACTACCTTCCGGGCCACAAGCAGGGCGGCAGCGTCAGCCGGCACACAATAGATCAACTCGCACCCTGCATCGCCGAGCTGTACCACTCACCGTCGCTGATCCGCTGGCTGGGGGAGCTCTCGGGTGACTCCCTCCAGATCTCGCCGGATACCGATCCGCACGCCTATGCGCTGTATTTCTACACCCGCCCGGGCGACCATATCGGCTGGCACTACGACACTTCCTACTACGCCGGCCGCCGCTACACGCTGCTGTTCGGCGTAATCGACGAGTCATCGTGCCGGCTCGACTACGAGCTGCATACCCGCGAAGACGCGGTGGCGGTCGTCCCGGGCTCGGTGCGGATTCCTCCGGGCGGCCTGGTGTTTTTCGATGGGGACAAGCTGCGCCACCGGATCTCACCGCTGGGCAAAGATGAAGTGCGCGTGTCGCTGACCTTCGAATATGTCACCAACCCGAGGATGCGCGCCGGGTGGCGCTTGCTGTCCAACCTGAAGGACGCGTTCGGATACTTCGGTTTTCGCCAGGTGTTTCGCCGCCATCCGCGCAAGACTGCAACGCCCGGTCGCGGCTCGGGGCGTACGTGACGCGAGCGGCAGTGTGGCTTCTGTCCCTGGGTGTACTGCTCTTCGCCGGCGTGCTCGTGTCACAGGGCCTGACAGCCGTGTTTGCAACATTGGCCCTGGCCGGATGGGGGCTGATTCTCGTAGCGATATTGCATCTGCTGCCGCTCGCGCTCGATGCCGCATCGATCCGCGTACTGTTCCATGCCAGCGGGCCGCGCAGCTCGATGCGGGACGCGCTCCTCGCGCGCTGGGCGGGCGAGTCCGCCAACAGCTTTCTGCCAGCAGGGCCCATTGGAGGGCCGGTAGTGATGACTCGTTATCTGGCGCAGCGTGGCATTCCGATGCAGGAGGCCGCCGCGGTGATCACGGTCAGCACTACGCTTCAGACCCTCGCGCAGGTTGTCTTCGCGGTGACCGGCATGGCTGTGCTGGGCGCGCAGGCGAGCCAGGTCTCGCAACACGCGGTGCGCGCGCCATTGTTGCTTGCCAGCGGCGTGCTCGCGCTGTGCCTGGCGGGGTTCTACGTCATGCAGCGGCGCGGCCTGTTTGGCAAGCTGATGCGTGCGATGGGACGATTCTCCGGCAAGCGCGACTGGTCCGGGCTGCAGAGCCAGGCCGAAGCGATCGACCTTGCCGTGCAGGGCACCTACGGCCGCGGCGCGCGGGTGGCGGCCAGTTTCCTCTTGAGCCTCGTCGCCTGGGTGATCGGCACCGCCGAGGTCTACCTGATCCTGCATTTGCTCGGATCCGCGGTGGGGTGGGGCACTGCGCTCTTGCTGGAGAGCCTCGGGCAGGCGATTCGCAGCGCGGGGTTCGCCATTCCCGGCTCGCTGGGCGTGCAGGAAGGCGGTTATCTGCTGCTTGCGCCGCTGGCGGGCTTGCCGCCCAATACGGCGGTGGCCTTGTCGCTGGCCAAGCGGGCACGTGAGATTCTGCTGGGCGTGCCGGGCCTGCTGTATGTGCATCTGTCCGAGCGGCGGTGGCGTCGCCGCCTGGCCTGCGCCGCCGCTGTCGATTAGTGCGAAGTACCTGGTGAAGTACCTGGTGTTGGAGAGAGTTTCATGCGCGCCATCATTCTCGCAGCGGGCCGCGGCACGCGCCTGCAGCAGCCCGAAGAGCAGCAGTCGCCCAAGTGCTTGCTGCGATTCGGCGGCATGAGCCTGCTGGAACGCCACTTGCGTCTGCTCAGGGCCGCCGGCGTCGACGAGGTGGTGACGGCGCTCGGCTTTCGCCACGAGTTGGTCGAGGCCGAGCTCGATCAGCTTGGCTGGCAGCCCCGCCCGCAGATCGTGCTGAACTCGCGTTTTGAGCTTGGCAGCGTGTTGACTGTCCACGCCGCCGCGGAGGCCATGACCCGCGGCGGTGACGTTCTGCTGATGGACGCCGACGTCTTGTACGACGGACGCATCATGACCGCGCTTGCAGCGGGTGAAACACCGGTCAACCGCCTGCTGATCGATCGCGACTTCGAGGCGGGCGACGAGCCGGTCAAGCTGTGCGTGCGGCGGGGCGTGCCGGTCGAATTACGCAAGCAACTCGCCCCCGCACTGGAATACGACACGCTCGGCGAGTCTGTCGGGTTCTTCCGCTTTGACGAGGCCGGCGCACGGCGCCTCGCGGCCCTGGTGGCCGACCATGCGAACAGCGCGCGCGGCCATTTGCCGCACGAAGAAGCGGTGCGCGACTTGCTGCGCGAGCGCAGTCATGTCTTCGAGGTGGCCGACGTCACCGGAGCCCCATGGATCGAGATCGATTTTCCCGCGGATGTTGCGCGGGCGACCCACGAAGTACTGCCGCAACTCGAGCGAATGCCAGGACACTGAACATGCATGCGTCAATCGATTTTCCCACGGTGGATCCCCCCACGGCCGGCGCCGTACCCACGCGCAGCAGCAAACTGCGCCGGATGCTTCAGAGCGAGCAGCTCGAGTTTCTCATGGAAGCCCACAACGGCCTGTCCGCGCGGATCGTGCGGGAGGCGGGCTTCAGCGCAATCTGGGCCTCGGGACTTTCCATCTCCGCGCAGTTCGGTGTGCGCGACAACAACGAAGCGAGCTGGACGCAGGTCGTGGAGATGCTGGAGTTCATGGCCGACGCCAGCGACCTGCCCATCCTGCTGGATGGGGACACCGGCTACGGTAATTTCAACAACATGCGCCGCCTGGTGCGCAAGCTCGAGCAGCGCGGCATCGCCGGAGTGTGCATCGAGGACAAGCAGTTTCCGAAGACCAACAGCTTTCTGAACGGCGAGCGCCAGCCGCTGGCCGATATGGCGGAATTCGCGGGCAAGATCGCGGCGGGCAAGGACACGCAAAGCGATCCCGATTTCTCGATCGTCGCCCGTGTCGAGGCCCTGATCGCCGGCTGGGGCATGGATGAGGCCTTGCGGCGGGCGGAAGCCTACCGGCTTGCCGGTGCGGATGCGATCCTGATCCACAGCAAGCTGGCCAGGCCGGACGAGATCGTGACCTTTGCGCGCGAGTGGGCCCGGCGCGCCCCCCTGGTGATCGTGCCGACACGCTACTACAGCACCCCGACCGATGTGTTTCGCAAAGCCGGCATCAGTGTGGTGATCTGGGCGAATCACATGGTGCGCTCGGCCGCGGCCGCCATGCAGAGCGTGGCCAAGGAAATTCGCGCGAGCGAGACGCTGGTGAACGTCGAAGACCGGATCGTGCCGGTCAACGAGATCTTTCGACTGCAGGACGCCGACGAATACTCCGCCGCCGAACGGCACTATCTTTCGGTGTCGCGCACGTCGCGCGGCGCAGTCGTGTTGGCTGCAAGCCGTGGCCGCGGACTCGAGGCCGTCACGACCGACCGCCCGAAGGTGATGCTGCCCATCGCGGGAAAGCCGCTGTTGCGCTGGCTCGTCGACAGCTTCAAGAAGGAGGGCATCAACGACATCGCCGTGGTCGGCGGCTATCGGGCCGATGCGATCGACACGGCCGGCATCCGGTTGGTCGTGAACGAGCGTTATGCGCAGACCGGCGAGCTCGCGTCCCTGGCATGCGCGCTGGATGCGCTCGACTCGGCCACGGTGATTTCCTACGGCGATCTGCTGTTTCGAAGTTACGTGTTGCGGGATCTCGTCGAGACCGAGGCCGATTTCTCGGTCGTGGTCGATTCGTCGCGCAGCGGAGCCAACAATCGCACGGTGCGCGACTTTGCCTACTGTTCGCGCGGCGACGATCGCGGCTTGTTCGGAACGCCGGTGTTGCTGGAGAGCATCGCCAACGGAACGGGCACGGAGCAGGACTCTCCCCAAACGGTGTCACCGTCCGAAGAAGCGGCGCAAGGCCGTTGGATCGGCATGTTGCACGTCAGTTGCAGGGGACTGGCTAGATTGAAGACCGTGATGGCCCGCCTGAGCCTGCGGCCGGATTTCGATACGCTCGACATGCCCGCTCTGCTGGACGCTCTGATCGCCGATGGAGCGGCAGTCGAGGTTCTGTATGTGCATGGGCACTGGCGTGGCGTCAACGACCTGGACGATTTCCGGCGCGCGGTGGACTTCGCCCATGCGCAGACACCGTTCGGTAGTGCTCCAGGCACAGAGTCCACCGGCACGTCGCATGATTGAAGCGCATCATTTTGTGGAGGCAGCGCGCGCGCGCGGCTTCGAGTGGTACGCGGGCGTCCCATGTTCCTACCTGACCCCGTTCATCAACTATGTGCTGCAGGATTCGTCGCTGCGGTACCTGTCGATGACCAATGAGGGTGACGCGGTGGCGCTGATTGCGGGAGTTGCGCTCGCCGGCGGCGCACGGACCGCGAGCGGGCGCCGGCGCGGCATCTCAATGATGCAGAACTCCGGGCTCGGCAATGCGGTGAGCCCGTTGACGTCCCTGACCTGGACTTTCCGCCTGCCGCAGTTACTGATCGTGACCTGGCGCGGCCAGCCGGGCGTCGCCGATGAGCCGCAGCATGCGCTCATGGGTCCGATCACGCCGACGATGCTGCAGACCATGGAGATTCCGTGGGAGCCATTTCCCACCGAGCCCGATGCCATCGGTCCGGCGCTGGACCGGGCGATAGCGCACATGGATGAGAGCGGCCGACCGTATGCGCTGCTGATGCAGAAGGGCAGCGTAGCGCCCCATCCGCTCAAGCCCGAAGCAGCGATGATTGACAAGCGGCCCTCCGGCAACCAGCCAGTGGTCGCGGAGCCTTGCCGGCTTGCGCCCGCGGGCAGGCCGTCACGGCAGGAGGCTTTGCGGGAGGTGGTGGCGCGGACACCGAGCGCATCCACCGCGGTGTTGGCCTCAACCGGATTTTGCGGACGCGAGCTGTATGCAATCGAGGATCGGCCCAACCAGCTTTACATGGTCGGCTCGATGGGGTGCGTCGTACCGTTTGCACTCGGATTGGCGCTGGCACGCCCGGACCTGCGTGTGGTCGCGCTGGATGGCGACGGAGCTGCGCTGATGCGGTTGGGTGCATTCGCGACCGTCGGTTCGTACGGCCCGCCAAACCTGCAGCACCTGTTACTCGACAACGGCGTGCATGATTCAACCGGGGGTCAGGCCACCGTTTCCGCTCACGTTTCGTTTGGCGCTGTGGCCGCTGCGTGCGGTTATGCTTCGTCGCTTGAGACCGACAATGTCACGCAGATTGGCGCTTGGCTGGACGCACCGCCGCTCGATGGCCCTCGTTTCGCCCGCTTGCTGACACGTAAGGGCGCGACGGAGGGCTTGCCCCGGCCATCCGTCACTCCGGTCGCGGTCAAGGAACGCCTGATGCACCACTTCGGCTCTGCCGCCGGAGTCAATTGATGCTATTGCTCAATCCTGGACCCGTCACGCTGACCGAGCGTGTGCGCCGCAGCCTGTTGCAGCCCGATCTGTGTCATCGCGAGAGCGAGTTCTTCGATTTGCAGGATGAAGCACGCGCGCTGCTGCTCGGCACGTATGAGTTGGATCCGACGCTGTGGACGGCGGTCCTGATGACGGCGTCGGGCACTGGTGCGGTCGAAAGCATGGTAGCGGCGCTGGTCCCGCAAAAGGGCCGATTGCTCGTGGCCGAAAACGGCGTGTACGGTGAGCGCATCGCCCAAATTTGCGCGCAATACGGGATTGCGCACGAGCGCATTCGCAGCGAGTGGCTGCAAGCGCTCGACCCCGAGGCAATCGCCGCGCGGCTCGATGCCGCCACCGCGGACGCGCGGTTCACGCATCTGGCCGTGGTTCATCATGAGACCACGACAGGGCGCCTGAACGATCTGCGGCCGCTGCACGCGCTGTGCCGGGCGCGTGGCGTGAAATTGCTGCTCGACGGTGTCAGCAGCTTCGGCGCCGAGGCTCTCGATTTCGCGGACGACAGTCTCTCGGCGGTCGCGGCTACCGCCAATAAATGCCTGCACGGAGTGCCCGGTGTCTCATTCGTCATCGCACGGCGCACAGCCCTTGCCGATGCGGCCAGCCGTACCTATTACCTCGATCTCATACGCCTCGCGCGCCAGCAGGAGCAGCGCAACACTCCCTTCACGCCTGCCGTGCACGTTTACTACGCCATGGTCGAGGCACTGCGCGAGTTCTCCGAGCAGGGCGGGCTGCTGGCTCGCTATCGACATTATTCGGCGCTGGCGGAGCGGCTGAGGACGGGCCTGGCCGCGCTGGGGATCGAAGCCGCGCTTCCCCCGGATCAGTCCTCTGTCGTCTTGCGAGCATACCGTCTGCCCGCGGGCCTGTCCTACTCCGCGCTGCACGACGCCCTCAAGCTCAAAGGCTTCGTGATTTACGCAGGCCAGGGAAATCTGTCCAGGACGCTGTTTCGCATCTCGATCATGGGCCACCTCACCTCGGCCGATATCGACCGGCTGCTGCAGTGCTTCGCTCAGCTGCGCTAAGTCTTGTCTGGAGCGGCGTCGCAAGCCTCGCACTGGTAATGCCGGCCTGGGCGGACAGTGCCGCGGACTCCGGCTCCGGTGCGGATGTGCCGACTCCGGATGCAAGCGGTGTGAAGCAATCCGCCCCGGCCCCGGGAATGTCGAGCTGGTTCGACCCCACGAAGCTGCCATTCATCCCGGTACCCGAGATCGCCGTCGATCCGGACAGCGGCACGACACTCGGCATCCTTCCCGTGTGGCTCACGACCAATGACCGCCATGTTATACGCCGCATCGTCGCGCCGGATCTGCTGTACAACCCTTATTTCGGCTATGGCTTCCACGCGCGGGTGTATTCCTACAATTCCGAGGACGAGCAGTGGTCGCTCGTGGGGGGCGCAAAGCAACGGGTCGAGCGCGAGCTCGATGCCGAATATCAGCGCGGCCGCTTGCGTGAGCAGCGCTGGTCCTATACCGCCAGCCTGATCTACGATAAAAGCGGCACGCCGCGCTTCTTCGGCATCGGCAACAACTCGCCCGCAATCACCGAGACGAACTACACCAACGCGCAGAAGCTGGCACAGACTCAGGTCGGCCTGAACCTCGGACGCACCTGGCAGGTGCTCTACACCATGCGCATGCGCTCCGTGGATGTGCTGCCGGGTACACTGGCGCGGATCGCTTCGATCGAGAACCGCTTCGCCAACATTCTGGGACTTGGCACCAACAGCGAGCTGCTGAATCGCCTGTCCATTGTCTACGACTCGCGCGACAGCCTGACTGCACCGCGGCACGGCATGGAGTGGGTCGCGTATGGCGGAGTGGCCAGCCGAAGCGGAATATTCAACGATTCACTGTACAGCGAAGCCGGAGTGGATGGGCGCAGCTACTGGTCGGTCGCTGCGGGCACGATTCTCGCAGCGCACATGGCGCTGCGCTACCTGCCCAGCGCGCGCCGCCTGCCGTTCTGGGCGCTCAGCAGCATCGGGGGTGGCGAAAGCGAGATCGGCGGCGAGCAACCCCTGCGCGGTTTCGGGTCCGGGCGCTTCTACGATCGCAACGCGTTCTCCGCCAGTGTCGAGTTGCGCCACACGGTATGGTCATTCGATTCCATGGCGACGCATGTGGATATTGAAGTGACGCCGTTCGTGGATCTCGGCCAGGTGTTCCGGCGGACGAGCACCTTTCCCATTCAGCACCTGCACAAGGTCGGTGGTGTGGGCTTCCGCGCGGTCGCACGGCCTTCGGTGGTCGGATACGTGGATATCGGCTACGGGAGCGAGGGCACGGCGGTGTTTACCGGCATCAACTATCCTTTTTGATTGGCTGAAAGCGCCTACGGCGCTTTCAGCAGACCAGACCGAGTGGCGTCTAATAGACACGCGGGCAAAAAACGTCGTTTTTGCCCGCGAAAAGCCGGTCGCTCAGGCGCGGCGCTTTCAGCAGACCAGACCGGGGTAGCGTTGCATAGGCCCGCGGGCAAGCGGGCTGCGCCAAAGGCGTGGCTTTTGCCCGCGAAAAGTCGGTGGCTCAGGCGCGGCGCTCAAGCGGCGATTTCAGCAAGCGGCGCATTCCTACAGCAGCGACCGGGCGATCACCTCCTTCATGATCTCGTTCGTGCCGCCGTAGATGCGCTGCACGCGGGAATCCGCGAACATCCGGCAGACGAGATATTCATTCATGTAGCCGTAGCCGCCGTGCAGCTGCACGCACTCGTCGATGACCTGCTGCTGCATGTCGGTGGTCCACCACTTGGCCATGGAGGCAGTGGCGCTATCGAGGGTGCCGGCGGCGGCCTTCAGGACGCAATCGTCTACGAACGCACGGGCGACGCGGGCGATGGTTGCAACCTCGGCGAGCTTGAACCTGGAGTTCTGGAATTCCGCCAGCGCGCGGCCGAATGCGTGGCGCTCCTTCACATATCGAAGGGTGGCCTCGAGGGCCCCTTCCATTGCGCCCACCGCGGCCAGCGAGACGATCATTCGTTCGTAGGGCAGGTCGGACATCATCTGCGCAAAGCCGCGGCCCGCTTCGCCGCCGAGCAGGTTGGCGGCTGGAATGCGCACCTCCTCGAAGAACAGTTCGGCGGTGTCCTGCGCCTTCATGCCCATCTTGTCGAGGATACGTCCGACCCGGTATCCGGGCAGGTCGCGCGTCTCGATCATCAGGATGGAGATTCCCTTTGCGCGTTGCGCCGGCTCCGTCTTGACGGCGAGGGCGATGAGTCCGGCCAGATATCCGTTAGTGATAAACAGCTTGGAGCCATTGACGATGTAGTCCTCACCGTCGCGCAGCGCGCGCGTGCGGATGGCCTGCAGATCGGACCCGGCACCCGGTTCCGTCATGGCGATGGCGCCCACGAGCTCGCCGCTGGCGAGGCGTGGCAGCCACCGTTGTTTCTGCTCCTCGAGGCCGTGATTCAACAGGTAGTGCGCGCAGATGCTGTGCACACCCGCGCCGAAGCCGCTCATGCCGGCGCGTGCCAGCTCCTCATGCACGATGGCTTCGTGTTGAAACGTGCCGCCCATTCCGCCGTACTGCGCCGGCACGTCGGTACACAATAGCCCGAGCTCTCCGGCGCGGCGCCAGATGTCTGCCCCGACATGCTGTTGTTTCCGCCATGCTTCATCATGGGGAACCATCTCGGCCGCAACGAATCTTGCGACCGTCTCGCGAAACAAGGCCAGTTCTTCGTCCATAGTGGATGCCAGATTAGCTCGCCTGGGAGTACACCTTTGCGCCGGTGGGTTGTCAATGACCCGCGCGATCCCTTACGCTGCCGCGCTTCCTGGGGGTGTGCGATGCAAGGAGATCTCGTGAGCCTGGCGCCGGCACGAAACATTCCGCGGCTCGTGATTGCGGGCCCGGCATCCAACGTGGGAAAGACGACTGTGACGGCAGGGTTGATCGCATCGTTGCGCCAGCGCGGTCTCGTCGTGCAGCCGTTCAAGTGCGGTCCGGACTATATCGATCCGGGTTATCACGAGCGGGCTGCCGGCAGGACATGCCGCAATCTGGACAGCTGGATGCTGGATGACGATGCGCTTCTGGAGGGGTTCGCGCGCGCCTGCCGCGGCGCCGATATCGCGGTCATCGAAGGGGTGATGGGACTGTTCGATGGCTGTGATTGGGAGGACGAACGGGGATCGACGGCGCAGATCGCCAAGCTGCTGCGCGCACCGGTCCTGCTCGTAGTCGATATCGCTGCGGCGGCGCGTAGCGCCGCAGTTGCGGTGTTGGGGTGTCAACACTTCGATTCGCACGTGCCATTGCGGGGTGTGGTGCTCAATCTGGCCGGCTCGGAGGCTCATGCGAATGGGTGTGCCAGGGCCATCACCGCCAGGACAGGACTCCCCGTTCTCGGCTGGCTGCCGCGGGATGACCGGCTTCGAGTCCCGGAACGGCATCTGGGCCTGATGCCCAGCGGCGAACAGGGTAACACCGATGCGCTGATCGCCGAGCTTGCAGCGCAAGTGACCAAGCGCTTTGACATCGCGGCGCTCTACGATGTCGCCCGTGACACCGACCCCCTGCCTCCGCCCGGAAAGCCGGTGGAATCGGCAGAAGCCGCGATAGCTCAGTCGTCGATGGAGCGTGACGGACGGCGCGTGCGGCGGCCCGTAGTGGCCGTGGCGCGCGACGCTGCCTTTTGTTTCTACTATCCGGAGAACCTGGAATTGCTGCAGGCCGCTGGGGCTGATATCGAGTTCTTCAGTCCCCTGGGCGCAGAGGCGCCGTGCGCGCAGGCGGGCGGGGTGTACCTGGGCGGCGGTTACCCGGAGCTGCATGGACGTGCGCTGTCCGCCAACACAGGTTTGTGGCGCGCTTTGCGGGAGTTGCAATCCAGAGGTGCCCCGATCTATGCGGAATGCGGCGGCTTCATGGCGCTCACGGAGGGTTTGGTTGATCAGGACGGCCGTCTGTGGCAGATGGCAGGCTTGGTGCCCGGCGTCGTACGCATGAGCAACAGGCTGGCGGCCCTGGGATATCGTCACGCGACTGCGTTGCAGCCAAACCTGCTCGTCGACGGTGGCGAATCGTTGCGCGGCCACGAGTTCCGTTATAGCGGCTGGGAATGCGACGTGCCTGCGATCGAGCGGGCCGCGTGGCACGTGCGCGGTACGCACGATGCGAGTCCCACTGAATCGATCGGATACGTCAGCGGCAATCTGCTGGCGAGTTATCTTCACATTCATTTTGGCCAGCGCCGGCAATTGGCCGCCCGCTTCGTGCAGCGGCTGCGGCCACCCGATTGCCGCTGAAACGCCCGCAGGTGTTCTCCCACCGGCGCCCTTGCGAGTCTGCGCCTGCGTACCACGCCGGTGGATCTTCCGGCCCGGCCGGCGTCCCGCTATACTGCGGGCGTTTTAAGAACGCGCAAGGTTCCCCCCCAGGGGATTCGAAAGGGAACGCGGTTTGAACCCGCGGCTGCCCCCGCAACTGTAACCGGTGAGTGATCGTCCGATTTGCCACTGAGGCTAAGAGGCCTTGGGAAGGCGGACGATAGCGACGACCCGGAAGCCAGGAGACCTGCCTCGCGCCGTCGTCCTGTTTCCGGCCGGGGTGTGGCGGAAGCTGCGGGTATCCGTTGCGACGACACGGTTGGAGTCGTCGACGCGGAGCCTCGGTTGAATCTCCTGTTCAAGCGGCCGCCGGCTTTCGCGTACCGGCTCCTGGATGCAAGCCAGGAGTAATGTATGCGCAATCTTCTATTGTTTTCGATCTTCGGGATGACCCTGGCCGCCGCCACGGGCACTGCCCGTGCGGACGAGGAGACACCGCAAACGGTCGTCGTCGCGGCCACGCGAATTCCCACTCCCGAGCTGCAGATTGCCAGCAGCGTTACGGTCATCACCGCCGACGACATCGCCGCAAGACAACAGCAGACGCTCGCCGATCTGCTCAAGGATGTGCCGGGGCTCAACCTCGTGCAGACCGGAGGACCGGGAGGGCAGACCGTCGTCTTCATGCGCGGGACAAACAACAACGATACGAAAGTGCTCGTGGACGGCATCGACGTCAGTGACCCGAGCAATTCCACGACATTCGATTTTGGCCAGTTCCCGACTCAGGACATCGAGAGAGTGGAGGTTCTACGCGGGCCGCAGAGCGGCCTTTATGGCTCCGATGCCATCGGTGGCGTCATCAATATCATCACCCGGACCGGCTCGGGCCCTGCGCAACTCGCAGGGGCCGCGGAAGGCGGATCGTTCGATACCTTCAATCAATCGGCAAGCGTGCGCGGCTCCGCGGATCGATTTCACTACAGCGCGAATGTCGAGCACATCCACTCGGGCGCCACGCCGGTGACACCGCTGGATCTGCTACCGCCGGGGCGCCAGCGCAACGATGACTACTACGACAACCTGACGGCCGCCACGAAACTCGGGTTCGATGTGACAAAGGACTTCGACCTGGGACTCGTGGCGCGCTATACGGACGCGCATCTGCGCGTGACGGGGGATGACTTCAGCACGTTCCCCAGCTTTCCCGCCGCGCAGCAGATCGCCGCCAACACGAGCGAGTACTACGCTCGCGCCACGGCGCATCTGGTCTGCCTCGGCGGCTTTCTGGATCAGACCCTCGGGTTCGCCTACACGCGCAAGCGGACCTCGAACCGGGATCCCGCGAGCCCGGAGATCCTCGACATCGGGGAGCGAACCAAGGTCGACTGGCAAGGGGCGCTGAAGCTCTCGGACGCGCACACTCTCGTGCTCGGAGCGGAGCATGCGCGCGACGAGATCGGCGAACCGATCCGGGCCAGCACCACGATCGATGCCGGTTATGCGGAACTGCAGTCGCAGCTCAGCGATCGGCTGTTTTCCGCGATCAATGCGCGGTACGATGGCAATGACCGCTTCGGCGGCAAGGCGACCTACCGGCTTGCCCCGGCGTATGTCCTCGCCGGGACGGGCACCAAATTGAAGGCGAGCATCGGGACGGGTTTCAAGGCGCCGACCTTGAGCGAGCTGTTCCAGGATTTCCCGCCGTTCTTTTTTGCCAACCCGAACCTGAGGCCCGAATCCAGCCTGGGGTACGATCTGGGGATCGAGCAGGCTCTGCAGGGCGATGCAGTCCGCGCGGGCGTCACGTATTTTTACAACCGAATTCGCAATCTGATCGTTACCGATGTCACGGGAATCACCTTCGCCAACATAGGCCGCGCGACCACGGATGGTGTCGAAAGTTTCGTGTCTTACCGTCCGTTCAAAGCACTTACTCTCCGGGCGGACTATACCTACACCCAGGCAACGGACGAGCTGCTGCACGAGGAGCTGCTGCGCCGTCCGAAGCACAAAGGCAGTTTGAATGCGGCGTGGCAAGCCACGCAGGCAGTTTCGCTGGATGCCACAGTGCTCGCGGTCGGCTCGTGGATCGACGGCAATCGCGACTTCTCGATTCCGCGCCTGCAGGCACCCGGGTACACGATCGTCAATGTTGCCGCGAGCTTCGATATCGCCCGCCATTTCACCGTCTACGGGCGGGTCGACAATCTGTTCGATCGCCACTACGAGAATCCGGTGGGTTTCCTGCAGCCCTCGATCGGCGTCTTCGCGGGCATCAAGACCAGGCTCTGAGCGCGCCGCAGGGACTTTTTCCAATGGACTAGCGCGAGGTGAGCGCTACGGGCGAACCGTCCGCACGGTAGACCACCTGTCCGCGCAACAGCGTCAGCTCGCACTTGAGATCCTTGATCTGGGCCGCCGGGATGGCGGTCAGGTCGCGATCCCAGATGGCGAGGTCGGCACTCTTGCCGGGCTCGATCGAACCCGTCTGCGAATCGAGAAACAACTGGTGGGCCGCCCAGATCGTGTACGAACGCAGCGCCGTGCGGATGTCGACGGACTCCGCAGTACCGAAGGGCTGCGGTCCGTACACTCCGCGCAAGGTGGTGCGCACGACGGACGCCCACAACCCGTAGCGCGCCGGCAGCGGCGTTACGCCGTAATCCGAGCCACCGGCCCAGTGAATTCCGCGCTCGAGATAGGTTCGGTAAGGGTTCAAGCGCTGCGCGCGTGCGGGGCCAAGATTTCCGGCGTAATTGTCGCCAATCCACCAGCTGAACGGGGCCTGTGTCTCAGGGTAGCCTGCGTCGTAGTCACGCTGGAGCCGCGCCATGACATCGATCGCGTGGTCGCTCGGCGTGTTGGCATGAATGATCGCGTGGCGCAGCCCCCTGGTCGGCCGCTCATTCAGCACCGCGGCATAGGTGTCCACGACCCAGTCGATTGCACGATCACCGATCGCGTGAGTGGCGACGTGAATGCCCGCTGCATGGAAGAGCCCGACCGCCTCCCGGTATATCGCGGGATCGATCAGCGGGTAGCCTGTGTTGCCTGTGTCCGTATCGTGACTGTTCTTGTTCCACTCCTTGTACATCCATGCAGTGCGCGCACCGCCACTGCCGTCCATGAAGAATTTCACGCCGCAGGAGAGAAGGTTCGAATGGAGCGCATGCGGTGGCTTCGGCAATTGCTGCAGACGCGCGAGAATCATGCGTGCGCCAGCGAGCGTTGGTTCCGTATGCCACAGGACGCACACGTGTGCCGCCAGATGCCCCTCGCGATCCAGCGATTCGTAGGCGTCCCATTGTGTGGCGGTGATGTCCGGATCCTTTACGCCCGTCATGCCCTCCCGGTGCATCTGATCGATACTCGCCAGGATCCCGCTGCGCTCCTCAGCCACGGTCGGAGTCGGGATGAGGCGTGTGACGATGTCCGCTGCCCCTTCCTTGAGGACTCCGGTTGGCTGACCGTCCGCATCCCGTTCGATCGTACCGGCGGTGATCGTGGGCCCCGAGGCTCCGATATTCGCCAGTCTCAGCGCGGTAGTGTTCGCCGCGCCGTAGTGCCCGGTCGTATGCTCGAGCCAGACGGGGTTTGCCGGTGCGATATCGTCGAGATCCCTGGCGACGATGTAGCGGTGCTCAATGAGCTTGCCCTCATCCCAGCCGCGGCCCACCAGCCACTCGCCGGGTTTCAGGGTCGCCGCCCGGGCAGCGATTCGCCGCCTGACTGCGGTGATGTTCGAAGCGTCGCTCAAGTCAACCGAGTACAGCTTGTCGACACCGCCTTCGGCGATATGCGCATGACTGTCGATGAGTCCCGGTGTCGCCGTCCTGCCATGCAAATCGATGACCTGTGTGGCGTTCGTGGCACGGGCACGGATTTCGGCGTTGGAACCGACCGCGAGAATCCGTCCACCGCGGATCGCTACCGCTTCCACGACCGTGTCGCGCGGATCCACCGTGACGATGTGCCCATTCACGAGAATCAGGTCGGCGCCGAGCAGCGGCTTGGCCAGGCCCATGACCGGCGCTAGCACGCTGGCGAGTGTCAATGCGCTGAGAATCCGGATCGCGACGCTGTTCATCGGCATCCCCTAAGGACTCGAGCACCGATGGTGCCCTTCCTGGACGCACCCGGCAACCACTGCCGTGCCCGAGCCAACGCTCGCTGCAAAGGGCGATAACCGTTCACGATGTATTGCTTTCCCGCCGGTGTTGCCCGAGTAGACTGGCGGCTATGAAGTCAGTCGATCTGATCGGATGGGCGAGCTCCTTCATCCTGTTGCTCACGATCGGACGCCAGGTCCATACCCAATGGAAAACCGGCGCGACTGCCGGCGTGTCCAAATGGCTCTTCATCGGGCAGCTTGCCGCGTCCACTGGCTATATCGTCTACAGTTACCTGCTGCACAACTGGGTATTCCTCTGCTCCAATCTCGCACTGCTGATCACTGCCATCATCGGTGAAGCGCTGTATGCGCACAATCGGCGCCATCATGGGAGTGCGACCGGTGCGGCGGCGTCCCGCACGTTGTCCTCACAGGGATCGGATTAGATGAGCTCCACCGACGAGACCGGCAGCTTTCATGCGCTGGGTCGCGACCTGGACGATCGGAGTTTTCGGCTGCTGGTCGATTCGGTCAAGGACTACGCCATCCTCATGCTTGACCCGGCGGGCCACGTGGTGAGCTGGAATGCCGGCGCGCTGGCCATCAAGGGCTATGCGGCCGAGGAGATCCTCGGAGCACATTTTTCACGGTTCTATCCGCCGGAATCACTGGCACACGGCCTGCCGCGATACGAGCTCGAGGTTGCCTCACGGGAGGGGCGATTCGAGGACGAAGGCTGGCGCGTGCGCAAGGACGGCACGCGCTTCTGGGCCAACGTCGTGATCACGGCCTTGTACGACGAGCGGGGCCGGCTCATCGGCTTTTGCAATGTCACCCGCGATCTCACCGAGCGTCGGCGCCACGAGGAAGGACTCAGGCTGAGCGAGGAGCGCTACCGGACGCTCGTCGATGGCGTCAAGGACTACGCCATCTTCGTGCTCGATCCGAAAGGTTTTGTCGCCACCTGGAACACCGGCGCGGAGCATCTGAAAGGCTATCAGGCGAGCGAAATCGTCGGCTCGCACTTCTCGCGCTTCTATCCGCCCGATGCGATCAGGCGGGGATTGCCCGCGCACGAGTTGCACGTCGCGACGATGGATGGGCGCTTCGAGGATGAGGGCTGGCGGGTGTGCAAGGATGGGTCGCGGTTCTGGGCAAACGTCGTCATCACGGCGATGCGCGACCGGGCGGGCGCGCTGATCGGCTTCTCCAAGGTCACGCGAGATCTGACTGAGCGCCGCCGGCATGAGGAGGCGCTGCGCCATAGCGAGGAGCGCCTGCGACAGCTGATCGAGGCGGTCACCGAGTATTCCCTCGTCATGCTGGACGGGAACGGATTCGTCACGAGTTGGAACGGCGGCGCCGAGCGGATCAGCGGCTACCAGGCGCATGAAATCATCGGCAAGCACTTCTCCCACTTTTACCCGGCGGAGGACATCAGCTCGCACAAGCCGTGGCAGCATCTGAAACTCGCACGGGAGACGGGGCGGGTACAAGAAGAAGCCTGGCGCGTACGCAAGGACGGTACACTCTATTGGGCCAGCAGCACCTTGACTACACTCCACGACTCCGAGGGCAGGCCCTACGCGTTCGCCCAGGTGGGCCAGGATCTTTCGGAACGACGTCACGCCGAGGCACTGGCGGATACCGCCCAGCGCATGCATGAGTTCATTGCGATGCTCGCCCATGAATTGCGCAATCCGCTCGCGCCCATCCGCAACGCGGTGGCGCTGATGGGAAAAAAGGGCCTCGGTGATCCGACTCTGGAGGCCATGCGCCAGACCATAGACCGGCAGAGCGCTCATCTCACCCGCATCCTGGACGAGCTGCTCGATGTGAATCGCGTCTCCCGGGGCGAATTCTCGGTTGGGATGGAGGCGGTCGATCTCCAGGAACTGCTGAGCCGGGCAGTTGAGACCAGCCGTCCGCTGATCGATGCGCAGGGCCATCGCCTGCGGGTCGTAGCGCCCGATACGCCGGTGAGCCTTCAGGGCGATCCGGTTCGATTGACGCAAGTCCTGGTCAATATCCTCAACAATGCCGCCAAGTACACGGCGGCAGGCGGAAAAATCTGGGTGACCGCAAGCATACGCGGGATGGATGTCGAGATCCGCATCAGGGATTCGGGGAAGGGAATTGCGCCTGACAATCTCGAGCGGATATTCGATTTGTTCATGCAGGTGGAGCCCAACTCGAACAGTACACTGGGCGGACTCGGCGTCGGTCTTGCGCTCGTGAGACGCGTCGTCGAGCTACATGGAGGAAGCGTTCAGGCCCGCAGCGAGGGACCGGGGCGTGGAACCGAATTCATCGTCCGTCTGCCTTTGCCCACGGAGCAGTTGCGCGTAATACAAGAGGCCGGGCCGGCCATAGCCCATCGGGCCGGCCGATTGCGGGTGCTGGTGGTCGATGACAACCGTGATGCGGCGGACAGTTTGAGCCTGCTGCTGCAGTCCATGAACCAGGATGTTAGAACCGTCTACGACGGCGCGGCCGCGTTGTCGGCGGCCGGCACATTGTCTCCGGACGTGGTGATGCTGGACATCGGCATGCCTTTCATGGGCGGTTACGAAGTTGCCAAAAAACTGGCGGGGATGGGTGGTGCAATGCCCGTGCTCGTGGCGGTCACTGGCTGGGGACAGGAAGAGGACAAACAGCGTGCCCGCGAGGCGGGATTCAGCTATCACCTCGTCAAGCCGGTCAGCTACGAGGCGCTCGAAGCCGCCCTGGCGGAGATCTCCAGCACCAGGATTAAGGACGCCGCCGACTTGAGTGGCGCTGGCAGTTGAGTGGCGCTGGCCGGTCAGATCACCGGGAACAAAGCTTGCGAAGGTCCTCCCACGTCAGCCACGCGCGCCGGGTCGCGGGTTGTTATCTTCCGGAGGGCTCGCCATGAAACGATCGATCGCATTTCTCCTCGTCGCTGTGCCCATGATCGCGTTCGGCGCGGGCAAGAGCCCGGACCAGGCGTTTTTCAAGCATGCTGCCGAGGGTGGAACCGCGGAAGTCGATGCCGGCACATTGGCCCAGAGCAAAGGCAACAGTCAGGCCGTCAAGGATTTCGGAGCGATGATGGTCAAGGATCACACCGCGGCGAACGACAAGCTGAAGAGTATCGCCACCGCGGAGAACATCGACCTGCCCGGCAAGTCGAGCGTGGCGCAGTTGGCCTCCAAGGCGAAGCTCGAGCTGCTGTCCGGCGACACATTCGACAAGTCATACATCAAGGGGCAGATCAAGGCGCATGAGGAGACAGTGGCGCTGTTCAAGAAGGAGATCGCCTCCGGTACGGACGCGCAGGCAAAGGCGTTCGCGACCGACACACTGCCGACCGTGCGTGAGCATTTGAAGAAGATCCGTCAGATCGCGACCGAAGCGGGTGTCAGCACGAAGTAGAGATGCGGCATTGGCGCGGGAGCGCCTGGGGCCCTGTACATCCAGGGCCGTTACATCCAGGCCATGAGCGAGCAGCGGGGCGGGGGCGGGTCGGCCGTATGGGGCATGGGATCACTCGTGCTGCAGGCCAGCCGCAGCTTGGACTGTGCCTGACAGGCTGCTTCGAAGTATATTCGCCAGCATGAAAAAACAGCGACGATCCTCCTCGACGAGGAGACTGAGCCGGCGCACCTTCATCATAGCCGGCATCGGGGCCGGCACGGCCGCATTCGCCAAATGGCAGCTCGAGCCCGACACCGTGCTGTACAACGGTTCAATCTGGACTGTGAGCGACCGCGATCCCGAGGTGGAGGCGGTTGCCATTGGTGCGGGCCGGATCATGGCCGTCGGCACCAGCGAGGAGATGCTTGCACTGGCCAGTGCGCGCACTCGACGCATCGACCTGGGGCGCAAGCGCGTAACCCCGGGCTTCTATGACGCGCACTCTCATCCCGTGGCCTCCGGCGTGGAGCATCTCCGGGAGGTGGCCCTCGACAAGGACTCGATCGCGGCGATCCTGTCGGCCATTCGCCAGCGCGCAGCCCGGATTCCCGCGGGCAAGCCCGTATTGGGGTTTCTGTACGACGATGGCAAGACGCCTCGGCCGCTCACTCGGGCGGACCTGGACGAGGCCGCGCCCGGTCATCCCGTCATTGTCCGCCACCGTGGCGGCCACACGATGTTCGTCAACTCGCTGGCTTTGAAGTTGGCCGGCATCGGCGAGAGCACGCCGGATCCGCCGCACGGCCGGTACTTCCGCGACGCGTCCGGCAAGTTGAACGGCCGCGTGGCCGATGATGCGATCGAGCCGTTCGACCGGCTTTCCGACTACAAGCCGACACGCAATGACTTTCGAGACGGCGCCGCTTTGATATCCAGGATGTTCACGGCGAAAGGGGTGACCTCTGCGTGTGATGCTCTCGGTGACCCGCAGCAGCTGCAGGCTGCGCAGGATGCGCGCGAGGCCGGTGTCCTGCGAATGCGCGTATACAGCCATATTCGTGCGCCGGATCTCGACAGGATGATCGCTGCTGGAGTGCGCACCGGCTTCGGCGATGACTGGGTGCGGATCGGTGCCGTAAAGCTGTTCTGCGATGGCTCGATTTCCGAGCGCACCGCGTGGCTCTCGCAACCCTACAACGGGATGGGGGATTTCCGCGGGCTGCAGCGGATGTCGGCGCAGGATCTCTACGATGCAGCGCGCAAGGCCCATCTGGCGGGCTGGCAGATCGGCGTCCATGCCAACGGGGATCTGGCGATCGACCGGGTGCTTTCCGTATTCGAGCGTCTTCACAAGGAGTTCCCGAAGCGCGACCCGCGTTACCGCATAGAGCACTGCACGCTGGTCAACGCCGATCTCGTCCGCCGAATCAAGAACGTCGGTGCCATCCCGATCCCGTTCGCCTGTTATGTGTACTTCCACGGCGACGTGATGCATTTCTATGGTGAGCAGCGCACTCGGCACATGTTCGCCATGCGGGAGTTCCTCGACGCCGGACTTCGCCCGCCTTCATCCTCGGACTACACCGCAAGCCCGTCGGACCCGGTCATGTGGTTGCAGTCGCAGGTCACACGCACCGACTACCAGGGCCATGTGTGGGGCGCGAATCAGCGCATCACGGTGAAGGAGGCGATCCGCGCAGGGACGCTCGACGGAGCGGCCGCGTCCTTCGAGGAGCACATCAAGGGCACGCTGGAGCCAGGCAAGCTCGCCGACCTGGTCGTGTGGGAGCAGGATCTGCTCAAGCTCGATCCGATGCAATTGGTGACCGTCAAGCCGGAGCGCACCATGGTGGATGGCCGCTGGGTGTTCGAAAGCTGACGTCCGGCGCACCCTGTGTAGGCGGGGCGCCGGCGTTGGGGAGAGAGCGATCGATGCGGGCCGCCGTTCGATGTCAACTCGCCGCGAGCGGGCCGGCGCTCGGGCTGGCTCCGAATGCCTTCACGGCCGCGAGCACGGCAGCCGGCCGGTCCCGGTGTGGCGAGTGGCCGCAATTCGCCAGCTTCAACAGCTCGACGCCGGGTGCTGCTCGGGCGATCCGCTCGATCTGCTCCATCGACCCGTATTCGTCGTTCTCGCCCTGAATCGCGAGGACGGGGCAGCCGAGTCTCGCAAGATATTCCTCGATGCTCCAGTCGCGGAATGCCGGGTCGAGCCAGATGTCGTTCCAGCCCCAAAAGGCTCCCTCTACATCGCCATGATGACGCGCCAGGCGCTCGCGCAGGTTCGTCGTCTCATAGGCGAGTCGCGCCGCGGCAATGGCGGACACCGTGCGCTCTTCGACGAAGACGTGCGGGGCAAGCGCAATGATGCCGCTCACCGCCCGGCCGCTGGCTCCGGCGTAGATGAGGGCAATCGAGGCGCCGTCGCTATGTCCAAACAGGACAGGGCTCTCGATCGCAAGCTCGTCCAGAAACTGCGGCAGCACCCGCAGCGCTTCGTCGTGCATGTAGCGAACCGTGCGCCGTGATCGCAACGGCGCTGAGCCTCCATACCCATGCCGGGAATAGACGACCACCGGGCTTCCGGTCGCCTCGGCCAGCCGGGCAGGAAAATCCTTCCACATGGACACCGAGCCGAGTCCCTCATGCAACATTACGATGGTCGCGGCCGCGGGATCCGCGCCCGCGATCCGTTCGTATTCCATGCCACCGCCAGCAAGCGTCCTGAGCGACATGCAGGTCAGCGTGCGGGCGTAGACATACAGGCCGCTGACCTTGAGCATGTCGTCGCCGCGGGAATCGTGATGACCGGTGGGCTCACACGATGGTCGGCCGAGCTCAACCGAAGCATGGCAGGCTTTCGAGCGCGCGGTCCACCGCAGTGCCCAGGCAGCTGACGATCTCCTCGGCTTCCTTCTCGGTGACATTGAACGGGGGTGCGAGCAGTACGTGATCGCCGGCGTGGCCATCCGCCGTGCCGCCGCCCGGATAACAGACCAGCCCGGCGGCCATGGCTTTCTCCTTGATGCGCGCATGCAGCTTTTGCGCCGCCGGGAAAGGCTGTTTCGTCGAACGGTCCGCCACCAGCTCGATGGCCTGTAGCAAGCCGCGGCCACGAATGTCGCCGACGTGCGGATGACCGCCAAAACGGCCCTCGAGCAATCGCTCGAGGGCGTTCCCCCGGCGGCGCACGTTGCTCAACAGATCCTCCTCCTCGATGACACGCTGAACGGCGAGCGCCGCGGCACATGCCACGGGGTGACCCATGAAGGTGTGTCCGTGATTGAAGTGGCCGCTGCCGCCTGAAATGGCCTGGTAGATTTTCTCGGCAACCAGCAGCGCGCCGATCGGCTGATAGCCCGCGCCCAGGCCCTTGGCGAGCACGAGCAGATCAGGAGCGATGCCTTCCTGCTCGCACGCGTGCAGCGTACCCGTGCGCCCCATCCCACACATGACTTCGTCGAGAATCAGCAGCACGCCGTAGCGGTCGCAGATCTCGCGGATGCGGGTGAAATATCCCGGTACGGCAGCGACCGCGCCGAGGGTCGCGCCAACCACGGGCTCGGCGATGAACGCTGCGACCGTCTCCGGTCCGCGCCGCAGGATGGCCGCTTCCAGCTCGTTGGCGACCCGCATTCCGTAATCCGTCTGCGCTTCCTCTCGTTGCATGCCGCGGTAGGCGAAGCACGAGGAGATGTGTGTGACGTCGAAGAGCAGGGGAATGTATGTTTCACGCCGGGCACGGTGGCCGCCGACCGAGAGGGCGCCGAGAGTATTGCCGTGATAGCTGCAGGAGCGCGATATGAAGTGGCAACGCTCGGGCCGGCCGCATTCGACATGATACTGGCGTGCGAGCTTGAGCGCCGCTTCCGTGGCTTCCGAGCCACCGGTGACGAAAAAAGTGCGGACCAGCCCGGCCGGCGCGTGAGCAATCAACTGATCCGCGAGGCGCTCCTGGGGCTCGTTCGTGAAATAACCCGTATGCGCGTACTCCAGCCGGTCGATCTGTCTCTTGATCGCCTCCCGCACCTTCGGGTGGCCGTGGCCGAGGCAACTGACAGCAGCCCCGCCGGAGGCATCCAGGTACCGCTTGCCGCTGGAGTCATATAGCGATATGCCTTCGCCCCGGACGGCGAGTGGAAAGGCGCTGCGCGTATCTCTGCCGAACACGTGACTCATCGTCGGGGAGCCTCTCCTGTCATATGGATCGCAGCGGTGACGCGGGAGGAGTCCCTCCGCAGTCGTCGTCCTCGCACTGTGTCAGCTCGATCTGCACGGTTGCGTGCTCGACACCAAAGCGCGCGCGCAACGTACTTTGAATATCGAGCAGCACGCGATCACGGTCCGTATTTTCGCGCAGCACCGCGTGCAGGGTGACTACCGGACGCTCGTCCGTCAATGACCAGACATGCAGGTGGTGTACGCCGGCTACGGCAGGAACGGCCGCAGACAGCGCGTGCTCGATCAGTTCTCCATCGCAGTCGGCCGGAGCGCCTTCCAGGAGGATATGCGCCGACTCCCGGCTGATCCGCCATCCACTTGTGACCATGATGAGCGCGACGACACCCGACAGAATGGGATCGGCAGGCATCCAGCCCGTGAATACGATCACGCCACCGGCGATCAGCGCCGCAAGACTTCCGAGCATGTCGCCAACGACATGCGCCAGGGCGCCGCGCACATTGAGGCTGCCCTCTGCGCGCGACAGCACGACAAATGCGGCGATGTTGACCAGCAAGCCGATTACCGCGACACCGGCCACCATCTGTCCCTGCACGCTGGTGCCGGTGCGCAGCCGCTGAAGCGCCTCCACTGCGATCCAGACTGCGAGCAACTGAAGCGCCAGCCCGTTGACGAAAGCCGCCAGCACCTGCCAGCGATGATGCCCGTAGCTCATCGATACCGTGGCGGGACGGCTTGCCGCTCGGACCGCCGCGTAGCTCATGGCCAGCGATGCGCAGTCGGTGAGCATGTGTGCCGAGTCCGCGAGGAGGGCGAGCGAACCGGCGATCCAACCACCCACACCTTCTATGAGCATGCAGCCGCCGGTGAGCAGCAGCGCCCAGAAGAGCTGCCTCTGGCTCGCCGGTAGCGCATGATGATGGTCGTGACCCGCATCACCGGGCGAATGGCGGTGCAAGTGTGGTGGCTGTTCCGGCATGACTGGACCTTGTCGCAACCTGTTCGGGGATTTCGCGCCGGCCGTGCAGCCGGGGCGCTCCAGAGGGTAGCGGAAAATGCCGGCCGCCGCCGCCATCCGCCCGCAGCGACGCGTCCTGTGGCAAGGATGGAGGCTATCCTCCGGCGGGGATAGGGTCATCCCCTGGGGGGATGTAAATCGGTCGACCCGCAGCAGCGCTCTCAAAAGTCGTAGGCGACGCCCGCGTGGAAGGTGCGATCTCGCGCCGGCTCGAGCTGGCCGCCGAACAGGAATACGCGGGAGTAGTAGTGGCGGTCGGCGAGGTTGGCGATGCCCCCCAGCAGACGCAGGTGCCCGGCAATGACGTAATCGCCCGAGAGATCGAAGACGGTGTAGGCGGGAATGCGCGCCGGCGTGCTGCCCACGGCCAGGTTGCTGTCCTGAAAATACTGGGATGCGACGCTAGCGGCGATCAGGCTGATCTTGTAGTGGCGATCCTGGCGAACCGTCAGACCGGCCTTGACAACGTAGTCCGGCGCATAGGCAGGCGTCTTGCCCTCCTGTCCGGGTATGCGGCTGCCTGTGAAGCGGGCGTCGAGGAAGCTCGCATTGGCGAACACCGTCACGTGCCGGCCAGGCGTGCTCTGCGGCCATATGCGTAGCAGATCATAGGATCCTTCGAGCTCCGCGCCGCGGCTGCGTGTGTTACCGGTATTCACATCCACCGTCTGCGTCTGCGTGAGCTGCCGCGATTCGATCCGATCCCTGACATTGACCTGAAACAGGCTGGCGTCGTAGTAGAGACCGGCGCTCGGCCAGCCGTGCACCCCGGCCTCATAGGTGAGGTACCTGGTGGGGTCCGGATTGTTGGTAGCGGAGAAATTGCTGAAGGGGCTCGCGACGTCCAGATAGCGCAGCGGCCGGAAGCCCTGCGAGATATTCAGGTAGCTCTCGTTGCCGCGCCCGAAGTCATTGCCGATGCCGAGGCCGAACAGGGGAATGCTCTTGCGATAGGTCGCATTGACGAGCAATGGATGCGGGGCCAGCCTTTCCCGGGACTTGAGCTCCTCATGATCGAACCGGGCGGAGGTCACCAGATGAAAGCGCTTGAAGCGAAATGCATTCTCCGCAAAGAGCGCCGCATAGCGGGTCTGCCGCTCAGCGACATAGAACGGCCTGCCGGATTCATCGTCGCGGCTGACCAGCGGGTTCTGAGTGACGAATTGGTTATATGGACTGCGTGACCAGTAAGCGGTGTACCCCACGGTCAGCGCGTTGCCGGCGCCCCAACGGTGGAGCAGGCGGCCGTCCAATCCAGTGTAGTGAAAGCGCTGCGCGCTGAGCGTGGCGCCCGTGCCCAGCGCCGTGCCCGGTGTGTACTTATCGGAGCGTGTCACCAGATCCTGATACCCGGTCCAGAGCTTCTGGATGTAGAGATCGTGCTCGGTGAGCTTGTTCTCATAGGCCAGCACGGCGGTGTAGCGATCCGTCCACAGGCGGTCGTCCGGCGTCGTTGTCTGATTGCGGTCGGCCTGAAACTGGGCGGCGGACATGAGGCCCGCAAGCCCGCTGTCGAGCGAATACGCATGCACGGCCACGCTCAATGTCTGCCGATCATCCGGCCGATAGCCGATATGCAGGTCTCCGGCGTTCAGCGCATAGTCGCCGTTGGCGCGCTGTCCGTCCGATTGCCGCCGGGAATAGTCCGCCAGGTAGTCCCACCTGCCCGCTGTCCCCGAGACTGCGTTGAAGCTCGAAAACAGAGCGTTGGCGCCCCCGACCTGCTCGGAAGTGCCCGCCGCGGCTCGGCCCGGCTCGGGCGCGCGGGAGATGAAATTGATCACCGGCTGCGGCTCCGGTCCGTACAGCAGCCCGGAACCGGCCCGGATCATCTGGACGGCGCCGAGCGTCTGCGGCGCCGGGAGATAATAGATGGTGGGATACCCGATCCAGTCCAGCTCCAGCGGCACCCCGTCCTGCATGAGCAGCACATACTCACTCTCCTGGGGATTGCCGAGGCCGCGATAGGAGAGATTCAACTGTGTGGGATTCTGCTGCTCTGCCAGCACGATGCCGGGCAGCCGGTCGAAAAGCTCGCGCTGGTTGTTGTCGATCATGGTCGGCTGCTCGCCGAGCTTCACGACGCTCGTCTTCTTCGTGACAGTGATCGTGGCCCCGTCCACCTCCGGCAGGGAGTGCGCGTAGCGCGTATCAGAATTGAACAGCCAGGGTTTGGCCCGGATGATGACCGAGGAGGGGTCCTTGGATGCTTCCGGCTCCGAGGCTCGAGCAGGCGTGGCATCATCATCCGCCAGGTCGGGCTCGCTGCGTTGCGCCACGGCAAGCGACCCATAAGCCTGCAGTAGCCAGATGAGGATGAACGCCGAGGTCTGACGCCCGGTCAATTCCATAGCCGCAGATTTACCGGCACCTCCCGGCCGTGCGCTTCCTCAGGATCGAAGCTTCCGTTGTCGCGTCCGCCGCTGGAACCTGGCGCGTCATGGTCATCCATCGCCGTCAGTGCGGGAATGGACAGGCTCTGCGCGCCCTTGCCGCGCAATGAGTTGTTGAGTGCCGGCAATTCCCTGGATGTCAGCCGGGTGAATGCGGCATCGATATCGCTCAGCTCACCGCGCAATGCGGCGATGTTGTCGAGCTGATAGCCGGACGGAGGCCCATCCCAGGAGGTGATCGCCCCGTAGAGCTGGTCGGTATGCTCGCGCAGCCGCTCCTCGCCCGTGATCGCGCCTCCCTCCGTCGTGGCAACGATCTGTTTGCGCAGAGCATCGAGCCGGGTATCGAAATCGCCCAGCTTCCGTGCGAGGGCGTCGCCTTGCGGACGGCTCCTGGTGGCATCCGCTACCTGCTGCCGCAATCCGACTATCCTGCCGAAAAGTGCCGACTCGTCGTTGAACAGCGCGTGCACTTTCATCGCGGCATCGAACTGGGCACGCCGGTCGGCGAGCGTCCATCGGACGCGCGCGTCCAGGCCTACGGAGAGCGAGGTCTCGTAAGTCTTGCCGTTCTTCTGCATGCGGATGGTGTACGTCCCTGGAAGCACACGCGGTCCCTGCGTGCCGGCCTGCGCAAGCTGCACGGCAGGCGGAACATGAGGCGGCCGCACATGCATGTTCCAGACGACGCGATTCAGCCCGCGCCGGGTGCTGGCGGGGAGTTGGTCGATCACCGCTCGGTCTGCGTCCAACACTTCGATCTTGAGCTTTCCGAACAGGTGGCGCGTGCGTTGAAAGTAGGTAATCACCGCACCGGGCGGCGGGTTTTCGCCCACGAACGCGGCCGCACCGCCCGGCCAGCCACCGTTCGCTTCCACGCGCTGTTGCACGGTTCGCGCCGACACGAAGACGGCATCCTGCGACAGCAGTGCAGGCGTCAGAGAGCGTAACGGGCTGATGTCGTCGACGATCCAGATTCCACGCCCGTGAGTGGCAAGAACCAGGTCGTTGTCCCGCGGCTGGACTGCGATGTCGCGCACGGCGACCGCTGGAAAGTGACCGCCCTTGAATTGCGCCCAATGCACGCCGCGGTCAACCGAGATCCACAACCCGAATTCCGTTCCAAGGAACAGCAGTTGGGAGTCGACGGTATCTTCCTTGATCACATGCGCGTAGCCCCGTATGCCCTTGGCCTCCTGCGCAGTGGCCAGCGCCGTCCAGGTCTTGCCGAAATCGGCAGTTGCATACACATACGGCGCGAGGTCACCGAAGCTATGCCGGTCGAACGCGACGTAGGCAGTACCCGGGGCATACGAGCTCGCCTGTACCCAGCTCACCCACGAGTTTTTCGGCAGACCGCGCACGTTCGCCGTGACATTGTTCCAATGCCGTCCGCCGTCCCGCGTCAGCTGCAGATTGCCGTCGTCGGTGCCGACCCAGATGAGACCCACGGTGAGCGGCGATTCGCTGATCGAATAGAGGGTCGTGTGCATCTCGGCGGCCGAATTGTCGACCGTGACGCCGCCCGACTGCTCCTGCTTCTGCTTTTGTGCATCGTTCGTCGTGAGGTCCGGGGAGATCCGTTCCCAGGTCTGGCCGTGATCCGGCGAGCGGAACAGGAACTGCGCGCCGATGTAGACCGCGGCCGGATCGTGCGGCGACAGCGCAATCGGAGTGTTCCAGTTGAATCTCAGCTTCGTGTAGCGCTTCAGGTCGGCGACGCCGAGCTTTGGCTGGATGTCCCGCGTCTCGTGGGTGTGGATGTTGACGCGGCCGATGGTGCCGCCCTGCGCCTCGGCATATACGTAGTCCGGGTCGGAAGGATCCGCGAACATCCAGAAGCCATCGCCCCCATACATGTTTTCCCACCGGGAGCTGGTAATGCCGCTGGGGTAGGCGGAGTCCCCGACCCACGAACTGTTGTCCTGCAGCCCGCCGTACACGTGGTAAGGGTCGGCGTTGTCCAGACTGACATGGTAGAACTGCGAGATCGGCAGATTGTCGCTCTTCCACCACTTGTTCGCGCCGTCGAAGGAAATCCACAGCCCGCCATCGTCGCCCGCGAATACGTGTTGTGAATTGCGCGGATCGACGAAGACGTCGTGCACGTCGCCATGCATTCCAGCGAAGCCCCCGACCGACGTGAAGCTCTTGCCGCCGTCCTCGCTCAGGATCAGGCTGCCGTCCGTCTTGAACACGCGTTGCGGATCCTTCGGATCCACGATGAGATTCGCAAAGTAGAACGGCCGCCAGACCATCCACTGACTCTTGTCGCCCCGTTCCCAGCTCGTGCCGCCGTCGTGGGAGATCAGCAGAACCGAGTCGGTCGACTCGATGAAGGCGTACAGTGTCCTGGCATCGCTTGGCGCAAACGACAGCGCAATGCGGCCGTACGGCTTCGGCGGCAGTCCATGCGCAGCGAGCTCGGTCCAGCTCCTGCCGCCGTCGCCGCTGCGATACAGGCCGCTGCCCGAGGGCGCCGCCGGCCCGTTGCCGCCGGAGCGGAAGGTCCAGCCCTGGCGGCGGAAATCCCACAGCCCGGCGAACAACACGTCGGGATTGCCCGGATCCATTGCCACACTCGCGCAACCGGTGGATGCATTCGATCCCTTGAGCACGAGCTGCCAGCTCCTTGCGCCGTCGGTCGTCCTGTACAGGCCGCGTTCCGCCGAATCGCTCCACAGCTTGCCCGGTACACAGGCGTAGACCGTATCCGCGGCACGCGGGTCGACGATGATCCTGGCGATGCGCTCCGAGTTCGGCAGGCCCGCGTGCGCCCAGGTCTCACCGGCATCGGTTGACTTGTACAGGCCATCGCCCACCGAGACGCTGTTGCGCGTCCAGGCTTCCCCTGTGCCCACCCAGACATTCTCAGGGTGGCTGGGGTCGACCGCGATCGCGCCGATCGACTGGACAGGCTGCTCGTCGAATATCGGCTTGAAAGTGGTGGCTCCGTCGGTTGATTTCCACACGCCGCCGCTGGCGGAGCCGACGAACAGTGTCACCTTGCCGGAGGCATCGGCAAAGCCTGCCAGGGCGGAGATCCGCCCGCTCATGGCCGCCGAGCCGATGTTGCGCGCGCCCAGACCGGAAATGGTGCCCGAGTCGATCGGCGCTGCAGCCGTCTGCGCTGCAGCCGTCTGCGCAAAGCCAGTGACGCTGCCGCTGCACAGAAACGCACAGGCCAGCGTCGCGAATTCGAATCGCATCCGCCCCCTCCTTAGATCTTACTTTGCGGGGACCGCGCTTGGGCGCACGGCCGGGAACTGGAACTCGCTGTCGTCGGCCGCGACGTTGGCCTGCGCCTGGTCGAACTGGATCTTCTGGCGGTCGCTGGAGCCTTTCGGCCCCGATTCCTGCGCGAACGCGAAGTACACCCCATTTACTTTTTCGTAGTCGCCATAGTCAGTGACCGTCTCGTGGGGTACACCGTGCTCGATGCGCCGGTCGACGGTGCGGATTTCGAGGAAATGATCGGGGTCGAGGTAGACGTAGGTGAGATCGCCGTTCGACCGCGTTACGCGCAGCTTGTGTGCTTCCGTTCCGTCGACGTCTTCGGTGCCCAGGTAGTCGAGCGTGTAGCCCTTCGATTTGTAGTCGACGAGGGTACCGCTGAAATCCAGCGCGTCCTCCCCCAGGCCCTTCGCGTCATCGACGGAGAGCTTCTCCGCCTCCTTGCGACCCTGGAACGGATTGATCTGCCAGGCTTGCGTGCCATCGTAAGCCTGGATTTGCATCAGGCCCTGGAGCAGCGCCTCGTAGCGGATCGAACCGGGACGTTTGACCAGCGTGACGTACCCCAGCTCGAGCGACCCTCCATTGAGCAGCAGCTTGCCCGACAGGCGCAGTGTCTGAATCGCGTGCAACTTGTCGAGGCCGCCTTTCGCCTCGATGTTCTTGTTGACGAGCTCATCGGCGGTGAAGGCCAGTACGGTGGGGGCTGCGAGCACCATGACGATGGCGGCAACTACCGGGCCCCGCGAAAATGCGTGCCACGCGGCCTCACGTGTTTGCGTGTCACTCATTATCGTGGGTGGTGCTGGACGCATGCGAGCTCCTCGATTCCCTCAGCCAGCATGATGCACTGAACTTGAGCCGAGGCACAGTTCGGCGGATCATGATTGTCCCTGGGCGCACGCCCACTCATTCCTCGTCCGCGGCATTGAGGTCCCTCGACGGCGGAAGGTCCGGGCGAATCCGGGCAAGCTTGCTTGCGCGCAGGCGCTTGTTGAGCGCTGGCAGATCGGCCTGCAGCTGCTGCCAGGTCGCCAGCAGGCCCGACAGCGCCTCGTGCGCCGTCTCGCTGGCGCCCAGTTGCGCAGCGGTGGGTGCTGCATCGCCGCGCGTCACTTCCGCATACAGAGTGGCGATATCGCGCTGTGTTTCGGTCAGGGTCGTGTTCGCCGCCGCCTCGCTGCGCTGCGCGCCCTCGTTTTGCTCCTGTGGAGAAACCAACAGCGCCGCGAGGCGTGCATCGTAGCTCTGCACAGCTTGCGCCGCCGCCCCAGGCGCCGTGAGCGCTTTGAGCTGTTCGTGCTCGGACTGGGCCGTAAGGAGCGCGCGCGAGCTCACGCTCAGCCGCTCGGAGAGCTCCGTTGCGAGCCGCAACTGCTCCTCGAGCGCGCCGGCGGGCAGCTTCACTCGCGGGTCTGGTTTCACAATCAGCGGCGCCTCGAGCCTGCGGCCGTTCACGGTCAGTCGTACGAGGTAGTTGCCAGGCAGGGCGAGCGGCCCAATGGGCATCCGCGGCGTCGCCTCCGGTACTGCGGAAATAGGATAGCCGCGAGTAGTACTCAGGGGTGCGGCGTAGTGAAGATCCCACACCCAGCGGTGCATTCCGCCCTGAGCCGGCAAGGAGCGAGGGTGCGCAATCCAGTACTGCGGGATGAGCTCGCGAGCGAGCTCATCAGCGCTCGGCTCCAGGGGATCGTCGCTCCTGTAGCGGCGCACCAGGCCGCCGCGGGCGTCGAATATTTCGAGCATCACCGCGCCTTTGATCTCGCGCGGCAAGAAGTAGTCGATGATGGCGCCATCGGGCGGATTGCGTGCAAGCGGTTCGTCCGGCGGTATGGGAGTGTCGGTCCACGTGCTGCGCCACATCCGGTAAGCCGGGGCGGGGCGCACGAGCACGCTGTCGCGCGCATTCAGCGTCCTGATCTGTCGCAGCCGCGAGATGTCGTCGAGAATCCAGATCGATCGTCCATGGGTGGCCAGTATGAGGTCGTCGTCGTGGATCGCCAGATCGCGCATCGAAGTGTGTGGGAGATTCAATTGCAGCGATTCCCAGTGGTCCCCGTCATCCGGCGAGACCCAGACGGCGCTTTCCGTCGCTGCAAACAGCAATCCCGTCCTCTGCGGATCCGCCCGGATCGCGTTCGCAGCGGCGTCCGGCGGCAGACCGGCGTCAATCGCTTGCCACGTTCTGCCTCCGTCGTGCGTGCGGTAGATATAAGGATGCTGATCGTCGACACGCATGCGGCTTACCGACACGTAAGCGCTGTTTGCATCGAAGTGAGATGCTTCGATCTGCGTCACCTTGCTCCACGCCGTAAGCGCCGGCGGAGTGACGTTCGACCATTGCCGGCCTCCATCTGTCGTCAGGAAGACCAGGCCATCGTCAGTGCCGGCCCACAGAGTGTCCATCTTGAGCGGCGATGCGCCGAGCGCATAAATGACGCCACGCTGGCGATCCGCGCCGGGCAGGTGAAGAGCGCCGACGGTCGCGGGAATCCCCGGGTCCTCGCGCGCAAGCTCAGGACTGATCGCCTGCCACGTCGAGCCGCCATCAGTCGTTCTGTAGAGTCTGTTGGCGGCGTAATACAGAACGTGGGGGTCGACAGGCGAGAAGATCAGCGGCTCGGTGCGATCGACACGGATCAGCCCGTTCCTCAGCGGTATCGGTGTGATGTTCTGGACCTGCCCGGTCGACCAGTGAAACTTCGAGACTTCATTACGCCCGGCGCCGTAGATCAGATCCGGGTCCAGAGGATCCGGGGCGACGTAGCCGTACTCGATGACTCCGACCGGATGCCAGTCGCGTGGCGTGATTTCGCCATCGTTGCCGCGGCTTGCGATGCAGACGGAACCGCTCTCCTGCTGTCCGGCGCACACGCGGTAGGGGAAGGTGGGCGCGACGCTCACGTGATAAAGCTGCGCGGTGGGCTGATTGAACCACGAGCTCCAGGTGCGGCCGCCATTCAGCGTGACGACCGCACCCTGATCGCTGACCAGCGCGATGATCCGCGGATCGTTCGGGTTGATCCAGACGTTCTGATAGTCGTCACCGCCTGGCGCGCCTCGAAGCGGGCGCCATGTCTTGCCGCCATCGCCCGATTTCATCGCTACGATGCCGGCGCTGTACACCACATCCGAATTCGATGGATCGACGCGCACGACCGGAAGATCGCCGCCCCCTATGCGCAACGCGGGCCGCGGATCCGACGTGATCCGGGTCCAGCTTTCGCCCGCATCGTCCGAGCGGAACACGCCGAGGCCGGCCGCGGAGGAATACTCGCCGGGCTCGTTCGTGCCCACCGTTGCATACAGGCGATCGGGAGTGCCAGGCGCGATTGCAATGTTGATCTGGGACAGGTCCGGCGGAAGGCCTGTTCCGAGCCGTTTCCACGTTGTGCCGCCGTCGGATGACTTGAACAGGCCGCCACCGGTGCCGTTGAAGTCGTTCTTGTCCTCCCAGGGGCCGAGGCGTGCCTGCCAGAGCCCTGCATACACGATGTTGGGGCGGCTCGGGTCGATCGCTACCGAGGAGCCGCCGGTATCCTGGTCCTTGTAGAGCACCCGTTGCCAGCTCTCCCCACCGTCCAGTGAGCGATAGATGCCGCGCTCGGAATTCGGTCCGTAGGGGTGGCCGAGAACCGCCGCGAACAGCCGGTTGGAATCGCGCGGATCCACGGCCAGCTCGCAGATCTGCTGACCGTCCGCGAGGCCCAGATGTACCCAGGTGCCACCGCCGTCCCTCGATCGATAGATGCCATTACCGACAGACAGGTCCGGCCGATGCAGACCTTCGCCGCTTCCCACATAGATCAGGTTCGGATCCGACGGCGCCACGGCGATCGCCCCGATGGACTGGGTCGGCTGCGCGTCGAATATGGGCCGCCACGTGCGGCCGGCATCGTCGGTCTTCCACACTCCGCCATCGACTGCGCCCATGTAGAAGACATCGGGTTGCGACGGCACTCCCGCGATGGCGCGAGTGCGGCCGCCGCGAAAGGGTCCGATCAGCCGCCATTGCAGATCGTTGTAGAGACCGGACGCAGAGTGCTGCGCGCAGGCAATGGGCGCAACCAGTACGAAGCAGATTGCGGCAAGCAGTGCAATGGAGGATGACTTGTGTGCGCACACCGTGGATATCCTGGCCAGGTGATCGGATCGCGAAGCATAACATCTTCGTTGACCCGGGCTTGGAGCTTGGGTGTAGCATTGCGGGAGGCCTTTGCAATATCAATACTGCGGCCGCTGCGGGGTAGGCGCGTGAGTGAGCGGACGGATGCCTTTCGTCGGGCGCGCGACTTTCTGATCGCACACCGCACCGACTACGAAGCGGCCAGTCGGGATTTCGAGTGGCCGCGGCTCGAGCGGTTCAATTGGGCGCTCGACTGGTTCGATGTATTCGCGCGCGGCAACTTGCAGACCGCACTGCGAATCGTGGGTGACGGCGGACTGGATCAGCGCGTCTGCTTCGAGGAGCTGCGGCGGCGCTCCAACTCCCTTGCCGCGCAGCTGCGCTCGCTGGGACTGGCGCGCGGCGACCGGATACTCCTGATGCTCGGCAACGTGCCGAGTCTGTGGGAATCCATGCTCGCCGCGATCAAGCTTGGCTGTCCGGTCATTCCGACCACGACCCTCATGATGGGGCAGGAGCTGCGCGATCGCATCGCGCGTGGGGAGGCACGTGCGGTGATCACAGCCCCGGCGTTCGCCGGTCGCTTCGATGGAATCGACGCTTCCGTTGCGAAGCTGCTGGCTCACGGCGAATCGCCGGGGTGGCGGACATTGACTTGCGAGCCCGGTGCGGATCGCTTCGAGGCGGACGGGCCCACCCTGGCCACCGATCCACTGCTTCTGTACTTCACCTCGGGTACGACCGCGAAGCCCAAACTCGTCGTGCATAACCACGTGAGCTACCCCGTCGGCCACCTGTCGACGATGTACTGGCTCGGTCTGAGGCCCGGCGACGTGCACCTGAATTTGAGCAGCGCCGGCTGGGCCAAGCACGCCTGGAGCTCCTTCTTCGCGCCGTGGAACGCTGAAGCGACGATCGTCATGATGAATTGCGCGCGCTTCGATGCGGCACAGCTCGTTCGCGAGCTGGTGCGCTGCGAGGTGAGATCGTTTTGCGCGCCGCCGACGGTGTGGCGGGCGATCATCCGGTTGCCGCTCGAGGACTTCGAAGTGCGCCTCGCGGAGGCGGTCAGCGCCGGCGAGCCTTTGAATCCCGAGGTCATCACGCGCGTTCGGCAGGCCTGGGGCGTGACTGTTCGGGATGGCTACGGACAGACCGAGACGACGCTGCAGATCGGCAACTTCCCGGGACAGCCGGTCAAACCCGGCGCCATGGGACGGGCTGCTCCAGGCTATCGTATCGAGCTGCTCGATGCGGATCAGCAGGCGGCCCGGGAAGGGGAGATCTGCATTTGCCTGAGCGGGCAGCCGGTCGCGGTCATGCCCGGGTATCTCGATGATCCCGAGCGCACTCGGGAGGTGATGACCGGCGGGTACTATCACACGAGTGATCTGGCCGTGCGCGATGCCGACGGCTGTTTCACCTACATCGGCCGCAATGACGATGTGTTCAAGTGCTCCGACTACCGGATCAGTCCGTTCGAGCTCGAGAGCCTGCTGATCGAGCATGAGGCAATCGTCGAGGCGGCCGTGGTCCCGAGCCCGGATGAGCGGCGACTGTCCGTGCCGAAGGCCTTCGTCGTGCTGGCGGCCGGAATGGCGCCGTCCCGGCAGCTCGCCGTATCGATCCTGGGATTCGTGCGCGCGCGCACGCCGCCCTACAAGCGTGTTCGCCGGATCGAGTTCGGGCCGCTGCCGAAAACGATCTCCGGAAAGATCCGCCGCGTGGACCTGCGCTCGGCCGAGCTCGCACGCGCCGGCGATGCAGGCGCCGGCAGGAAAAATGACAACGAGTATTGGGAGGAGGATCTACCGGAGCTCAAGGGAGCGTAACGGGAGCCGCACATGCGTGGTCTGATGCAACAGTGGCCGCTCGTCATTCCGAGCATTCTCGATCATGCGCGGCGCGAGCATGGCGGGCGCGAGATCGTGACCCGGCCGGTCGAGGACGGCGTGCGCCGCTACGACTATGCTGAACTGCACAGCCGCGCCCGGCGGGTCGCCAAGGCGCTGCGTACGTGCGGCGTGCAGGCGGGAGACCGGATCGCCACCCTCGCCTGGAACACCGATCGGCACATGGAGGTGTGGTACGGCGTGATGGGGCTGGGCGCGATCTGCCACACGATCAATCCCCGGCTGTTTGTGGAGCAGATCGCATTCATCATCAATGATGCCCGGGACCGGATGATCTTCGTGGAGGCGGCGTTCGTACCGCTGCTCGAGAAGCTCGGCGGGAAGTTGCGCAGCGTCGAGCGGATCGTCGTGCTGAACAGTTGCGAGCAGCTTCGCAACAGCTCGTTGGAACTGATCGCATACGAGGAATGGCTTGCGGATGTCGACGACGCTTTCGAATGGGCGCGGATCCCGGAAGAGACCGCGGCGACGCTGTGCTACACATCGGGCACGAGCGGGCAGCCCAAAGGCGTGCTGTACAGCCATCGGTCCAACGTCGTGCATGCGCTGGCCATCAATCAGGCGGACGGCTTCGGCATTCGCGCATCCGACGTCGTGCTTCCGGTCGTGCCGATGTTTCATGCGAACGCCTGGGGGCTCATATTCGCCGCGCCGATGGTGGGAGCGAAGCTCGTGCTGCCCGGCCCCAGACTGGACGGCGCCAGCATCTGGGAGCTGTTGGACCGCGAGCGCGTGACGATCACAGCGGCGGTGCCCACGATCTGGCTGGGGCTGCTGCAACATCTGGACGAGACTGGCAGGAAGGTGCCCCATCTGCGGCGGGTGCTGATCGGTGGCTCGGCCGTGCCGCGCATGTTCATCGAGCGTTTCGAGCGTGACTTCGAGGTCGAAGTCCTGCATGCCTGGGGCATGACCGAAATGAGCCCTGTCGGCACCATCGGCACGCCGAAGACCCTGGAGCCTGAAGAGGATCGGGAAGTCTATATGCGGCGCAAGCTCAAGCAGGGGCGAGTGCCGTACACCGTAGAGATGAAGCTGGTCGGCGCCGCTGGTGAGGAACTGCCTCGTGACGGCCGCGCGCGCGGTGAGCTGATGGTGCGCGGTCCCGCGGTAATCGAGCAGTATTTCGCTCAGGACAGACCGGCAACCGATTGCGACGGTTGGTTCGCCACCGGCGATGTGGCCACGATCGATGCCGAGGGCTACATGCAGATCGTCGACCGGTCGAAGGATGTGATCAAGTCCGGCGGCGAGTGGATCAGCTCCATCGAGCTGGAGAATGCGGCCGTCGGCCACACGGGTGTCGCGGAAGCGGCGGTGATCGGTATCCCGCACGAAAAGTGGGGCGAACGGCCGCTGCTGCTGATCGTGCCGAAACCCGGCATACGTCTGGATCCGTCCGGCGTGCTGGCGTACCTGAGCGACAAGGTCCCGAAGTGGTGGCTGCCCGATCGCGTGCAGGTCATCGACGAGATTCCGCATACCGCCACCGGCAAGATCCGCAAGGACGTGCTGCGAGAGCGCTTCAGAGCGGCCTCCGACAGCCGCCCGCCGCCGGACCTCGCTGGCAGGGAAGCGCAATAGACGCAATAGATACAGCGTCGGGGCCGACGACGCCGTGCTGGATCGCCGACGGTTGCGCGGACATTGATCATTACTGTGGCTCGCTTCACGCCCTCTATCGCCGTCTGGCGCGTACTCTGCGCTCGCGCACGGGTTAAGGTAAATCCAAGTGTGCGCTACGTCACATAGTGCAGGGACATAGGAGTCTGTAACTTGAGTCGCGTGTGGCATCCGGGTTTGATCTGGGCGGCGGCCTGTGTGGTCGTGCTGGACAGCGCAAGGGCGGACGAGTCCGCGGAATCGACCGCCGACCTGAAGAAACTCAGTGTCGAGCAGTTGATGGACCTTGAGGTCACGTCGGTCTCCCGGCGGCCTGAGAAACTGTCCGAGGCCGCCTCGGCCGTCCAGCTCATCACCGGCGAGCAGATCCAGGAGTTCGGCGCACAGAGCATTCCCGAGGCTCTGCGGCTCGCGGACAATCTGCAGGTCGCGCAAAAAAATTCCCATGATTGGGGCATCTCCGCCCGCGGATTCAACACCGATCTGGCCAACAAGCTGCTCGTGATGGTCGACGGCCGCACCGTCTACACGCCGCTTTTTTCCGGCGTGTTCTGGGATGTGCAGGATTATCCGCTCGCGGATCTCGACCGTATCGAGGTCATCAGCGGCCCGGGCGGCACCCTCTGGGGCGCGAATGCCGTCAATGGTGTCATCAATGTGATCACGAAGAGCGCCAAGGACACTCAAGGTCTGTACCTGGAAGGCGGTGCCGGCTCGCAGCTGGAGGATTCCTTCACGGCCCGGTACGGTGGGAGGCTCGCGCCGGATGTGTATCTGCGGGTCTACGGCAGGTATTTTGGCAGCGATGCGCAGGTCCGCGCCGATGGCCGGCGGGCCACGGATTCCTGGCGCCAGGGGCGGGGCGGATTTCGCCTCGACGCACCGGGCTCCGCGAAGGACAGCTTCACGCTCCAGGGGGACTTCTACAACGGCAGCGCCGATCAGACCGCGGCCAACGCATCGCGGTTCAGCGGCGGCAATCTGCTCGGACGCTGGTCGCGCGCCGTCGCAGCGGATTCCGACATGAGCCTGCAGGCGTACCTGGACCGGACGCACCTATCCATGGGAGCGGCCGCGCTTGTCTTCGCGCCAGCCGGGACTTTCAAGGATGACCTGGACACCTACGATGTGGATTTCCAATATCGCTTTCGCGTGGCCGAGCGGCACCGCCTGGTGTGGGGCCTGGGCTACCGCTTCACCCATGACGTCGCGGATAACGCCCCGTCGCTCGCGTTCTTCCCGCCGGTGCTCGATCAAAACCTGTTCAGTGGCTTTCTGCAGGATGAGATCGAGCTGCAACCGGACCTGTTCTTCACGGCCGGAACGAAGCTCGAGCACAATGACTACACGGGCATCGAAGTCGAGCCCAGTGTGCGGCTGCAGTGGAACCTCGCTGCAAACCAGACTCTGTGGTCCGCCGTGTCGCGTGCGGTGCGCACCCCGTCCCGCATCGACCATGACCTGGCCGAGCCCGCGCCGTCCACGGGTCTCGTCGTGCTGCAGGGTGGCTCGGACTTCAAATCCGAAACGGTGATCGCGTACGAATCGGGCTATCGTGCGCAAGTCAACTCGACGCTCTCCGGGTCCGTCTCGGTCTTCTACAACGACTACGGCGACGTTCGCAGCAGCTCGCCAAGCCCCACCCCGACCATTCCGGGACTGCCATTCCCGCTGATCTTTCAGAACGACCTGGAGGGCCATACCTACGGCATGGAATTGAGCGCGAGCTACCAGGTTCTCGAAGGATGGCGCATGCACGCCGGGTATAATCTCCTCAAGGAGGATCTGCACGTCAGGCCCGGAGGAGTGGACTTCAATGGTGCGCACAACGAAACGGCCGATCCGCAGCAGCAGGTGTCGCTGCGCTCCACGGTGGCGGTCCGTCCAAATCTGGATCTGGACGCCGCCCTGCGCTGGGTGGATACGCTGTTGATCAACAACGCGAATGCCGTCGGGACGGTACCCAGCTATCTCGAACTCAACATGGGGATCGGCTGGCGCCCGACCGCGAGCCTCGAATTCTCCATTGCCGCCGAGAATCTGCTGCATGCCCACCATCCCGAATACGGCTTCCCGGACCCTTCGCGGGTGGAGATTCAACGCAGCGTCTTTGGCCGCGTGCAATGCCGTTTCTGAGGGCATTGGCGCTCGCATGGCTCGCGGGGACGCTGCCGGCCTTCGCCGCTGCGCCCAGCGAGTACCAGGTGAAGGCCGTCTTCCTGTTCAATTTTGCCCAGTTCGTGGAGTGGCCCGCGCAGGCCTTCGGTGCCGCCGATGCGCCGTTCTCCATCTGCATCGTCGGTGAGGACCGCTTCGGGGCGCAGCTCGACGCAACCGTACGCGGGGAAAGCGTGCAGGGACACCCATTCGTGGTCAGGCGGTATCGCAATCTGGAAGCGATCGATGCCTGTCAGATCCTGTTCATAGGGGATTCGGAGCTCGGACAGCTCGATCACATTCTGGAGGCCCTGGGCGGCCGCGCCACGCTCACCGTAAGCGACATCGAGCACTCGGCCGAGCGCGGCACGATCATCCAGTTCACGAACGAGCGCAACCGCCTGCGGTTGCGGATCAACGTCGCGGCCGCGAAAGCGGCGGGCCTGACCATCAGCTCGAAGCTGCTGCGGCCGGCGGAAATCATCGGCGCGGGGCGAGGGTAGGGCATGACGAGCCGCGCGGCCCCGATCCGGCGAACGCTGATGTCCATGGTCCTGCTGACGAGCGGCGCCGTGCTGCTGGTCAGCATCGCCACCTCCCTGGCTTATGAGTTCCTGACGTATCGGCACTCCGCGGTTCGGAACCTCGCCACGCTCGGCGCCATCGTCGCCAACAACAGCACCGCGGCGCTCGCTTTCGAGAATGCCGAAGATGCACGCGGCATCCTGGCCGCCCTGAAGGCCGAGCCGCACATCGTGGCGGCGGCGCTCTACGACCGCCAGGGTGCGCTGTTCGCATCCTATCCCGAGGGCGCACGGGTACAGATCGCGCCAGCCATTGCCAGGCCCGGGCCGGCGGGCGCGTATCGTTTCGAACAGGGCCACCTCGTGGGGTACCAGCCCGTGGTCCAGAACAGCCGGCGCATGGGGACTCTGTATCTGAAGTCCGATACGCGCGCGATCTACGACCAACTGCGCCTGCACGGTGCCCTGGCTGCTCTGGTGATCGCGGTATCCTGCCTGGTCGCCTACCTGATGTCGCGCAGCCTGCAGCGGCGGGTGTCACAGCCGATCCTTTCGCTCGCCGAGACGGCCCAAGCCGTGTCAGACCGGCGCGACTACTCCGTGCGCGCCGTGCATTCGCAAGGCTACGAGCTGGGCCTGCTGACCGAGGCCTTCAATCACATGCTCACCCAGATCCAGGAGGGCCACGGCAAGCTCAACTCACAGCTCGGCAATCTGCAGCTCCTGCAGCAGATCACGCGCGCGATCGGCGAGCGGCAGGATCTGCCCAGCCTGTTTCGCGTGGTCCTGCGCAGCCTCGAGGAGAGCATGCCCATCGATTTCGGCTGCATAGGCCTCACCGACGGCGAGCAGCTCACGGTTGCGAGCGTCGGTACGGGAAGCACGGCCCTGGCCGCGGATCTGCAGATGAAGGAGGAGAGCCGGATTGCCCTCGACAGCAACGGCCTGAGCCGCTGCGTCAAGGGAGAGCTCGTATATGAGCCGGATGTGCGCGAGCTGCCGTTTCCGTTTCCACAGCGCCTGGCGCAGGGCGGACTGCGATCGCTCGTGATCGCGCCGCTTGCGGTCGAGAACCGCGTGGCCGGCGTGCTGATTGCCGCGCGCCGCCGGGAGCAGGCGTTCGCGAGCGCTGATTGCGAATTCCTGCGGCAATTGAGCGAGCACGTCGCGCTGGCTTCCCATCAGACGCAGCTCTACACCGCTTTGCAGCAGGCGTACGAGGATCTGCGCCAAAGTCAACACACGGTAATGCAACAGGAGCGCTTGCGGGCCCTCGGGCAGATGGCGAGTGGCATCGCCCACGATATCAACAACGCCATATCGCCGGTTTCGCTCTACACCGAATCGCTTCTGGAACGCGAGCCGAATCTCAGCGAGCGGGCGCGAGGCTATCTCGTCACGATCCAGCGCGCGATCGAGGATGTGGCCGCCACGGTCGCGCGCATGCGTGAGTTCTATCGGCAGCGCGAGCCGCAGCTCGAGCTGGCGCGCATCGACGTGAACCGGATTCTGCAGCAGGTCATCGAGCTCACGCGTGCGCGCTGGAGCGACTTGCCGCAGCAACGCGGCACGGTGATCGAGCTGCGCACGGAAATGGCCGAGAACCCGCCGCAAGTCATGGGCGCCGAAGGCGAGATTCGCGATGCCCTGACCAATCTGATCTTCAACGCGGTCGATGCCATGCCCGATGGGGGGACTCTGCTGCTGCGCACGCGATGTATCGCGCCCCAATCGGCGGGCGAGCAGGCGCCCGCGCCGGTCCAGGTCTGCCTCGAAGTCAGCGACACCGGTATCGGCATGGACGAGGAGACGCGCCGCCGCTGCCTGGAGCCGTTTTACACGACCAAAGGCGAGCGCGGCACCGGCCTTGGTCTCGCGATGGTGTACGGCATGATCCAGCGGCACAGCGCCGAGCTCGAGCTGGACAGCGAGCCCCGCCGCGGCACGACGTTCCGCCTGATTTTCCCCGCTCATACACCCGAACCTATGGTGGCCGTGCGCGTACCCACACAACTCGTCGCGCAGCGGCTGCGCATCCTGTTGGTTGACGATGACCCGCTGCTGATCAAATCGCTGCGGGACGCGCTGGAAGGCGACGGCCATCTGGTTACGGCGACCAACGGCGGTCAGGCCGGAATCGATGCGTTCCGCGCCGCCGTCGCGACGCAGGGACCGCATTTCGACATCGTGATCACGGATCTGGGCATGCCTTACGTGGACGGCCGGAAAGTCGCCGCTGCGATCAAGGCGGCCTCGCAGCGAACTCCGGTGATCATGCTCACCGGCTGGGGCCAGCGCCTCGTGGCCGAAAACGATATTCCGCCGCACGTGAATCGTGTCCTCAACAAGCCGCCGCGGCTGCATGAATTGCGTGGGGCACTGGCAGAGCTCGCCGCCCTGTCCACTTAGGGGCTGCACGAACGATGAACGCCATTCCAATCGCCCGCCTGTTGATCGTGGACGACGAGTCGGCTCATATGAAGGCGCTGTGCGACACGCTGACGGTAGAGGGCTATTCCACGACCGGATTCGTGTCCGCGCAACGCGCGCTCGAGGCATTGCGCGAGCAGGAGTTCGACCTGCTGCTGACGGATCTGATGATGCCGGAGATGGATGGCATCGCGCTACTGGCCGCGGCGCGCGCAATCTCGCCTGAGGTCGTGGCGATTGTCATGACGGGGCACGCGGCAATCGACACCGCCGTGAAAGCCATGCAGGCGGGAGCATTGGATTACATCGTCAAGCCGTTCAGGTTGAATGTGATGTTGCCGGTACTCAACCGTGCGCTTGCGATGCGGCAATTGCGTGTTGCGAACCGGCAGCTCGAGGAGCATGTCCGCGAGCGGACGCGGGAGCTGGAGGTGGCCAATCGCCAGCTCGAGGCAGTCAACCAGGAGCTCGAATCGTTCTCTTATTCCGTCTCCCACGACCTGCGGGCGCCGTTGCGCACCGTGCAGGGGTTTTGCGAGATATACATGGAGGATTTCAAATCGAGCATTCCTCCGGAGGGCAGGCCGCTGCTCGAGCGGGTGGAGGCGGGCGCACGCCGCATGGGACAGCTGATCGAGGATCTGCTCGCGCTGTCGCAATTCGGGCGGCGGCCCCTGCTGCGGGGCAGTATCGCACTCGAGCCTCTGGTGCACCGTCTGATCAATGATCTGCTCGCGAGGGAACCGCAGCGACACGTTGAAGTGCGGATTGGAAGCCTCGGTGAGTGCGAGGGGGATGCGTCCCTGATTGAACAGGTGCTGGTGAATCTGCTTTCCAATGCGTTCAAGTTCACGCGGGAGCGCGATCCGGCCGTGATCGAAGTGGATTGCCGCGAGGAGGAGCAGGGCATGGTTTACTTTGTGCGCGATAATGGTGTGGGTTTCAAAATGGAATACGCCGGCAAGCTGTTCGGGGTGTTCCAGCGTCTGCACTCGGAGTCGGAGTTCGAAGGTACCGGGGTGGGCCTGTCGATAGTACAGCGCATCATCCAGCGGCACGGTGGACGCATCTGGGCCGAAAGTGAGCTCGGCAGAGGCACGACGTTCCTGTTCACTCTCTGTCTTGATGCCGGGCCGCAGCCGCGCTAGAAAGAGGTGCGGACTTCCACCCCGATGGTCCGTGGCTGGTTGACGAACAGTCGCGGCCGTCCGGGAACCTCCGCGGCGATGGAGCGGTTGTCACCGAGGTTTGCCACCTCGTTCGTAAGATTCTTGCCCACGAGCGCAACCTCCGTCGAACCGTTCGTCACGGAAAGGCGTGCATCGAGGAGGCGGTAAGCCGGCCGCTCTCGCGGCGAGCTCGGATCGTTGTTGCCGCTAAAGCTCCTGCCGATGTAGGCGTAGTCGAGTCCGCTGACGAGGTTCCAGCTGCTCGTGACCGGGGTCGTGTACGACACCGAGGCGTTCCCGGTCCAATTGGGCACCTGGAACACCGGCGAGCCCACCGGCTGCGGTGAGGAAGGACCCGTTGCCGTGATCTTTGCGTTCTGGTAGCCGAGGCCGAACGAGGCTTCCAACTGCTCCGTGGCGCGTGCTCGCACCTCCAGCTCGCCGCCTTTGCTTTCCGCGCCTCCAGCGTTCGCGGTGTACTGAAAGCCGCAAGGCAGGAGGATCTCCTGCTGGATGTTGTTCCACTTGATGAAGAAGGCCGCCGCGTTGAGCGTGACGCGGCGATCGAGCCACGCCGTCTTCGTGCCGAGCTCGTAGTTCCACAGGGAGTCGGATTTGAAGGTGCGCGTGTCCGCGAGCGAGATATTCGGGTTCACCTCGGCCAGCGCCGCAACGCAGTCGTTGGGCGTGCCGGCAGTTCCCGGCGGTACCAGCGGCACGAGGCCGCCCGGCCGGAATCCCTTGGCCGCCGTTGCATAGACCATCTGGTCAGCCGTCAGGTGGTAGTCGACCTCCACTTTCGGATTGACGCCGCTCTCCTTGTCCGTCGCAACCGGGCTGACCAGGGGCGGCCCGCCTCCGACGGCCAGGCCTTCCTCGAATCCGAACGAGGTCGTCTTCACCTCATACCAGCGCAGACCGCCGGTCACCTTGAGTGCGCTGGTGAGCTCGTAAGAGACCTCGCCGAACACCGCCGGCTCCTTGATGTCGGTATGGAAATCCTGGGCAAAGATCAGGTTGGGAAAGTCCGGGTTGTTTTGTCCCCCCAGCTCGTTGTCCAGGTTCGGCACCTCGGACGGCGGGTACAGGGCGGCAAAGGGCAGGCGGCCGTGGAAATCCGAATAGAATCCGCCGATGACGAATTGCAGCGGTCCGGGCAGGTTGGACACGAAGCGCGCTTCCTCGACGAAGCGCTGGTAGTCCTTCTCCTCGCTGATCGGGCCCGGGGCCGGCGGATTGCAGAAGGGTGAGGGGTTGGCGCAGGCTCCAGAGGTGATCGCGGCCCACACGAAATCCGACTGGTCCTCGTGTTCGTTCACCTTGCGGTCGAAGTAGGCCGTCGACGAGACGAATTCGCCCAGGCCCGTCTTCCAGTGCACGGCGAGCGAATACAGGTCCCACCAGTCGGAACCGCCTTCCGGGATGTCGAAAAGGCGCCTTTGGGTAAAGTCCGACGGCGTCATGGCCGTTGGCAATATGTAGGGACCTGAAGGGACGGGGTAGCCGATACCGTTCCCGGGTGTGCTCCGGAAGTCTGCCATCGGAAAGCCGTTGTAGTTCGCACGCTGCATCATGATGCGCGGCGTGACAGTAACGGAATCGCTTGCCTTGATCGTCAGGCTGGCGGACCCGCCATACGTGTCGATCGCTCCAATATTCTTCACCGTCGTCATGCCGGTGGTCGACAGCGGGAAGCAGCTGATCCCGGCTGTCGCCGGATTCGTGCAATAGCTCCGGTCGAAATAGCCCGCCTCCTGGTCATAGAAGCCGGTCAGTCGCAGCGCGAGCCGGTCCTGGACGACGGGGATGTTGACGACGCCATCGCCGGTGTAGTTAGGCTGATCCGTGCGGCTGGTCGTGGACACGCCGCCATGAACCGTCCCGGAGAACTGAGTGAGATCCGGTTCCTTGGTGATGATGCGCACCGTGCCGCCCATGGAGCGCGCACCGTACAGAGTGCCCTGCGGCCCGCGCAGGACCTCGATGTGGTCGATGTCGAGCACCCGCGGATCGAGCGAGTCCGGCAGCGGCGTCTCATCGATATAGAAGCCCGTGACGTTGTCGCCGGAGATGCCGCGGATCGACACGGTGCGGGCGGTCCCGACGCCGTCGCCCGTAGGAGCAAAGGCCAGGTTCGGGACCTTCGTGGCATAGTCGAAGAAGCTGTTGATCGCTTTCTGCTCGAGCGCGACACCGCCGAACGTCGTCATCGACATGGGTACGGATTGCTCGGTCTGCGAGCGCTTCTGCGCCGTCACGACTATTTCCTCGAGAGCCTCGCCGCTGCTCGTGTCCGCCGGTGCGGCCTGGACGGCGGCCGATGCGGCAATCAGGACACCGGTCCCGGCCAGGAAACGCTTCATCATTATCATTGACTCCCCCGATACACAAACGCCGTTACGTGCCACCAACGAGAAATATCGCGCAGCCACGTCCGAAAAAGCGCCGCAGGCGACTTTTTCCAGTGGACTAGCCGGCGGCCGAGGTCAATCGCGAGCCGCCCGGCGGATTCGCGGCGCCAGCCTGTTCCGCATCGATCAGCTTGCCGAGCAGACGGCGAAAATGCGCGAGCGGCGCGTCCGCCAGGATGGCGAGCATCTGGAAGCTCGGATCCTCATCGAGCGTCTGCTGCTGGCGCTCGATGATCGCCTTGTCCTCCATGAACCCCTCGATGAGGCTGTCGAGCAGCGACCGGGAGATCGTGGAGTCCTCGCCCTCGAAATTGTTGAGGTAGGACCAGAAGAAGTGGGTCGTGCCTTCGGTTTCCGGCGTCATGAACTGACAGTTGCGATATTCCCTCGCGCCTGCGAGGTCGCCCCCCTGGGCGCCGTGGCCAGCGGCGGCGAACAGCGTTTCCATGGTGAAGATGCCGGGTATGAGCATCGTCGCGATATTACGGCGGTCGACCCTGGCGGTCTTGTCGCGGATGACCTTCTTGTGGAACGGAGGTGGATCGCTGTTGAGGTGCCAGCGCTCGACGCGAAAACCGCGCTCGAGCCGCTCTATGACGGTGGGTTTCGTGACGAACGCATACTCTTCGGAGCCGCCCAGGGTCCGGGTATGCACGAAAGCCAGGTGCGAGAAGTCGCTGAGGTTGTCGACGATCAGCAGGTAGCTGGCATCGTAGTGCAGATAGGCCGGAATGCCCTTCCAGGCCGGATCGTGCAGGTACGGGAGCTCGACGATGAGCGCCGGATCCGCCTTGGCCGCCTCGCCCATCCAGATCCAGATGAAGTGACTGCGTTCGAGCACCGGGTAGCCGGGCACCCTGAGCTTCGGTGGAATCATGTCCTGGCCCGGGATCTGTACGCACTTGCCGGAGCCGTCGTATTTGATGCCGTGATACATGCAGCGCACGGCGTCGCCCTCGAGCCGGCCCCGGGAGAGCAGGGCGCCGCGATGCGGGCAGCGGTCATTGAGGGCGAACACCTTGCCGCTTTCGCCCCGGAACAGCAGCACATGCTCGCCGAGCAGGGTGCGGCTCAACAGCCGCCCGTCGATCAACTCGTGGTCCAGGGCCGCAACGTACCAACAATTCTTCAGAAACATCGGCATGCTCCGCGGCCACGAGAATCAGGCCAAAATTGTTTCGCCTGGAGAAACTCTGTTTCGGGTATTATAGCGTCGCGGCGGCGCAAATGCGACCTCCGCGGCATCCGCATGCAATCCCGCGAGCGCTCATGAAACACAAGGCAACGCCCAGGGCCGCGCAGCGGGCGGCACGGGTCCGGAGGCAGGACAGCGGCGATGGCCTGCAGTCGCTGCAGACCGCATTCCGGATTCTGGATGAGCTGTCGAATGCCCACGGCGCCGTCGGTCTGACGGACCTTGCGCACATGCTGGGTGAGCTGAAGCCGCGCGTCTATCGGCACCTGTCCACGATGAAGCGCCTCGGCGTCGTCTTCCAGGATGCGCGCAATGGGGGCTACAGCCTGGGCGGCAAGCTGTTTTCACTCGGGGAAGCGGCACTCGAGCAATTCGATCTGCGGTTCGTCGCGGCGCCCTACCTGACGCGACTGCGGGACCAGACCCAACAGACGGCACTGCTGTCCGTTCCAGGCAATGGGGAGCCCATCGTCCTGTCCTGCGTGGAGTACCTGGACCGGCTTTCAATCTCTTCGCGACCGGGCAATCGTCCCCCGCCGCACTGCTCATCCCAGGGCCGGATAGCGCTCGCCTTCGCCGACGAGCCGGCGCGCAAGCGGGTGCTCGGGCGCAAGCTCGCCGCCTTCACCCCTCATTCGATCACCGACCGCATCCTCATCGAGTCGCGTCTGCGTGCCATACGCGAGCGTTTCTTCGAGGAGGCCGTCGATGAGGTCCGGCTGGGGATCAATGCCGTTTCCGCCCCGCTATTTCGCGACGACGGCCAGCTCGTGGGAATCATCGGCATCGTCGGGACGTCCGCGGAAATCGGCACGCCGCCGGCGCGATCGCTTGTTGCCACCCTGCATCGCGTCGCCGGCGCGCTTTCGGCCGAGCTCAATTGCCGCATTTACTACGAGCGAGGTCTGGTCAAATAGGAGCACCGTCCGATGCATCCCCTTTACGTTTCGAACGAGGAGTTTCGCGCTCTGGCTGCCCGCGTTACCTCGCTAGCTGCTGACTTCTATGCGCAGTTGGACGGCATGCGCGCGTACCCGGCTACATCGGGCGAGCAGACCAGCAAGACTTTCGACGAACCGCTTCCGCGCGACGGATTGCACGGAGCGGCGTTGGATGCACTGGCTGCGGTCATGGAATTGTCGCGCGCGCCGACTTCGCGTTTTTTCGGCTACGTGCTGGGCTCGGGCGAGCCGGTCGCAGCTCTGGCGGATCTGCTGGCGAGCGTCCTCAATCAGAATGTCACGGCCTGGCGGTCCGCTCCGGCGGCCGTCACGATCGAGCGGCAGGTCGTGCGCTGGATCGCGGACGCCATCGGCTGCGGCGGCTTTACCGGCAGCCTGTGTGGCGGAGGCTCCGCCGCCAACCTGATGGGGCTGACGATGGCGCGCGAGGCGAGATTGCCCGCGAATGACTCAGGCGCGCGGCCCGGAGTCGTGTATGTATCGAGCGAAGCGCATATGTCGATGGCCAAGGCCGTGGCGCTTCTGGGCCTGGGCCGCAACAACCTGCGCGGCGTGCCGGTCGATTCGCACTTTCGCATGCGCACGCAGGAGCTGGAGCGGGCCATACTGGCGGATCGTGCCGCGGGACACAGTCTCATTGCGGTGGTCGCTTCCGCGGGAACCGTCAGCACGGGCGCGATAGATCCGCTCGAGCAGATTGCGGCGATCTGCCGCAAGTACGGTCTGTGGCTGCATGTCGATGGCGCCTACGGCGCGCCCGCGGCGCTGGTGGCCGCAGAGAGATTCCGTGGCCTGGACCAGGCGGACTCGCTTTCCCTCGATCTGCACAAATGGCTGTATCAGCCCGTCGATTGCGGGCTGCTGCTCTTCAAGGAGCCGGCACTGGCCCGAGCCGCGTTCTCGCATACGCACGAGTACGCGCGGGTGCTCGATTCGGACCCGGTGGAAGGTTTTGCCTTCTTCGAGGAGTCGATGGAGCTGTCCCGGCGGTTTCGCGCTCTGAAGATCTGGCTGTCATTGCGATACCACGGGCTGCAGGCCTTTCGCGAGGCCATCGGCGCGGATCTCGCGCACGCCAATCAGCTGGCTGACTGCATCCGCAGCGCTCCGCAGCTCGAGCTGCTCGCTCCCGTGGAGCTGAGCGCGGTCTGTTTCCGCTTTCGCGGCAACGCAGGCCCTGGGGATCTCGATGAGCTCAACTCCTCGATCTTGCAGCGGGTCATCGACAACGGCCGGGTCTATCTGTCCAATGCTTCAATCGGTGGCCATTTCGCTCTCCGGGCGTGCTTCGTCAATCATCGAACGCGGGATGCGGACGTGGCGCAGATCGTTCCGGAGGTATTGGGTGCTGCACGATCGATCATTGCAACAGGGGGATGAGACCATGTCGGAAGTTTCCCGCCGCGTTTTCCTGGCTGCCGGCGGCACGCTCTTGGCTCATGATGCCGTCGCTCAGACTGACTGTCCGAAGACGGCGCAACCCGTCACCATTGCAGGCCTGAGTGTGCCGGCGGCGCGACCGGACGGCATACACACCGGCGGCGCGCGCACAGTGCGCATCGACGGGAAGTACGCTGTTTGGGTGAAGCAAGTTGGAAATGGACAGGTACCGGTACTCACCTTGCACGGTGGACCGGGATTCAATCATTACTACCTGGAATGCTTCGAGGATTTTCTGCCACGGGCCGGTATCCGGTACTGGTACTACGATCAGCTCGGCTGCGGCTTCTCCGATGTGCCACAGGACACAACGCTGTGGACGTTAGGGCGCTATCGCGAAGAGGTTGAGCAGGTGCGCAAGGCGCTCGGCCTCGACCGCTTCATACTCTACGGGCATTCGTGGGGCGGACTGCTAGGCATGGAATACGCGCTGCACCACCCTGAGCATCTCTCGGGATTGGTGATTTCGAACATGACGGCGAGCGTGAGTGAATACGTCAAATATGCCGAGGTGCTGGTGGGGCAGGTGCCGCCCGCGGCGCGTGCGATCATCCAGCGGCATCGCGCTGCAGGCGATTACGACTCTCCCGAATACGAAAAGGTTTTGCTGGAGCAGATCTACAACCGGCATTTCTGCCGGCTCGATCCCTGGCCCGAGCCGGTGCAGCGTGCGATGCGTACGATCAATACAAAGATCTACAACACGATGCAGGGTCCCGACGAATTCACAATCGTCGGCAACCTGAAACACTGGGACGTCTGGGACCGGTTACACGAGATCGAAGTGCCTACGCTGCTGATCGCGGCGCGTCACGACGAGATGTCGCCGGAACAGATTGGCAGAATGGGCCGTCTCATTCCACGCTCCCGCGTGGTGGTCTGCGAGGGTGGCAGCCATATGGCCATGTACGATGACCAGCGTGCGTATTTCGCGGCGTTGCTGCCATTTCTTCATGAGGCGCATGCGGGACGGTTTCAGCGCTCGTGATGGCGGCGTGACACTGAGTCCGGCTGGTGGAGCGGGCCCGGGTCAATCCGGCTCATGCATGGCAACGCGGATGAGCTCGAGGGCGGTGTCGCCGTATTGCAGCTCCTTCAGAAGGAGGAGGGCGAGGCGCGCGAGGTAGCGGGCTTCGGCGCCCGGTGCCTGAGAGTTGATCGCTGCGACGAGCAGGCCGTGCGCCCGCTCCAGAGCGCTGTCTGCATCCTCCAGATCGGTTGTTGTCATGGTACCCACACCCTCAGCATGCCGCGCACGCTCTTTGCATTGCGCCGATGAGCTCGGCCGTCACTGCCCGCTTCCATCTGGCGCACACGTGTCCATCAGGTCGTGCAAGATAAAGTGTGCCAGCGCAGGCGCCGTAGATTTGTCCTGCGACGTTGGCAACGTCCTGGAGAAGAACCAGTGTCTCGTCATCGCTTTCGAACCGGCCGTCCGGTCGGACGTCAGTCACGACCAACAGACGCAGGTTGCATCGAGCGTGCAGATCGGCGAGCACTTCGCGATCCGCCGGCGTGCACTCGCCGCGGATGAAGAATATGCCGACAAAGCCGCTTCCCAGCCAGTCCAGAAGGTATCCTGAGCCTGACCTGTGGCGAACGCGCAGGTTCGGGAGAGGCGCCCCCGGCCGGGGACCGTTGCGGAAATCGGCGCCGGATGCGGGAGCGTTACCGCTGCCGAAGCTGTTGAGCGGGCTGTCGCCATAGACGTAGGGAACGGATTGACGAGGATCCACCAGGGGACGGACGAATTCGTGCTCTACGGCGAGCGACAGCGCCGCATCGCGCATCAGGAGGTCTCCTCGTGTCCTCGGGGTCATGAAGCGAGTTGTCTTGTCCGCCTGTCGATGGATTTCCAGGGTGGCGGCGCGCCGCTCCTGTGTGTAAGTCTCGAGGAGCGAGTCGCCCGCGCGGCCGTGCAGCACCCACGCGAGCTTCCATGCCAGGTTGTGTGCGTCGGCGAATCCTGAGTTCAGGCCGCGCACGCCGAAGATCGGAACGAGGTGGGCAGCATCGCCCGCGAACAGTATGCGGCCGTGCACATAGGTGCGCAGCGCGAGCGAGCGCGCTCTGTAGATCGAGCTCCAGAGCAGCTCCCATTCGCCGCGCTCACCGATGAAATCGAGATGCCGCTGTACGCGCGAGCGTACGCTTTGCGGCTGGAGCTCGATGACCTCGTCGTCGGTGTCGTGGAGCTGATAGTCGATACGCCACACTTCATCGGGCTGACGGTGCATGAGAATCGTGGAGCCGCGATTCGAGGGAGGGTCGAACCATGCACGCCGTTCGGTTGGATGGGCGCTGCGCAGGCGGATATCCGCTATCAAGTAACGACCCGTGAACGAGGAACCCTCAAATGGCAGTCCCAATCGTTTGCGCACCTGTGAGCGCGCCCCGTCGGTCGCTAGCAGGTACGAGCAGCTCAGCCGGTATGAGCCCTCGGGAGTGGCGATGGTCGCGACGACCTCCTGCGGGCGCCGTTCGAGATCGACAAGCTCGCTGCCCCAGCGCAGGCCCACCAGCGGCTGTGTTGCGCAATGCTGCGCCAGGAATTCTTCCATGTAGTATTGCTGGAGGTTCGTCATCGGCAGAAATTTCTCTGTGTCGCCATGCGGCATGCACAGCTCGTGGATCTGCCGCTCACGATAGAAGGCGCGGCCGCGCGTCCAGCCGAGGCCCTTGGCGACGAACAGGTTCGCGACGCCGATCCAGTCGAGAATCTCGAGGCTGCGCCGCGAGAGGCATATCGCGCGGCTGCCTTCGCCAGCGCGCCGGTTCCGTTCGATGACCACGGTTTCAATGCCGAAGCGGGCCAGGCACGCGGCCGCGGCCAGCCCGACGGGGCCTGCACCGACGATCAGGACAGGATATCGACGCGAGTCCCCGTGCAACTCCGGTGGTGCCACAAATGGGTGTTCGGCGCGCTCGCAGTACGCGCTATCAGCGCCCATGAGTCACACGCCCTTCGCCGGCGCCGGCAAGTTCTTCACGCGACTCCTCCAAGTGGACGCGAGTTTGGATTGCATGAGCTTTCCCTCGATATGCCGCGGCGCCATGTTACCGCACGAGGGTGTCCCCGCGGCGCGGCGGGTGCGCGCATGCGGCGATGTGGGGCACTGGAGGAGGGGACCGGCGCCGTACCGAAGGCGAAGTGACAAGGCAGGCCGTTTGCGTTTCAATGGTCCAGGCAAAGCGCAGCGACGCTGCGGTGGGCTTGCACATCCCCTCTTCCTCGAGACGTGATCATGTCGAACCCACCGCTTGCAGGCCTCAAAGTCGTCGAATTGGCGCGCGTACTGGCGGGTCCGTGGATCGGCCAGACACTTGCCGATCTGGGCGCCGACGTCATCAAGGTCGAGAGTCCGGAGGGCGATGATACCCGCAGGTGGGGACCGCCTTTCATGACTACCGACGGCGAAGTGGCGGCAGCTTATTTTCATGCCTGCAATCGCGGCAAGCGATCGATCATCGCCGATTTCTCGACAGCGCATGGGCGGGAGATCGTCGCGCGCCTTGCGGCCGGCGCCGACGTGCTCATCGAGAACTTCAAGGCGGGCGGCCTCGAGAAGTACGGGCTCGACTACGTCAGCTTGAGTCGCAGCAGCCCGCGGCTCGTGTATTGCTCCATCACCGGCTTCGGCCAGACGGGACCCTATGCGCAACGCCCGGGCTATGACTTCATGATCCAGGGGATGAGCGGCATCATGGATCTGACGGGGGAGGCGCAAGGCGAGCCGCAGAAAATCGGCGTTGCGATGGCCGACCTCGTCACCGGGCTGTACGGGGTGATCGCGATCCAGGCGGCTTTGCGGCACCGTGAGCGGACCGGGTGCGGCCAGCTCATCGACATGGCGCTGTTCGACTGCATGTCCGGCGTGCTCGCGAACCAGGCAATGAATTTCCTGGCGTCGGGGACGTCACCGAAGCGATCGGGAAATACGCATCCCAACATCGCGCCTTACCGGACCTTTGAGGTCGCGGATGGCCAGGTGATCGTGGCGTGCGGCAATGACCGGCAGTTTGCGCGGCTCTGCGAGGTCCTGGAGCTTGCGCAATTGCCGTGCGATGCGCGCTTTCAGACGAACGCCGCGCGGGTACAGCACTCGCAGGCGCTGAGTGAGCGGCTGGAGGCCAGGATCCGGACGCAGTCGCGCGCGCACCTTCTGAGGGAATTGGAACGGGCCGGGGTGCCCGCCGGCCCCATCAACTCGGTCGCGGATGTTTTCGCCGATCCACAGTTTCAGTCGCGAGCCATGCGCATCGATCCCCAGGGCGTGCCGGGATTGCGTACGCCGATCAGCTTCTCCAGGGCGAATCTCAGCCTGCACCGCAGGTCGCCCCGTCTCGGGGAGCATACGGACGACATATGCGGCGAAATCGGCCTGACTCCCGAAGGCAACACAGCGGCGAAGCCGGAGCCGGGGGAGGCATGAGGAATGGCAACGCCAGAACTTGCTCGTTAGTCCTCTGAACCGGCCGCGGGCTGTTGCTCCTTCTGACTTCGCCGGGCCGAGCCGATCAATAATATCTTTGCAATGCCTGCAACAGATTGGCCACGTTCGGGACGCCGACTCCGGTACCCTGGTCGTAACCGGGATTGCCGGTATAAAACCAGTTGTTGCCGTGAACGATGTCACGCAGCGGCGCGTGTGAGCCGCCATGCGCGGCATTGCGGCGCACCAGGTCGTACAGCGGAACGTTCAGCAGGCCAAGCCGCGTACCGAGCGCCTGATTGAACAACGAGGCGACGCCGTTGAGCTGGGGCGCGGAGAAGCTCGTGAGCCCAGGCGGGCGCGGATACCGTTGGCTATGGTGCTTTATTGAGTTCCATTATGAGAAGGGCGGCCGGTCTGGCCGGATGGCTACCAGCGTGTCACGGCCAAGGCGCAGGGTCAGTGCCCTTCCGCCGCAATGTCCTTCTGATAGGACGTTGATAATGTGCCCTTGCTTCGGGCGATCGGCAGCAGAGTGGGATAAAACTGCACGAACGTGGTATCGACCGCCGCGTGCGCCGCATGGCATGCATAGCAGGGAGCAGACTGTGGAATCATTTTGGCGGCCTGCGGGCCATCGAAACCGAAGAATGCCCAGCCGCCGGCAAAACGTGCTTCGTCCTTGACGTGCACTTCAATGCCCATGACCTGCGTGCCCTGATAGCTGCCACTGCGATTGGGCGAGCCTCGTTCTTCCGCGCCGCGCGTTTCCAGCACCATCATGGTTTTGTCGGGCCACGTGCCGGTCCGGACGAACGACTGATACGCACCTGGAGCCACGAACACGTTGTCGAACATGTGATGCACCGTGGCCGTGACGGGGCGATAGCTCATGTCGTACCCCGTGCTCAGATACACCCACTCCCTGTAATGCTGCGGCGGCTTCAGCTCACCGGTCGGCGTAAATTGGGGACCGGAGACCGGCGCCGCGGCGTTTTCGCCGAACGCAACCGGCAAGAGCAGCAATGCGCCGATCGATAGCGTCTTGAGCCTGGTATTCATGGACAGCAGTATCTTGCCCAGGCGGCTGACAAGCCACAACGTTTGCCGCGCCAGTCGGCGATTCCCACCGTGCGCTGTTCGGATCGGCCGCGGCGGCCGAGCTCGCCTTCGAGGAGTACGAGTGATCCCTTGCACGGCTCCTTCAAGGCCGATCCGGGGCCCGCGCGCTCAAAATGGGGCGAGTCGGTCCACCGCGCGCAGCGTCTGGGGGCCCCGATCGGACTTCGCCTGCTCTCCCGGCGGCAATTGCGCCGCATTGGCCATCACGATGGAGATCATGTGGTTCGGATATAGCGTGACCTCGTTTTCACCGGAGCCGTACATCGTCGGAAGGTGATACAGCTTGTGGCTCGCGCTGCCGACGTACGGCACGAAGTGGAAACCCATCTTGTAGAACTCGGCGGACGGAGCGGCATTTTCGGGGGCGACCCGAGTCACGGAGAAATCGCCGTCCTTCTGGATCGCATCCCGCGCGGCGAGCAGGTCCGAAGTGAGCTGTCGGTTCAGGATCTGATGCCC